>JAIPJF010000032.1 GCA_021734325.1 Fidelibacterota bacterium | reverse complement strand
TTGTCCATGATTATAGATGCTGTATAATTAATGACTTATGATATATGCAGAAGGGAAATAATAGTTTAGACTGGTGGTAAACGTCGCCTCGCCGTGGCTGCCTGTGGGGCAGAATAAGCTGGCAGAATGTATGAAAATAATGACAGAATGATTAGTGGATGATCTGGAAAAAGGGGGGGTGTCGAGCCCTTAAAGGACTCCCCTCGTCTAAGTTATGAGCAAGGGAGTGGCAAAAATCCAAGCCGGTGTGAAGCATAAAAGATGTTACGCTTCACACCTTATTTCGGGAAGACTGCTTAGGTCTTGACCGTAACAGATCGTGAACTTATTGTTGTTAGACCTAGAACCATACTGATGACGATATCAATTGGTGCTTGCTGTGTCATGATCTCATAATCTGCTGCTCCTCCAGCCATGGCAGCCGTATCCACATCTGTCAGCGGTACCAATCCGAACAGAATGTACCACTGTTTTGCAGTCTCTGTTTTTCCTGTCTGAGGCCCCTTGCCTATCGTATGGACATGCGTTGAACAGCTCATGAGCAGAAAAGCAGCAACCACGATTAAAATTACCACCTTTTTCATCTCGTTTCCTCCTTGTTATTGCGGTTTATACTACCAATGGATGATTCCAGAATGTGAGCGATGTCAGTGTATTGTTCACGATTTAAAAAATAATCAACCTGTGTACATCGATTACCATTCATGCAATACAGTTTTATTAAAACGCTGGTGCGACTTGTGATTATGTATTGAATGGTAGGGAAATCGTTTAAAGAATATTGAGTTCGATTTATTTCGCAATCAGGGAACTTATTATCCAGGTACTCGGCGTAGCGATCATTAAAGACAGCCAAGTTATCAGGACCAGTGGAAACTTGTGAAACAACCATATAGAGACCATAGGGTGTTCCTCCGGCAAAGAGGGGCTCCGTTGGAAGATACAAACTTGTATCTGATTGAACCGTTGCCTGGAGGGCGCTAAAATCTTCACCACTTATCTTCAACAAACCCACCGGGGGGTGAAGGATGATATTTTGTTCGCTAAATGTTTGCTGTTCACCAATAAGCGAGTCAATCACCACAAAATAGAGTGACGGGTAAGAATCAACTTCAACTTTTGAACAAGCGATGATGAGATGAATCAGGATCGGTATGACAAACCATTTTGCGACACGAGGCGAGTCTATTGGTAATTTCATATTGCTTTGGATAATCCTGGCTGGGAATTTATGAAACTGAATACTATTATCAAGCATATTGATTGATAAATAGCTGGATCGCCAATATTTATGTGGCACTATTGGTGGCGAATGAATGATCCACGCATGATCAATATTCCTCGTTACCCGGTCAAAAAAATATCAGTGAAAATAATTGATGTTCGCAAAAAGGTCATTGCTGATGACTTCGCCAGCAATCAGTTTGCGTGCAAGATGATAAATATAGTCATAATACATGTAATCAATATACAGGAGTGAAAAGCTCATGATCGAAAAATGGAGTATTGCCATCATTTCAACGTTCATTCTGATCAGTTGTGGTGGGGGAGATAAGACGGATTCCGGAAAACCGGCTGTTAGTGAAATGACTGCCCGTGGTATCAGTAAAACACAACTGGAGCACGGCATTGGCCCCATCACTTCCTTTTCACTTGGTCCGGCAGATGCCAGGCAGGCTGAAAGGGGTCAGGCAGTATTCACAGAAAAATGCATCGCCTGTCATAAAATTGATGAGCGACTGGTGGGCCCTCCTCTGCGTGGAGTTGTTGATCGCCGGAGCCCAGCCTTCATTCTGAACATGATCCTGAATCCAGATGAAATGGTCAAGAAACATCCGGAGATACAAAAAATGCTGGCTCAATATTATGTGCCCATGACCTTTCAGGATGTGACAGAAGCCGATGCCCGGGCAATTCTGGAATACTTGAGAACCCTGTAAGGGATAAAAGAATTTTCGATTCGCATGAATATCTATGGATCGATTTTCTTCGATCCATAGATATTCAATAAACTGCTTTTCGGGTAGTAGTGTTTCAGGATGCGATCAAAACTTATTCCCCGAGAAGCCTGGGCAATGGCTCCGGACTGACACATGCCAACGCCGTGGCCCCAGCCGGCACCAAAGAGGGTGAACCCCTGCCTTGTTTTCTTTATGTAGAAGCAGGCAGATCTTAGCGAGGGTTCAAAAAGCTGGCGAATGGTCAGCTCACCCTGTTTTTCAAAGGATCCATTTTCAAAAATAAATCGGATTCGATAGATCCTTCCGGAAATTCCTCTCTTTAATACTTTTATCCTTTTAAGATTTCCCAACTCGGTATCTTTGGTGATCATGTCCGTTATTTCCGCTGTTGAGAATTCTCTGGACCAGCGAAAATTCCGTTGACTCCATGATGGCAGACTGGACTCATATTCGGGGTTACAATAGACCTCAGGTGATGATTTGATCCAGCGTTTGGCTTGCCAATTTCTGGAAAGATTAGGTCCTTTTCGTGTACCCTTATCAGGAAAAGCGACGGTATAGCTCTCAGGTTTAAATCTCACCGGCCAGACATTTTCGATCAGTTCAGCATGCCCTCCGCAATTGGATGCGTAATACGCATTAATAGCTTGTCCGTTTTCACTAATGATAATTCCACGTGTTGTTTCAACTGCCTGGTCAGAGGCAGGACTCCTTCTGTGATTTCCACTAAACACCTGACATTCGACATCTGAGGTGAGATCATAGTTATTCCCGCTATACAGTTTGGAGTTTAATGCGATCATGGCTTCAGACCTGGCAGCCACGGCTTGGGCCTTGAGAGCCTCAGCTGGTGAATCGGGTCCAATTTCATAAGGCACAACCCCCTTTAAATAGCTTTCCAGGGGAAGGTGGACCGTGACATTCATTTTGTTTCCTGAATCCAAATAAACGTGCAATTCGCCTTCATACACACGATCTTCCACACCACCCCACCACCAGCCGATGCCATAGGGTACAGAGGCTATTCCGAGTGTGGCTTTATCGCGGAGGGGGGCTAATCTCAGGCTGGGTGTTGTACATATTTCCAGAGAAGTAGAATCCAGGATCTTCAGATTGGAATCATTTACAAGAATTTGAAAAGAAAAGTCTTCTCCCTTCAGAATTGAATCCAGATCATCGCCAATAAGATACCAGTCATCGTTAAGCGTCAATCTCAGGGTATCCAAAGTGTTGATAATTCGAACCCTGACAATTGGCTCAGAATCAAAATAGGTGCCTGCAAAAACTTGAGAGGCAAAGAGTAGACTTGATATCATCGAGCTTAATCTTCCCATGTGCTAATCCCCTGCTTTATTTGTTTTTAGCTCTGTGTTTTTCAGCACGTCGAATCCCTGCATCGGCCACAAGACTATAAATGGATGGGATAATGAACAGAGTTAGAAAAGTAGCTGCTGTCAAACCACCGATAACCGTGATGGCCATAGGTGCTCGCATCTCTGCCCCCTCTGACGTGGAAAGTGCCATGGGCAACATGCCAAAAATGGTGGTGAGAGCTGTGATCAGAACGGGTCGCAGACGAGTGGAACCAGCCTCAAGAATGGCAGTACCAACTTCCGTTCCCTTCCTGCGTAACTGATTGATATAATCCACCAGAACAATCCCATTATTCACCACGATCCCGCTCAGTAAGATAAATCCGATAAAACTGGTCAGACTGATGGTCACACCGGAGATCAGAAAGGCAAAGACTACGCCGATAAGGGCCAGCGGTATGGTCGCCATGATCACAAAAGGATGGATCAGTGATTCAAACTGGGAGGCCATGACCATGAATACCAGCAAAATGGCCAGGGCAAGCGCTTGCCCCAGGGTTATGAAGGTATCGATCATCTGTTCATACTGACCGCCGTATTCCACAAAATATCCATCTGGTACTGTGGCCTGAATGGGTTCCAGAACGGAAATGACTTCTTTCATAACCGATCCCAGATCACGATCCAGGATACTGGCAGTCACCTTGACCACCCGACTCTGGTTTTCCCGCATGATCTTTACCGGACCCTCATCTCGGGTGATCGAAGCAATCTGAGCGAGTGGCACCTGGCTTTTCATGGGTGTGGTCAGCTTGATCATTTCGATATCGCGGATGGAATTACGCTGGTCCGCACGAAATTTGATGCGTACATTGGTCTCTTCTCCGGCAAAGCGGAAACGGGTCGCCACCTGTCCCAGAGTTGCGGTTTTGATGGTATTGGCAACCTGACCTGAGACGAGACCCATACGATTGATCTGTTCCCGATTCAGGGTGATATGATATTCAGGTTTTGCCTCGTCTGTGGAAGTTTTGATGTCCTTGACTCCCTCCACCACAGAGATGGCTCTGGCGACTTCCTGACTGATTTCTTCAAGGATCATAAAATCCTTACCAAAAATTTTAATCTCCACATCGGCACCACCTCCTCCCATAGCGGCGCCAAAATCGATATTCTCAATAGTCACATCACGCATGGCAGGAATCTCAGCCCTGATCTTTTCACCAATTTGTGTGGTCGTCATGCTGCGTTCTGATTTGGGTTTCATGGAAACCATGACCATACCCTCATGGGAACCGGAATTGGACATGTCACCACTCTGTCCACGATCCTCCTCATTGACACCGTTTGACACAATGACCGTGCTTGCCGCTGGTTCGTTCAAACAGATGTCCTCCACCTGTCTGACAGCTTTGTCTGTTTCTTCAAGGGCGGAGCCCACAGGCAATTTTATTTTCATCATCAACATGGCCTGGTCCATCTCAGGCATGTATTCCGTGCCAACCAGAGGTGAAATTACCAGCCCAAGGGAGATGAAAAACAGGGCAGAAGCGAAGATCAAGGTTTTCCAACGGTGCTGCATGACAATTGTCAGTGCCCTCACATAGGTGCTTCTTAATCGTACAATCCAGGATGTGTCCGCGCGCAATGTGTAATCGACTTTGCTACGCGGTTTGAAAAAGACTGAAGCCAGCATGGGTACCATGGTCAGGGAAACAAACAATGATGCCAGCAGCGAGAAGGAAATCGAAAGTGCCAGACCTCGAACCAATTGGCCGGCAGTACCTGTACCCATGGCCATCGGCAGGAAAACAGCCAGTGTGGTCAAGGTCGAAGCGGTGATAGCCATACCCACCTCAGATGCACCCAGACGGGCTGCTTCCTTGCGGCTCATCCCTTCCTCCAGATGTCGAAAGACATTCTCGATAACCACAATCGCATTATCTACCAGCATTCCAATTCCCAGAGCAAGCCCACCCAGGGTGAGTAAGTTTAAGGTGTAACCGACAGCGAACAGGGGGATAAAGGTTACCACGATGGAAACTGGAATTGCGATTCCAACTGCCAGCGTCGGTCGGATATTCCTCAGGAAGAAATAGATCATCAACATAGCCAGGATTCCACCGATCAAGGCCGTTTGTCCCGTACTGTTAACGGTGAGCTTGACACTGGCTGACATATCCATGCCGATATGCATGCCGATATCTTCCGGTAGAATTTCATCCAGGGCTTTCAGCTCCTTCTTCACGGCGTCGGCTACCTGGACCGTGTTAGCACCAGACTGTTTGGTGACAATCATCATGACACCGGGTTTGTTCTGGACGCGCATCTCTGTTCTTAATTCCGAGATGGTGTCTATCACCCGGCCCACTTGTCGCAGTTTGATGGGATTGCCTGTTGGGGAAATACCAATTACCAGCTCTTCAAGCTCAGCAAGGGATACGAACTCCGCCCGACTGCGTATGAGGTAATCTTTATGGTCTTCAACAATGCGGCCGGCAGGCATGTTTAGGTTTTCCGCTCCGATCATCATTACCACCTGATCCAGAGTGATGCCAGATGTTTCCAGGGCATTCTGGTCAATTTCAACTTGAATTTCCCGTACTTCAGGTGATTGGACGATGACGGAGGCGACACCTTCAATTCGTTCCAATCGATATCCCACGGTTTCGTCCATATATTGAGCCAGCTCATTCAGTTTACGGGTCTCGCTGGTGATGCCATAAAAAAGTAAAGGGATGGCGGACATATCAAACTTCATGACCAGAGGGGTCTGGATTCCGTCAGGGAGAAAATCAGCATACATGGCCAGCTGATCTCGAAGATCCTGGGCTGCAAAATCCAGGTTTGTTCCACTGGAAAACTCGACTGTGATCAGTGACATGCCCTCCACCGTGGACGACACCACATTCTTCACCCCCGTAACGGATGCGATGGCCTGCTCAAGGGGTTTGGTAACAATGGATTCGATATCATCAGGGCTTGCGCCACTATATACGGTTACCACAGACACCATGGGAAATTCCACATCTGGAAGCATATCCAGTCCCAGTTTGGTGAAAGCAATCAACCCACCCAGAATCATAATGAGGGTGATCATAGTGACGGTGATCTTGCGATCTACAGATAGGTCTACAAGTTTCATGGGAAATCCTTATTCAGAAATTTCAACCAGGCTGCTGTCCGTCAGGACATATGCACCGCTGATGACATAAAGTTCGTTTTCAAGCAGACCATTTTTAACCACGAGCTCGCTCAGGCTTTCCTGTGCAATCTCTATACTGCGCTCATAGGCGTAGTCTCCCTGGACGACAAAGATGTGTGATTTATCGATCAATGATCTCCTTGGAATGACAATCACGTCTTTAATAACTTCAATAGCAATCTCTACATTTCCAAAAGTTCCGGCTCTAAGCAGACCATTACTGTTATCGAATTGACACTCGACAAAGAATGTCTTTGACATGGGATCAGCTGCCACACCAACTTGTGTGACAATTCCTTCCACTGCTTCTCTGAGATAGTCAACTTTCAAGCTGGCTCGCTGTCCTTTTTTGATCTTCGTGATTTCGTTGGAGGTGATCTGGAGTTCAACCTTGATGCGCGAAACATTTTGCAGGGTGTAAACCGGCATCATGGCAGCGGGACTGAAAAGATCACCGGCTTGAAACCCTTTCTGTGTGATCACGCCTGCAAAGGGTGCTTTAAGGGTCGCCTTGTCCACTTGCATTTTGATCAGATCATAGCCTGCGCTGGCCTGATTCAGCTGTGCCTGCGCAGCATCGAGGCCTAATTTCATTTTTTCAAATTGTTGCTGGGAGACTGCATTTTCAGTACGCAGGGTAGCGACCCGTTCCCAGTTTTTCTCAGCATCCAACAGGTTTGCGCGAGCAACGGCAACACCCGCCCCGGCTTGCTTTTTCTGAAGCTGGAGGGTGCTCACATCCATCTGTACCAGGGTTTGCCCCGGGCTGACATAATCACCGATCTCGACTTTCAAGTCTTCTATTCTGCCGGGAATTTCAGGAATGATACGGGCGGTTTGAATGGCAGTCAGAGATCCATTATAGGCCAAAGTGCTGACAAAGGTTTGTGGTTTTGCCACTTCGACTTTAACAGGGACCGCACGTCGTACATAGGTCTGGGAGTCTGTGCCTTTATCATCCTTACTGCAGGTGAAGAGAGTTACCACAAGCAGAGTAAAAACTAGTGAATATTTCAATATTTTCATTTGTGATCATTCCTTACTGATAGAGGGAATCGCCGACGGCTTTTCTAATGCTGGCCTCTGCGAGTGTATAGTTGAATAGCGCCTGTAAATAATTTGCTTTGGCCGCAGTCATATTGATCTGGACCTGGTTTGCTTGGAGATTTGTGATCGTGCCTTCGCGATACTGAATTTTTGCCAGACGGGCTGCTTCTTCGGCCTGACCCACAGTTTTTTGCTGGGAAAGAATATTCTTTTCAGCTTCCATGAGACGCAGGTATGCTTGTTCAACATCGAGAAGAATGGCATCCTTCAGTGCATCATAGCCATATTCTACCTGGCGTTGGGCAATTTTTGCCTGGCGGACTTTCGAGTAACGGACACCCCCATTGAAGAGATTGTAGCTCAATCCCACTGCGAGCATATTGCTTTTTTCCCAATCGGCCATCTGATCCAGATTATCACCAAATTTTGAATAGGACCAGGACAATGCTACCATGGGCAGAAAATCTGTTCGCGCCATGTTCACACCGAGGGAACTCAAAGATCTGGTGATCTCCATCTGCTGCAACTCTGAACGATTCATGAGGGCCTTTGCCTTCAGATTATCAAGGTCATACTCACCGGGATTATAGCTCATGACATCTGTCAGAATTATTTCAGTATGTGAATCGATTCCCAGCATCATTCTGATACTGGCGGCAGCCATGGTGACCCCATTTTCAGCCTGGGTTTTCTGGGGGAGTAGGTTGGCAGCCTGAACTTCTGCCTGGAGCAGGTCAAGCTTCGAGATCATGCCCTGTTGGTAGAGCAGCTTAGAGATTTCATAGAATTCCTGGGCCGTATTGTAACCCTCTTCAGCAACAGCCAGAAACTCTCTGGTCACCAACATTCCCAAATAGGCTTGAATCACATTAAAGGAGAGACTGTTTTTTTCCTGCTTATACTGAGATTGGATCAAATTCAAACCTTTCCGGGCCATAAGTGTTCCCAGAACAATCTTCCCGCCGGTAAAGAGGGGCTGACTCACTTGCAGATCCATTTGATAGTCATTGGTGAAATCCATCTCAAGGGTGGGGTTTGACATGAGAAAGGTGATGGGATTCAACGGGTCAGGTACCACACCGGGAACATAAAAAAAGTTATCAATGGGTCGCACGATTTCATCAAGAATCTGGCTTCCCTGGAGGCTCACTGATGGAAGCGCTGAGCCAATGGCTTGATACACACTTTGCTGGGCATCATTTACCTTTTCTTCAGCGATCTTGATGTTGGGATTGCGATCCAGGGCCATCTGGATACTCTGCTCCATGGACAGTCTTTGCACATTTTGAGCAAGGATGAGCCAGGGTAAAAGGAATAATATAAATATACGTTTATACATGACGCTTGACTCCATACAGATAGAGCTCTGTTAGTTCATTTTTTATTTGTTCCAGATCAATTGTAAGCGGAGCGAGTAGCCAGCTGAGGGTGTGAATATTAATCGAGCCAAGAATGCTTCTCGACAGGGTCAGAGCCTGAATGGGACTACCTTCTGGAAAATGTTTGCTTAAAGCCAGACTAATCATTTCCAGATGTTGATGTTGTTTCTGAATCAGGGATTCACGCATCCCTGTATCTGAAGTATGCAGAATTTTCCCCTGCTCGGAAACGACCAGTTGAAAAAAGTCATTATTGGAAACAAAGAAGTCGAACTGGGTCTGGATCAGAGCAGCAATGCCCTGTTCAATATCTTCTGCCTGTTCCAGGGCGTCTTCCAGTGTCCGCCCTAATTGATCGACTTTCTCAATTATTATTGAGAAGAAAAGGTCCTCCTTGCTTTCGAAATGCAGATAGAGGGCACCTTTGCTCCACCCGCACTCTTCTGCAACGGCTTCCATGGTGGTGCTGTGAAACCCTTGTCGGGCAAATATCTGCTCAGCCCGTTGAAGGATGTCCCTTCTCTTCTGCTCTCTTCGCGCTTCTTTTTTTTCAGACTGCATCTGCTTCCACCTCTCATTATCAAACTGACCGGTCGGTAATATATTGACCGACTAGTCATATAAAAGGTAAATAGTAGCCGGAATTATTTAATTTCGAGTTAGTCTTTGAAGAGGAAAACATTTGCATTGTGAATGCTGGTGTTTATTATATGACCAAATAGCAGAAATGGTCATATAATATTAAATAGAATGAAGTTATGCCGAAAATCTTTTCTGACAATGATCGCAAGCTGATTAAAGACAAGCTGATTGAAGCCGGGTCACACAAATTTCAACGCTTTGGCCTACGAAAAACCAGCGTTGCAGAACTTGCCCAGGCAGCTGGGATCGCCAAGGGAACTTTTTATCACTTTTTCCAATCCAAAGAAGACCTGTGTATGGAAATTTTTGATAGAGAGCAATCACAGATCAGTCAGGACATTGATCGCATTCTTGAGGAACAGGATCAGGCCGAGACAGCCTTTAAGGCAGTGCTTGATTACAGTCTCACATTCATCATCAATAATTCACTCATCCAGCGACTCCGGGCATTGAACGAGATGCCGCTGCTGGCCCGAGGAATCGATAAGGCACGACTGGAAGAGTATCTATCTCATGATATTGGCTTATCCAAGACCATCATTCAAAGCCTCAAGAAAAAGGGAGCGGAAATAGATATTTCACCACCGATCTTAGCAGGAATAATGCGGGCCATGGTGATGACTGCTGTCCATGAAGAAGAGATCGGCGGTGAGGTCTACACAGCAGTCATGGATCAACTCTTTCAATGGATAGCAACAGGTCTTACAGAAAAAGGATCACCCAATGAGTCATGATTATGCTATTCATATCCAGGACCTGACCAAATCATATCCAGGCGTGATTGCCGTGGACTCCCTTGATCTCCATGTCCATACAGGTGAAATCTATGGTTTCCTGGGCCTGAATGGAGCAGGAAAAACCACAACAATCAGGGCAATCCTTGGTATGATTAAACCAGAACATGGAAAGATAGAAGTGTTGGGTCACCCCATCGGCCCAAATGGCAAGGGCCCCTGGTCTCGAGTCGGCTATATGGTTGAGACCCCTGCTGCCTATCCTGAACTCACAGTCAGGGAGAATCTTGAAATCGCTCGACGCATGCATGCTATTGAGGATGAAGAGAGGGTGGATGTCATTATCTCTGAACTCAAACTGGAGAGATATTCCGAACGCAAAGCAGGTCATTTATCCACAGGCAATCTGCAACGCCTGGGACTGGCCAGGGCACTCATACACAAACCGGAGCTCCTTTTGTTAGACGAGCCAGGCAACGGACTGGATCCTGCAGGCGTAGTTGAAATCAGAGCGTTATTGAAAGCACTGACACATGAGCAGGGGATAACAGTCCTCATGTCCAGTCACATCCTCTCAGAGGTAGACCGCCTGGCTGATCGCATTGGCATTATTCACAATGGTCATCTCATCGAGGAGTATGATGCCGAAGGACTGGAAAATTTACGCTCACAAAGACTTGCCATAAAGGTGGAGCATCCGGAACAGGTTATGCGCCTTCTGGAAAGTGCTGGTCACCAGATAAGGCAAGTAGATGGCGAGCTCAAAATCGTGGACGCTTCGGCCATCGCATCACCACAGATGATCGCCCAACTCCTGGTCGAATCAGGACATCCACCTTCAAAACTTGTCCTGGAACATGAGGATCTGGAAGATCATTTCCTGCGATTGACTGGAGGTCAGGTATGAATGGTTTCAAGGCAGCCATGTGGGCAGAGATACTCAAAGCCCGTCGATCGAAGCTGTGGGTTCTGATCCTGATCGGTTTCTCAATTTTACCCCTGGTATCCGGTCTTTTCATGGTGATCCTGAAAGATCCCGTGGCGGCAAAGGAGATGGGGATCATCAGCATGAAAGCCCAGCTCACAGCAGGTACTGCGGACTGGCCAAGCATGCTTGGCATGCTGGCCATGGGCACCTCCGTGGCAGGACATATACTGTATGCCATTTTCACTGCTTGGGTATTTGGAAGAGAATTCTCCAATCGTACCAATAAAGAGCTCTTGGCTCTGCCTGTTGCACGAACGACCATCGTCTGGGCCAAATTCGTCCTGATCTTCAGCTGGACCTTCGCGATCGCCCTCTATATCTATTTCTTTGGTCTGTTCGTGGGCTGGTTGGTGGAACTACCTGGATGGTCTCTGGAAATTGCACTTAAGGCTTTCAAGACACTCATGATCGCCTCCATGCTGACAGCATTCCTGCAATCCTGGGTGGCGTTTTTTGCCAGCTATGGCAGGGGTTATTTGCCTGCAATGGGGTGGGCCTTCTTCACATTGGCTCTGGCTCAGATCCTGGCAGTGATGGGATGGGGAGAGTGGATCCCCTGGTCTGTCCCGGCCATACTTACGGAGATGAGTGGACCACTGGCAGAACCGCTTGGATCGGGCAGCTATCTTTCAGTAATACTGGTATCTTTTGTCGGTGTTGCTGCCACCCTTAGGTGGTGGCAGCGGGCAGATCAATCGAGCTGAGGGTACAGTCTGCTCAACTTCCCATTCTCACACAGCTCTGATGGAGTATGGGAGCAGTCTATCGCTAAAATGATTTGAAATCGTTCAAGATTTCCTCACCATGGCTGGTGACATCGACATTATTGTAGATTTTTCGCAGAATCCCAGCTTTATCGATCAGGAATGTTTTCCGTGAGGGGAGAAATATCCCACTGGCCCCGTAAGCTTTCGAAACTGATTTATCTGAATCACTGAGCAAGGTGAATGGGAGATTGTATTTCTCTGCAAAGGCCTTGTGGCTTTTTACATCATCATAGCTGATCCCAAAAACCTGGATACTGTCTTTTTCAAACTTGGTGTAATCATCCCGAATGGAACAGGCTTCCTTGGTACAGCCAGGTGTATCATCCTTTGGGTAAAAATACACCACAACCTGTTGACCTACGTAATCAGAAAGGGTATGATCCTTACCGTCCTGATCGACAAGGGTAAAATCAGGTGCCTTTTGTCCAACGGCGAGGACACTCTCAACCCCCATCGCCATTCCAAAGAATCCAAGTCCAGCTAATATTATTTCAAGCATTTTATTCACGTTCCTTTTTATTAATGTTCTTCATAAGTTCAAATTTTGGGTACCAAGCATATTCGTCCCACAATTATTTTTGCATGATCCCTATACCAACAACGCCAATTCCATTGTGTGCACCAACTACAGGTGAAATTTCCTGAATATAGGCAGGGGCTTTCCCCAGAAGTGTTTCAAGCTCGCTTGCATATTGCCGGGCTCTTTCTAATGCCCTCGCATGAACGATAGCGTATTCCCAGACTGGTGAATCTGCTGCGTAATCAACGACCAGTTGCCTGATCTTTTCCATGTTCCCACGGCGACTGAATGATTTGCCAAAGGCCACACCCTTGCCATCCTCATCCAAAGAAATGATCGGTTTCAAATTGAGCAACTTTCCAACTACCCCCTTCAAGGGGCTGACCCTGCCGCCACGGACCATGTATTTCAAGGTGGCAACATCCACAAAAACCCGGGTTTTCTTCACATAGGAGTCTGCCAGCTCAACAAGCTTCTCAATTGATACCCCAGAGGCTATGTCTTGCGCCAATCGATAGACAATAAGACCCTGGGAGACAGAAAGGTGTTTGGAGTCGATGACGTGAATATCATCTCCCTCATGGGTCTCAACCGCCTGGAGAGCCAAGTTGTGAACACCACTTAGCTGACTGGAAATATGTACACTCATCACCGAATCATAATGGGTTTTTAAGAAAGCAAGCAAGTTGCTCACGCTGGCAGGACTGGGTTGGGCGGTAGACGGGTGGATCGGAGCATTCTCGAGCATATCATAGAATTTCTCCGGAGTGATGGTGATTTTATCCAAATAACTATTTTCACCAAAATTGACTGTAAAGGGAATTACATTGATCTGATAATCTTCAATAATTTTCTGAGGTAGATCGCAGGCTGAATCTGTTACCAGAGCGATCTCATATTTTCGATGATGGCTGACCTCAAACTGTCGCACCATATCCTCTGCTTTCATGCTGGCCAATTCGCCCTCATCCCTTAGCCAGTCAAACAATTTTGCAGGCTCGTTGGTGTGTACATGAAGTCTTAATTTTTGCGGGGAACCAGCTACCACAATGGAATCACCATAGGCTTCGGCCTGTCTCTTGACTTCAACAAAATCAATCTTGCTGTTGGTCAGTAGTGCCTCAGTGCAGTAGCGGTAAGGTATCTCGTCATCTGAGCTGAATTCATGAATCTCAGACTCTTCTGGTGGCTTTTCAAAACTTTGTATATCCTTCAGATTGCCGGCGCGAATAAAGTCAGCAATGCCCTTAAGCAAGTCCACAAAACCCTTTGCCCCGGCATCCACCACGCCGGCTTTTGCAAGCACCTCAAGTTGCTTCGGGGTGTTCTTTAAGGCAATTTCTGCAGCTTCATAGGCCTTATGCAGATTGACCTGAAAATCGTCAGAAATTTCACTCACTTTTTCGAAGGCTTCTGACCAGGCTCGCATGACAGTGAGAATGGTGCCCTCAACCGGATTGATCAATGAGGCGTAAACGTGGTTGACGCTGTCCTTGATGGCTGCCGCAAATTTTTGAGTTGAAGCAGTTTTGTGGGTTTTTAATGTCCTTGAAAGCCCATAGAGAAATTGTGCAAAGATGATCCCCGAATTACCCCGACTCCCCATGAGGGCGGCGTCGGCAGCACTTGAAACAACCACTCCCAGCGAGGGATCCTGGGGTATCTCTGCAGCAATCGCCTGGACTGTGGAAGCGAGGTTTGTTCCCGTATCTCCGTCAGGAACGGGAAACACGTTGATCTTATTCAGATAGCCACGATCATTGATAATGGCCTGGGTGCCAGCGATAAATGCTGCCCGAAAACGATGACCATCAAGATATCTTACCTGCGTATAAACACCCTCGCTCATATGACCTCCTGAAAAATGCCTGTGATAATCATTCCACTAGTCCCAAATCTGAGGAACTTTTTGAATTAATCCAACATCATAACCCTGGGTAGCAATACGATCTAAAATAGCTGTATAAATGTCTTCGGAAAGAGTTGATTCTCTGGCCATTATCCATAAGTATTTTCGATTCGGTACACCAATCACTGTGTAGCTGTAGTCTTCTGCCAGATCAATGATCAAATACCCCAACCTGAGGGGCCAGATTGGTTGTACCCGCCATTCAGCATTGGAAGCGGTATCATAGATGAAACCCCGTTGGGTCATTCGTTTCAATTTTCCCTGAAGACTGTCCGCCCGATAGGTAAAGGTAACGTCAACGATGCCTTTCTCCTCATTCCAGGTATAGTTTTCAATTGCGTTGACAGCTCCTTTCTCAAAAATGGTGGGTATGTTGGCAATCACATACCAGTCACCCATAAACCTTGGGATGTCAACAGTGTCGACTAGTTTTTGCTCAGATGCTTTATCTGCGGCTGTAATCATATTAAAGACTCCAATTAAGATAAGTATAAAGGTGAGGAATTTAGCGGAAGATCTCATTTGCTTCTCCCGGGAAAAAATGCGTTGGTATTCCGGATATAAGCCGCATAATCAGGCTTGGTCTTCTCCAGGAGTTCATCCAACATCTTTACGCCAGAGACCTTGATGAGCAGCCAGGTCATTATAACCGGGCTGATCATGATCCAGAAAGTCCCTGTTTCAACAGCGATTAATCCCAGTCCCCACCACAAGAGGGCTTCGCCGAAATAATTGGGATGGCGGGTAAACTTCCATAAACCAGAAGCGAGGACTTTCCCCTTATTGCCCTTGTTCTTCTTGAATGAGCGAAGCTGCCAATCCCCAATACTCTCAAATAGAAACCCCGTTGCGAAAAGCAAGATCCCCAGGAAGTCGATAACATGAAGGGAAGACTTATCCTGCAAGCCAAAAAGCAAAGGAATAGAAATAATCCACATGACGACACCTTGAAGCATAAAGACACGAAGATAACTCACCCACCACCAATCCGATCCATATTGAGATCTCCAGTTGGCGTAGCGGGCGTCTTCAGCCGGAAAATTTCCATCCTCGGTTCTGGCCAGATTTCTCATTCCGATATGGAGGGACAATCTGAGTCCCCAGAGGACAACAAACAGGTACAATAGTCTGGGTTGAAGCGCTGAGCTATAATCGGCTGACAGATAAATAAAGCCCACAAGCAGGAACCCAAGTCCCCAGAAAATATCCATGATCCCGGCGTCTTTTTTAAGGAGACTGAGTATCCAGATAAGACTCACGTATACGAGAATTGCCAACCCGCCCTTTAAAAATATTTGTACGAGATCCATTTTATCCCCTCTCTGTCAAACTGCGTCTTTGTGTTTCAATGATGGCATCTCGAAAGATACCTGTAATTGAGACCTTGTTAAAGTAGTCACTCATTCTATCTGGAATCCAGCCACCTGGATCCATGATCAATCGGTAGGATACTTCATAGGTGCCATCATCCAGTGCTTTCATGGACCAGGACCCCACGCCATAATCAATATAAACTGCAGAACGGTCATTAATTTGAAAATCACCCAGTTCATCCTTTGGCAAAAGCTGCCAATCGACCCGTGTGCCGGCAGAATCCGGGCGGTACATTTTAAATCCATATACACGATCTGAGATCAAGGGGACGTCAACATACTGATAAGCAATGAGGCCATCATCATTTACTTCCAGGAGATCGCATACCATACCCGGAGCACTCGTGAGAAAGGATTTATAGTTTGTTACATCTTCGACGACTTCTGCCAGTATGTGGGGATCGATGGCCATGATTTTGCTCACCCTCACGGCCTTAACAGAGATGCCGGGAATGATCTTCTCCTCGATAATGATGCCGTCCTCAGCGACGCTCACCGCTTCCCAGGCTTCCTCAGAGTATAGATTCTGGGTGAGAACAGATGGCGTCGCAAAGCCGTATTGAAAACTGATGATCAGTAGGCTAAAGGCAATAAATTTGGGTAGTGTCATGAATCATATCTCCTTTCAAGGACTGTGTAGAAATGGGTCAGAAGGGGGATTGCTATTCCCCAGAATGCCCCGAGTATGAAAACAGTTGGAGCAAGGCCCAGGTTAAATTGAAGGGCATCAAATTTTTCTCCAGCCATATAGGAAAGAGGTCCAAAAACTGCCCCCATGATAAATCCCAGAAGTGGCCGTCCACGGAGCCAGGCCAGAGAGTGATTCAGTGTGGCAGCGAACCCGCCCCACATGGCTGTAATCCAGAGGGGTGCCAAATGAGGGAATAGGGGATAGACCCCAGAGTAGCTGATAAGGCCAGTCAGGGCAAACAGGCTATCGACAACGGTGCCCAGGAGCATGGCGGTAAAGATCAGCAGTAATTCGGCCTGCCTTTTTGTAAAGGAAAAATGGTCAATGGCCAGATAGAGCGTCATGGCTAATGGACCTACCAGGGGGGCATCCATGACGAGGCCCAGCACGCTCAGCCACCAGGCTGTCTGGAATCCAAGTGCATTGAAACCCAATTTAAGTGTTAGCGCATTTATTTTCATTGTGAGTGTTCTCCCTCTTCAATTTCATCATTACTAAATTCGTCACATATCTATAATAACGCGCAAAACGCGCATTGCAAGATTTTTCTTTCACACTGGACAGAAACGGATTTTATACCACAGTTGCAAAGAATTGCACGCTTCAGCACACTGCTATCCATGAAAGTTGATGAAAATCGTCATCAACTTGTCTCGAATTGTATTTCAGTTAGATTCGATCCAATTATAGGGATATGAAGCTGGTTTCTGAAGCAAAGTGATTGTGGCCAAAACGCACAAATGGATTTTATTCCAGAATGTGAACATTCAGCGCAGTCCATAACTGACGATCTGAGCGGATCAAAACAGGAGATTGATGCAGATGGATAACACTGGTGATTTAATGTCCAGGGACCCGATTGCCCTGAAACACGAAGCCTTCAATTACACATCATGGCAACTGACTGAACGCCAAATCTGTGATCTGGAATTGCTGCTTAATGGATCGTTTGCTCCCCTCACCGGATTCCTTGGAGAGAAAGACTATCTTTCGGTTCTGGATAGGATGAGACTTTTTGACGGTTCGTTATGGCCAATACCAGTTAATCTGGATGTCAGTGAAGCATTTGCCGGGGGACTTCAAAGGGGAGAGAAGATCACTCTGAGAGACCATGAAGGATTCGCCCTCGCAGTGATGACTGTATCAGACATCTACTCACCTGATTTTAACAGGGAAGCTGAAGCCGTGTATGCGACCACAGACGAAGTTCATCCAGGAGTGCACTATTTAAAGCATAAGAGTAACCCCATTTATCTTGGTGGAAACCTGGAGGGTATCATTCTCCCGCATCATTACGATTATCGGGATCACAGACATACTCCCGCAGAATTGAAATTGATATTTAATCAAAAAGGCTGGAAAAAAATAGTCGCTTTTCAAACGAGGAATCCGCTTCACAAAGCCCATGTAAATATGACCCTGGTAAGTATTAAGAACGACGATATGAAACTCTTGCTACATCCTGTTGTCGGCATGACAAAACCTGGGGATGTCGATCATTATACCCGCGTTCGCTGTTACAAAAAAGTGATGGAGAAGTATCCGAGGGACACAGCATTTATGAGTCTCCTGCCACTGGCAATGCGTATGGCGGGACCCAGGGAGGCACTCTGGCATGCCTTGATTCGAAAGAATTATGGCTGCACCCACTTGATTGTTGGTCGTAATCATGCAGAACCTGGAACGAACAATAATGGAGTTTCTTTTTATGGGCCCTATGATGCCCAGGAGTTGCTCCGGGAATATCAGGAGGAGATCGGAATTGAGATGGTACCTTTCAAATTTATGGTCTACCTGCCCTCTGAGGATCGATATGAGACGATTGATGCAGTTCCTGAGGGGCTTGAGTTCAAGACCTTATCTGGTACACAATTAAGGGACCTCTTGGACAAGGGGCAAAGCATACCGGAGTGGTTCTCATATAAAGAGGTTGCTGCAGAATTGGAAAATTCCAGACCTCCTCTGATTAAGCGTGGATTTACACTCTTTTTTACAGGTCTTTCCGGCTCTGGAAAATCCACAATTGCCAATGGACTTCTGGTGAAATTGCTGGAAAAAGGTACTCGTCCAGTAACCCTTCTCGATGGCGATATTGTGCGTACCCACCTTTCAAGCGAACTGGGCTTTTCAAGAGAACATCGGTCGTTAAATGTTCAGCGAATTGGATTTGTTGCCAGCGAAATAACAAAAAACGGAGGGATAGCTATTTGCGCGCCAATTGCTCCCTATAAGGCTGATCGTCGTGCAAACCGTGAGCTCATCTCAAAAGTGGGGGGGTATATTGAAATATACGTTAATACGTCACTCGAGATTTGTGAAGAACGGGATGCAAAAGGTCTTTATAAACTGGCGAGACGAGGTGTGATCAAGGAATTCACAGGTATCTCGGATCCGTATGAGGCCCCGGAAAATCCTGAGATTATCATCGATTCAGGGGAAACACCACCAGAGGTTCTGGTAGAGGAACTCTTCCATAGTATCGAGAAACTTGGATATCTATAACTCTTTCATATATAATTAATCATCCGAGCCGTCTGAAACCGCCTAAAGAAAGAGCAGCTTTATGGCAAGGACAACGACAGAGAGCAGTGCCCCCACTGCAAGCAGCATGTAGCTGACCCGCAACAGCTGGTATTTCTTTTTCAGTACGACTCCGATCTGATAGAGGTCCTTGATCAGCATTTCCCTGGCCGCAGCATTTCCATCTAAGGTTTTAATCATATAGTCCGTGTACTCCCGCTCAGAGAAGGATGCAAAAAAGCCGAAGAAAAGTGGATTTGGCATGTCCTTTGGCTTTTCCAGACCAGAGCTTTTAAATCGTGGTAAAACAACCAGTATTGCCATAAAGAATGAAGTGAAGACAGTAAGAGAAAGTGCACTTAAGGGCCAAAAGTAGATCTTGTTGCTAAATTCATTGGAAAACATTTGAGATTGAATGACTGAAAAGAATATCAGAGCGAAACCAATGATGATATTGGCCTTCTGATCCGCTACCAGACTTAACGTCACCTGGTGTTGCTGAGCCGTTCGCAAGGTATGGATGATATCCTGTCCATCTGCCTCTTTTAGCATTACCTTTTCTGGGGTGTCACTTGATTCCTGCATGACTGAAAATTCCTTTATAATTCATATCTCAATTTTTCTCAAACAAATTAGTATCTAGAAAATAGACCAAGAACTCTCCTGTATCAACATAAGAAGAGATATTAGTGTGAACCATCGTTGACAAGGTTGTCTGCTGAATCTTAAAAAACGTAACTTTTCACCAAGCATATTCATGAATCGAACCTGATTATTCAAACTGAGCTGTGATACATGAACCATATGAAACTGATATACTTCCATATCCTTCTGATTTGGAATTTGACTCACAATATCTGCTTAAGATCATTTGTCATGAGTTATATATTCAATAATAACAATATTATAAGCGAACTTAAAGAATTGTTGGCATAGGCATTGTCATTAGTTGTCTTATGACACACGAAACCACTCGTAATCTAAACTCGATCTGGACTTGGAATTCAAGCCAGCTTTGGATTATGACAAGCACAGTTTGGGGTAATTATGGACCGAATAATTGAGAAAACAAAATGGCAAAAGTACAAATCATGGGTATTCCTCCTCACTATTCTGATTTTTATCAGTGTCGCCTTTGCTCTCAGTTCACGGAGTAGCAAATCTCTCAAAATAAGTGATGAAAGAACACAGATTACAACTGTGAAGGAAGGTGAATTTCAGGAGTACATCCCCTTGAATGGATCCGTTGTCCCAATTCGCACCTATTATCTGGATGCCATTGAAGGGGGCGTTGTTGAGAACCGCTACATTGAAGCCGGGACTTTTGTGAAAAAGGGGGACAAGATCATTAGTCTGGTCAATACTAATTTACTCCTGGATATCATGTATCGTGAGGCAGAACTCTTTCAGCAAAGCAATAATCTCCGGAACACCAAACTGGCCATGCAGCAAAACAAACTAACCATTCAATCACAGCTACTGGATCTGGATTATCAGATTCAACAAGCAAAAAGAGTATATGAAAGAAATACCCAGTTGGCAAATAAAGAGATGATCTCTGCTGAAGAATACGAGAAGAGTTACGATGACTATCAGTTCTTGGTAAAGAAGCGGATTCTCACATTGAAATCATTCGAGCAAGATTCAATCTATCGCGAAATCCAGGTGGATCAACTGGAAAACGGCCTGATACGAATGGAAGGCAACATGGAGATCGTGAAGAAGAATCTCGATAATCTGGTTTTAAAGGCCCCTGTGTCCGGTCAGCTGACCAGTTTAAATGCTGAGATCGGGGAAGCCAAGGTTCGGGGAGAACGACTTGGGCAAATCGATATCCTGGATGGATTTAAAATCGAAGCCCCAGTCGATGAGCACTTCATTACCCGAGTAAATGATGAGCAGGAGGGAAAATTTATGATCGGGAATGATGAATACAGTGTGACGTTAACCAAGATATATCCTGAAGTCGTGAATGGTCAATTTCGTATTGAAATGGGCTTTGGTGAAGACAAGCCGACAGATATCCGTCGCGGCCAGACTATCCGATTCCGTCTTAATCTAGGAAATTCCACCAATGCCACCCTCCTGGCAAGAGGAGCCTTTTACCAGGATACAGGAGGACAGTGGGTCTATCTCCTGGATGAAGATGGCGTAACTGCCAGAAAACAGAACATAAAACTCGGTCGGCAAAATCAGGATTACTATGAAATTGTTGAGGGGCTTGTGCCTGGCGATAAAGTGATAACCAGCAGCTATAGTCAATATGGTGACTACGAACAGTTAGAGTTTTCAAAATAAAGATAAAACTTGAATTAAAATAGGGAGAGATGATAATGATAAAGACAGAGGCACTATCAAAAGTTTTCAGAACGGAGGATGTTGAGACAACAGCCCTAAACCAGATTGATCTAAATATTGAACAAGGTGAATTCGTTTCAATCATGGGACCTTCAGGATGTGGCAAATCTACCCTGATGAATGTTCTGGGCCTGCTTGATAATCCAAGTTCAGGTAAATACCATTTTCTTGATTCAGAAGTAAGTGGATATAATGAACGAGAGAGAGCAGATTTTCGCAAAGCGAATATCGGTTTTGTATTTCAAAGTTTTAACCTAATCGAAGAGCTAAGTGTGTTCGAAAATGTCGAATTACCTTTGATCTACCAGGGTGTCCCAGCTTCAGAACGCAAAGAACGGGTCATGAAAATGTTGGAAAAGATGGGTGTTGGTCACCGCCATTCTCATTTTCCCCAGCAATTGTCAGGGGGGCAACAACAGAGGGTGGCCGTCTCGCGGGCCCTGATTACTGATCCCAAGATTGTCTTGGCTGATGAACCAACTGGAAATCTGGATTCCCACCATGGTGATGAGGTGATGAATCTTTTAAAAGATCTTAATCAGCAGGGAACCACCATTGTGATGGTTACCCATTCACCAGCATATGCTGCCTATGGAAATAGAACTGTAAACCTGTTTGATGGCAAGATCGCTGACGAAACACTCAATGGCAATTTTCATGTCTAAGCAGTGGATTAACAGAAACCTTGAATTAAAACTGGAGCCCTGATTATGTGGTTAAGTTATATAAAAGTCGCCTTTCGCTCACTTATCAAACAGCGACTATATGCGTTTATTAATATCGCAGGTCTTGCGATTGGTGTTACAACCTGTGTTCTGATTCTCATGTATGTGCGCTATGAAAATAGCTACGATGAATTCCATCCAAAAGCTGAACAGATATATCGACTCGGACTGCAGGGCAAGATGGGCGATAATGAGTTCACCATGGGCTTATCCTCAGCCATAGCCGGTCCCACCTTGAAAGAAGATTTCCCCGAGGTAATTGACTATGTTCGAATTCGCAACACTGGTTTCCCTGTGCTTCGCTATCAGGACAAAGTATTTTCTGAGGAACATTGGTGGCAGGCCGATTCATCGATTTTTGATGTTTTCAAGCTTACCATGGTTTTAGGTGATCCACGGACCGCGCTTCGAGAACCCTTCTCTGTTGTCATAACGGAAAAAATGGCCCAAAAATATTTTGGTGATGAAGATCCACTTGGTAAAGTACTCAATTCGGATAATCGAGTCGATTTCAAGGTTACCGGTGTAGTTCAGGAAATGCCGCCAAACTCACACTGGCATTTTGATTTTCTGGGTGCCATGTCAACCTATGGTGACTCCAGGAGTACCATTTGGGTGAACAATAATTTCTATACTTATCTGCTGCTTGCTGAAGGAGCTGATTATCGTGAATTACGGGCGAAATTTCCCGATCTGGTATTGAAATATGTTGGCCCACAGATCGAACGTTTCCTGGGAGTGAGTTTTAATGAGTTTGAAGAGCGGGGTGATGCCTATAATTTGCTTCTGGATCCAATGCTGGATATTCATTTATATTCACATTATGATCGTGAGATTGAAGTAGGTGGCGATGGCAGAACTGTTACCATTTTTGCATATATCGCCATATTTATTCTCCTCCTTGCATGTATCAACTATATGAATCTTTCCACGGCCCGGTCAATGAGCAGAGCCAGAGAGATCGGCATACGAAAAACTTTGGGCTCAAAGCGCAGCCAGATCATTGTCCAGTTTCTGGCAGAATCTATTTTTGTTACCTTCATCTCCTTTAGTCTGGCAATTGCAATCGTGCAACTCATCATACCCTGGTTCTCTAATCTGATAGAAACACCCCTTAGCATGAGTCTTGCAGATATTCCGCTGATCTACCTCTGGGTGATTCCTGTCGGATTATTGGCAGGTAGTTACCCGGCATTTTTACTTTCCTCATTCAATCCCCTCAAGGTATTGAAAGGAAATAGATCAGTAGGAAAAGGTGGGAGCTGGCTCCGCAATAGCCTGGTTGTCTTTCAGTTTGCTGTATCCATAACACTCTTGATTGGCACTGTAATCGTGACAAACCAACTCGATTACATGCAGACAAAGGATCTCGGCTTGAATCCGAATGATCTTCTGATCATTAAAAAAACCGATGACATCGGACGGACGATTCAGGGCTTTAAAACCTCATTGCGCGACGATCCAGGTGTTCTGTACGCATCCAACAGTACAGCTATTCCCGGGAATGTGGATGGCCTCAATTCCAGTGTCTTTGGCATGCTCACTGATGAAGGAGAGCAAATGCGACTCCTGAACTCCTTCTGGGTAGATCATGATTATGCGAATGCTTATGAAATAAAAATGAAGGAAGGTCGATTTTTCTCTCGCGATTGGGGTACTGACACAATTGCTGTCATATTAAACGAAGCGGCAGTCAAACTATTCGGTATTAAGGATCCAGTGGGAAAGGATTTGATCACTTTCTTCGGACAAGGACGAACTCCCTTTCGTGTAATTGGAATTGTGGAAGACTATCAGTATCAGGCTCCCCAGGTTGAGATACGACCTATGTGCATGTTCCTCCTTGGTGATGGGACAGTAAGAAATAGACCCAACTGGGGTAAGTTTGTTGCTGTAAGAGTGGACCCTGATCAACTGTCTGGAACCCTGGCTCATATTGAAGAGATCTGGAAAGAGCATGCGAATGAGCAAGCCCTGGAATATGACCACTTCGATGACTATTACGCAGAATTATTCAAATCTGAGAAACAATCTGCTGCTATCATTAGCCTATTTGCTATGCTGGCCATCTTTATTGCAACAATAGGTCTCCTCGGTCTGGCATCATATACAGCTGAAAAAAGGACCAAAGAGATCGGTATTCGCAAGGTCCTGGGTGCATCAATCCCGAGTATTCTGGTGCTGCTCTCCCTTGATACAATGAAGTTGATGCTGGTTGCCGTGCTGATAGCAGTTCCAGTTGCCAACTATGCCATGCAGCGCTGGCTGGAGAACTTTGCCTACCGAATTGATGTTGGTATTATGATTTATGCAGGCTCAGCCGGATTGGCACTACTGATAGCGTTGATGACAGTGGCCTGGCAATCCTATACGGCGGCGATTGCCAATCCCATAAAATCAATACGATACGAATAAGTAAAACATCCTCCACACAAATCCCCCCATCAGACGGATGATGGGGGGATATCCTTCTTATCAGCCTTGGTGGCTTTGGTCACATAAACGGGTTATGGATGAGCTCCCGGGGTCAAGAAAACCCTCATGCCTTCATAAGAATTTTTCTATACAAATCCAATCTGAGGAAGGTATGATCTGACAGATTACAATGGTTTGTCAAGCTGATCCTCGGAAAAATCAGGCTGGAACAAGCGGTTTTTAGGAATTAACCAAACGAATCGTGTAATATGTATCACAAGCAACTGTTGTGATTTATGTAATGTGTCACAGATCATTGCGACTGTCTAGCAAAAGAATAGCTTTTCATAACTTATTATTGGAAAGGATAGGGGAAATGATGAAAAATTATTTTGGCTTCATGATCTTGGGATTTGTGCTGGTACTAGCTCTGAATAAATGTGAAAACTCTGAGAATACGGATACTGCAACAGGTTCCTTGCTAATTCAGGCATTCGATGCGCCTTTTGAGGGGAATGTTCAACATATATACCTGAACATCACTGAAGTAAGTGTACACAAGGCAGTTGCTGACAGTTCAGCAGATTCATCTGCAACGTGGATTGTTTTAAGTGAGCTGGATACTACCATCGATTTTCTTGATCTGGTGAATGGGGAAATGGCTGCACTTATAGAAGAAGATCTGGAGGTAGGTCAGTACTCGCAGTTACGGCTCATGCTGGGAGATAGCTCAGCCATTGTTGTCGATGGGACTTCCTATTCATTGAAGGTACCAAGTGGAAGTGAATCAGGTGTAAAACTAAATTTGGGCTTTTTCATAAATCCTGATGAAATAATTGAAATCTACCTGGATTTTGATGCCGCCAGATCTATTAATAAACACCCCGTTCAGGATAAGTACAGCCTGCAGCCGACATTCAGGGTGTTCAAAAGCGTTCTCTCCGGTACTATTGCTGGAGCAGTTTATGATACCACTGGTGCCGGGATGGAAGATATCGTTATTCAAGCTATTTCAAATGGCGATACTGTCTCAACATTGAGCAGCGAATCAGGCTTGTATCAGTTGATACTTCTGGAGGGCGCGTATACACTGGAGGCAGATGGTTTTGAGCTTATGGCTGATACGAGTTATTCAGCAATCTCCCTTGCTGCTGGGGATCATTTGTCAGACTATGATTTTGTAATGGAATAATTCAAATCACATAGAATGAAGAAGCCCCACTCCTGAGAATATCAGGGGTGGGGCTTCTCATTTAAAAGAGAGAGGTAAAGCGGGGTAGATCTACACGTTCAGTTTCCTGACCCAGGATTTTGTATTCCAGCGATTAATTTGCTTGGGCCAATCATAGTCATCTTTGGAACCAAAACCGGCTGTCCATCGATAATATTCGCTGAACTCATCATCCAGGAGATCGATATCATCATTTAGAGAGATAAACTTTGAAATGATCGGACCGGTCAGTGTAGGATTCTCGATGTTGAGCTGACCAGCACAATAGATAGCCCCCTCGATATGATCGCCGGAAGATAGTGTGAAATCCTCATCGGGATCCAAAAAGACGAGAGCAGGAAGCGCATCCTCAGAATCGACTGGCAGGGGTGCTTTGATCGTGTTAGTGCCTGTAAAAGTGATCCCTTTGCCAGTAAATACAAGCGTGCTATTCTCGAGTGATACACTATCGATCATCAGATTGTTGCCAGTAAAAATGTGAATACCTTCATCTTCCAGATAATCATCCTTCCAGGATGCATCGTTACCATTGTGTACCTTGACTTTATGATCGTAAAAATACTCAAGATCCACTGCGGGGAGAAAATTAAATCGTCTGAGCTGATTTTCTTCTTCGATACCCGTATTAAAGTTATTGGTCATGATTGTATTATTGGAAGCAAAACCACGTTGGAAGTGGGTATCCTCGGATAGATCTAATTCGACCTCAGTGGCTACATCACCATTGTCAACGTTGACTGTCAGAATTTGCGTTTCTGGGTCCCATGAGCAGATAATCCCATCCTGATCAAAATTGACAAGTGAATCCTCTCCAATGTTTATCTTCCACAACGCCTCATTGATCGATGACTCAACTTCATACTGTAGGACAATGTTTTCAACTGTTTCCAGTGAAGTGCTTTTACTGGAATAGCCTACTTCCAGTACGGCAACTCCTGTAAAGGAAAGAACGACAAAGGCCATGATGACTGCTACTAACATTGGATACCTCCTTTAAGGTGATTAAGCAGCCAAAAGGTATGGAATAGGGAAGGTTTTAGTATCAGGGGAGACCCTAATGATGAATAGGAATTACCTGATTCTGGCTATCCAATGTGAGCTCCCGGAATCAGGCATTAGTACAGCGGTAAATTCAAGCTCAAAAATCGGTACTATAAATGGTGACATATTTCAATTATGCTTGCTGAATGATTCAATTTCTCAGAGCAAAATCCCACACTGGTACAAGCATATCGCCTCCATCACAAAGCTTCATGCTGATGGCAAGGGCTTTGCCGTTGGCCAGGGTTCTCTCGGTGAAGACCAGAGCATCGATATTACAGTCAACAGGATGATGGACGGTAGAATCGACCATCCATAGTAGCGTACC
>JAIPJF010000031.1 GCA_021734325.1 Fidelibacterota bacterium | reverse complement strand
CCCATACTACATGATATTCCAATCGATAGGAACTGTGTGCTGTTATCCTTGTCTTCATTCAGCATTTAATGTACCTCCGGAGGCTCATTCATCCACGGGTAAACCCGTGGTATTCTGTCTCCGACCGCATAAAAAAAGGGAGGATAATTTTCCCTCCCTTTTCAAGAATTTTACATAGGTAGTGGTAATTACTCTTTGACGTCTTCACTTTCTGTGGCCTCGGTAGCTTCACCCTCAGCATGCTTTGCCTTACAGTCGGCACTACATTCAGCAGTACACACATGGTCTGCACCCATTTTTGACATATGAACGGCTTTGTACTCAGCATGTTTTGTCTTGCACTCAGCACGACATTCGGCTGTACATACATGGTCTGCACCCATCTTTGCCATATGAGCGGTTTTGCACTCAGCTTGTTTTGCCTTGCACTCAGCACTGCATTCGGCAGTACAAACATGGTCTGCACCCATCTTTGCCATATGAGCGGCTTTACACTCGGCTGAACATGCTTCGGTACATTTGTGGTCTTTGGCCATTGCGTCGGCTGAATGATCACAAGCCTCGGTGCAATCATGAGTTTCTTTTGACTCACAGGCAGATTTATCTGCTTTGCAAGCTTCTTTGTGTGAACAACTCACCAGCACAAACATTGATACAGCTATCAAAACGAGTAACTTTTTCACAGATATTCTCCTTCAAACTTTTGTAGGTCGTCATATGCCATTAGGCACTCTTAACAATATCAATTCTAAACAGTAGAATTCAATGATAAAACCAAATAATTCTGTCGCCCACTTTACAAATGGAGTGATATCTTAATGCTTGAAATGGCGTATTCCCGTAAATACCATGGCAATTCCGTGCTCATTACAAAGATCAATAGAATCCTGGTCTCTAACAGAGCCACCGGGTTGTATGATTGCTCTCACACCAGCGGTATGCGCCTTCTCTACAGAATCTGAAAAGGGGAAATATGCATCTGAGGCAAGGACCGAACCCTCTGTCGATGACTTACTTCTATCCAGAGCATTGTCAACAGCCCATATTCGACTTGTCTGTCCAGCCCCGACTCCCTGGGTGGCACCATCCTTCACAACCACAATTGCATTCGATTTGGCGTGTTTTACAACCCTCCAAGCCAGTTTAAGGTCAGTCCATTCACTAACTGATGGTTCCCTATCAGTCACCACCTTGAAGCTCTCCTCATCGATTTTGAGCAGGTCTGCCTCCTGTATCAGTAGACCACCATCAACCTTTTTATGAAAATATGGTTCCTGAGATGCGGGGTTTTTAATATCGCGAATTCGCAGCAGCCTTAGATTTTTTTTCTTCTTTAAGATGACAAGCGCCTCTGCACTGAAGGAAGGGGCAATGATGATCTCAAGAAAGATTTTATCCATTGCCTCTGCAGTTTGAGCATCCACCTCGCCATTTAATACAACGATACCGCCGAAAATTGACATGGGATCAGCTTTATATGCTCGATCATATGCTTCCCGCAGGCTCCCTCCAGTCCCGACACCGCAGGGATTGGCATGTTTTAAAGCAACCACCGTCGGTTCGTCAAATTCCCTGATCATTTCTATGGCAGCAGATGCATCACCAATATTGTTATAGGATAGCTCCTTGCCATGAAGTTGTTCAGCACCACTCAGACGACCGTCCAAATGGGAGATCTCCCTGTAAAAGGCTGCTTTTTGATGGGGATTCTCCCCATAGCGTAAACTCTGCTGTTTTTCATAACTTAAGCTTAATTGATCCGGTAACTCATTGTCCCCCAATTCCTTAGCAAGATAGTGACTGATCAAGGTATCATACTGGGCTGTATGCCTGAAGCCTTTCAAAGCCATTTTCTTGCGAAAGGGATCATCAATCTGATTTGACTGGTATAATTCGATGAAGGCGGGATAATCTGACGGATCGGTCAATAGGAGGACTGAATCAGAATTCTTACCTGCTGCCCGGATAAGTGTCACCCCACCAATATCAATTTTTTCAGTGGCTTCAGCCATGGTGACACCAGGCTTCATAATGGTCTCTTTAAAGGGGTATAGATTCACCACTACCAGATCTATGAGAGGAATGCCCAATTCATCTGCCTCGGTAAGGTGATCCTTAATATTGCGATTCGCCAGGATACCACCATGTATTTTGGGTTGCAGGGTCTTTACCCTGCCCCCTAAACATTCAGGAAAACCGGTGATATCACCTATACCAATTACCGGTATGTTATTGTCTTTCAGCAGCTTGGCAGTTCCACCCGTCGAGATAATCTCTATTCCCTCGCCATGGAGAATCTGTGCAAGTTCCAAAATTCCACTCTTGTCAGAAACACTGATTAATGCCCGCTTCATTAAACACTCCCAAAATTTGTATATTATTTATCTATTATAACCTGGCGACCGACGACCTGAAGTTTCCCGAGTGCAAACAGGCGAACAGCCTCAGGATAAATCTTCCATTCTGCCTCTTCCATTACTCTTTTTTGCAAACTCTCAGGTGTGTCATCCTGATGAATCTGGACACTCTTTTGAATGATGACTGGACCGGCATCCACTTCTGGTGTTACAAAATGGACACTGGCTCCTGTAACCTTGCACCCATAATCCAATATTGCTTTGTGAACTTTGAGTCCATAGTAACCCGGTCCGGAAAATGCGGGAATAAGGGCTGGATGAATATTCATCACCCGGTTTTCAAAATGTGTAAAAAAATCGGGACCCAGAATTGCCATAAATCCGGCTAAAAGGACCAAATCCACTGTATGGGATCTTAATTCATTCGCGAGGGCAATATCAAATTCTGCTGGTGATGGGAAATTTTTCCGGACAATTACTTTTGTTGGAATCCCTGCCTGTTTCGCACGTTCAAGGGCAAATGCCATATCCGAATTTGCGATGACGACTGATATTTGAGCTTCTGGTATAACTCCATTGTCAATTGCATTGATAATGGCTTGCAGGTTGGTTCCACCACCTGATACCAGAACACCTACACGAAGCATAGAGATTCCTCATCAACGCTTCTAACATCCACACTCCCGATTAAATAGCCCTCTAAATTCATGGCCTTCATCACATCGATTGTCTTTTGAACCTGGTTCTCAGCCACGATAAGAACCATGCCAATTCCCATGTTAAATGTATTGAACATCTCCTGATCATTTAAACCAGAGGTGGATTGGATCAGATTAAATATCTCATGTTTCGGCCAGGAATCCTTTTTGATGGTGGCCTTGAATGACGCCTGAAAGGCCCGTGGAATATTTTCGATAAACCCACCACCGGTAATGTGGGCGATTCCATGGACTTTAATCTTTTGTAATAGATGGAGCACGGGCTTTACATAGATCCTTGTGGGAGTTAATAAGGTCTCTCCCAGGGAAGAGGATTGAAATCTCTCCTTCCACCTGTCTTCTGGGAACAATTTCCGGATCAGGGAAAAGCCATTCGAATGCACACCGCTCGAGGCAAGTCCTATAATAGCATCCCCACTTTTTACAGCGGTTCCGTCAATCAGATTCGGTCGATCAACCAAACCGACAGTGAAGCCTGCAACATCATATTCGCCTTTTAGATAAAAACCGGGCATTTCGGCGGTTTCACCACCGATGAGAGCAACATTGCTCTGACGACAGCCTTCAGCTATCCCGGAAACAATTCCTTGGATCTGTTCAGGCTCCAAAGCCCCTGTCGCTATGTAATCAAGAAAAAAGAGTGGTCGGGCTCCGGTACAAACGACGTCATTGACACACATGGCTACACAATCGATCCCGATAGAATCATGCCGATTGAGGGCAAAGGCCAATTTTAATTTTGTGCCAACGCCATCAGTGCCTGATACCAGAACCGGTTGGGACATACCTGAGATATCCGGAGCGAAGAGTCCACTAAATCCACCAAGTCCTCCCAATACCTCAGGACCGTGGGTCGATTCCACATCCTTTTTAATTCTCTGTACGGCTTCATAACCTTTTTCAATGTTTACACCAGCCGATTTGTAATCGATGCTCATACACCCTCCTCGATGGGAACAGGATAATTCCCGTCAAAACAGGCCATACATGTTCCAAGACCAGCGTCTGCAAGGCTGGCATTGAGTCCATCGTGTGACAGATAGGACAGACTGTCAGCGCCTATTTCGATGGCAATATCTTCAACCGGTTTTCGAGCAGCGATCAACTGCTTTCGATCCGGTGTATCAATACCATAAAAGCAACTGTATTTGACAGGAGGGCTGGTGATCATCACATGCACCTCTTTGGCCCCTGCCCTGCGCAGGGATTTGACAATTCTGGTGATGGTTGTACCTCGAACAATTGAATCATCGATCATGATCACGCTTCGCCCCTCAACATTGCGACGAATGGGTGAAAGCTTAAAATTAACACCTATTTCACGCATATCCTGTTTGGGACTAATAAAGGTACGACCAATGTAGGCATTCCTGTAAAACCCTTTGTTAAAAGGGATTCCAGAAGCCGCTGAATATCCCAATGCTGCAGAGGTACCTGAATCTGGAATGTCGATCACAATATCAGCCAGTCTTCCTGTTTCAGCAAATAAACGCTTCCCCATATTTACGCGGGCTTCATAGACATTTAGACCATCAATAACGGAATCAGTTCTTGCAAAGTACACAAACTCAAAGGAGCAAAGATGGGTCGAGTTTGTTGCCACATGCTCAGAATGGATCCCATTTCGATCCACGACAATAATCTCACCAGGCCTGACATCACGAATGATATCGCCTTTTATGGAGTCAATGGCGCAGCTTTCTGATGCAAATACATAGGAATCATCCAGGCGCCCCATGATCAGAGGCCGGAGTCCCATGGGATCACGAAAAGCATATAGTCTATCAGGGGTGAGAATAAGAATCGAATAGCCACCTTTGATCACAGACATGGTCTTTTTAATGGCTTCTGTCACATCACCTGTTTCAATCGTGTTTTTCGCAACCAGCTTTAAAATGGTCTCTGAGTCTGTGCTGGATTGAAAAGTTGCTCCCTGATCCTCCAGCTCCTTCATAAGTATCTTTGTGTTAACCAGATTTCCATTATGTGCCAGAGCCATTTGACCCACTGAGCTGACGATCACCACAGGTTGAGCATTTTCATAGGTGGTTCCACCAGTTGTGCTGTACCTGACATGTCCGATACCATGAACACCACTCAGAAAATTGAGCAGTTTTGGATCAAAGACCTCTTGAACCAGTCCCTCATCTTTATAGTAATTGATCTGCTCTCCATCGCTGACTGCGATACCTGCACTCTCCTGTCCCCGATGTTGCAGGGCGAAGAGACCGTAATAGATCAGTTGGGAGGTAAGATCAGATTTGGTATTAAATACACCAAAGACCCCACATTCTTCATGTAATTTATCAAACATATCTATGCATCTGCTTTCATCAGCAAGTCAAATGCATTGTTGAACGCATTGGAGCAGTCATCGAGACTGACATCTACGAGCTTAAGTCCATTATTATGGATGGTGATTATGGGCTCTTGTGTCGCACGTCCAATCACGGCAGCTTCAATACCTCGACTGGCAGCCTCATTTATCACCTGGTCAAGATTCTCTTCGGCGACAGACAGTAAAAATCGGGTCTGACTCTCTCCAAAAAGGAGCGAATCCGATCTCAGGTCAGTGTCAAGGGTGACAACCGCTCCCAGCTTGCCTTGAATGCAGGATTCGGCCAGCGATACGGCCAATCCTCCATCTCCCACATCATGGGCACTCTTGATCCATCCGCTGCGAATGGTCTCCAGAATATATTTTTGAGTATCTGCTTCCAGTTCCAGGTCCAGTTCGGGTACATCACCAGTAACCAGACCATGAATACGATCGAGGTATTCCGAAGCACCCAACTCATCTTTCGTTTCACCAACGAGCACAATAAAATCTCCTGCAGCTTTAAATTCCATCGTGGTTACATGCGCCAGAGATTTCACCAATCCAGTCATTCCGATGATTGGTGTTGGATAGATGGACCCAAATTCAGGAGTCTGATTATAAAGACTCGCATTTCCACCTATAACTGGAGTATTCAGAGCGCGGCATGCTTCACTTAAACCAATGATTGTTTGCTCTAGCTGAAAATAGACATCAGGTTTTTCAGGATTACCAAAATTTAAACCATCCGTAATGGCGATGGGCTCGGCCCCTGAGACTACCTGATTTCTGGCCGATTCGGCAACGATGCTCATGGCACCGCGTTTGGGGTTCAAATAGCAGTACCTTCCATTTGAATCCATGGTAATACCAATAGCCTTATCTCTGCCCTTGATTCTGACAATAGCCGCATCTGATCCAGGTTTGACAACTGTGTTCATCTGGACACGGTGATCATACTGTCGATACACCCAGGTCTTGCTGCAAATATCCGGTGAGGCCAAGAGCTTCAGCAGCACATCATTCAGGTCTTTTGGAATTTCCACATCTTCATTTTTGAATTTGAGCGTCTCTGCAAGGTGTGCTGGTTCTTTGCCTTCCAGAACATACGTTGGTGCATCCATGAGAGACCAGACTGGCACCTCACCGACTGTCTTCCCATCTTCCAGGACGCGATAGAATCCATCATCTGTCACCTGACCGATTACCACCGCGTGGAGATCCCATTTATGGAAGATCTTGTTTACCTTCTCTTCCATGCCCTTTTTGACAATGAGTAGCATACGTTCCTGTGATTCAGAGATCATTACCTCCTCAGGCCGCATTTTCTCTTCCCGTTTAGGAACCAGAGCAACATCTATTTCAACACCATTTCCAGCCTTGCTGGCAGTCTCCACCGAGGAAGATAGAATGCCGGCAGCTCCCATATCCTGGACACCGACAACATAGTCTTCTGCAAACACTTCAAGACAGGCCTCGATAAGGAGTTTCTCCATGAAGGGATCACCGACCTGAATAGCTCCACGATCTTCATCGTTCTCATCTTCCAGGTCTTTGGAAGCGAAACTTGCACCTCCCATACCATCCCGACCAGTTAGATTACCAACAATCATCAAACTATTTCCCACACCAGTTGCAATCGCTTTTTTGATTTCGGATTTTTTCATAAATCCAACACACATGGCGTTCACCAAGGGATTCCCCTTATAGGCATTGGAAAAGCGAACCTCTCCACCAACAGTTGGAACGCCGACACAATTACCATATTCCCCAATACCATGGATAACTTCGGATATCAACCAGCGGGTATGACCTTTGGCACCAGGATGTCCGAAATGCAATGAATTCAGCGATGCAATGGGATATGCACCCATGGCTAATATATCCCTGATTATCCCACCCACTCCTGTTGCTGCCCCTTGAAAGGGTGCAATTGCTGAGGGATGATTATGACTTTCCAATTTGAAAGTGATAACCTCGTCATCATCAATATCTACAATTCCTGCATTCTCTCCCGGTCCCTGAACAATACGAGGACCGGTAGTTAAAAAATGTTTAAAGAGTGGACGCGTGTGGGTATATCCACAATGTTCAGACCACATTTGAGCATAAAGGGCCAATTCAACAACATTTGGCGCGCGTCCCATGTGTTTTGTTAATAATTCATACTCAGAGTCAGTCAGACCTGCCTTACGCCATAAATTTTCTTCCATGTCAGCCTTCTTTTTGGTCACTTGATCAATCCTAGCTGTTCAATGTTTGAATGTGTTTAATCATCGAAACAAATACACCTTTACCTGCACTCAATCCCAATACACTGTCCGAAGAGCGCTCCGGGTGGGGCATCATACCTACGACGTTCCCCTGGCGATTGATGATTCCAGCTATACTGTTTATTGAACCATTGGGGTTCGTGGAATCATTTACGAGGCCTTGCGGATCACAATACCGGAAGAGAACCTGCCCGTTTCTCTCCATCTCGGCTATTGTTTCAGACTTCGCATAATAGTTGCCTTCATTATGAGCAATCGGACAAATGATCACGTCACCTGTTTCATATTCACTGGTGAATGCCGTACTTGCATTTTCCACCTTGAGCGTCTGATCCTGACATAGGAATTTAAGTCCTTTGTTCTGTAACAAACTGCCGGGGAGCATACGGGCTTCTGTTAGTATCTGGAATCCGTTACATATTCCGATGACCAATCCACCCTTCTCTGCAAAAGCCTTTACAGCAGTCATTGCCGGTGAAAGATGTGCAATAGCACCAGGTCGCAGATGATCACCATAGGAAAACCCACCAGGCAGGATGATCGCATCCAATTGACCTAGATCCGTGTCCTTATGCCATAAATAACGTACCGGTTCACCAAGAACACTATCAATTACATGAAAGCAATCCTCTGCACAATTTGATCCCGGGAATAGAAGTACACCCCAATTCATCATATTTCCTTGATGGTAAAGCTATAGGATTCGACCACAGGATTGGCCAACATCTTGTCACACATTTCGTGCACTTTTTCTTCGGCAGCAGTCTTGTCAGCTGTTTCCAGATCGATTTCTATCTGTTTACCAACACGGACACTTTTGATATCCTCAAATCCAATCGACTTAAGCCCGTTCTGTACTGCTCTGCCCTGGGGATCGAAAATTCCTTTTTTTAACATGACAGTTACGATTGCTTTTAACATATTTATTTATCACCCTTCATGTTTAGTTCTCAGATCAACAATTCATTCATTTGTCTGAAATAAGTGCGGCGTCTAATCTTGCTATTAGTCAATTGCATTTAATTTTTTATACAACTCGCTGTTTTTGGAGTTCAGGAAGTAGTTAACCTCACGTCTGGCAATATCAGCAACTTCTTGCTTATAGCCCTCTCCGCTTCCTGTTCCTGTGATGAATTTTTTGATCAGATGATTTTTCTCTTCCTGAATTTTCATGAATGCATCATCCACGACAGGGGTTTCCGGGTATAAACCTTTCTCCTGCCCCTGTTTGAGTATATCTGTGAAATTTTCACCTGTTTGGGCAGCTTCTTTCTTGGTTTTGTTTACTGCTTCATACCAGGAGTCATGAACAAGAATATAATAGTCCCGCATGGCCTGCTTGTTGAAATTTACAATATAGTTGTGACCCTCAACCTTACAGGTCAATGTCGCCCGAACTGAATCTGTATCCAGTGTATCTACAAAAACAAGGTCCTGTCCATCCTTGGCAATCTCCCACTTCAGATCCCAAAGATTTAATCCCATACGGCTGAATATTCGATGAACCATGAAAGACGCCAAAATGGCTCGTGCCAATGATTCCGAAAACATTTTACCACCGATACCTGAGACCAATAGCGCTTCCTGTCTGGAAATATTCCGGTCTTCTGGCTCATACTTTGTGGTCAAGTCAATCAGTGGAGTTTTAAAAGTCTGCCACGGAACAAGTTCATCAGCGACACCCAATTCTCGTAAAAATGCATTTTTACCGGAATCACTTAAGGCTTTATACTTTCTCAAAATAGAGGACCCGCTTGTCACTCCGAACCGGACTATCTGTTCGAGGGGAATGACAAATTGATCATTTCCGTAATACTTTTCATAATCAAACAGATGTGATTTCATGAATGTCAAAGGTTCTGGTTTGTAAATATTGTATTTCTTGATCAATGTCAGGTTGCTAAGCTCCTGCGGAAACGATCTTGTATACAATTTTTTGTCATCGCGACCAATCATCCCCTGATGGTGTGTTTTGAGACCTGTTGATTTGACTTTCTCCAGGGTTTCCTTGATGATTGGCTCGTTCTTGAGATAGTCCTCACCCCAATGCGCTTTGATATAGGGCTCTATATCGGCCCATTCATTCACATCCATAAGCGATGTGTATACCAAGTGACGAAAGCCTGCTCTTACAGTGTCGCTGCCCTGTATAGTAAAGATTGTCCCGACATCAAATACTGAACCACCCATACTTGTTTCACTAATCAATGATCCTGGGTCATCAATAACTGAATACAGTTTTTGGACAGAACCATGGTAATATGGATTTTCACGATCAAACTTTACTGTAAGATTGGTATCAGACATATCTTTATTCCTTTATCAGTATTTCACAATTCGCAATGTGAAAATGATTACTTGTTATACTTTTCCTGAATCTTCCGGTCTTTTTCCAGCACCACATTACGCATTTCAACACGATGTGCTTCCAAATTTTTAGTAATCTCTGGATATTTGAGAGCCAGTATCTGTGCTGCCAATAGTACAGCATTGTCACTGGCGTTGATCCCAACGGTAGCCACGGGAATACCACCCGGCATTTGGACGATGGAATACAGGGCATCGACTCCATCCAAACTGGCCCGAATAGGCAAACCGATCACAGGTTTTACTGTTTGGGAAGCAATGACACCAGGTAGATGTGCGGCTTTACCAGCTCCTGCAATGATCACATCAATCCCTCGTTCATCCAGACTGGCTATGTACTCAGTGACTGCTTCAGGGGTTCTGTGAGCCGAGAGAATACGTAATTCAAAATCAAGCCCAAGTTTCTCTGTAAGCTTAAAGCCCTTCTCCAAAACAGGCAGATCGCTATCACTTCCTAATATTATCGCTATTTTTTTGGGCACTTTATTATTTACTCCTGTTCTAATTAAATGTGATCCATTTCATCAGCCATGAATACACGCTCACAATATTGACACGCTAATTGGCGCTTCTCAATATTTACAAGCTTGAATCTGGTCTGCATAGGTTCGGCGTTTGTGATGCACTTTGGATTTGAGCAAGCCACCAGACCCTCGATCAGCTCAGGAATCTCAACTTTTGTTTTTTGAGCCACCTTAAATTCTCTGATGATGCTCACTTTCGCATCCGGGGCAATCAAGGCGATACTATTTACCTCGTTTTGGGTCAATTCCCGACCTTCGATTTTAATAATATCTTTCTTTTTCATTGCGCGGCTTGAGAAATTCATGCCCATCATAACAATGTCACTTGATCTCGGTTTTAGAATGGCCAAGACTCTCTGTACGCGGCCAGCAGGAATGTGATCGATTACTGTACCGTTTCGAATCGGATCGACTTTTAGTTCTTTCATTATTTTGCCTCCCCCAATAGTGTTGCCAGAATAGCTTGTCTCATATATACACCATTCTCTGCCTGATCAAAATAATAGGCATATTTTGTATCGTCCACATCTGTAGTGATCTCATTCACCCTCGGTAATGGATGCATGACTTTCATATTGTCTTTGGCATTCTCAAGCAGATCAGCAGAAATTATGTAGGCATTTTTCACTTTCTCGTATTCCTCACGATCAGGAAATCTTTCCCGTTGGATCCGGGTAACATACATGATGTCAACTTCATTAACAATTTTTCCCAACTTCTCTTTTTCCTGGAATTTGACTTTCATGTTGCTCAGGTCGTTCAAAATGTGAGATGGCATCCTTAACGACTTTGGTGATACAAAATAAAATTCTGGTTCAAATGGCGCCAAAGCATAAGCCAGGGAGTGGACGGTTCGACCATATTTCAGATCGCCAATCAGAGCAAGCTTCAAATTCTCAAGTTTCCCCTGTGCTTTTTTGATTGTGTAAAGATCCAATAACGATTGACTGGGGTGCTGGTTTGCACCATCACCTGCGTTTACAACTGGAATATTCACCTGCTCAGAGACGTATTTTGCGGCCCCTTCGAGGGGGTGTCGAATAACAATAATGTCTGAATATCTGGCTAAAATGCGCGTTGTGTCCGCCAGAGTTTCCCCCTTTTCCACTGAGGTTCCACTCGTACCCACCATACCAATCACCTCACCACCAAGCCGCTTCATGGCAGATTCGAATGACATCCGAGTACGTGTCGATGCTTCGTAGAAGATTGCCGCCATCACCCTTCTTGTGAGGCTGATCTGTGCAGGGTTCTTCTCCAGACTTTCTGCAAGTGCTAATAGTTGAAGAATTTCATCTGCATTTAAATCCCGAATGGATATCAGGTTTTTCATTGATCGATCCTTCTCTTCTTAGTGTTTTCAATTGATGAGCTACTTTGCATATTGTTCATCCCTTGATTTAAAAGCTTTCCAGCCACTATCTCGATATCGCTTCGCCTCAATGGCCGGGTTCTCGCTTGCGATTATTCCTCGCCCCACAATAATTGCATCTGCCCCACCTTCGATGGCAGACTCAACACTTAAATACTGTTGGCCCAGTCCATCTCCACCTGAATCCAGATTCACACCGGGCATTAGGAGGAGTTGATCCTGTGGGATTTTATTCCGCAGTCGTTTTATGTCCTCAGCGTTCACCCCATGGCCAATATACCCACTGACACACGCTTTGCGGCTTTTGCCAATTTCAATCACCTGGCGGGTATAGGTTTCTGAGATGAGATTTCCCTTGGCACTCATTCGAGCAAGTAAAAATCCAGATCGCGGGACTTCAAGATCTCCAAAGAGCCCATCCAAAATAGCCTCACCGGCAATCATGTGTACGGTGACATACTCTGCCCATTCCGCAATCCTGTGCACACCGGATCGAAATTGTTTTCTGACAGTGCTTCCTATATCAGCGAATTTCCGATCTTCGAAAATGAGAAAATCGTATTTCTCAGCCAAGCCCTTCAGTCTTGGAACGAAATCACCCCGAAAATCCTTGATAATATCAACATGGGTTTTGACCATGAAGATTTCCGGGCCGGTTGCATCCAATATTTCAAAAAATGTTTTTGTATCCTCAACATCAAGTGAGAGTATCAGGTTGGATTTTTTTCGCAGAATGGTTTCCATCAACTTCCTGGTCAGGGGGGCTTTGGTCTCACGCAAACGTTGCGAAAGGCTTAGCTGTGGCTTTTCAACAGGTTGATTTACAAAATCGCTCACTTTGCTCGCTAATTGAGCATCTAAAAGTCCTTTTGTGGTCAGCACTTCTATCATATCTGCTACAGTGACAATCGATATCAATTGATACCCTTGTTTGGCCAGGACTTCAGATCCATTATAGCTTCGATCAATAAGGCACACAAAATCATGGACAGTTAAGCCTGCCTGCTCCATGGCTTCTGCAGCTTCAAATTTACTTTCCCCAGTTGTGATCAGATCATCAATGATGAGACAGGTTTGACCCTGCTTGAAGTGGCCCTCAATCAGCTTCCCTGTACCATAAGCCTTCACTTCTTTCCTTTGATATACCAATGGAGTATTCAGCTCTAATGATAATTGTGCAGCCAGTGGGAGAGCGGTATATGGTATACCTGTAATGACATCAAATTTGCAGTTGGAAATTTCCGATTTAAGCAATGACACAATATTTTTAACGATCTCAGGATAAGAGATGATGCTTCGTAGATCGATGTAGAAAGGCGAGCTCGCACCGGATTTCAATTTAAATTCACCAAACTTCAGAGCACCAATACGATGGAGATCCAGAATTAAGTTTTGTTTTTCAATCTTCACTGATCATTACTCCATATTTCAGATGGGATAGAATATCACAAGCACCGCCCCCATTAACAGTCGTGTCCCGTGTGAGTGAGGCCGCGTGTATAATCATTCTAATCATATTTCTAGAATCCGCCCTGTCTTGTCACGATGCGAAACACCAAACTCTTGTACTTTAGCTAGTGTTTCATGACCTACTACAGGGCCTTCCTTACAAAGGATTAGACCGTTTGGATCCATGACACAGGAGCCACAGATACCAACTCCACATTTCATATAACGTTCCAAATTGACCTCAAAGGGGATCCCATACTTGCGGGCTACATCGACTGCTGCTTTCATCATGCGCTCAGGACCGGATATGTAGATACAGTCAAATGTTTCTTCTTCCAGAATATCTTGCATGACATCTACGCTGGTCCCCCTGTGTCCCAGGGAACCATCATCTGTCGCAATAAGTGACCTGTCACACAATTCCTCAAAATCAGAAACATATAATAAGTCTGCCTGTGAACGGGCACCGTTCACATTCACCAGATAATCAATGCCCCTTGCTCTCAGGGATTTTGCCAGGAACCGTAATGGTGGCGTAGCAAAGCCTCCCCCAACCATCAGGACACGTTTATTCTCCAGAGAGAAGGCAACTCCATAGGGGCCTCGAATTGAGACCAATGCTCCCACTTGCAGCTCGAAAAGACGATTTGTAAAAGGTCCAACATTTTTAACTGTTATATAGACCGAATCAGCATTCTCATCCAGAATGGAGAAGGGCTTTTCCCCTTCCCCGAACAGCGTCAGCATCACGAATTGTCCAGCCTGAGCTTCAAGTTGAGTGTCAAAACGAAAGGTCCGTAAACTTGGGTTTTCTTCGCGGATCGCGGCAATGGGAAGGGTTTGGCGATCACGCTTCATGGTCTAATTCTCCTCGAGGATGCCGATGAGGTCTGTGTAGTCCTCATATCCATGCTCGCTCATGAAAGCTTCCATTTCCATGCGCGTGATTTTAAATACGTCCAGGCCTCTTTCGTAAACTGCCGATCCAATCGCTACTGCTGAAGCTCCAGCCATCATCATTTCCACTGCATCCAGACCATTACTCACCCCGCCGGTACCAAGGATTGGAATTTTGACCTGCTTGTAGGCATCTCTGATTAATTTCAAAGCCAGCGGTTTTATGCAAGGACCGGAAATCCCACCAAAGTTATTCCTGAGTACGGGACGTCTCGCGATAGCGTCAATAACCATTCCATGACCCAGCGTGTTGATCATGGTGAGACCATCAGCACCTGCTTGTTCAGCCAACATTGCCATAAGCGTAATATCATTGGCGTTTGGTGATAATTTTGCCAAAACTGGTTTATTACTGACTGCTTTCACCGCTGTTACGATTTCAGTAATCTTTTCAGGCACAAGGGCAAACGGTCGTTTAAATTCATCTTCCACATTGGGACACGACAGGTTCAATTCCAGAAAGTCACCTTTTGAATGATTAACCGCCCGAGCCAAATTTACGAACTCTTCAGAATTAGCGCCAAAGACACTGACGATGGAGACCCCCGCAAATTCATTATGGAATTTTTCGACTTCAAGGAGTCCATCATCAATTCCAGGATTGGTCAATCCGACTGAGTTGACAAGACCACCTTCAAATTCAGCAATAATGGGTCCCTCATGGCCAATACGTGGTTCAAGACTTAGAGATTTCGTCGTCACCATACCGGCACCGTCACGAATAACTCTTTGGAGCGAAGAAAATGAGATGCCGAGAATGCCGGAAGCGAGGGTAAGAGGGGACGGAATAACCTTACCCAGAAATTGCAACGGAGTGCTTCCAGTCGATAAAAGGGTTCACGAAATATTTCGAGGGATTTTGAATGGGTGGTAATGGTTTGTATGCCGTTATCACATCCCTAAAATAGAAATATTTTGAGCCAGTCAAAGGTCGATTTTAATATCAACCAAAAAGGTTGAACTTTTTTATCTTTTGTAGATTTTTTTCCTTAGCAAAATGGTTTGACACCCTATAACGGTCGATTATATTGCCAGTCGTAAATGGGGCCTTAGCTTAGTTGGGAGAGCGTCCCGACACTTGTGTCGGGAAGGTCATCACCCGGTCCCTGATTTGAAAAATGAGTTTTTGAGAGGCTTGCCTCTCACTTGGGGCCTTAGCTCAGTTGGGAGAGCGCTTGACTGGCAGTCAAGAGGTCATCGGTTCGATCCCGTTAGGCTCCACATCCATTTAAACAGAGTGACCAAATAATTCGCAGATCCTGGCAGGTGCGTAATGTGCTATACAGTGTATGTTCTTGAGAGCTATGTAACCCATCATTTGTATTTCGGACAAACCAATAATTTCGAGAGAAGATACAAGCAGCATGTTGAGAATAGGGTGACATCGACCAAGAATCGGGGTCCCTGGTTTGTCCTGAAGACCATTCAGTTTGCGACTCGATCGCAGGCGATGCAGCTTGAAATAAAGCTCAAGAGGATGAGAAATCCTGCCAGAGTAAGGGCCTTCCTCTCAAAACATTATTGAGCTGTTGAAAGAGAGCGTCCCGACAAGCTTGTCGGGAAGGTCATCGGTTTCCCGACACATGTGTCGGGATTAGACCCTGCTGCCAAAGTGTTTTGTCAAAATAGTCGTCTCTTTACACTGAATATTTTTACCGGTTCCATAAGCATTTGTTTTTCTGTTGCCTGACCCTGAATTTTTCTCACCACATCCATGCCTTTTATCACGTGTCCAAAAGCCGCATACCCCTGACCATCCGGATTCCTGCTCCCCATATAGTCAAGCTCAGGTTGGTCGCCAAGACAAATGAATATCTCGGAACTTGCTGTGCCTACCTCTGCCCTCGCCATTGAGATCGTCCCATTTTCATGAAGAATTCCAGTATTCGAAGTTGCTTCGTGATCGATTGGTGGCAGGCGAAGATCAGCCTCGAGGGGTCCTAATCCACCCTGGATGATCTCAATTTTAATCTCATTTTCTGCCTGATTGTCCATTCTAACGGCGCGATAAAAGGAGGAGTTGTCGTACCTTTTTTCATCTACATTCCTCAGGAAATTTGCACTTGTGATCGGGGCATTCTCTCGATCTATTTGAAGCACAATTTTTCCCAATTCAGTTTTCATGATTACGGTTACCTGGTTGCTTCCATTTAAAAGGTCAGTGTTTGAACAGCTAACATTCATAAGAACAAGAAAGAGTATTGAATACCTAAAGTGGATTGTCTTGTAGAGTTTGGTCATTGCCCTTTTGACTTTTCCCATAAAAGGATTGTATCCGAAATCATCTTGCTCCTGGCGAAGAAGCAAATGCTTGCCAAATAATTGGACAGCCTATATTACTCCGTATTCTGCAAAATACATTATCACAGATCACATCAAGAGACCCTTTAAAATCATTCAATTGCCTAGCATTCCCAATTTTGAGAATTATCTTGTTTGTGATGTCTACCTACTTCCGAAAACTTCTCTCAGCTGCAAAAGAATTTCACCTTGGCTGGCTGCTCCTTGCCAGCTTCAGCATTATTCTGTTCACTTTAGGAATTTGGGAAATATTAGAGCAGCAATACTTCCAGCAGCGGCTGACCCTCCCTGCAACAAAAGAAATCCTTCTACGTGGTTTCCTTGTTTTCACCCTCCTGGCCGGATGGACGATTTGGATCGTTTTCCATTTCAGGAATCAGCTCATTAATCAACTCTCTACAGCAGCAGACAGGTACCAAAGCATTGTAGAGAATTCAGCTGATGCAATCATTACCATTGGTCAGGATAATCGCATTCAAAGTTGGAATCGGGGAGCAGAGAAGTTATTTGGCTGGAAATCAAGTGAAGCGATTGGAAGTCCAGTAGGTATGATGATACCAGACAAATTATTACAGGCTGGGGAGTTGCTATGCCTAGCCTATGGAATAGCCCATGGGAATGAGGTGAAAAATTACCAGACCGAACGTCTGGATAAGAATGGTCACCGAATCCCCGTCAATCTGACTGAGACAGCCCTAACCTCCAACAAGAAGATTATCGGTCGATCACAGATCATTCGTGATATCTCTGAACTGCAAACCATTGAGCATCAAATGCGTCAATCTGATCGTCTAGCAACCGTTGGACAGCTTGCTGCAGGTGTCGCTCATGAGATCGGGAATCCACTGACTTCCATATCCTCCCTCGTCCAATTGCTTGAACGTCGGATGCAAAGACCAGAGAACATTTCAAAGCTGGCGCGGATAAGGGTAAATATTGAGCGGATAACCAAGATTGTGCATGAACTAGTGGATTTCACCAGACCGCAAGCCACAGATATCCAGAGTGTACAGATCAATGATGTGATCCAAAGTGCAGTTGGTCTTATGAGTTACGATAACCGCAGTCAGAAAATCCAAATCATCCTCCGTTTGGATGAGGCACTTCCGCGCATCAAGGCCTCCCCTGACAAATTACACCAGGTCATTGTGAATCTCATTGTTAATGCCTTTGATGCTATGAAAGGCCAGGGAGACACTATTCAGATCAGCACCAGGGACAATTCTGAATCGGTTTTTGTGGAAGTCAGCGATAACGGAGGCGGAATGGACCTGGATGTAATGGATAAGATTTTTGAACCTTTCTTCACGACAAAGGATGTCGGTAAAGGCACTGGGCTTGGTCTGTCCGTTAGCCATGGAATTATCAATAGCATGGCTGGTCGACTCAGCGTCGAAAGTACTCTGGGAGCGGGAGCAACTTTCTTGATTGAAATACCTAAGGAAAAATAGACTATGAATACTTCAGTATTAATTGTGGATGACGAGCAAGAGATTAGAGATTCTTTATCAGAGGTCTTAACCGATGAGAATTATTTAACCTATACGGCAGAAAATGGTGAGGTCGCACTCAGTATGCTGGAAGAGCAGCATTATGATATCATCATTTCGGATATAAAAATGCCCAAACTCGATGGTGTCACACTCTTGCAGAAGATCAAGGAACAAGCCCCAGACACTTTTGTGATCCTGATAACTTCATATGGCTCGACTGAAACTGCCATTGAGGCAATGAGGCACGGAGCTATTGACTATATTCTCAAACCCCTTGACTTTGATGAACTAATTTTGCGAATCAATAATATTGTAATGCATAAAGACCTGCTTCGTGAGGTGCGATTCCTACGCCAGGAAATTTCATCCAAATACAATTATGAGCATATCATTGGTGAAAGTGTTGCGATGAAGTCTATGTACCGACTCATTGACAAAGTTGCCCCCTCAACATCTACAGTTCTGGTTGCTGGCCGCAGTGGGACAGGAAAGGAGCTTGTTGCCAGAGCCATCCATGCACGCTCAGAGAGAGCACATCGACCATTCGTGGCCATTAACTGTGGTGCAATCCCTGAAACACTTTTTGAATCAGAATTATTCGGTTATAAGAAGGGCGCCTTTACAGGTGCGACGAAGGATAAAGATGGTGTGTTCAAGGCTGCCACTGGCGGGACCTTATTTTTAGATGAAGTTGGTGAAATACCGCTTCAAGTTCAGGTAAAATTACTTCGAGTCATCGAAACGAGAGAAATTAAGCCTCTTGGAAGCAATGCATCCATACCAATAAACGTGAGGATCATTGCTGCAACAAATCGGGATCTGGCAAAAGAAGTTGAGATGGGTACTTTCAGGGAGGATCTGTACTACCGTCTTAATATCATTGAGATATACTTGCCTGCACTCGCAGAACGCAAGGATGATATTCCCCTGCTGGTCAATCATTTTATCAATAAATACAACGGGGAATTGAAGCGACGCATTATGGGAGTTGATAATGATGCGATGAAAATGCTCGTGAATTACACTTGGAAGGGAGAAGTTCGGGAACTGGAAAATATTGTAGAGCGTGCTGTCCTTTTAAGTGATGGTGATACCTTGTCCTTGGCCGATCTCCCCAAGCGTACAAAAGATCCAGCAATCTCAGACTATCCAGATAATTTGAAAGAGGCAAGCAAGAGTTTTGAAAAATCCCACATATTGAATATTCTCGAGCGCTTTGAGGGTGATAAGGCCAAGTCAGCAGAAATTCTTGGGATTGGTTTGAGCAGCCTTTACCGCAAAATTGATGACCTGGGGATCGATTCAGAAGGAGAATGATTTTGTAACATAGGTGGCATTCCAGACTCTAAAATGTTGCTATGTTGAAAGGTAAAACAAAATAATCGCTGATCATCGAGCGATAAAGTATAGAGCTATGGAGAAAATATGTCTGAGCAGAATCATCAAAAAGTAATTATCATTGGATCAGGTCCGGCTGGATTGACTGCGGCTATTTATGCTGCACGAGCAAATTTGTCCCCCATCATTTTTGAAGGTGATCAGCCAGGTGGGCAACTTACCACTACCAATGACGTCGAGAACTATCCTGGATTCGTCGATGGGATTAGTGGACCAGAGCTTATGGAAGTCATGCGCAAGCAGGCAGTCAGATTTGGCACGGAATCAAGGTTTGAGTATGTGACCAAAGTTGATTTTTCTTCCAAACCACACCAGGTATGGGTAGGGGAAAAAAAATATACTGCGGATGCAGTCATAATTGCCACAGGCGCCTCTGCCAGATATCTGGGGCTTCCATCAGAACAAAAACTGAAAGGTTTCGGAGTCTCGGCTTGCGCCACCTGTGATGGTTTTTTCTATAGAGATAAGGAAGTTTTTGTCGTTGGTGGAGGAGATTCAGCCCTCGAAGAGGCTGGTTTTCTGACCAAATTTGCCTCTAAGGTATATCTCGTTCATCGTCGTGATGAATTCCGAGGCTCGAAGATCATGCGTCAGCGTGTTCTTGATAACCCCAAAGTTGAAGTTTTATGGAATACTACCATAAAAGAGGTTCTTGGTGAGCCTGATCAGGGTGGGGTTGTTGGAGCCATACTTGAGGACACAGTAACTGGTGAAACTCGAGAGCAGAAAATTGATGGGATTTTCATGGCGATTGGACATACACCAAATACAAAAATCTTTAAGGAATTCTTGCCGATGGATGAAACCGGATATCTCATTACGAAACCTGATTCGACGGCTACTGATATTGAAGGTGTATTCGCAGCAGGCGATGTGAGAGACCGCGTGTATCGGCAGGCTATTACTGCTGCTGGCAACGGTTGTATGGCAGCTCTCGAAGCCGAACGATATCTTACGGAACTAGATGACTAGAATTTTAGTCATCGGGGTATAAAAAAAGAGGATCGATATCCTCTTTTTTTTATACCTGAAAAAGTGACTGAGCTAATTTAGCACCGCTAATTTTTTAGTGGACGCGACACCATCTTCATTAAAGATTATTAGCAGGTAAACACCACTGCCCACGATATCACCTTGCGCATCTCTCCCATCCCATTGAGCCTCGTATCCCTGAACTTCATTGTTCTCGGAGGTCAGCGCCCTTACCAGTTTCCCGGCAACTGTCATAATCTTGATTGATGAATTATCCATCAGACCCTGTATAACCACTCTCTCATGAATCCTCGGTGTAAAAGGCTGCGGATAAATATGCATGTCCGAGTAATCCTCTCTTGGATTGGCAAAAGGGGTATTTAAAACCGAGATACCCTTGGAAGTCGATATATAGGCCCGACCTGATTGAGAATCAAACGCAATTGAATAAACTGCATCATCAAGCAGATCAGAATTGCTGGTGTTATAGCCATAGCCATCATTTATCCAGCGACCATTATTCTGAAGGACATGAAAACCGGCATTTGAGGAGAGAAACCACTTATTGCCTCTCTGGTCAATTTCGATACCCGTAACATTGTAGTCGGTCAACTGCCAGTAGTAGTAATAGTCCGGATCTCTTGACGTCATGTAGAGAGCGGCCCAATTCTTTAGTTCATTAGTATTTAACCATTTATCAGGCAAGGCCATAGATTGGACGCCTGCCGAGGTTAATATCCATAATGTATTTTGGGCATCCACTTCTAGCTGGAGAATATCATTGTCGCCAAGCGGTGGTGAACCGGACAGCAGCGAAACATCTAAATGCATATCAGATCCCAATGAATCTTTAAGGGAGATAAAATGGATTCCTCCTGTTGCCTGCAATTCTGCACGCACCTGTGAACCCACCCAGATAAAATCATTCTGGTCGATAGCAATAGATTTAACTGTACGGCTGTCCATGCCATCTTGATACTGGTTGATATGGTAAACACCACTATCTGCACCCAGAATGGTAATACTGCTCTGCCCATCGCGGATCAACTTGTTTGTAAGCCACACATTATTTTTACTATCAACAGCCATTTGACCAGGCAAAACAAAGGTCTCACTATCAAAGGTAGGTTCCAACGTGCCATCAGCAGAAGTGTAGAATACTGATTCTCCATTCAAATCCGATCCTAATTTTAATACACCCCTTCCCTGTAGCGAGATATAGAGATCGCCTGAATGATCGTTGACCATATCTTCTACAACCGCATTTCCCGTGTAGGCCAGTGTATCAACAATCATTGAATTCCAATCGTACAATTCCATATTAAAGCTACCCGTTTGGGATCCAGATTGAATTGTCCTCCACCCTTGGTCATTTCTTATACTTATACCATTATATGCACCGGCAATAAGTTTTCCTTCCCAGTCGACAATCATTTTATTAAACAGATGATCTCTCGGACGATTCGCTGAATGAACGCTATATTCTCCATCTTGAAAAGACCCGAGGAAATCAGAACTGCTGCTGAGCCAAATTTCATCTCGGGAAGCAGCAACTGCCTGGATGTCAGCATGGGCGAGAAGCTGATTCTCAGTGTTCATGACCAGATCAAGTTCATAAACTCCTGAGCTTGTCGTGTATACCAGACGATCCGGATTTACTGAATCCTGTTTCAGGTCATTTATGGTTGTTGCTGAATAGTGGATTTGTGAATAATTTGAAAAATTATATTCATAAATATATTTGTCTATCGCAATGTACAATTTTCTCCCACTCGAGATCAATTTTGAGATTTTTAATGTTCCCTGAGGGATATCCACCACATTCCAATTCGATGGGTCCTTGAGATTTGTACCACCCAGTTTACTCCATAAAAGATTTTTAGATGTCCTGAAGATCAGAATACTATCCAGGGAGGTTACATCATTAGCTTCACCCAAGTCCAACGAAGTCACACTTGAGAAATTGCTGAATTGATCCAGATACTCAATTTTACTTGTTCCCTTGCGGAATAGCAGTAGTCCACCGTCTAATCCGTCATGGTAACTGGCATAAATTGAATCGCCTACCTGAGTGAAACTATTGATCTCGTCAAGGTTGACGAATTCGATTGGCTTCTTCAGCCCCGATTCCAAGTCATACACTTCAATGATGGGACCAGGACTACGAGCTCCAATCCAAAGCAAAGAATCCTCATCAACATAAAGTATATTTTGATCAAGATTGGTACTCTGGATCCCATCGATTCCCATTTCAAAAGTTTTAGTCGCTTTTTCGAAGGAGAGAATACCCCCATCACTGGAAAGAAAGACCTTATCCTCTAATGGCAGAATGGAACGTATCTCCGTGAGGGTGGGTATGCTTTCCCATGTACCTACTTGTCCAAATCCTATAGAAGTAAGACTGCATAGAATAAAAAATTGAATATATTTTAACATATACGATAAACCTCATCACCCACGATTGTGTCTCAATTACGTGCCATTCTCATCATATTCATGTCTTCTTATACCAGCAGTGTCCCAACACGTTCCTTGATTATGGCATTAATGTTTGGGGTATCGTCTGAATGGTGCCTAGTGCGCCAATATGGATGCCATTTTCTCCCCCGTGAAGACATTTTGACTCTTTGGTCAAAAAATACTTCTCATCAAACACAGGATCGATGTGAATATTCGTTTCACTGGCAGTAGCATTTTTATAGTAGATAATGTCAGGATAAAAACAATTCCATTTGATGGATTTTGTGTCTTTAACTGCTATTGGTCCTGATATGTCTGTATGATAGAAAATATTGTGATCCAGGCGCTCAATGGTTCCCTCCACCAGACTTACGCCCAGTTCATTCATAGCAAAGGTGTTGCTGATAAGATCGATTTTTCCGGAATAACTGGTGGATTTGAGTGCACCACCTGAATTGGAGAGGATGTTCTGACGCATATATAATGACTGCAGATGTGGACCCATCGATTCTACACAATAATTCCCTATCTGATCAAATCGATTGGCGATCAGCTCCGTTTTTCCATAATTCCCAATTCTCACACCATTGTAGTTATAGCTCAACGAAGAATACGAGAGCACCAGATTGCTTGAGGCGGCTGCATCAACGGCTAATTCAAATCCACTGAATTGACTTTGCGTGATCTTAGCCCTACTACCATCTTTTACAACGATACCAGTCTCACCAGAACGGAACTTCGTTTCGTGAATGAAAATATTGCCATTCATTAATTTAATCGCGTAGCCGGTGCTTGAGTCGATCTCTGAATTTTCAATTTTCACAGACACTTGATTTAACAATAAGGCATCAGCATTGCCTGCAATATTTGCGTTTGACAGATTGAAATCAGTTGCGGATAGAACCTCCAGAGCATGGAGAGAGTTCTTTTTCCAAGTATCATATTCACTGCGCACAAATCCAACCTCAGAAAAATAGCTAGCGGATTTATTCATATCCAGTATGTTACTCCTAGAGAAGATTCTTTCTATAGAGCGAAATTCAGTACCGCTATCATTAGCTGTCACCATATTCGAATCCAGGTGTAACTCACTCACATCCTCAGCAATTAGCCCTATCTGGTTCTCTGATATTTCGTTGGATACAAAATCGATTTTATTACCTACCTTCATTTGGCAGGCTATGTCAGCATTTGACTTAAACAGATTCCCTTGAAGCTTAATCTCACCAAAATGACCTATGCTCAACCCGTTTCTGTTATTGACCACACTCGTATTCATTATGTTGACATTTAGCAGTGAATCAAGATTCATTGCAGTTCGCAAATTGGCCTGAGACGTTGAATGATTGATGAAGAATTCTTCTCCATTTGTGATGCGTAATCCTTCATTCGTATTGTGACCAAATACAAGACCGGCCATTCTACTTTTTCTTATTTCCCTGAGGTCGGCCCCATTGTCCCCATTACCGACAAATTCTGAATTCAATATTCGTAAAGTATCAACATCTTGAATCTGAATACCATTCAACAGATTCCCCACTGCCGAGTAATTAATCAGACCACTTAAAATCGTGTTGTTCTGAATAAGTCCGTTTCGTCCGTTCTTATGCGATACCACATGATCAAGGAGTGTAAATTCACAATCGCTAAGACTGATTCCATCCTTAAACGAATCAAGAACACTCACAGAATCGAGCCAGACTTCAGCGACCTGATGTAATTCAATTGCAGTGCCCATGGTATTTGTAAACGTCACTTTGTGAGCCTCAAATATCTCGCCAGCACTCGCCATGACAGCTGTTTCACCTGCCATATCAAAATAGCAGTCATGTATCTTGACAGTTCCGCCAACTTGATTGATTGCACCTTTTTGCAATCCTGTAAAACGGACATTTCGCAACTCCAGAGTACCAGCTGCTTCAATGATGATTCCCCAATTATTCACATTCCTGAAATCGCAATTTTCCAGAACCAGTTTTCCACTTTGCACCCTGATAAGAGCGGTTGTATCGCTTGATCCCTGGAAATTAAAATCCAGGATCCGAACCTCCGCATTTTCACTGACCCCAAAACTGCCCTGATCTCCTCCAATCCAAGTTGGGCGGTTATCCTGCCGACCTTGAATCCGAATATCATCCGTAAAATTGATATAAGAAGTGTTCTCTGTTCCCAGGAATTTCACCCTGTCGGGTTGAATACCCAAAGTATCAAGAGCCTTGAAAGATGTGATTATCACCGGATAATTGACAAGGTTCTTCAGTCTCATCCCCGTACTGCACGCACTCAATATGCCACTCAATACAAGTAATATGCACAGTCTGTTCGTCTTCGTTAAAGATGGGGAAAGCACTGAAAGTTTTCTCATAAGGACAGGATCATATTGATATCAAATAAGCGATCGGAGAAATTATTAATAGCTAGCGGGAATGTATAGGAGTCGAACCTATCCACCGATTCTCCACCGGTACAACAGCTTTGAAGGCTGCAGTGGCCACCGGACCACATACATTCCCATGTTAATCAATAGCAACCGGGAATGATTGAATTCCCAGTGCGGCCTCGAGCATATCAGCCACACTCAGTGCAGCAGTTTTCGTTGCATACTCACCCACCCAGATCAAATAGAGGGTTTTCCCATTGGAGGGTCGTTCTTTAATATCCGTCGTATATCCGATCGATTCGATCTGATCCGCCAGACGTCGTGCATTATCGTAATTTCCAAAAGCTCCAGCCTGAAGCGTATATTCAGCAGTGGGAGTGGATTCCTTAGCCGTCACACCTTCACCTAAACTTCGCAGGGGAACCAATGGTGGTGAGCTAAGTGGATCGTTATCTGTAATGATCTGGTTGGATGGTATTCGTGTCAAATCCAACTCCTCTGGAATATCAAACTCCCTGTCAGGATACCCCTTGAGAATCTCTGCCAAATCATTGTGTACGCTGTCCATATATGAATTGTCCCTCTGCCGCGCAGCAATTCCTGCTCTCAAACTAAGATTTATGGCATTTTGGATTTCAGGAAAATCAGGATAGTGACGGATCAGGTCCATAAAAAGTTCACGACTCTGAACGTAGGATCCGATAGCATAATAATACTCCCCCAGATGCATAAGTGAGCCGGGAACATATTCACTATCTCTATGATTTCTAAGGATATCTTTGTACAACCCTGCGGCTAGCAGTGCATCTGTCTGCATAAGAGCTCTTGCATAACGAACACCTGGGTTACCGGGATATGAATAGCTTAAATCCGATAAAACTGTTTCAGCACTGTCGATATTTCCCGCTTCAATCAATTCTATCAGACCGGCCACGTCTTGACTGTGGCCTGAACAAGGGATAAGAATGCTGAGCAATAAAAATTTTGAAAGAATCTTTTTCAAGAATGTGCTACCCATCCACATTTCATGCAAACATAACTCGGTTCATCACTCACATTGCCACAGTCAGGACAGGCAAGTATTCTCTTTCTGCGATCGGCGCTTATGAACCTTTCCACAGTTGATTTTAGAACATCCTGGTGACCGAGTTTATCCAATATTTTCAAATGCCTTAGGACATAACTCAAGTTTGACGCATCAGGGTTCTTTACTTCTTCCAACAGTGAAAGCGCGTCCCGGTATTCGCCCTTTCTCTCGAAATAATTTGCCAGACCGATAACCACCTCAATGTTATCAGGTTGTTTTGTGTGGAGTCGTTGATAAAACTGCTCGACCTGATCGAACTGACCCAGTTCAAAATACATTTTTTCGATCTCGGAGAACACATAGCTGCCTGATGTGGGATCAAGTTCCACAAAGGATGTATAAAAATCTATTGCGTGTTTATAATTCCCCTCTTCCTGACGAATCTTTCCTAATTGGTAATAAGGTGCAGCACATTTATTATTTAGTTTAATTGCTTGTTTCAGCATGGAAACCGCATCGGATAGTTTTCCAGAAGATTTTGCTTCAATGGCCTCCTGGGTTTTGTAGATGGAAGGAAGCATTGGATCTGCATCTCCACCTGCAGCATTTTCCTTCTGAAACGCCTTTATAGCGGCATTCCAATTTTTACTCTTCACAGCAAAGCGATGCAATGCCCTTAAAGCCCATAAATCTTTTCTATTCAACTTGAGCATAGCTTCTGCGTGCTTAGCAGCCTTTGTATATTGCTCTAAGGCTTCATAGTCCTTCGCCAGTCTGGCATGTGTCATTAATTGAATTTCCAGACTAATGTCATCGCGGTCTAGAACATCTTGATGTACACGAATGGCAGCTTCTGCATTCCCAAGCTGTCGGTTAAGATCTCCAATTTGCAAAAAGACACCTAAATTGGACGTGTCCTCGTATCCAACCTGCTTTAGCAATTTTAAGGCTGCTTCTTTTTCACCAGCCAGAATATGATTTAAAGCCTTGATCTCAATATCGTGCGCATTGCTTTTTCTCTGCTTAGTAAAGAAAAAGAAGCGAATTAAGAATATTGCACCGATAAGAAATAGTATTAGCAATAGAACTGTAATAAGGTCCATGATTTAGATCCTTATGATTTTTGAGGAGTCACGGGCTCATTGTCTTCGAGGACAGCTTGGCGACGTTTATCCACCTCACTCTGCAATTTCTCCCGCTCTTTGTCGATCAGTTTCAAACCTTTTCTGAGCTTTATATTCTGACCGATTGTAATGGAGAAACCGAATAGTATCCCAAGTATGACACTCACAAGGATTACCATATAAAGCGGAATCCCGGTATATACAGCTCCCATCAATTTCAAATCGACTGGTGTCGCATTTTGCGTAAATACCCAAACTATAGTCAGAATAATTGCTACAGTGATAAAAATCTTCAATTCTTTCATCTGTTACCTCAATTTACAATGTGACCAAATAGTGTGATCCCCTGGGCATCTGTGATCTTTACATTAACGATATCACCCGGCTTTTCCCCAGCTTTATCGAATATAACAATTTTATTGGACCTTGTTCTACCCTGATGCTGTTTTTTGGATTTTTTTGAATTTTTTTCGACCAATATCTCCTCAGTTGCTCCGATGAGAGCTTTATTCCTGAATAAGGTGTGTTCTTTCTGCAGTGCGATCATCCTTTCCAATCGATCCTGCTTTTCTCCGTCTGGAACAGAATCTTGAAATTCGGCAGCTTTTGTACCTGGTCTTGGTGAATATTTAAACGTAAAAGCTGTATCAAATTGAACCTGCCTCATCACATCCAGTGTCTCCTGGAAATCTGCTTCTGTTTCTCCAGGAAAGCCAACGATCATATCAGTACTCAATGCAACACCTGGGATTTCAGCCCGCATACGCCTGGCCATATCCAGGAAGTGCTGCCTTGTATACGTTCGGTTCATTCGATGCAGAACAGAATCACTTCCAGCTTGCAGGGGAAAATGAATATGATTACATATTTTTTTATTCTTTGTATGAATGCGAAGCAGATCATCATCAAAGTCCTGGGGGTGTGGAGAAGTATAGCGAATCCGATCTATGCCATCAATATTTGCCACTTCCAGCAAAAGCTCATGAAAGCGGTGACCCTCGTGGTTGAATGAATTCACATTTTGCCCAAGCAGGGTGACCTCTTTAAAACCATCTTCTTTAATTTGCCTTACTTCCTCGACAACACTGCTTATGGATCGGCTTCGTTCTCTGCCTCTCGTAAAAGGAACAATACAAAATGTACAGAATTTATCACAACCCCTCATGATTGACACCCAGGCGTTAATCCCCTCTCTGCGGGCAGGGAAAAGATCCTCGTAAACTTCCATACGGCTAAGCTTTGTGTCTATTGTGTTGGGAGAGGAATCTTTGCTCTTTGATAGCATTCCAGGGAGACGACGGTATGAGTCAGGTCCCAGGATGACATCAACATATGGTTTACTTTCGAGTAATTCCTCCTTAAGGTTCTGTGCCATACAACCTAGCACACCTATCTGCACTTCAGGATCTCTATCCTTAAAAACTTTTAAGTTACTCAAGCGTGCGTGGATTTTTTCTTCTGCATGTTCTCTTACAGAGCATGTATTGAGTAAAATTAATTGTGCTTCAGCTGATGATTCAGCCCTGATATAATTTTCTTTTTCCAGAAGACCCGCCACTAACTCAGAATCGTACTCATTCATCTGGCAGCCGTAGGTCTCAATAAAATATTTCTTTTGCGTATCTATTGTTATTTCCTTTTCGTTTCGATATGCTCCATTAACAAGCAACAACGAATATATTTTTACCGCCTAGATCCCACAAGGCTATTAACGTGAACTCAGTGGGTGGCTAATTTCCCAGAACCAATTGACCTGAGGGCAGGAAGCGGGCTCCTGTAACTGGCAGATCAGCCTGGGAAAGGGAATCAACAAGATGGCTAAATCGATTCTCACTGTCAATAAATGGCACCCCCCAGTATTTTTGCTCTGTGGAGAGAATATTAGCTCCTATTAGCTCTCCACTCTTGGTCATTTCCACCTCAAGTATCGCTCCAAATCTACGATCTTCCTGAAGGTTGAATCGACCGTAGGTTGCAAAGTTACCTAATGAATATGCGATCAATTTACCACTATACAGCTCCATAGCCCGGGCAACGTGAGGACCATGTCCGAATATCAGGTCTGCACCTGCATCAATTATTTGATGCGTGAATGCTCTCAGGTGTCCTCTTCTCTCACCCAGGTAATATTCCATGCTGTCCGGTAAGGACATCGCCGCCAGCCCTTCAGCACCTCCGTGTAGAGAAACAATCACTAGATCATGACTGCTCTTAAGATCTTGCACAAATTTAACAGCTTTCTCCAAATCCAGAGAACTGTTACAGTATCCACCGCTATGAAAGGCCACGAATGCGATTTCTACCTCTCCCACCTTGCGACTACTAAAGGTTCCCGGTTTTCCTGACCACCCGATATTCAGAGAATCGAGTATAAGCTCTGTCCTCTCAATGCAGTCTGCCCCAAAATCTCCAACATGATTATTCGCCAAAGAAATAAAATCGAACCCAGCCGTTTTCAGGATTTGACCATATTTTTCAGGCATTCTAAACAAGTAGCAATCAAGGGAGTCCGGTTCACACTTGTCGCTCACTCCTGAATCACATAAGGTGCCTTCCAGATTCCCTAGCGTCAGGTCTGCATCAAGGAGGTAAGGATTGATGTATTTCAAAATATTCCCTTTTTCCTCAGGGCGAAGAAAACCCTCTGGTGTAAGTGTCCCCAGCATGATATCACCAACTACCCGGATACGTACGACAGGTGCACCTTGCTCAGGAAAGACCATTCTGATACTCAGCAGGAGCAGAACCAGAATTACTATTCTCTTATGATACTCCCACATCCAATCATGTCCATTCTGCAATATTTTTCTTTTCTCACACTTGGAATAACTTTTATGCATTCAAGTTCTAGTTGAATAGATAGATACCCCCGGGTAAACCCGGGGTCCTAGGGGCTAACGCCCCCGCTTCGCGAACATTACAAATCCTTTTGGATTTGTCCTGAATCCTGTCGTCCCTGATATTCCACATAATTTCTGATCACTTCCTCATCAACG
>JAIPJF010000030.1 GCA_021734325.1 Fidelibacterota bacterium | reverse complement strand
CTGATTAATGATGGCATTCTTTACAGACTTTGATTTAAGTCTTTTGCCAAGTTGTTGGTCCATGATACCTCCGGGTTCTGGCAGATAAATTACTGCCGTTTTCCTTTGGTGTCATATGATACTAACTAAAAATAAAACTGCAAAACAAGAGAGGAGTGTAAGATGCACGGCAGAAACAAAACGATTCGAACCCTGACACTGGGACTGATTTTATCACTTGTCCCAATTACACATGGAGCGCAAGTAGATATTCACTACCTGGGGCATGCTTCATTTATTCTTCAATTTGACAATGGGGTGAGTGTTCTCACTGATTTTGGCACCTCAAACAGCTGGGGTCTGGCAAGTCCCATCTATGATTTGGGCGATTTTGTGCCCACGGTAATCACCTATTCTCATCAACATCAGGATCATTACGATCTCAGCCGAAGACCTGAAGGCTTTTCTTATCAACTGGAAAATATGGACAGCCTGGATATTGACGGTCTCTTGATCAGACCTGTCCGTGTCTGTGAGTATGCTGTGGGCACACCGTCCAGCACAGCCTTTGTTTTTGAGTATGAAGATATCACCATTTGTCATTTAAGTGACGCCCAGGCTGAAATCCTGAATATCGCGTCACTGGAAACCCAACAGCATCTTAAAGATATCTTTCCGGAACAGTTTGATATGTTGCTCATGACCATCGAGGGCGTGGACCAGTTCATACCACAGGCAGAAGAATTCATAAACCTGCTGAAACCACGTCACATTATCCCCATGCATTATTGGACAGTCAGTTATAAGCGAGACTTCCTGGATTACCTGGAATCTAAGGATGGTTTATCACGCAAGAATTATGATATCCATATCGATGGTTTGCCCGATTTCACCCTGAGTTCAGATCTGGCGAGTGCAACACCGGTTCAAATAATCAGTCTTCCTCCGGCTCCCTTCACCAATGTGACTCCTATCGAGGAGATACCAGACGTCAAACCTGACATCATTGAACCAGGTATCCAGAACTTCCCAAATCCTTTTAATGAGGGGACGGTCATTGATTATGAAATACCCGAAGCTGGTTTCACCAGTATCCAAATTTACGACCTGAATGGGAAGCCGGTGAAAACGTTGATAAGCGGAGTCCATCATTCAGGAGAACATCATGTTGTCTGGAATGGGACCGATTATTCCGGCGTATCTGTCCCCTCGGGAATCTACCTGTGCAGACTTCAAACAGCCGATCTTTACAGGAACATCAAATTACTAATATCAAAATAGAAGTGAGAAATAGAATGGGGGTATAGAGTTAAAAACCAAAACATTTCAATGCATAGCTTAATTTTCACCATCATGATGATGCTGGGTTCAACTCTGGCTCAGACATTCGAATCAGGTAATTATTTCGGATATTCCAGTCCCGGACCAGTTCCTGAAATCTTTGCGCCAGGCATCGTTTCCACAGAATATGCAGAGTTTGCCGGCACCTTCACTCCAGATTTCAGCGAATACTATTTTACCCGCAGAGGTCCTTTTCCAGAGGGGATCGCGCAAATCATGGTCAGTAATAATCAGGCAGGCTCCTGGAGTATCCCCGTACGCGCCAGTTTTTCCAGCGACTATTATGAATTCGAGCCCTACGTTTCTCCAGATGGAACCCGGGTATATTATGGCTCCAGAAGGGCTCCGGATGCACAGACTCCTCCTGGGAATATGCATATATGGTATATAGAAAAACTCGATAACAGTTGGTCAGAGCCGATCCTGCTAGGCTCGCCCTTCTTCGAAAGGATGGTCATGTATCCTTCCATCTCAAATTCCGGGGATTTCTATTTTACCGGGCTGGAGGGTATTTATTGTTCCAGGCTCCAGGATGGAATATACCAGCAACCGGTACTGCTAGGTCCTGAGATTAATTTTTTACCACTGACAGCTCACAGTTTTATCGATCCAGATGAACGTTATCTCCTGTTCGATGGACAGGAGAGAGGACCAGGATTAACGGACATCTTCATTAGCTATAAAAAGCCAGATGGGTCATGGACAAAGGGAAAGAGCTTGGGTCCGGAAGTGAATTCCGGTGAATCTCAGGCAATGGCCAGTGTCTCACCTGATGGCAAATGTCTCTTCTTTACCCGAAATTCAGACATCTATTGGGTGGATGCTGGAATCATTGAGAGCCTGAAACTGATCCCCGCGCTAACAGTGGAACCGAAATCCGGAAATGCACCACTGACGGTGCAGTTTTCGATCGATCCGTCTACAGTACCAGTTTCGATACTGGAGTTTGAATGGGATCTGGACAATGATGGTAATGTCGACTCCAGAGCTGAGAACCCGGACTTCACCTATACCAAGTCAGGTATGTATTCCATTTGTCTTAAAGTCATCGCCGAATCGGATACGAGCTCGATGGTATTCGAGGAGCTGGTCTCAGTGTCAGGAGAGCTGACAGGTATTCAGGGGGATTTCGGAAAGGATTCCGGATTTGGATACAAGCTGAGCAATAATTACCCGAACCCCTTCAACCCGAGCACTTTGATCAACTATGAGATACCCTTCGATACCATGGTGCAATTGACCATCTACAATATGCAGGGTCAGGAAGTAGCGGAATTAGTCCGGGAATTCCAGGCAGGCGGGAAACACAGTATTCGGATGGATATCAATAAACTTGGGAATAAAATCCCCAGTGGAATTTATCTGATTCAACTGGAGGCGGAAGGGATAAGAGTCGCAAAAAAATTGCTGCTGGCAAAGTAGCTGCAAATTCCTGATGTCCGCTCGGCGATTCACACTACCACTGAAAGAAGATTTATTCTCAGGTATATGATTGATGCTAAACTGTGTCTATGATATCCCTGGGAGGAATTATGAATGATCGATCAAAGAAAATAATCAGAATTATTACAACCCTGTCGCTTGCCCTGATAGTCATGAACTGTTCATCGCTGGCTGTTAAGAGCGAAGTGACACACAAAAAGGCGGACATCCTGACGCTTAGACGTCAGGCTCAGGAGGCATATCAAAAAAAGGATTATGAGGGAGCTGCCCAATTTTACCAGCAGGTACTCATGCATAATCAGGATGATTTTACAGTGGCATATAATCTGGCATGTTGTTATGCCCTGCAGGGGAACGAAGCCCTTGCCTCGGATTATGTCAGCAGCGCCTATGCAACCGGATTTCGAAATATTGACATATTGCGCAAAGATCCGGACTTCGATCTGATCCGGGATGATCCGCATTTTAAAGAGACGGTTGCCAGAATAGAGCAAAACTTTGAATCGATCGGAGATTTACGATATGTGAAGGCGGAATCGCTACTCCCATATCGTATTCGCCTTCCAAAGGATTTTGATAGAACAAAGAGTTACCCTCTGTTGATAGGAATGCACGGAAATGGTGGCAATGCAGATGGATTTGTGGCTCTTTATGATGTTCTGGAAAAACCAGAGTTGATCTACATCTGTCCAGAAGGACAATATCCCCTCTCGCTCAATGTCGGTCCCCAATGGTATCAGAGAAGCTGGGCATTGAAGAATGTTGATGCCAAGCCCATGCTGGATGCAGATCTCGCAGTCGAAAAATACATCTTGAATGTCATCGAGAAAGTGTCATCAGAGTATCAAATTTCAGAGGTATACCTCATGGGCTTTTCCCAGGGAGCTGTTTTTGCCTATTCTATCGGCATAAGGAATCCAAAAGTGATTAATGGGGTTATCGGGTTTAGTGGGTACCTCATGAATTTGAAGGATAAGCTGTCCATGCTGAAAGAATCTGACCTTGATACAGGGAAAGATGTCCGTATCTATATTGCCCACGGCATTGATGATGCTGCCATAAAGGTTGAAGAAGCCAGAAAGATCCATGAATTATTCAAAGCGAAGGGCTATGATGTCTCATATATGGAGTTTGAGGGTCATCATGGTGTGAAGGCCGATGTCTTTAACCATGCAGTAAAGTGGATGGAAAAATAAAAGTTCGGGTTTCATTCAAGTCTGGATGAAAAAAGAAGCCACCTTGTTCGGTGGCTTCTTTGTTTTTTCCAGATCTATGTACGGATTAATCCAGAAGCGACCGCATCACGTACTGAAGAATGCCGCCATGACGATAATATTCCAACTCGTTCAGGGTATCAATGCGGGTGAGTACTTCGAAAGAGAATTCACTCCCATCAAGCCTTTTGGCAGAGATCGTCAGCAGTTTAGCTGGTTTGAGTCCATGACTGATACCCATGATTGAAAACGATTCTTCACCGGTCAGATGTAAACTCTCGCGACCTTCACCTGTTTTGAATTGGAGGGGGAGTACACCCATCCCAATCAGATTACTGCGATGGATGCGTTCAAAGCTCTCTGCAATAACAGCTTTTACTCCCAGCAGGTAGGTGCCTTTTGCGGCCCAATCACGACTTGATCCGGTTCCGTATTCTTTTCCAGCAATGACCACCAAGGGTGTGCCCTCAGCCTTGTATGCCATTGCACCGTCAAAAATGGTAGTCACTTCCCCTTCAGGGAGTTTTTTGGTGAAACCGCCCTCAGTTCCCGGAGCAAGAAGATTCCTGAGGCGAATGTTTGCGAAGGTACCGCGCATCATAACCTCATGATTTCCGCGGCGGCTGCCATAGGAATTAAAATCCTTTAGCTCAGTGCCGTGGGCGATCAAATACTTCCCAGCAGGTGTGTCAGGTTTGAATGCTCCAGCAGGTGAAATGTGATCTGTGGTCACGGAATTTCCCAGTAAAGCCAATACCCGCGCATTATGAATATCATTCAGCTCGCTGGATTCACGACTCATCCCTTCAAAAAATGAGGGTTTACGGATATAGGTTGAATCAGGATCCCAGTCGAAGGTGTTCCCCGTTGGGATTTCCAGTTTTTGCCAGGCTTCATCGCCACTAAACACGTCAGCATATTTGGATTTGAATTGTTCCGGTTTGACCGCCTGCGCCACTGCATCAGCGATTTCTTTGGAGGATGGCCATAGATCTTTCAGGTAAACATCCCTGCCATGCTTATCTGTCCCGAGTGCTTCGCGATATAGATCGATATTCATGGTGCCAGCCAGAGCATAGGCGACAACCAGAGGCGGTGATGCAAGATAATTGGCTTTCACGTGCGGGTTAACCCGGCCTTCAAAGTTACGATTTCCAGAAAGGACTGAAGTCACGACCAGATCCCCCGTTTCAACAGCTTCAGCAATGGGTGCAGGCAAAGGGCCGCTATTTCCGATGCAGGTGGTGCAGCCATAGCCGACCAGATTGAACTTCAATTGATCCAGATAGGGTGTTAGACCCGCTGCATTCAAGTATTCAGTTACCACTTTCGAGCCGGGAGCAAGACTGGGTTTGACCCAGGGTTTGATCTGCAGTCCGAATTCGACAGCCCGCTTGGCCAGGAGACCAGCTCCGACCAGAACACTTGGATTGGAGGTGTTGGTACAGGAGGTAATGGCTGCAATGACAACATCTCCATCCTTTAGGGTGTAATTTTCATTTTCTACAGGGACAGAGCCCTTGCTGTTCCCTTTTAAGGTCTCAAGATCATTTAGCCATGTTGTCTTCGAGTTTTTGAGTTCAATCCGGTCCTGGGGTCTTTTGGGTCCAGAGATGGATGGAACGACGGTGCTCATATCCAACTCCAGGTTTGCAGAGTAGACGGCAGTATCAACGCCGGCTTCGTAAAACATGCCCTGTGCTTTTGTATAGGCTTCTACCAGCTGAACCTGGTCCTCATCCCGACCGCTAAAGCGCAGGTAGGCAAGGGTGGCATCATTTACAGGGAAGAAGCCCATGGTGGCGCCATATTCAGGAGCCATGTTCGCTATGGTAGCCTGGTCTTCAAGGCTCAGGTGGGCGATCCCAGCTCCATAGAATTCAACAAATTTTCCAACGACGCCTTCTTCCCGAAGCATTTGGACGACGGTGAGAACGAGATCTGTCGCAGTCGTTCCTTCAGCCATCTTCCCGGTAAGTTTGAATCCCACAACCTGTGGGATCAACATGGAGATGGGTTGTCCCAGCATGGCTGCTTCAGCTTCAATTCCACCGACACCCCAGCCCATGACTCCCAGGCCATTGATCATGGTTGTATGAGAATCAGTTCCAACGAGAGAATCAGGGTAGATCTGAATACCGTTATCGCTTGTTTTTTTGAAAACGACTTGGGCAAGATATTCCAAATTTATCTGGTGGATGATACCCGTATCAGGTGGAACCACATTAAAATTCTCAAAGGCATCCTGTCCCCAGCGGAGAAAACCATAGCGCTCACGGTTTCGATCCATTTCAATATTGGCATTTTCCAGGAAGGCCGACTTGGAGCCAAACTTATCTACCTGGACGGAGTGATCGATGACCAGATCGGCTGGTTGGAGAGGATTAATTTTCTCTGGATCCCCACCCAGGTCGGTCATTGTATCACGCATGACAGCCAAATCAACTACGGCAGGAACCCCGGTAAAATCCTGCAAAAGCACCCGACTGGGACGTAGCTGGATTTCATGATTGGGATCCGCCTTGGCATCCCAGTTCAAAATGGCCTCGACATCCTTACGCGAAACCGTAACATCATCCTCAAAGCGAAGCATGTTCTCCAAAAGAATTTTATGTGCAATTGGCAGCTGCTTGAGTTTGTCGTCAGCTTCTAGTTTTGAAAGAGCAAAATACTCGTGAGCCTGACCATTAAGATCCAAAATAGATCGGGTGTTGAATGTATTCAAAGATTGTGTTTTAGTCGCCATTGGAACTCCTGGAATTTATAAAATTGAGCACACTCTGAGGTGCAAATGGGTTGCTATAATTTGACTTATCAAGCACGGCAGAAACTAACCTGTTGGGATACAAAATCAATTGCCATAAATGTCTGCTGGATGACGTACTTGATACTAGAAACATTTTATCCATGAGGTGTTGTGAAAGTGTTTATAAGATGACTATATTCGTCATAATAGGAATATGCTTTTTTATGAACAAGAATAATCGATATCACTTCCAAATTTTGTCAGCAGAAATGGTGACAAGGTCATGGAATGAAAAGGAAATATATGAATGAGAAAAAGCCAAAACGCCTGGCTATCATTGCATCCAAGGGAACGCTGGATTGGGCATATCCACCCTTCCTGCTTGCATCCACTGCAGCGGCCATGGATATGGAAGTAGGTGTGTTTTTTACTTTTTATGGATTAACCCTGCTCAATAAAAAAATAGAAGCAAAAGTGGCTCCTCAAACAAATCCGGCCATGCCAATGAAACTGCCAATTGGTACAAAGGAGCTGCAGAATATTGAGTGGCCCATCCCGAATATTTTGGCAAATAATATCCCTGGGTATGAGACAATGGCCACTGCCTTTATGAAAAAGAGTTTTGCCAAAAAAGGAGTGGCCAGCATAGATGAATTGCGGGATATATGTGTGGAATCGGGAGTAAAACTGATAGCCTGCCAAATGACGATGGATGTTTTTGGTTTTAAGACGTCTCAATTTATTGACGGCATAGATGTTGGCGGGGCGGCCACCTTTCTGGAATTTGCCGCTGATTCCGACATATCTTTATTTATTTAGTGAATATTAAGGAAGTAGCATGAATGATTTTGAATTTGACCGGGAATTAGATTGCAGGGGTTTGAATTGCCCTCTTCCCGTGGTCAAAACAAAAAAACAAATTGACACAATGTCAACAGGTCAGACCCTGAAATTGATCGCAAGCGATCCTGGTTCAATAAATGATATGAACGCATGGGCCAGACGAACGGGCAATGAAATGCTGGGCCATGCTGAGGATTCAGGGGAATATATATTCTATATAAAGAAGACCTGACATCATGATTGAAGCTAGTTTTACTCAAGCATAAATCAAGGTCAGTCCTGACGAGGAAGCAGCTCCCAGAAGTTGTTTTATTCTAGCTGATTCTCATTCATATTCCCACCACATGAGAAAATTCCCAGAGAAGTAGGGGTGGGCATTGAATATTTACATTGATATCCTGTTTTGGGTCAGGCAGAAAAAGTGGTTTTTGTTTACCCTGCTTTATGGTCTGGTAATGTATCAGTGGGTATCCCCTCCACCTGATTTGAATCTGGCGGGATACCATGCCCTCATCATCATCTCCATGGCCCTCATCCTTATTATTACTGAACCGCTCCCGTTGCCGGCAATTGCCATGTTTATGCTTTTTATGCAGGTAGTTTGGGGTCTGGATACGGCCAATAATGTGGCTTCCTCCTTCATGAATGATGCCGTTTTCTTTATTATGGGTTCCCTTATGCTCGCTGTGGCAATTGTCAGTCAGGGCCTTGATAAACGCCTGGCTCTGGGTATCATTAAACTGACAGGGCATAAGACGTGGCGTATTATCGCCGGGTTTACTGCCATCTCAGCCATTCTGTCTTCATTTATCGGAGAGCATACTGTGGCTGCGATGATGATGCCGGTTGGCCTGACATTGGTACGCTATGCCCACAAGGATCCACGGAAAGTTGCAGGATTAACGGCAGCCTTGTTGTTCTCCATCGCGTACGGTGCCACCATCGGTTCAATTGGTACCCCCTCAGGTGGTGGTCGGAATGTAATCATGATGAACTATTGGTCAGAATTCGGTGCTGGCTCTGTTTCATATCTGGAGTGGATGAAATATGTATATCCCATGGTGATCATCGAGATCCCGATCACCGTTCTGATCCTCCTTTGGACCTTTAGACCTGAGCAAACCAATCTGGATAGCGCCGTTAGAAAATTGATCATCGATGTTGCTCGCGCAGGAAAAATGAAGGGACGGGAATGGTTGGCCATCTTTCTATTCATTCTGGTCTTTCTGGGGTGGGTTTTTCTCAGCGAGGCCTTTGGTCTTGGCATTATTGCACTCCTCGGTGTGTTCTTGTATCTGGCTTTTGGTTTGGTGGAATGGCGTGAGTTGAACCGGAAAACCAACTGGGGCGTTATACTGCTATTTGGTTCTGCGATTTCAATTGGAATCCAGATGTATGATACAGGAGCTGCTGAATGGGTTGCCCATATAATCATCACTAATCTGGGCAGGGTGATTGAAAGTCCGACGATGCTTCAGGGGAGTGTCTCCGTCCTGTTGACCGGAGCCATGTCGAATGTTTTGAGCAGCTCAGCGACAGTTGCAGTTGTGGGACCGATCGTTCTGGATCTGGGTGGTGACCCAATACTTATTGGCTTTATGACCGCCATTGCGTCAGCCTTTGGCTATTTTACTGCCGTCGCCGCTCCCGCATGTACGATCATCTATTCCAGTGGGCTGGTTAAATCCAAAGATTTCCTGCGAGCAGGGTGGAAAATGGGTGTTTTATCTGTTGTAAGCCTGCTTTTATTATCCTTAATATGGTGGCCAATGCTATGAAAAAAAAACCTACTAAAATCGAAACCAAGGCCCTCAAGTTTCTCACTGCAGTCAGTAGCGTAGAATACTCCAAACCCACCCTGAAAATGGGGTCTTTGATTGCTTCAGTATTTGACGCCAGTCTGGGTGTTGTTTATGTTGGTGAAAAAGCCAGTGAATTTCACGGGAGTTCTGTCAATCTCACACGTCACAATCTTGACAACTGGAATATCATTCACCCCGGGCTGGAAGTTCTGGAATGGGCACTGAAGGAATTAAAAAAGTTAAATCCTGAAAACAGGGATCTGGCAAAAATTCAATTCAATCCAGACCATGTGTATGAAGAGGATGGTCGGGTGTTGGTGATTCTGCCTAATGAAGACGGGAGCCGTGTTGAGCTAATTCTTAGAGAAGGAGAACTGGTAAACGAGCTTCGAAAAGAAATTCAACTCGAAGGCTATGATCTTGCCATCATAGGTGGTAGCCAGAACAAACGCCATTTAGCTCATTCCCTGATTCAATATCTTCCTTCATCCATTTTTGTTCTGCAAAAATTCAATCCGCGTGTAAAATATAAATTGCTGCTCCTGGTTGATGATTCATCTGCCACCTCAAAGTCGGTAAAATGGGGTGCACTCATAGCCGAAAAGCTTGGCTGGCCCGTCCGGACCCTGACTGTGTCAAAGACAAAGCGCTTTGGTGAAGGCTATATGGGTGCCGCGGCAACGGCAAAAAAATATTTTGACGATAAAGGGATTGAAGTCGAGCAATTCTTTCTAACCGGAGATCCAGTCCGGACCTTCGTTGAATTTGCCGCTGACAATCATTTTGTAATCATGGGCGCATCCACTTTGAACCCGGTAAAGCAGCTACTGTTTGGATCCAAGCCGATCAAGACTCTGGAACAAACTGACGTCCCGATTCTTATTGTTCGATAAAGCCCCGTCATTTTGTTTATATCCGCCGAAATGATTTTCTGGGTTCAGCAGAAACGTTGGCTCCTGATTGCTCTGGCAGTAGGAGCCATCCTGTATTTTTTTGTTCCCCACCCTCAATCCCTCAGTTTGGAAGCCTATCATATTCTCATCATCATGTTGATGACCCTGATCATGATTCTGAAAGAACCCATACCCCTTCCGGCCATTGCCCTCCAGGTGATTTTCTGGCAAGTGATAATTGGGGGAAGTACACCCAATGAGGTAGGGGGCTATTTCATGAGTGATGCGGTTTTCTTCATGATGGGCTCCCTGATGCTGGCTGTGGCCATTGTCAGCCAGGGTCTGGATAAGCGTCTGGCTCTTTTTCTGGTGAGCCTCACTGGGAATCGCACCTGGCGGATTGTGGCCGGGTTCACCCTTACTGCAGCCCTGCTATCCAGCGTGATCGGTCCCCATCTGGTTACGGCCATCCTGCTGCCGGTGGCATTGACCCTGATTCGCTTCAGCCCTGACCGCGGGAAGGGGCTCGTCGCCCTGTCGGCGGCTCTGCTTTTTGCCATCGCCTATGGCGCTAACGTGGGTTCCATAGGCACGCCCAGTGGGGGGCCCCGCAACGTCATCATGATGAATTACTGGCAGGAATTTGCTTTCACCAGTCTCAGCTACCTGGGATGGATCAGGCGGGTCTATCCCATGGTGCTCCTGGAAATCCCATTCAGCGTGTGGATCATCCTGAAAACATTCCCGCCGGAACAGCAGCACATGGACTCAGCTGTCCGGCATCTGCTGGTGGAGGTGCGACGAGATGGCAAAATAAGTCCTGCCCAGGGTTTGACCCTTGTTCTGCTGGCGCTGATGCTGCTGGGCTGGGTGTTCTTCGGGGAGCAGCTGGGAATGGGCACCATCGCTTTGATCGGTGTATTTTTGTTCATGGTCACGGGACTGGTCCAATGGAAAGAAATCAGCGCCGGAGTGAATTGGGGGGTGGTTTTACTTTTTGCCTCAACTATTTCCATTGGCGTACAAATGAAGAATACTGGAGCGGCGATCTGGCTGGCGGAAGGCAGTGTGAGCATCCTGGGCAGTTTACTTCCCAATCTGGATTGGGTGCGGGCGATTCTTTCCGTGGGTCTGAGTGTCGGAATGGCCAACCTGATCAGTCCTTCTGCCACAGTGGCCGTGGCCGGTCCTATTGTTTTGAATCTGGGGGGAGATCCAATTTTGTTGGGACTGGCGTCAGTGATCGCATCAGCATTCGGGTATTTTACTGCCGTGGCGGCTCCGGCTTGTACCATTATCTATTCAAGCGGATTGGTAAAAGCACCGGATTTTTTAAAAGCAGGTTGGAAGATGGCCCTCATGTCAATACTGTCGCTCACAGTAATCGCCCTCTTCTGGTGGCCCTTGTTTTCATAGATAGTCCTGCCGTCTTCCTGAATGACGACCGAAAGGAGAAGCGAAGGATCTCGGATCTTCGGCCAACCACAAATTTTACCCAGGAAAAGTCAGAGATTCTTCGCCTCGTTTCACTCGTCTCAGAAAGACTCCAAAAAGTTTTTTTGCCAATGCAATCATCCCTTCGTCTTCCTGAGTGATGACTGAAAGGGGGAATGCAGGATCTCGAATCTTCGAAAAACCAAATATTTTTATCCGGGACCAGACAGAATTTTTTATCGTCTCCTTAAACTTGTGGAAACCCCCTGAGAAAGACATTAAAAAAATCCGGTTTTCGCTTATCTTTGAACCATGCAAAATTATGATGTGATTGTCCTCGGTGCTGGTATCAACGGCTGCGGAATTGCAGAAAAACTGGTCTCGAATGGAAAACAGGTTCTCCTCCTGGATAAAAGTGGTGTTGGTCAGGGGACATCATCAAAGTCATCCCGACTAATACATGGAGGTTTGCGCTATCTGGAAACAGGTCAACTCCACCTGGTCTATGAGTCTCTTCATGATCGACAACGACTGGTGGAAAAATATCCGGACCTGGTAGCGTATAAACGTTTCTTCCTGCCCATCTATAAAAGCAGTCCGCGACCGGGATGGATGATTCGCATAGGTCTCTGGCTTTATGATGTATTATCCGGTTCCCGTTTAGCTGGGCGATCCAGAAAAGAGAACAAAGAGGATTTTTTAGCCCGCTTTAAGGCTTTTTGCAGAGAAGACCTACGATCGGTACTCTCCTATGTGGATGCAAAAACCCATGATAGGGAATTGACCCGCAGGGTTGCTGATGATTTTCAAGATCTCGGAGGCAGGGTCATTGTTCATTGTGAAATTGAAAAGCTGGAATGGACTGATTCCTCATTTATCATGCAATCATCAGCAGGTGGGTTTTCGGCTCCCGTCCTGGTGAATGCCACCGGTCCCTGGATGGATGAGGTCAATGAAAAATTTAACCTTCCAGCCAAGTTTCAGATCCGCAAGGTCAGTGGCATACATTTGATTTTTGAGGGACTCATTGTTCCGGAGCTCATGTTTATGCAAACCCGCGAGAAACGCATCTTTTTTATTATTCCGGAACCGGAAAACGATCAAACCATCATTGGAACGACCGAACGGGAAGAGAACTGTTTAATGGAAGATGTCCACGCCCAGGAAGAGGATATCCAGTACTTGCTCGACCAGGTGAATGCCTATTTAAAAACAGAGCACCAATTCCTGAGAGAAGATGTAAGGGATATCTATATTGGCGTTCGCCCATTGGTGAGAAGAATAGGTGAGTTATCTGACGTGAGTCGGGAATATAAGCTTGATCTTCATACCAAAGGGGAAACCAGACTGCTCCATGTGTTCGGAGGAAAACTGACCACCTATCTCTCCCTGGCGGAGAATGTGGCCAAGGTGTTGGGCAAATAACACCTGTGTGCCAGACCCAAACCAAGCTGTTCGCAGAATAGAAAGATTGTTGAAGGGGGAAGTTATGACGCAAAAAATAACCATTATCGTTATCATATTAATTCTTTTTGGCGCCTGGTTCCTAAACCATTATTTGCGAATTGGTATTCCCGATCACGAGGGTTCGATTACGCTGAAAGGTGTTGAACAAACTGTTTCCATCCAACGTGATCAGATAGGTATCCCCCACATTTTTGCTGAGTCAGAAGGAGATGCCTATTTTGCCCTGGGCTATGCCATGGCACAGGATAGACTATTCCAAATGGAATTCTTGCGAGCTGCAGCCAATGGAAGTCTCAGTGAAATATTGGGTGAGAGCATGCTTAAATCAGATCGTTTTCTGAGACGGATCATGCTCCGTCCACGAGATGCAAATGAGATATTCAAAAAAAATCCGCCTCAAATAAAGATGATGATCACCCACTTTTTAGATGGTATCAACAGCTTTATCAAATCAGACCCAGACTTGCCCATTGAATTCAGACTGCTGGGGCATAGTCCGGAATTATGGACTGTTTCGGATATATTTGCGATCACAAAACTTCAGAGCTGGCAGCTTTCATACAATTACGATATGGAGCTTATTTACCGCCAGTTGATTCAAAAAACTGGATTTGAGAAGACAGCAGAATTGTTCCCATACTATTCAGCAGAGCATCTAAAAATCCTGGAAGAATTTGGTAGTTCCAGCCTCGCTGATACAGAGCTCATTTCCCAGGCAAAACAAATCAGAGCGATCCTGGGTTCAAATGGAGGCAGCAACAACTGGGTGGTCTCAGGCAGTAGATCAGAATCTGGAATGCCCCTATTGGCCAGTGATCCCCATCTCCATGGTTCGCGCTTACCAGGACCCTGGTATTTTGCCCATCTCCAGGCGCCTGCGCTGGATGTTGCCGGTGGCTTTTTCCCGGGATTACCAACGACCCTTATCGGCAACAACAGACATATTTCCTGGGGCATCACCAACATGGGTCCTGATGTTCAGGATCTGTTTATCGAAGAAGTCAATCCCGATAATCCCTATCAATACCTTTATCAGGGGGAGTGGCAGGATTTTGAGATAATTCCTGAAATTATTCGAATCAAAGATAGCGATGCTGAAGATGGTTTCCGATATGAGGAACTTGAGATCTTGAAATCCATCCATGGCCCAGTAGTCAAGGATGATGAAGAAGTACTGGCTCTGGCCTGGACAGGACATCTTTTTAATACTGAATTAGAGGCCTTCTATCGCTTGAACCGTGCCCGGGATTGGGGTGAATTCACGGCGGCGCTTTCACATTTTTCTACAGCGCCCCAGAATTTTGTCTTTGCTGATACTGCCGGAAATATTGGCTATTATGGTGCAGGAAAAGTTCCGATCAGAAAAAAGGGATCAGGAGTATTCCCCGTACCAGGGCATAGTGGAGACTATGATTGGGACGGGTTCATTCCTTTCGAGGACATGCCCCATTTGTACAATCCTCCAGGTGGTATGATCGTTACTGCCAATGCTGAACCCTACGGAAAGGACTACCCCTATCCCATGCCAGGTGTGTATGCACCGGAATATAGAACCCGACGTATCCGGGACCTGCTAAATGCAAAGGAAAAACTCTCCATGCGAGATATGGCCAGCATTCAATTCGATAGAGAATCCTACCTGGCTTCGGTCTTTCTCGATTATCTGATACCGATCATCCCGGATGAATATTTAGCGCTGCGGGATGCCATGCTGGTGTGGGATCACGTGCTGGATGAGAATGGGTTTGAGGGGTCGGTATATCACGAAACCATGGAAACCTTTCTGAGATTGATCTGGTCTGATGAGTTGGGTGATAAGCTGGCGGAAGAATATCTGGGTACCTGGTACATTTGGCAAAATCGCTGGGTCTTATTGTTGGAGGACAATTTCAACACCTGGTTTGATAAGATCGATACAGAAGGAGTCGAAACCCGGGATGATCTTCTCAGGGAAGCCTTCCAAATGGCTCTGGTCAGTCTTGCTGAGAAATTCGGATCAGAGGACTATATGCAGTGGAATTGGGGTGAGATCCATACGATCACCTTTCATCATCCCTTTGAAGCCAAAGGCGGTTTGATCAAGAAGTTCTTCAATTATGGTCCCTTTCCCTTCGGTGGTGATGGTGAAACAGTCAATCGGGGGACACATAATTTCGACCAGGCCTATATGGCTGAGATGACTGCATCCATGCGCTTGATTATCGACATGTCTGATCCATCAAAAAGCTGGATGGCGAATGCATCGGGCCAGGTTGGCATGCCCCTCCAGGATCATTACACTGACTTCGTTGACATCTGGCTTGCTGGCAAATATGTGGATATGCATCTGAATCGGGAGGATCTGGTCGAAGTGCAGCAATTACACTTGACCCCTTTAAAATAAATATCGCAGTGCATCAATCAGGCCGGGATTTGAATCCTGGCCTGATTGATTAATTTTTCTATTAACCCATTTCGATAATAGCAATTAAAGGAAATATTCCCTACCTTTTATCATGTCATCAATGATTGGCCACATCCTGATCTCCATGCCCCACCTGACGGATCCATATTTTGCCCGCTCGCTGGTATTTATTTGTGATCACGATGAGAAGGGAGCCATGGGCCTTATTGTGAATAAATCATTTGAAGACACCTCAATAAAGAAGATTTTTCCCACCCTGATCATCAACGACGAGGCGATTCGGGATGTGATCTCACCCATATATTTTGGTGGTCCAGTCGAGTTGGAAAGTGGATTCCTGCTGCATAGTTCTGAATTCAGGAACGAGGACACGCTTCCCATCAATGCTGACTTTTCCCTCACAAGCAATCACACAATTATCGATGCCATTCACGCCGGAATTGGCCCCCAGCGGTATAAAATGATGTTGGGCTATGCCGGCTGGGGTGCGGGACAGCTGGAAAGGGAACTTGAGAACGGAGACTGGTTGTTCCAGGAAGGTGACCCTGCATTTGTTTTCCAGGGTGATGACACTGAAAAATGGCTTTTGGCAGCTCAAAGCTTTGGTATCAACATCGCCCCTGCAACCGCTGGTCTGGCATAGCAAATCACACCCTGACCGTTCTACGCCCAAATGATACTTGTCACCCTGGTCAAAGTGACCCCTCCAAATGAATAATTAAACGACCGCTGATTCCAGAAGGGTGATGGAACCCTTTTGAGCATCAATTTTTGCTTCAACGCCCAGGGGAACCGTGAATTTATCCTCGATATGTCCGATCATTGAACCATACCAGGCTGGAATACCCAGGGGTTTGATATGGTCATTAAAGATCTCCTCAAGTGTGAGGTCTCCGATCTCTCCGCTTGAATCACATTTGCTGCATTTCCCAAAAACAAAACCAGAAATGCTCTCAAGTACACCGGATAGTTTAAGCTGGGTTAACATGCGGTCAATTCGGTAGGCATCTTCGCCAACATCCTCGAGAAAGAGGATATTATCCTTGAAATCCGGCAAATAATCTGATCCGATCATCGCTGCCAATACGGAAAGATTTCCACCCAACAAGCGTCCTGTTGCCGTACCTCCATGAATGGTCTCGATCCGGTCCTTGGTTTGGGTCAGATTGTCCCCGATCTCTTTGGGATTTTCCAGGGTGAATATTTCGCCGTCAAAAAGCAGTCTTTTCACATAGTCGGTAGAATATTTGTTCCAGGTGGAAATACCTACGGGACCATGAAAGGTAACCAGGGAAGTTTTTGCATTAAAGGCAAGCAACAGGCTGGTGATGTCACTGTATCCCATAATGATTTTTGGGTTCTTTGCGATGCTGTGATAATCAAGAAGGTCCAAAATCCGATTGCATCCCCATCCCCCTCTTAGTGCGATGATTGCATCTACCTCCGGATCACGAAACATCTCGTTTACATCGGCTGCACGATCTGCATCCTTCCCAGCAAGACCGCCGTAACGATCCATGAGATGTTTGCCGCTCTTTGTTTTTAAACCCAAGGCAGCCATGGTTTCTTTGGCAATGAGGACATCCTCGGTATAAAAGGTTGCCCCGGCCGGATTTATCAGACCGATCGTGTCACCGGCATTCAGTCTGGGGGGCTTGAGAGGGGATTTTGAAAATATTCCAGAAGCACTCACCAGGGGAACCTGTGTCGCTGCCACACCGGTAGCGACCATCTGCAGAATCTGTCTTCGCGTAAGGGTCATAGTTACTCCATGCCAAGATTGTTGCTCCAAACTAGTTCAAATTTCAGAGCAGGGCAAATAGAAGCTTGTAATATCAGGGAAGACAGCCGAAAACCGAATCCAAAAATATCTACTTTTCCCGGCTGAAATAGCTTCTATTATCATCCGTTTGTGTTTTGGCCAGAAATCAAGAGGGGAGCTCAAATGAACTATGACCATATTGGACAGATGATCAACATAAAAATCGCCGAATATGGTGATAACATGGCCCTGCGTTACAAAGCGGATGAATCATGGAAATCCCTCACATATCGAGAATTCGGAGAAAAGATCAAGCGTCTTGCCTGTGCGCTGATCAAGGCTGATGTAAAAAAGGGAGATACGGTTGGTATTTACTCTGCGAATCGTTACGAATGGGCAGTCACAGACCTGGCCTGCATTCTGGCAGGTGCCGTATCTGTCCCGATCTATGCAACAAACACTCGGGACCAGGCTCGGTTCATCATTGATGATGCAAAAATCAAGATCATTTTTTGTGGGAATGACATTCAATATCAGAATCTCGTGTCTATTCATGCCGATGGATTACCCCTGAAAGTCATTAGCTACGATGCAGAGCTGTCAATCGACCAGAGCTTCACGAGCACCTTTGATGAATTCATGAATGTGTCGGATTGGCAAAACTTTGTCTCTGAAATGGATCAACGATCCGGTCAGATCAAAACGGATGATGTTACCACGATTATTTATACTTCCGGTACAACCGGAAACCCAAAGGGAGTCATGCTCTCCCATGGAAACCTGTTTCATCAGTTTGAGGCAGTCGATGCAAATTTTGAGGTGAGTAGTGCTGACACATCGTTGTGCTTCCTCCCATTAAGTCATGTATATGAAAGAATGTGGTCCTATTATGTGTATTTGAAAGGGGCAGTTCATACCTATCTGGAAGACCCAAAGATGGTAATTGAAACCATGCAGGCGATCAAACCAACGGCCATGGTCTCTGTCCCGCGCCTCTATGAAAAGATTTATGCCAGTGTGATGAATAGCCAAGAGGCAGCTTCAGGTATAAAGAAGTATTTATTCAATACGGCCCTGAAGGTAGGTGGAGAATATAATGATCTCTTTTTCAGAAACCGACCAATCGGACCCGGTTTGAAACTCAGATATAAATTTTTTGACCGTTTGGTCCTCTCCAAAGTTCGAGCTGCAGTGGGCGGGAAGAAAAACTTCTTCTCAGCTGGAGGTGCTCCCCTGGAAAAAAGTATAGAAGAGTTCTTTCTGGCCTGTGGACTTCTGATTTGTCAGGGATATGGGTTGACAGAAACCTCTCCCATGGTCTCGTATAATACACCCCATAATTTTAAATTTGGTACAGTTGGCAAATTGGTTCCCAACTGTGAGGTTCGGATTGCAGACACAGGTGAGATTCAGGTGAAGGGTCCCCAGGTAATGAAAGGGTATTTTAACAACCCCGAAGCGACGGCTGAGGCGATTGTGGATGGCTGGTTCAATACTGGAGATATTGGGGAGTTTGATGAAGATGGATATCTCAAGATCACGGACAGGATCAAGGATCTTATCATCACCTCAGGCGGCAAGAACATTGCCCCTCTTAATATTGAAACACTGGTGGGAAAAGATTTTTACATAGATCAGATCATTGCCATCGGTGACAAGCGCAATTTCATCAGTGCCTTGGTAGTCCCCGCCTTCGAAAGTCTCGAGACCTGGGCTCATAAGAGAAAGATACAATTTCAGAATTATGAGGAACTGGTCAGTCATCCCCATGTGATCGATTTTTTCCGGGAGCGTATCGACCATCATTCCAAGAAATTGGCTCAATACGAAACCATTAAGAAATTCCGATTACTCGCCAAGCCATTTACCATGGATGCCGGAGAGATCACGCCTACCTTGAAGCTCAAGCGCAAGCAGATCAATGAAAAATTCAAGGCCTTGATTGATTCCATGTATCACAATAAAGATTAAGAAAACAGGACATGTAAGGTCGTCCCACGCTGGTGTTAAGGCTTCTCCCAGGGACGTTTCAAAACCAATCTGTGATTAGGGTCGAGATTCTTGGCTGGGTAAGTGGGATCAGATCTTCCGGAAACCAAAAATAAGCTTAAGTAACCCTTTGAGTTTCTGACTCAAATTGCCCCCAATGATCATGGCAAAACCAACCCAACGTCGATAAACAAAGCCCGAAACAGGGGTCCAATGGGGTTGTTTATTTAAGGGAAGATAGTTATTGACGATCACCCGGGATTCTGTCATCGACAACAACCCGGCTTCTCCATGCGTTCTACCTACGCTGCTATTCTTGAACCCGCCCCAGGGTAAATTGGGAATACCATGGGTGATGAGATGATCATTTATCGTGACCACTCCCGCCTGCAATTGGTCAGCAATTTGCCTTCCCATTCGATGATTCCTGGTCCAGACCGATGCAGTTAAACCTAGATCAGAGTCATTTGCCAGCCGGATGGCCTCGTCAATTGTTTGAAAGGACATGACTCCAAGCACAGGGCCAAATGTTTCTTCCCGCATGATTTCCATATCATGGGTCACATGGGTTAGAATGGTTGCCGCCATGGCTTGCCTTGTCTTTCCATCGGTCTGAGATGTCGACAATACCTCTGCTCCCATACGAACAGCATCATCCATCATTTTCTGTACTGTAGCCTGCTGTCGGGCTGTTGTCATGGAACCAATATGATTCCCGCTGACCTCAGGATTTCCGGCCTTCAATTTCTTTACTTTCTTTTTAAGGATTTCCAGAAATGCTTCATAGACGTCCTCATGGACATAGACTCTTTCAATTCCGGCACAACTCTGGCCTGAGTTCGACAGACCTGCCCAGATGGCACCATTGGCAGCCTTTTTTAAATTGGCTTCAGCGCAAATGATCATGGGGTCATTTCCACCCAGTTCAAGAGAGATAGGCGTTAACGACTCGGCGGCTTTTTTCATGAGCTGTTTACCCACCGGAACCGAGCCGGTAAAAAAGAGCTTGTCTATTCCGGCTTCCAGGATGGCATCACCGGCTACCCTCCCCGGCAAATTCACTTGAATGAACAGATCCTGGGGCAATTCTCCGGCATCAATGATCTTCTGAATAATACCTCCAACCATTTGAGTTTCAGATGCGGCCTTAAAGAGGATCCCATTTCCTGCCATCAGCCCCATCAGAATTTCATGAATGGGAATAGCCAGGGGATAGTTCCATGGTGATACAATTCCAATGACCCCTCTGGGAACATGCTGCAGCTTGTTCCGTGTATACAGGGAAAAAATATGAGAGCCTTTCACGCGGCGGGGACGTAAAACACGTGCGGTATGTTTGATATAATAATCGAAAGCCACAATCGCAGATGTCACCTCGGTCATGTATGCATCGGCAAGCGTTTTACCGTTGTCCTGAGAGATCACCTGCGCGTATTCTTCACCGTGCTCTGTCAGATGCCGTTGCATCTTTCGCAAATGCAGTCCCCTTTCTGAAAATGAAAGCCGGGACCATTTAACCTGGGCAATACGTATTCTTTTTACAAAGTCCTTGATCTCCTTGACACTGTTTTGGGGGATGGTGCCCAAGGATTTACCTGTGGCTGGATTGAAGGCTTCTGTGTGTACTTGAATTGTCATAAACTTCCCTCTAATTATGCAGAAATGTATTCTTTCATAGGGGACATGAGTAGGTTTTTTTCAAATCTCAATAGTGAAAGAGTATCAGATTAATTGGTCCCTGGATCAAATCTGTCCCACTGAACATTCATCCATCTTAGTATACAATATGTCTGATATTTGTCTACATTAGTTGCCTGAATGAAAGTATTGGGATGGGGATCAGGCTCTAATAAACCAGGAAGTGACGATGAAGAAACTAAGTAGAACAGATCTATGCAAAACAACCAATGGTAAAGCTTTAAATTTCAAATCGACGGCTGAACTCGCCAGTCTCAATAAGGTGATTGGCCAAGAGCGAGCGGTTCGAGCACTTAATTTTGGACTTGAGATGTTGGCACCGGGGTACAATGTTTTTGTTGGTGGCTTGCCGGGTACGGGAAAAAGCACCATTGTCAAAGATCTGGTGGAAAAATTTGCAGCCTCCAAACCAGCCCCCCCTGACCTGATCATTGTCTTTAATTTTCTTGACGAGTATCATCCAAACGTCTTCAGGCTACCCCCGGGTCAGGGCCAAAAATTCAGCAAGCAAATGAAACGACTTATCGCCAGTCTGAGTGCGGACCTGCCAAAAGTTTTCAAGGGTGAGATCTATACGAAGCGCAAAAAAGAGATTACTGCCAAATTTGATACAGGCAAAGAGGAAATCCTGACTGGTTTGCAAGCACAGGCTGCTGAACAAAGCATACAGCTCATTTTGAGCCAGGAAGGCTTTCAGACCATTCCTCTGAAGGAAGGACAGCCAATGACTGAAGAGAACCTGGCTGCTCTGTCTGAAGAAGAGCAGGTCAAAATAAGTGAGCGAATTGGACTGATCCAGGAGCAATTACGGCTGGCTCTGCGAGAAATGGCTGAGCTCGAAGAAGAGCGAGAGGACGTGGTTGAGGGTCTTCAGGAAAAGATCGCTCTGGAATCAGTAGAGCATCGAATCGGTCGAATGCTTGAGAATTATGCAGATCATAAGGGCATTGTCCAATACCTGGAACATGTGAGAGATGATATCGCTGAGCATGTTCAGGAATTCATAGGGATACAGGTTCCACCAGAATTTGATGGCATGAGTCCGCAACAGCTTCAGCAGAATCTGTTGGGAAGATATCAGGTAAATCTACTTGTTGACAATTGTCGCCAAAAACGGGCGCCGGTAATTGTGGATAATAACCCCTCCTATTACAATCTTTTTGGCCGGATAGATAAGAAAGCGGTCATGGGTGGGTGGTATAGCGATTTTACCATGATAACGGCAGGCACACTATTAAAAGCAAATGGGGGTTTTTTGATCCTTGACATGCAGTTGGTGATGCAAAACATGAATGTCTGGGAGCCTTTGAAAAGGACGTTGAAGACCAAATCCCTGCAAATTGAGGATGTGAATGAACAATTTGGTTATTCATCAACAACATCCTTGAAACCGGAACCCATCCCCCTGGATATAAATGTGATCATCCTGGGGCGGTCTGATCATTTCCACTACCTTCAGGAAGTTGACGAGACCTTTAACACGACTTTCAAAGTACGAGCCGATTTTGACTATGAGGCGACCCGTAGTACTGAGAACGAACGCCTGTTATGTCAGTTTATTGCCCGGGTCTGTCGCCAGAGCAAATTACCGCATTTTACTCCGGAGGCCTGCTCTGAAGTGATTGTTCATAGTTCAAGACTGGCCGGTGACAAGGAAAAATTGTCCCTGCAATTTGGATCTCTGGTCGGAATTATCAACGAGTCAGCCTATTGGGCAAAAAAACAAAAACACCGACAGGTATTATCTGGGGATGTACAAAGGGCAATCTCTGAAAAGCGATTCAGGGGCAGTCTGTTTGAAGAAAAGGTCTGGGAAAATGTTGAAAGTGAAACCGTGATGATTGATGTGGCGGGTGAACGGGTGGGCCAGATCAACGGGTTGGCTGTTTACTCGACTGGTGATAACTCATTTGGAAAACCATCGCGCATCACGGCAACCACCTACATGGGTGAACCAGGGATCATATCTGTTGAACGGGAAGCCAAACTATCTGGAAAAACCTTTGATAAGGGTAATTTAATCATCAATGGCTATCTGGGCCAGACCTTCGCCCAAAATTTCCCTTTATCTGTCACGGTCACCCTGACTTTTGAACAATCCTATGGTGGAATTGATGGTGACAGTGCAAGCTCGACAGAGATCTACGTTATTCTCTCAGCGCTTTCAAGGATTCCCATAAAGCAGGGGATAGCCGTGACTGGTTCTGTCAACCAATGGGGTGAGATCCAAGCCATTGGTGGCGTCAACGAGAAAGTTGAAGGCTTTTTTCATATGTGTAAAATGAGAGGTCTGACAGGGGATCAGGGAGTGATCATCCCAGCATCAAATGTCGATCACTTGATGAGCACGTCAGAAATAATTACTGCTGTTGAAGCCGGCCAATTCAGTATTTGGTCGGTTAAGACAATTGCAGAGGGGATAGAACTGCTTACCGGTGTAAAAGCGGGCGTAGCCAATAAACATGGTAACTATCCGGCCCGCACTGTTTTTGGCGAAGCTCAGAATCAACTCAAAAAATACTTTTTGAGAAGGATTGCTCTGGAGAAAAAACCAACAAAATCGTTATGAAAAATGGATCATACGGCTCAATAGTTGCCTATTTAAATACTTGTGAAAAATAAATGCCTTGTCAAATCATTCCACTTTGTTTTAGGTGAACCAGGTCGTTAATTTCAATCATGTTTGAGTCTAAGGATTCAGGGCTTTACCCGCTTCAAAAAACCGACCCTATCCCGTCAGATGTTGAATGTATGGTTCTTGTAAGACAGGGCCTGATATTTGTAAATAAAGCAAAACAATATTACCCCAAAATAATAAAAAGGTACATCAGGAGTTCGTATTCATGACGAAAAAAATAGTTCGAGTAAATGAAGCAACCATCCGTTTTGCCGGAGATTCCGGTGACGGTATGCAGCTTACAGGTACCCGATTCACAGAAGCAACAGCCATTGTTGGAAATGACCTAAAAACAATCCCTAATTATCCCTCGGAAATCCGTGCACCAACCGGAACTCTGGCCGGTGTGAGTGCTTTTCAGCTCATGTTTGGATCTCAACGTGTTTTCACACCAGGTGACCTGCCTGATACCCTGGTCGCTATGAATCCTGCTGCTTTGAAAGTGCATCTCCGTGACCTGAAACCAGGAGGGAATATCCTGGCTAATTCAAACGCCTTCAATGATAAAAACTTGAAGATGGCGGGATGGGAGGGAAACCCTCTTGAAGATGGCACCCTGGACTCTTATACGGTCTATGCCATTGAAATGTCAAAACTGGTTGGCAAGGCCCTGGAAAATTCCGACCTGAGCTCAAAGGGCATTGAGCGAACCAAGAATATGTTTGCCCTGGGTGTGTTGTTCTGGATGTATAATCGACCCATTGAACCTACAGAAAACTGGCTTCGCAACAAATTCGCAAAAAATCCATCCATCGCAGAGGCAAATATTATTGCGATGAAGACAGGGTATAACTATGGCGAGACGACAGAGATCTTCACCACAAGTTATGCAGTGGAGAAGGCAGATCTACCCAAGGGAAAATATAGAAACATCACCGGGAACGTAGCCGTAGCCTATGGTCTTATCACTGCCGCCAAAAAAGCCGGGAAGGAACTATTCCTTGGATCCTACCCCATCACACCGGCCTCCGAAATCCTGCATACGCTTTCCAGTCTGCGAAATCACGGTGTAAAAACATTCCAGGCAGAGGATGAAATTGCAGGTATCGCTTCAGCAATTGGCGCTGCCTACGCAGGTGATCTGGCCTGTACCACTACCTCCGGTCCTGGCATGGCATTGAAAACAGAAGCCATCGGCTTGGCCATTATCACTGAATTGCCGCTGGTAATTGTGAATGTCCAGCGCGGCGGACCCAGTACTGGAATGCCGACAAAAATGGAACAGTCCGATCTCTTTCAGGCTGTTCTGGGACGAAACAGTGATGCACCCATTCCTGTTGTTGCCGCTGCCGATCCTGCCGATTGTTTTGATTGTGCGTTTGAAGCAGCCCGTATTGCCATAAAATATATGACACCTGTTATCTTGCTTACAGATGGTTATCTGGGGCAGGGATCAGGACCCTGGCGTATTCCTGATCCCAAAGATCTTCCTGAGATCAAGGTGAATCACCCAGCAAAACCAGCAGATGGTGATGAGAAATTTATGCCTTACTCTCGTGATGAGAACGAGACCCGGCCCTGGGCAATTCCCGGTACAGCTGGTCTGGAACACCGAATTGGTGGTCTTGAAAAGGAAAATATCACAGGTATGGTAAGCCAGGATCCTGAGAATCATCAGGTAATGACCGATATAAGGGCCAGGAAAGTGGCCAATATTGCCAATGAAATTCCACCTCTGGAAGTCTACGGAGATAAAAAAGGAAAATTACTGATCATTGGCTGGGGAAGCACACATGGGGCCATCCATGTTGCTGTCGATCGTGCGCGTGCAAAAGGCCAATCGGTAAGTCAGATTCATCTCCGCTGGGTAAATCCATTCCCCTCGGACCTCAAGGCAGTCTGTGATAATTTTGATGAAATATTGATTCCCGAAGTGAATACGGGTCAATTATCACTATTTATGAGGTCCGAGTTGCTTAGACCTGTTCATCAATTGAATAAAGTAAGGGGTGAACCCTTCCGATCCTCAGAGATTGAGGATAAAATTAATGAGATCCTCGGTTAATCACCGGGAATTCAAATATAGATAAGGTATTGTGTGATGAGTGAAACAATCAAAGTTGAAGAACTAAATCTAACAAGAAAAGACTTCGTCCCAGGGAATGAAGTCCGGTGGTGCCCTGGTTGCGGTGATTATTCTGTTTTGGCAAATATGCAGAAAACCTTACCAGGCCTTGGCATTCGCAAAGAGAATTATACATTCATATCTGGGATCGGATGCTCAAGCCGTTTCCCCTATTATATGGATACCTTTGGATTTCATTCGATCCATGGTCGGGCTCCGGCCATTGCTTCCGGTGTCAAACTGGCGAATCCTGATCTCACCGTTTGGGTTATCACCGGAGATGGTGATGGTTTTTCTATCGGTGGGAATCATATGATCCATGTTTTAAGGCGTAATATTGATCTGAACATCATGCTCTTCAATAACCGTATCTATGGTCTGACCAAGGGTCAGTATTCACCAACCTCACTCCTCGGCAAGAAGACCAAATCGTCTCCCTTCGGGTCAATTGATCGACCCTTCAACCCGAGCGCTGTTGCCCTGGGTGCCAACGCCACCTTCATTGCCCGGGCCATTGATGTTGATGCACAAGGGTTGCAGGAAAGCATTACCAGGGCCCAGGCCCACAAGGGCGCTTCATTCATAGAAGTCTATCAAAATTGTATCATTTTTAATGATGGAGAATTTGGAGATGTTGAAGGGAAGGATACCAGACCGGATAATGCCCTTTTTGTGGTACACGGGGAACCGATGATCTTTGGAAAAGATAGAGATAAAGGGATCATCATGGAGAATCATCATCCTAAAGTGGTTACCCTGGGTGATAAGTGGAGTGAGAAGGATCTCCTGGTCCATGATGAAACCAATGCGATCATAACCAATCTGCTCTTGGAAATGACCTTTGATGCAAGTACCCCGACACCTTTTGGTGTTCTTAGAGCAGTCGAAGAACCCACCTATGATGAAATGTTAGTTTCCCAGATTGCGGAGGTAACCAGGATCAAGGGGGAAGGCACACTGGAGTCGTTATATGCTTCCGGTGATGTTTGGGAGGTTAAATAAATTAGAGGTGACTTATGTTTCAGTATGACGCTGCGAAGCTAAAGGATCAGCTACTTGAGTTGCTCCGTTTAGCTGCAACAGATTTACCCCAGGATGTTGTCGACAGCATTCAAGCTGCCCATGATAACGAACCGGAAGCTTCTTCAGCGCGAAGTGTTTTCGGCATGATCCTGAAAAACATTGAATTGGCTCGCGAAGAATCGACGCCTATCTGCCAGGATACAGGGACCAATATTTATATGGTCCACATTCCTGAAGGAGTTTCAATGCGCAAGCTTACTGCATTGATTCATGAGGCGACTGCAGAAGCAGTGGAAAAAAGCTATCTCAGGCCCAATGCAGTAGATAGCATTACTGGAAAGAATTCCGGTAATAATATTGGCGAAGGCCAGCCGTACATCCATTATGAAGAGTGGGATAAGAACACGATCGAGTTCGAGCTGATGCTCAAAGGCGGGGGCTGTGAGAATGTATCCACCCAATATAAGCTCCCTGATGTTGGTTTGGGCGCAGGTCGCGACCTGGATGGTGTCTACAAGGTGATCGTCGATGCCGTGAACAAGGCTCAGGGACTTGGTTGTGCACCGGGAATTCTGGGGATAGGAATTGGTGGTGACAGGATGTCTTCCCACATGGCCGCCAAGAACCAGTTGTTTAGAAAGATTCCGGACATAAATCCTGATTCAGCTCTTGCTGAAATGGAAGATCGACTCAAAAAAGATCTGAATACACTTGGTGTCGGACCTATGGGGTTTGGTGGTGAAACCACGGTTTTAGGGGTTAAAATTGGCTCCCTCCACCGCTTACCGGCCTCATTTTTTGTGTCCATTGCCTATATGTGCTGGGCTTATCGTCGTCATAGCATGATTTTGAACACCAAGGGGGAGGTTAGCTATGATTAAGTTGCAATTACCAATCTCTGAAGATGCCATTCGAGAGTTGAAAATGGGAGACCAGGTGTCCATATCGGGCCTGATGGTCACGGCGAGAGATGCAGCTCATAAGTATATCCATGAAAATTGGCCGGATTGGCTGGTTCCTGTTTTGGAAAACAGTATGATCTATCATTGTGGACCTGTTGTTAAAAAACACGAAGACGGTTCCTGGTCATTTGTTGCAGCTGGCCCGACAACCAGTATACGCGAAGAGCCCTACGAGGCGGCTGTGATGGAGCATTACAAGGTTAGAGCCGTCATTGGCAAAGGGGGCATGGGTGAAACCACCCTGACCGGTCTTTCGAAGTCTGGTGGCGTCTACCTTCATGCGATCGGCGGTCTGGCAGCATCATTGGCAAAATCTGTGATTCGGGTCCACGATGTCTATATGCTGGAGGAGCTTGGTGTTCCAGAGGCCTTCTGGCATATAGAGGTAAAGGATTTTCCTGCAGTGGTTACCATGGATAGTCATGGTGGCTCGTTGCATAAATCTATTAAGGCTCAATCCGATGAGGTCGCAAAAAAATTGATATTTGGCTGAATTTGTTAACTGGAATAGCCATCGTATTAAATGGTCACAATCTGGATTGTGACCATTTTTTTAATTGGTAGAGACGGATCTCAGACCTCGCGCTACCAATGACATTATTTAATAAATTCACAAAAACGTGTGAACATGAAAGACATAAAAGTTTATAATTGCAAGACATGATGAAAAAGTTTCAGGCAAAAGGCAGCAGACAAAAGTTAAAACAGCGCATTTATCTAAGTCTTGCCATCTCCATCTTTATGGTCGCAGGTATTTTAACCTGGCTGTATTTTTTGGCTCAGGATCTGCCCTCCCTTGATGAGTTGGAACGCTATGATCCAGATCTGGTTACCAGAATAGTCTCAGCGGACGATCAGGTCATTCAGGAGCTGTTCACCACGCAACGAACCCTTGTGAAATCAAATGAAATTCCACCCCATGTGAAAAAGGCATTGATCCTGACTGAAGATCAGCGTTTCTATAGTCACTGGGGAATGAACTTCTTTCGAACCGTTTATAATATCTCGCAGAACGTACTGACCGGTAAAATTCACGGTGGAGCATCATCGCTGACCCAGCAGCTGGCACGAAGTCTCTACTCCAGAATTGGTTTCAAGCAGACCTACACACGTAAGCTTCGCGAGCTGATCACGGCCGTTCAGATCGAACACACTTTTACCAAGGAAGAAGTGCTGACCATGTACCTGAATACGGTCTATTTTGGACATGGCGCTTATGGTATCCAGGCAGCAGCCACAAAATATTTCAATAAACGGGTGGAAAATCTGACCCTGGACGAAGGGGCCATTCTTGTTGGGATGCTGCGTTCTCCTGCATATTATTCTCCAATCGTCCATCCCGAACGCTCCAAACACATTCGCAATGTGGTGATCAACAATATGTTTCGGGAAAAGGCGATCAATGCTGTAGAGCGCAATTATTTTAAATCACTTCCTGTGGAAGTCTATAAACCGGACAGTGTGGATTTGGGTAATGTCGCTCCCTATTTTGGAGAATTTGTCCGTCGGCAACTTGAGAAAGAGGATGATGAGCTTGGGGTTGATCTCTATCGGGATGGCTTGACAATCTATACGAGCCTGGATACAAGGATGCAGACCATCGCCAATCGAGTTGTTGCCAAGGAATTGAAGCGGGTTCAAGCCATATTTGATGAGCGGATGTTGGATGCATCCTCCAATGCCCTTTCAGAAATTCTGGAAAAAAACAACATTCCTTTTTCCGTTGATACAGTTCGTTTGATGATCATGGATTCACTTGAGATGCCCAAACGAATAGAGCAATTGCTCACGGTTCAGGGGCAACTGATATCCCTGGATATTGAGACTGGGCAGATAAAAGCGATGGTGGGTGGCAAGGATTTTAGCAAGTCCAGTTGGAACAGATCAACCCAAATGACGCGACAGCCTGGTTCGTCATTCAAGGCGTTTCTGTATACAGCCGCCATCGACAATGGCTATCCTGTTACCACAAAACTTTTAAATCAACCAGTTGTCATCAAGTCAGGGACAAACGATTCCACAGACTGGCGTCCTAAAAACTATGATCTGAGCATGGGCGGAGAAACAACCCTGAGGGAGGGAATTCGTCGCTCATTGAACCTGATCGCAGTTAGAACGATTCAAGAGCTGATCGCTCCATCTGCTGTGGTGGAGAAGGCCAGGGATTTGGGGATTACTACACCGCTATATCCCGGGGATGCTCTCGCATTGGGTTCTTCTGCTGTTTATCCAATCGAAATGGCCGCTGCCTATTCGGTCTTCCCCCGTCGGGGGATCTGGATTGAGCCAATTGGAGTCTTGTCCATCGAGGATCGTTTCGGAGGGCAGTTACGTCAATATACTTCAGAACGTAAGGAGGTCCTGGGCAGGGGAACATCCTATATCATGCTTTCCCTTTTAGAGACGGTTGCCAATCGTGGAACAGGACAGGGCGCCAGGACAATATTTGGTTTCCAGGAACCCTCAGGTGGAAAAACAGGAACAACAACAGGTTTTACCGATGCCTGGTATGTGGGTTTTACGACCAAATTATCAACTGCGGTATGGGTTGGTATGGACTCACCAAGTATCAGTCTTGGGTCAGCAATGTCTGGATCGGCTGTGGGCGTCCCCATCTGGGCCCAGTACATGAAGGCCGTATATGATAGCCTGGAATGGGAGCGTGAGGAATTTGAAATCCCGGAAGAGTCTGTGGTCTTTGCCAATGTCTGTTCCGAGACCCAAGATCTTGCCACTGAATATTGTACACCCTTGCGTGAGGTCTTTCTCCCGGGCACCGTTCCGACGCAATATTGTGAAATCCATGGGAGTCGAAAAAAGCCCACGATCATCGATTTTTAGTTCCCTCCAGAATTAATTCAATAACAAAATATTCAGCTGCAATTCCGTGACAAAAGTCACAATGGGGATAAAAATCATTGAGAAATGTCACATTTCCCATAGGATCTTTAATTACCAAAAAAATATTAGATCGCTAACAGGTCTCAAATGATCAGCACCTTAAGCAAACTGTCACAATATTATGACAGTTTTTTGAGATTTGTAGGTGATATGTGACATCTTCTGTAATTAATTTGTTAGCAGCAATCATTATAATGTTGTTTATATTGAGTTTATCGATTCAAATATTGTTGGTATATTTATTGCACTTGGGCGGGTGTGATGACGAACTTTAAGACATATTCCCAGACCCTAAAAAACAGTAAGCTTTTTACTGGCCTTATTATATATACGATTCAGAAAAAAACATTTTTATTCACGCTACTTTTTGCCCTTTCGAGTGTGTCCTTTTCAGCTACTTCGATTTCCATAACAGCTCAATCTGACATATCGGGTTCGATGAATGTGAATACGATAGACAATGGTATGCTGTCCTTTACTCTCACGATGGCAGGCAATGGCGGCGACATCACACTTGATAGTGTCACTGTCGATCTGACCGGGACTGCTGTGGATGCAGATATTGCTGCAGTGAAGGTATACAAGGATGCCGGTG
>JAIPJF010000008.1 GCA_021734325.1 Fidelibacterota bacterium | reverse complement strand
CGGGACTTTTTTTAGACAACTGGTTTTGATTATCAGAAGCTGACAGTCAAACCAAGATTCATACGACGGGGTGAGCCGAGATAAACTTCGGCATCATCTGCTTTGTGATTTACACCGTCAGCTGTGTATGCATTATATGGACTATTGTCAAGTGCGTCAGAGATATAGATCTCATCCAGGGCATTGAACATGTGGAAGAAGACCTGGGCTCTGAATCCTGCGATGCTCACAGGGAGATCGTAGGTTGCATGCAGATCGATCTTGCTGTAGCCTGGAACCATCCAGCTTTGCTCACGATCGGCAGCATCACGTTCAGTCTGACTGATAACGCCATCGTCATCAGCATCGTCGATCTGACGGCTTTCTGGATCCCAGTTGGCATAGAAGTTATCATACATGAACATGGTGCCACGGAGTGTCAAACCCTTCACGGGGAATACACTCAGACCCAATGCATAGGATGTCTGGGGCTGATCACCAACCATGAGGCCTTCGACGGCATATTCATATTCAGTGGTAGTGTTATTGACCTGATCTTTGTAAGCACCTGTGGCATCACTGGCGTACTTCCAATCACCAATAGAAAGGGCTGCATCCAAACGTACCAAATTGATTGGACGATAGGCGATCTCAGCCTCAAAACCATTATGGTCCTGATTCAATCCTGTCAGGAAGATCATGTCCGTGTCACCACTGGTACCTTGACCGGGTGTCACAGGTATGGTCAGGTTGCGATCCTGCCATTTGGTGATATAGTAGTTGAATTTTGTATCCAATTTACCCTGAAGGGTATTGAAATTCAGACCAAATTCAGTACTGATAAAGGTCTCATTGGTAGGATCGCTGGACATGGCGGCTGTGATATCATCAATGACGTTGTCAAAAATAGGCACTTTTTGAACCCAACCAAAGTTTGCAAATACATCCAGGTCGGAAGTGACTTTGTAAAGACCACCACCCTTGGCCTGCAAGGCTGAAACCCAATCAGAATTGATCACAACTTCACCATCATCACCGGTCTCAACATAGGAGAAATCATAGTTCGAGGCTTTCTTAAAGAAATCCTGGAAACCATATTTTACCATGGAGTAACCACCCATGCCATAAAAGGACATGAGGTTGTTTTTCCACTCGGCTTGGCCAAAGAATCCCAGCCAATCAACAGTGTTGGTGTTGTTGTAATCAATAATGTCACCCAATCCAACTTTAGTGTCCTCAAGGGTCGCATCAAATTCATTCTGGTAGGAGCCCCAACGTGGATCAGCAGTTGCACGATTGTTGTAAACAGCATTATATGTGTAGCTACCACCCAAGAGATCGCGGACTTCACGGTTATGTTCGATTTCAGCCGTACGCCAATCCACACCAACCTGGACCTTAAGAGCCTCGCTGAGATCAATATTCAACTTGGAAATGGCTCCAACTGTCCATTGACGGTTAATACTGTTACGGAGGATACCAACAGCTTCGCCGGCAGGTTTCGCATTGCCACGACGGTTAGCTGTACCTTCATTGATGTCAATAGTTCCATCCCAGTCAACAGCCCGTGAAGGACCATCATATTCCCAAAGCATGTCGCCATAGGTACCACTACCACCACCGGAACCACCTGAGAAGTAGGCGATGGTGGATAGACGCATCATCTTGCTCAGCGTCCAGTACCAGTTCAAATTGACCTGAGGTTTGTGGTAGTAGTTTTCATTCTCATTCAAGAAATCAGGGTCATAACGATCGACGGTTTTATCACCGTACATATAAAAATACTGTTGTCCGGTGTAGCTTGAGCTCACTGGATTCCAGTTTTCGTTATAAAAACGACCAGCAGGATCTTGTACAAATGTTCTTACGCCAGCATCATTGTATCCATCGATGCTCTTTGCATAAGTTGAATCGTAGGCAGCAATATTCTGAGCATAACGCATCTGACCATGACGTTGGGGAGCACCCAGGGCATACAGTTCGAAACGATGGGCATCGGATGCAGCATAACTGGCACCAAAATAATAGGCCCAGGCATCGGTCCAGGTTTTGTCAATGAGGCCATCACCAGTCTTGCGAACGATCGTAGCACCAAGGGCCAGATTATCATTGATCATACCGGAATGATAGCTCAGGGTTGTTTTGAGGAAACTGCCATCACCAAATTCCTGTTTCAAGGACCCACCTTTTTTGTGAGTGGCAGGATCAGTCAGGATGTTCATGGTTCCACCAATGGATGGAGCTGCCAGGTTGACAGCACTGAGACCACGCTGCATCTGAATGGAGGAAGTAGCATCAGCCACACCGTCCCAGTTCGACCAGTAAACCCAACCGTTTTCCATATCATTCACAGGAACACCGTTGATCATGATGGCTACGTTGCGCTGGTTGAAGCCACGGACATTTACACGACCATCACCGGCACCACCACCTGATTCAGTGGCATATACACTGGGGGTTGTCGTTAAAACGAGTGGAATGTCGCGAGATCCAAGACGAAGGTTCATTTCTTCTTTTGGAACGTCTGAGTAAGCAACAGGGGTTTCCCTGGTTGCACGGGAGGCAACAACCTCTAATGCACTCATTTCTAAGGCTTCACTGCTAAGCGCAAAATTCAATGTCGTTACGACACCATTTGCAACTTGGGCATCTAATGAAACGGTTTCATAACCGATCACCGAAGCGGTTACGCTGTAATTACCAGCGGGAATTCCTTCAATGACAAAGGCACCTGTTAAATCAGAGGCACCACCAAAGGCTTGACCCACAACAATAACGTTTGCTCCTGGTAGAGCATCACCTGTATTACTGTCAGTAACCGTACCAGCAATCGTACCCTGTGCCAGAGCAAGAGCCGGAACCATTACAACAACGAGCAACACAGCAAATAAGTAACGTTTACTCATTTTCTTGTTTTCCTCCTTTATTGGATGTACATGTGTTTTGCAATGCTGTGAGAAACATCACATGATGAAAAATCACCCTGGATTTTTTATCCCTGGTGATTGTCATAAAATACCTAGATTACTCCATCCATTGCGACGCAAGATAGACTCCCAATTTTCGAGTGTCAACTACCAATTAAAAAGAATTGTGTAGCACTTGAATAGAATGCTTTACTGCCACAACAGTTAGAGTTAGTCATCTATTGATCTACAATATATTGTATATTCAAAGCTTATGAAAGTGATTCGAAATTTCGACAATTTTGAGTCTGAAAAAAATGTTCGTGAGAAATAATTACTGCTGCAAATATTAGTGGTTTCAGCAAGAATGGAATGGTATGCTAATAAGGATCACATCCTCCAAATACGATGGGAGAAATATAAATTTAAGGTCAGGGCAATCCGTTGATATAGTATTTGCATTCCCCTGGTCTCAGACACTTAATTGATCACAGTGGTATAAACTTTAAATGAAAATTTGGTAAAATGAATAAAACACGTGCCGAACTACTCCTCCCTGCCGGGAATTTTGAAAAATTGAAATATGCCTTTGCTTATGGCGCTGATGCCGTATACGCCGGTGTTCCCCGTTACTCGCTCAGGACCAGGGAAAATGATTTCCGTAAAGAATCCTTGATCGAGGCAATTTCCTATACCCATGACCTTGGCAAAAAGATTTACCTGACCATGAACATCTATGCTCACAATACCAAGATCAAAGGTTTTATGACAGAGCTGGAACGAATGCTTCAATACGGGCCAGATGCCATCATCATGTCCGATCCGGGACTGATCGCCTTTACAAGGAAAGAATTCCCGGAATTGGAAATTCATCTCTCAACACAGGCCAATTGTACCAATTGGGCCAGCGCTGCCTTCTGGCGAGATCAGGGTGTGTCAAGAGTCATTCTTTCTCGGGAACTCAGTCTCAAGGAGATAACTGAGATTCACAAAAAGGTACCGGATGTCGAATTAGAAGCCTTTGTTCATGGTGCAATTTGCATTGCCTATTCTGGTCGCTGTTTGATCACCAATTATATGAATAATATGGATGCCAACCAGGGAACGTGTACCAATTCCTGCCGCTGGGGCTATAATTTCGGTCAGAAAACACCAAGTTTGCTCGCCCTGGAAGCCGAAGAACCAATTCAAATTGTAGAAAATTATGAGTCACCTGGTCATGGCTACTTTCTCGAAGAGCCAAAACGCCCAGGTCAGCATTTCAATATGCTTGAGGATGAGCATGGCACCTATATGATGAATGCAAAAGACCTATGCTCGATTGAATTATTGGGGCAAATGCGTGATGCAGGCATTGTGAGCTACAAAGTGGAGGGTCGAACGAAATCAGTGTACTATGCTGCCATGACGGCACGATCCTATCGGAAGGCGATCGATGACATGTTGGCAGAACGCCCCTTTGATTCTCAAAACCTTGAAGACCTCATTGGTATTGCTCACCGGCGATACATCTCTGGATTTTATACCAAGGATCCCCGGGAGTATGGGCAAAACTATGATGATCCCTCATCACTTGATTTTACGCATCAAAACGCCGGTATGGTCACAAACTGGGACCCCGATGCTGCCTTACTGGAATTTGAGGTGAAAAATCAAATTGCCATTGGAGACAGAGTGGAGATCATTTCGCCAGATGAAACTATTCTGGTCACCATCGATCAACTACTAAATGGCAGAAAACGACCAGTGGATGCCGTCCATGGCGGGACGGGTCTGGCCTATACTCCCTTTGATCACCATCCAGGTCAATTCGCCATTATGAGAAAAGTTCTTCCTGAATAGAGAATAAGTCGCAGAGGTCTTCGCGAGCCCGAAGGGCGTGGCGATCTCGAACTCGAGATTGCTTCGTCCCCGCGAGGGCGGGGTCCTCGCTATGACCAGTCCCAACAATCTTGCTTTGGTACTTACCTCTTATGTAAATCTTGGTTGTAAAGACTGAGCTAATTTTTGTTTGGAAAACCACCCTTAACAAATTAATCTCACTCCGCCTTATGGGTTTGACAACTGCGAAATCTACCACTGAAAAACGCCTTCCTATCAGGGGGGCTAATCCTGTTGAGCTTCTTGGCGCCAATGATACCAATCTGAAATTAATTGAGAATCATCTTGAGGTCTCCCTCTATGTCCGTGGGGATGAACTCATCGTACGCGGCGAGGAATCAAAGCTTCTCCTCGTTGAGAATATCATCATGGAAATGATGGCAGTGCTGAGCCGGAAGAAATTTATCGACAAAGATGATGTATTAATCATAATCAGACTTGCTCAGAGCGGTCAATCCAGCCTGGGAGAGGTGGGCCTTGATTCAGTCGTACTGTTCACCAGATCAGATGTGATAAAACCACGCACACCGGGACAGGAAAGGTATTTCGCTGCAACGCTTGAACATGATATGGTATTTGGTCTCGGTCCTGCAGGGACGGGCAAAACATATATGGCTGTTGCTTTTGCCATCTCAGCCCTGAAGAATAGAGAAGTCAAAAAGATCATTCTTACCCGTCCTGCAGTTGAGGCAGGTGAACGGCTCGGATTCCTTCCTGGGGATCTAAGAGAAAAAGTTGACCCCTACCTGGCCCCACTCTATGATGCTTTATTCGATATGATGCCCCACGACAAGGTGCATCTGCTTATGGAGCAAAGAATCATTGAGATCATTCCCCTTGCTTATATGCGGGGAAGAACGCTGGATAATGCTTTCATTATTCTTGATGAAGCTCAAAATACGACCCCAATGCAAATGAAAATGTTTTTGACTCGGATGGGTGTGAATTCGAAGATCATCATTACCGGTGATCCGTCCCAGATCGACCTCCCGAAAAATGATGAATCAGGACTATTGCAGGCAGAGAGAATCCTCAGGGGTGTCGAAGGAATTGCCTTCATCGATTTTGATGAAAGTGATATCGTGAGACATAAATTGCTCAGACGCATTCTCAAAGCCTATGACGAATCAAACAACCACAAAGCGGATAGCTGATTTCGATAAAAAGTCAGAATCTTACAATTTGGAACGATTTTTGACCTCTACTTGATCCGAGTGAATAATTGAAGCGTTTTTCTGATTTTAAGTGATGCTTTTTATGAGGAAACTTTAGGAGCACTGGCTCCACCAAATATCGAACGTTTTAGCGAGGAAAAAGTATGAATAGATTAAGATCCCTTCGGAAAGTGGTCATCCTCAGCGCCAAACGCACACCTATTGGAGCTTTCCAGGGTGCATTGTCATCAGTCCCTGCTCCCCGGCTGGGTGCGGCAGCCATCAAAGCGGCTTTGGAAAGCGGCAATGTCCTCCCTGAAGATGTAAACGAAGTCATCATGGGCAACGTGATCACAGCCAATGAAGGCCAGGCACCTGCGCGACAGGCTGCTCTCTATGCTGGAATGCCTGATTCTACTGAATGTTTGACCATTAATAAGGTGTGTGGATCTGGATTAAAGGCTGTGATGCTGGCTGCTCAGGCCATTCAGGCGGGCGATGCCAATATCGTTGTCGCCGGTGGCATGGAAAGCATGTCCAACGTGCCCTACTATTTACCTGGAGCCAGATCTGGACAGCGTCTGGGACATGGTCAGATGATTGATGGCATCTTCAGGGATGGGCTGTTGAATGCCTACGATGATATCCACATGGGACTCAGTGGAGAATTATGCGCATCAAAATATAATTATAGCCGGGAGGCGCAGGATGCATTTGCGAAAGAAAGCTACGAACGGGCATTACGTGCTCAGGAATCAGGAGCATTCGCAAACGAACTGGTTACTGTGGAGATAGAACAAAAACGTGGTGATTCAATTAAAGTTGATACAGATGAAGAACCTGGCCGGGGAAATTTTGACAAAATGGTCAAGCTCAGACCAGCCTTTGCCAAAGACGGAACCATCACTGCAGCCAATGCATCAAAAATCAATGATGGTGCAGCAGCGCTTGTCCTTATGCGTGAAGGTGAAGCAGAACGTCGTGAATTGAAACCCATGGCGAGAGTGATCGCCCAGGCTTCAGCTGCCCAGGCACCTGAATGGTTTACAACTGCCCCTGTCAAGGCAATAACCAACGTGCTGAAAAAGGTGGGGATGACCCTTGGGGAGATTGATCTGTTTGAGATCAATGAAGCCTTTTCAGTTGTGACCATGGTTGCTATGGATGAATTAAACATTCCCCACACCAAGGTGAATGTAAATGGGGGTGCAGTATCACTCGGTCATCCCATTGGTGCATCAGGAGCCAGAATTCTGACCACTCTGCTCCACGCCATGGAGGCACGCCAATCCAGATTTGGCCTTGCCACCCTGTGTATCGGTGGGGGGGAAGCATCTGCGGTGATCGTTGAAAGAATGTAGGGGGAAGCATGTCCATTAAAACGGTTGGCGTTATTGGGTCTGGCACTATGGGCAACGGAATCGCCCACGTGTTCGCACAATATGGTTATCATGTCCTTCTGGTGGATATCAAGCAGGAATTCCTAAACCGGGGAATAGCAACAATTTCCAAAAATCTCGATCGACTGGTTAAAAAGGAGAAGATCTCTGAAGATCAGAAGATAGAGGTTCTGGATCGCATCCAACTGACCACGACCCTTTCCGATCTGGCAAGCTGTGATTTTGTCGTCGAGGCGGCTACGGAGAACAAGGATATTAAATTTCAGCTTTTCAAGGATCTGGATTCTATTCTCAAGCCAGATGTCATCCTGAGCACCAACACCTCATCCATTTCGATCACCGAGGTTGCTGCCCAAACAGGGCGGCCGGGAAAGGTTATCGGGATGCATTTTATGAATCCTGTTCCGGTGATGAAGCTGGTCGAAATTATAAGAGGTCATGCCTGCAGCGATGAAACGGTGGCAGTCACAGTTGAGCTTGCCAAAACCCTGGGTAAAGTTCCAGTTGAAGCAAATGATTATCCTGGATTTGTTGCCAACAGAATCATCATGCCCATGATCAATGAGGCAATTTATGCCCTCATGGAGGGAGTCGCTACGAGAGAGGCTATTGACGAGATCATGCACCTCGGGCTGGCCCATCCCATGGGACCGCTCACCCTGGCCGATCTGATTGGGCTGGATGTATGTCTGTCGATTCTGGAAGTGTTGCACACAGGGCTGGGGGACCCGAAATACAGACCCTGTCCGCTATTAAAGCGCATGGTGGCAGCGGGTGAATTAGGTCGCAAAACAGGCAAAGGTTTTTATGATTACCAGTAAAGTCGCAATGCATTGCGACTTTGGCTGGGAATGATGCATAAACTTGATGAACGTAGGTAAAGCATATGAATTTTGAACTGAATGAAGAACAAAAAATGGTGCGGGAAACGATCCGCGATTTTGCTGAGGCTGAGATAAAACCCGGTGTCATGGAACGGGACGAAAAAGCCGAGTTTCCGACTGAGGTCATAAAAAAACTTGGTGAATTGGGCTTTATGGGAATGCAGGTCCCTGAGATCTATGGTGGTACAGAGATGGACGCCCTTAGCTATGCCATCACACTGGAAGAGATCGCCAGGGTTGATGCCAGCACCTGTGTGATTCTGTCTGTGAACAACTCATTGTTCTCTAATCCAATTCTCCATTTTGGATCAGAATTTTTAAAACAAAAATATTTACCACTGACCTCAAGCGGAGAAAAACTTGGAGCCTACTCATTAAGTGAGCCACAGTCAGGATCTGACGCGAAGGCCATGTTGACGACGGCCACCCGGGATGGAGATTCCTACATTCTGAATGGTGTTAAGAATTGGGTCACCAACGGTATCAGCTCCGATTTTGTTGTTGTTTTCGCTAAGACAGACAAAAATGCCGGTCATAAGGGTATCTCAGCATTTGTGGTCGAAAAGGGCCTTTCTGGATTTACAACAGGCAAGAAGGAAGACAAGCTGGGTATCAGGGGTTCGGACACCTGTGAATTGATATTTGAAAATTGTCGCATACCTGCAGAGAATCTGATCGGGGAGGAAGGACAGGGCTTTACAATCGCCATGGCCACCCTGGATGTTGGCCGTATCGGGATCGCCTCGCAGGCATTGGGGATCGCACAGGGGGCTCTGGAACGCTCCATTCAGTATGCCAAAGAGCGTGAGCAATTTGGCAAACCCATTGGCATGTTTCAGGGTATTGGATTTAAACTGGCTGATATGGCGACCAGAGTTGACGCCGCTCGCTTGCTGGTCTACAGGGCAGCCTGGATGAAAGAGAAGGGAATGAAGATCGGTGAAAAGGCATCGATGGCCAAAGTATTCGCTGGAGACACGGCCATGTACGTAGCCACAGAAGCTGTTCAAATTCATGGGGGATATGGATATATACGTGAATTTGAAGTTGAGCGTATGATGAGAGATGCCAAGATCACACAGATTTATGAGGGGACGAACGAAATACAGAGAGTCGTGATCAGCAGACATCTTCTCGCTGATTAAAAATTTATTGAATCGTAAAGGAGATTATGAACATGGGATTTTTTGATGCACCAGCATTGAACCACCACGAACAGGTTGTTTTTGGATATGATGAAGAAACTGGATTAAAAGCGATTATCGCAATTCACAACACCAGTTTGGGACCAGCACTCGGTGGGTGCCGGGTTTGGAATTACGAATCAGAAGATGATGCATTGCGCGATGTTCTCCGTCTTTCAGAGGGGATGACCTATAAATCCGCCCTCGCAGGATTGAATCTGGGAGGAGGAAAATCTGTAATTATCGGGCGTGTACAGGAAATTGGCAATGAGGCAGCTTTCAGAGCGTTTGGACGTCTGGTGGACAGCCTGGGTGGTCGATATGTGGCCGCTGAAGATGTAAATACAACCCCACAGATGATGGAATGGGTCTCTGAAGAGACTGAATATGTTGCTGGTTTGGATCCTGAAATGGGGGGATCCGGTGATCCTTCACCTTTCACGGCCTATGGCACCTTTGTCGGAATAAAATCTGCTGCAAATAAAGCCTGGGGCTCAGACAGTCTTGAAGGTAAAACAGTGGCAGTCCAGGGACTGGGTCATGTTGGCATGTATCTGGTTAAGCATCTTTCAGAAGCTGGTGCAAAGGTGGTTGTTGCTGACATTAAGGAAGACAAAGTCAAAGAGATGTTGAAATATAAGAATGTCTCGGCAGTTGAGTCTGATGCGATCTATGATGTTAGTATGGATATTTTTGCTCCCTGCGCCCTCGGGTCTGTTGTCAACGATAATACAATCGACAGATTAAAGTGCCGTGTTATCGCTGGTGCCGCTAATAATATTCTCTCTGATTATGATAAACATGGTAAGATTCTTCTTGACAGAGGCGTCCTGTATGCTCCTGACTACGCCATCAATGCCGGTGGCGTGATCAATGTATACGGAGAATTTGAGGGCTATAATGAGAAGCGTTCCTATTCAAGGGTCAATCATATTTATGATGTACTCCAGGAAATTTTCAAACGCTCTGAGGATGATGGAATTCCGACCATGGATGCAGCAGATATTTTGGCTGAAGAGCGATTACGTAAGATCGGAAGGCTGAAACAAATGCGCCGTTCAGGAAAACGTCTGTTTTCTAAGATCTAAGTGTGAATCTGGAAAGGATCAGGACTCAGTAAATGCAGGAAAGACGCAAAGCTCGGGAATTTGTAGTCCAGGTTTCCTATGCCCATGAGATTCAACAGGGAGATCTGGATCAAACCTTTGATCTCCTTGTGGACAAAACCGACTTGTCAGAGGACCTGCTGAAGTTTGCCAGAAAGCTGCTCCATGGGATCATTGCTCATCGGCAGGAATTTGATGAACTCATCTCGAGCAAATCACGGAATTGGGATCTGACGAGAATAGCCCTGATCGATCGGCTGATCTTGAGAATGGCCCTGACGGAATTCTTTTATTTTAAAGATATTCCACCGAAGGTGTCCATCTCCGAAGCCATTGAAATCGCCAAGGTCTTCAGCACAGAGGAGAGTAGTAGTTTTGTGAATGGAATTCTGGATGCCATTTTGAATGACGCCTTATCGGAGGGGAAGATCTCCATGATCTAGATTCGGTCACTTCGATATGCCCGACTTTGTGGGCTGCTCAGTGATCGAATCTGAAACGAGCCCTGAGTCCACGCAGAATGCAGGGGTATCGAAGGGTGAACAAACATATACCAAACCGAAAAAGGTGAGGGTGATACCAGAAGGCAGGGTATCAATCTCACCTTTTTCCTTGAAATAAAAATGACTTACAGATAGTCCCTGAGTGGCAAGATTCTCGTTGAAGAAATGACTAAATCAGAATAAAGAGCTACTAATAAGGCAGGTAGAAATTATTTTAACAACATGATAGCGAACTTTTTTACCAAAATATTCGGGACCAGCTCTGAGCGTGAAACCAAACAATTGCTCCCCCTGGTCCAACAGATCAATGAGCATTACGATACCCTCACCAATGAAACTCAGGAAACGCTGATCGCAAAAACTGAATCACTGAAGAAAAAGATCAGTGACGCGACCACGGCGCTTGAGCCCAAACTGGAATCAGAGGGAAAGGATTATAAGGAAATCCAGCAGGCTGTTTATGAGCTTGAACAGGAAATTCTGGATGAGATCACACCTGAGGCATTCGCCATCGTCAAGAAGGGTGCCGCTTTGCTTATGGGTCAGACCTTCAAGGTGACAGGCCAGGAGATGACCTGGGACATGATTCCCTACGACGTCCAACTCTTGGGGGCTATTGTCCTTCACCAGGGTAAGATCTCTGAAATGAAAACTGGCGAGGGAAAAACACTGGTTGCCACGATGCCGATCTATTTGAATGCACTGGTTGGCAAAGGTGTACACATCATAACGGTTAATGATTATCTGGCTGAACGTGATTCACAATGGATGGGAGCCCTGCTGAAATTTCTGGGTCTCTCAGTCGGTGTGATTCTTAACCAGATGGATCCCAAAACCCGGCAGGAAATGTATAACTGTGATGTCACCTACGGGATCAATAGCGAATTTGGCTTTGATTACCTACGGGATAACATGTCAGTGAGCAAGCAGGATCAAGTTCAACGTGGACATTATTATGCTATCGTGGATGAAGTGGATAGTGTCCTCATTGATGAGGCCAGAACGCCATTGATCATCTCTGGCACCGTTGATTCACCGATTGCTCAACGATATACCGATCTTCGTCCTCTGGTGGACAGCCTCATGCGGAAGCAGACCCAGCTGGTGAACGGGATTATCAGCGAAGCTGAAGAACTGCTGAAAGACCCGGAGAAGGAATATGATGCCGGCGTGCTTATCCTTAAGGCTCACCGTGGCAGCCCGAAACATCGGCGATTGCAGAAGCTGTATCAGGAGCAGGGCATCCAGAAGTTGAGACAACGGGTTGAAAACGATTACCTCCGTGATAAACGAATGCATGAAATCGATGAAGAACTTTATTTCGTTATCGAAGAGAAACAAAACAGCGTAGATCTCGCCGAAAAAGGTCGCGAAGCACTTTCTCCCAATGATCCCGATCGTTTTGTAATTCCTGATCTGCCGACCATGTTGATGGATTTGGAGGCAAATACGGAGCTTACCCTTGCCGAGATAAATGCAGAGAAGGAAAAGCTCTACGCTCTCCATGGAGAAAGATCGGATACCATCCATAATCTGAGCCAACTGCTCAAGGCATACTCCCTTTTTGAAAAAGATGTAGATTATGTTGTACAAGATGGGAAAGTGATGATCGTAGATGAGTTCACTGGCCGCATTATGCATGGCCGACGCTATAGTGATGGACTCCATCAGGCGTTGGAAGCGAAGGAAAAGGTTCAGATCGAAAAAGAATCCCAGACTCTCGCCACCATAACGCTGCAAAACTATTTTCGCCTGTATAAAAAATTAGCCGGTATGACCGGAACTGCTGTTACCGAAGCAGAGGAATTCTTTTCCATCTATAAATTGGGTGTTGTTGAAGTTCCTACCCATCAGCCCGTTATTCGCAAAGACGAAAATGACCAGATCTATAAAACGCGACGGGAAAAATTCAATGCCGTGATCGAGGAGATCATGGCCTGTCACAAGAGTGGCCAGCCTGTTCTTGTTGGAACCATTACTGTTGAAGTGTCTGAGACACTTTCCCGTATGTTGAAACGCCTGAATATTCCCCACAACGTACTCAACGCCAAACAACATGGTCGTGAAGCCGAAATCGTTGCCAGAGCTGGTCAGGCCCATGCCGTGACCATTGCCACAAATATGGCAGGGCGTGGTACAGATATAAAGCTGGGCTCCGGTGTTACAAAACTTGGGGGATTGAAAATTCTTGGGACCGAGAGACATGAATCCCGAAGGATCGATCTCCAGCTTCGTGGACGATCTGGAAGGCAGGGAGATCCTGGAGCTTCACGCTTTTATTTAAGTCTTGAAGACGATCTGATGCGTCTCTTCAGCTCTGACCGGGTTGCTGGCGTCATGGACCGTCTGGGTTTGCAGGAAGGTGAGGTCATCGCAGCAGGGATGGTCACCAAAGCAGTTGAGCGAGCGCAAAAAAAAGTGGAGGCTCGCAACTTCAGCATCCGAAAACATTTGCTTGAGTATGACAATGTGATGAATCAGCAGCGTGAGGTGGTTTATGATCGCCGCCAGGCGGCTCTCGATGGACTGGACCTGAGGGAGGAATTCAGGGAAGTCATTGAGAATTATGTTGATAGCGTCGTCGAAAAATTTACTGATATGGAACGAGATGTGGACCTTTGGGACTGGAGCGGACTCCAGCTTGATCTCAGTGCAACGGCAATGGTCCGGATTCCAGAGTCTCCTGCCAAGGATCTTGATCCTGAAAAGCTGGGTGATCTCCTCAAAAAACTTCTCGGAGAGGCATACAATACCAAGGCTGAGATCACAGGCAGTGTTGAAAACTTCAAGCGCTTGCAGCAATTTGTATATCTTCGGGTCATTGATGAAAAATGGCGTGAGCATCTGTACGAAATGGACCAGATGAAAGAGGGTATCAATCTTCGGGCTGTCGGTCAGAAGGATCCCTTGATTGAGTACAAACGGGAAGGATATCAACTCTTTGTCAAGATGTTGGATCTAATCGACCGTGAAGTCCTCAAATTGTTCTTCCACGCCAGGATCGTTGATGAGAGGGAAAACAGGATGAGAGGTGCCCGTAATCTCTCTTCCCAGCATGCAGAATCCTCCAATATGGGCTTTTTGAATGCTTTGCCCCAGGCTGAAGGAAATGTTTCTGGTCCACCTCAGAAACAGCAACCGATCACAGTCGGTGAAAAAGTTGGCCGTAATGATCCTTGTCCATGTGGCAGCGGGCTAAAATACAAAAAGTGTCACGGGAAGTAAGCAACCCCCCAGTACTTACCAGGCAGAGATCCCGACTCTAGCACTCAATATTAGACTTTGCTTTTTGTTGCTTCAGCAGGAACAAATTATATCTTCCTAAGCTTTTTTTAGAGCCGCGGTGGCGGAATTGGTAGACGCGCTAGATTTAGGATCTAGTGTCCTAAGGATGTGGAGGTTCGACCCCTCTCCGCGGTACACAGCAAACGAGTGATCGTTTGCTGTTTTTGTTTTAATTCAAAATATATAACAGGGTCAGAACAGTACGTCAGCGTAACTGGCCCGGTCTCCTGCTCTGTAAAGTTTTTTACTCCCATCATACGTATATCATTTTCAGATAGCGATATATAGAAATGATATGCATTTTCTTCATTTAGAGCGCATGCTTCTCTAAAGTACACGCATAAGTCTATGATAAATAATGTACTATGCGATTGTGGCCAATGATGGCATAATATTGGTCACATAAAGAGCTATGAATAGAAATAATCATAAATAAACCACTCACCGAAACATCAGGCCGACCGGCGAAAGGTTGATCCTAAAACTATGTCAGGTGATTAACTCAGGGAGCGAAAAATGAAAAAATACACATTCACACTCACCGTTATGCTGATCGCAGGACTTATCTCGGGCCTCCCAGGTCAGTCAAGTATAAGTAGTGATATCTACATCTCAAACGGGGAAAGAGTTGACAGGAAGGTTTCTTCTGTCAGTGGCGACATTTCCATTGGTCAGAAAGCGAAAGTAGAAGCCCCGGTCTCTAGCGTTAGCGGGGATATTGAAGTTGGCGCCAAAGCGCAGGTGCAGGACATTGGAAGTGTAAGTGGCGATCTCTCCATCGCAAAGGGTGCAAATACCTACGACCTTGAGACGGTAAGCGGTGACATTCACCTCTATGGTGAGAATGAGGTCGATGGCACCATTGAAACAGTCAGCGGCGATTTGGTTGTTGAATCGGGTTCAGTAATAAAGGAGAATATTGCAAGTGTCAGTGGTGATATTGAACTCGATGATACCTCACTCAAGGGTGAGATCAGGACAGTCTCAGGAGATATATCCCTTTTCAATGGAACCATTGTTGAAGGTGATATCATTATCAAACGCAAATCAAATATAAGCCAATTCAATCAGGGGAAACTAAAGATCGTTATTGATCTGAATTCTTTAGTGAAGGGATCCATCCGAGTTACTGAACCAGATACGAATGTGATTGTTTTTTTATCCAACGGTGGAAAAGTGAGAGGCGACATAATCAATGCAGAGGTGGTGGAGAAATAGGATTCTCACACTTCCCTGAGAAAGGACATCCATTTTGAAATCTTTGAGAATTACTGCCTTACTGCTGGCCGGAACTTTGCCCGTTCTCACCCTTGCATCTGTCCAGGAGAACCCAGACCGGCCAACACGGAACATATCCGCTCAAAAAATAAATGGATCTCATATCAATATTGATGGACGGCTGGATGATCCTGCCTGGGAGCATGCACCCCGCCAAGGTCAGTTTTTACAACGGAATCCAGTGGACGGTGCAGACGCTAGCCAAAATACTGAGTTTGCCATTCTCTATGATGAACACTATCTCTACGTGGGAATCCATGCCTATGACGATGATCCTTCCCAGATCACCGGTATTTTGACAAGACGGGATGAGTCTTCACCATCAGATTGGCTCTATATTTCAATTGACAGCTACCATGATCATCGAACTGCTTTTGAGTTTGGCCTCAATGCAGCCGGTGTGAAGCAGGATCTCCGGCGCTATGACGATACCAACGCAGATTTTGATTGGGATGCAGTCTGGGAGGGCGCTGTCAGTCACAATTCCGATGGCTGGTCAGCTGAATTTGCCATCCCCTTCAGGGAATTACGTTTTAACACGGGAGAGAATCCCACCTGGGGCTTGAACGTTTATCGGGAATTACCAGGGAATGACAATGAACTAGCCATCTGGAATTACTGGTCCCATGAAGAAAGCGGATTTGTCTCCAATTATGGTGAACTCACAGGTTTGAACAAAATACAAACCAAACAACCCCTTTATATTTCCCCATATATCATGGGCCAGACTGGAGCAAATGATGTTGTTCTTGGAGAATCAGATGCTTACGAATCTTTGAGCAATGTTGGTGCTGATATCCGCAAGAATTTTGATCTTGGTTTGACTTTCAGTGGAACAATCAATCCAGATTTCGGACAGGTCGAAGCTGATCCGGCTGAGTTCAATCTTACAGAATTTGAGACCTACTTTAGTGAGAAACGATCATTTTTCATCGAAGGGGGAAACATTCTAAATTTTTCACTCGGTTTCGGTGACGGAGATAATTCTGCCAATTCACTGTTCTATTCCAGGAGAATCGGCCGGAGCCCCCATGGTTATGAGGATGTTCTTGACCATGCTGAAGCCATCAGTGTAGACAAGCGGGACCGAACCCGTATCCTCGCTGCCGGAAAATTTACAGGGAAACTGGATAATGGCCTTTCTCTCGGAATTATGACTGCTGCCACTCCAGAAGAAAAAGCCAGAGTCAGATACGCTGATGGGAGCTCTAGTGAAAATGTGATTGAACCTGCCACGACATATGTGCTCACCCGCGTTCAACAGGATCTCAGAGAAGGTCTGACCACCGTCGGCGGAATTCTTACCGCAACAAACAGATCCCTGGATGGTACCGATATGGACTGGTTGAGAGAGAAGGCCTATACTGCTGGAATTGACCTGAACCATAACTTTAATGATCGCAACTATATATTACAGTCAGCCCTGGCCTATAGTTACGTTGCTGGCAGTAAAGATGCGATTTTAAGGACGCAACTTCATCCTTCGCGGTATTTTCAGCGTCCCGATGCACCCCACTTATCAGTGGATTCGAGTGCAACCTCATTGACTGGATTCGGTGGTAAATTCATACTGGGAAAGACGAGCGGAAAAGTAAATGCCTTTGCAGGAATCCTTGGCACCAGCCCTGGATTCGAGATCAACGATCTGGGTTTCATGAGATCAGTAGATAATATAAACCAGTTTGTCTGGGTCGGTTACCGTGAGTGGGAAGCAAATGATTATTTACAGAATTACGCCATCAATTTGAATCAGTGGGCAAACTGGACCTTTGGCAGTGAACTGAAGAGCCTGGGTGGTAATGTCAATGGCAATGCAACGCTTTTGAATAACTGGCAATTCGGTGGTGGGATCAATTATAATATTGGCGGGATGACACCCTATCATTTACGGGGAGGACCAGGTGTACAGGGACCGGATAATGTGAGTCTTTGGTCCTTTATTTCTTCAGATGCAAGGAAAGCATTTTTCGCCAGTGCGAGTGCATCCATGTTCGTGAGTGATGATAACGTCCGGAGTTACAGCTTATCACCAGGTCTGAGATGGCGACCCAAAAAGAATATCTCACTCAGTCTTGGCCCTGATTTTACTTTCCTTGATGATACATGGGCCTGGGTGACCACCATGTCTGATTCCACTGATGGTATACACTACATTTTTTCTGGACTCGAACAGCTTGCCACTTCAGTGACTTTCAGGGCAGACATCATTCTGAGTACAACACTGTCTCTGCAATATTATACCCAAGCCTTCCTGACAGGTGGGGATTATCATAATTTTATTGAGGTAGATGACAATACTGCCAAGGATTTTGATGAACGCTTTGCGGTTCTGAACGACAATGCGTTGGACTTTGATGTTCGAGGAGCCTTGGGCGGTGTGGATTTCGATAATGATGGGACGCTGGATTATTGGCCTGTCTCAGGAGTTGATTCAGACTTTAACTATAAACAATTAACCTCAAATCTGGTGCTCAGGTGGGAGTATTCAACGGGTTCTGTAATGTATCTGGTCTGGTCACGGGGTGCTTCGCAATATAATCAGGCAGCCTGGGCGAATGGTCTGGATAGCGATCCTGTCAGTGAATTGCGATCAGTGATGGGATTGGATGCCGATAATATATTTTTGATCAAGATCAATAAATTATTGAATATATAGATACCAGCATAGAGAGCATTATCTATCATTAGATTCAGGGACGGTTTTACACTGTCCCTGATATTTTTTTACCCGACAACACAAAAAATACTGGTTCTGCTTTTAGACATATTACATCGATTTTCCTTTCTCTATTCACACAATCATATTAATGTTAAAGCTGGATTTCCCATTTGATGGAGATCTAGAAAACTATGAATAAATTTCTAAAACAATTCTCCGTCCCCCTTCTCATTTTTATCCTTATTATCATGATTGGTTGGATGGTTCTGCAGTATGTTGTTGAGCAGGATAATCAGAAAATGACCATCAAGACGGATGTCATGGCCGAGCAAGTTGGGATTCGGCTTCATGACTTTATTAATACCCGCATAAGCCGGCTGTTGATATTCCGGGAAAGCATGGAGGATAAGGTTTTTACCGAGGCAGAATTCAGATCCAAAGCTCTCGTTATCCAACATGAACTAACAGGCTTCCAGGCCGTCAACTGGATAAATAAAGAAGGCATCATTCAATGGGTGACACCCCTGAGCAAGAACCTCCAGGCATTTGGGGTCGATCTTCATAAGAACGCAGCCGCAGATGCTATCGAAACCTTTGATCGGGCACTACTTTACCGGATCGATGTCGCGACGCCACAGATAAAACTGATTCAGGGTGGGCTCGGATTTGCCATTTATCTTCCAATTATAAAGATTGATAACGTTGATGGTTTTGTGAATGGTGTATTCAGGATAGATGACCTGGTCAATCAATGTTTTGGGAATTCCATCAGAGATTATGACTATGAGATAATATTATCGGGTCAAAGTGTATTTTTAAAGGGCGATCCTGAAAATTTCAGGAAAGCAAATCATATAAGTCGGTATAATTTTATTCTTTATGGACAATCCTGGGAACTGCAGCTAATCTCAAAACCAGCAGTTAAAAGCGCAGCTGGATTCATGGAGAAGCTTTCACTCCTTGTGATTGTGGTTTTTGCCACTCTGATTTCCATTATTACCCTGTTTCGCCAGAAATCCCGGTTTGAATTGGCTGAAGCTTATAAAATAGTGGAAGAATCAGAAACAAAATTCAGGACGATCTTCGATAAATCCCCTGCCTGTCTGCTACGTTTTAACCAGGAGGGTGAATACACGGACTGGAATAGAGCTGCGGCTTCACTGTTTGGTTTTGAATTCCCTCCCAGAAAACCAAAGCATATTCACGAGCTCAAAGGTATGGAGCCACTTGTCCCGGCGATAGAAAAAGCGCTCCACGGTAAAAACTCAGATTTCTATGGATTTATTGAAATTCAAGGTAAAAATATTGCTGTTGATACACGCATTGAAACACTGGTTTCAGCTACAGATCAGATTCAGGGCGGCATTGTTCTACTCACGGATGTAACAGAGCAGAATCAGGTTTTACACGCCAAAGAGGTCATGTACGAAATTGCCAATCTGATGAATAGTGTCAAGCAGCTTCCCCATTTGTTTGAGTCCATCCATCATGTTTTAAGTCGCGTCCTGGATACACGTAATTTTTATGTCGCACTTTACGATGAGGATACCAATGAGTTCAGATATCCTTACTATAAGGATGAATTTGATTCAGCACCCCCTTCGCCTGTCAAGGGGGAAAAAGGTCTCTCGGCCTATATTCTCGGGGAGAAACGAACTGTTCTCTTCAGTAAAGAAGAGATCTATGAGCTCCACAGGAAGGGGGTCATCGACCTTATCGGCACACCTTCGGAACAATGGCTGGGATCTCCACTCATCGTAGAAGGAAAGACCATCGGGGTCATGGCTGTTCAATCCTATTCCACAGATAACTATTTTGATGAAACGGATATAGGGATGGTGAATTTTGTGTCCGATCAAATTGCCATGGCCATCAAGATCAACCTCGAAGATGAAAAACTCAGAAAATCAGAAATGATGTACCGTGAACTTTCAGCGGAGTTGAGTGATTCGAATAATACAAAAGCTTTGCTCATCGACATTATTACACATGATCTTAAAAATCCTGCTAGTGTAATCTCGGGTGTCGCTGATCTGTTATCCATGGAGAGTGAAACAAGTGAAGAGATCAAACTAATCAAGGATAGCTCAGATGCGCTCCTTAAAGTAATTGAAAATACATCATCTCTCGCCAGGGTCACCCTGGGGGAAAATATTGAGATGTCCAATATTGATATTAGTCAGATCGTCACAAAGGTTGTCAACGAATTTATACCGAGCTTCAAGAAGGTAAACAAGCCCTTGGTGCATGATATCGAACCTGGACTTTCAGCAGTTGCGAATCCTGTCATTTCAGAGATTTTCAGAAATTATTTGAGTAATGCCTTACGCTATGCTCCGGAAAATAAACCTGTGAAATGCGGATTGTCCCTTCAAGACAAAGAGATAAGATTTTTTGTTGAGGATGTGGGCAAAAAGATCAAACCTGAAGACAGAAAAAGCATTTTTCAGCGTCGTATTCAACTTAAGAATGGAAATTCTCAAGGGCGGGGTCTGGGACTGGCCATCGTCAAACGAATAGCAGATGTCCACAAAGCACGTGTAGGTGTTGAATCTGGGGAAATAGAAGGAAATGTATTTTTTATGAGCTTACCTGTCACCGTTGATGCTGAGGCGAATTCATGACGGAATCCATTCATGGTAAACCACGAATAAATAAAACAGTTTTGGTGGTGGAAGATGATTTTGCTTCTAAGCAATATCTATTGTTACTGTTAAAGAAGCTTGATTATCAGGTTCATTCAGCGGATTCTGGTGAACAGGCATTGACCCTGATGAAAGACAAGGAAGTTGATCTCATGCTCCTGGATATTGCCCTGGGACCTGGGATCAGTGGTATTGAGCTGGGAATTATCCTGAAAAAGGAAAAACGCTTATCAAAAACCCCAATGATTGCAGTCAGTGCTTTTTCCAAGGATAAATTCCGAAAACTAAAAACAGCAGGTTTTGCTGACTATCTTGCAAAGCCCTTTACAATGAATCAGCTTAAAACGTTGTTAGAGCAATACTGAGAAGATCTTTTTAAAACCTGCACCTTCTGACCTAAAAACAAAAATAATTGACTTTATAACCCAGCGTTTATTTCTATCATATCATATGAAAATTTGCGAGATATTAGACCAATCAAAAAATCCCTTTGTTAGTTTTGAAATAATCCCGCCTGCGCGAGGAAAAAGTGCCCGGGAAATCTATCAGATCATAGATGAGTTGATCGAATTTCGTCCACCCTTTATTGATGTGACAAGCCATGCTGCTGATTCCTATTTTGTTGAACAGGCGGATGGCACATTTTCAAGGCATATCAAACGGAAACGGCCCGGGACGATCGGACTGTGTGCGGCTATTAAATACCGCTACCGATTAGAAGCCGTGCCCCATCTGCTCTGTCAGGGTTTCACTCGGCAGGAGACAGAAGATGCCCTCATTGAATTGAATTATCTTGGGATTGACAATCTCCTGGCAGTTCGCGGCGATGATGTTCAGTACAAGAAAGCTCATCTACCCGGTCGACAGGTCAATGAGCACTCCCTCGACCTCATCAAACAGATCGCTGACATGAATCATGGTAAATATCTGGAAGACATTGAAGATGCAGAAGCGTCAGACTTTTGTATTGGTGTTGGTGGATATCCGGAGAAACATCCGGAATCACCGAGCAAAGCCGCCGATATTCGCTATCTGAAGCAAAAAGTCGATGCTGGAGCGCAATACATTGTAACACAGATGTTTTTTAATAATCAGGATTTCTATAATTTTGTGGATCAGTGCCGCGCAGTAGGGATTAATATCCCCATCATTCCGGGTCTGAAATTGCTAACACAAAAACATCAGCTAAAATCGCTTCCCCGGTCCTTTGCCACAGAGATTCCCGATGACCTGGTGACAGCCATAGAAACCGCCAGTGATGCTCAGGAAAGAAATGAAATTGGGATCAAGCACGCGATCATGCAATGTGAAGACCTATTGAATAATGGCTTTAATAATCTTCATTTTTTTGTGATAAAAGATGTGCAGAACGTAAAAAAGGTAATTCAATCCCTGAATATAGTTTAATCCATTTCCAGCCAATGGATCCTACCCGTATGCACATTCTGGACTGAATGATCAGTTAATACTATTGCTTCTCCCTCTGAATTTACCCCTTTGAAAGTCCCGGTGAAATGTGTGCCATTTCCTTCCCAGCGGATATGCTCATTGAGTCGCCAGGCATATTGGTTCCAGATGCTGCATATATGCTCAGGGTCATTCAGAAGTTCGATTTGCTCAAAAAAATTAAAAATGAAGCTTTGAACAAGTCGCTCTCTGTCCGGCAGGTCCCAGCCTTCCTGAAGCAGTGAAGTCGCAGATTTTCGTATGTTTGAGGGGAAATCCATTTCTTCCTGCGTCAAATTTATTCCAAAACCGATGACGGCTGATTTTGCCCTGGATCCCTTCCACTGGATCTCTGTCAGAATACCGCCACATTTCTTTGACTGGATCATAATATCATTGGGCCATTTTAATTCAGCCTCAATACCTGCGATATTGGCGATGGATTGACGAATGATTATCCCTGTGAAAAGGGATAATAGGTGAAGATCGCAGGATAGGTGTTTTTCCTGCCCCAAAAACAGCGATGCCCATAGACCACTTCCTGCTTTTGATTCCCAGGAGCGGCCGTGCTGACCTTTGCCGACAGTCTGCTCATTGCTGACCAGCAATATATTTGATCCGGAAAACTCGTGGCGTCGTCGCTGCAGCTCAAGATTTGTGGAGTCGATTGTTTCTAAAAATAAATAGCTATCCAGATCTCTGTGAAATGTCATAAGGGATGGATTATAACTCTGATTCAATTTGCTCGATATTCACCGAAGACAGAGCGCAGGGCGTTTGAAATTTCACCAATTGAAGCATATTCACGAACTGCTTCCAGTATATATGGGAATAGATTGACATCCTCTGAACGTGCAGCGTTCACCAGTTTATCCAGCGATGTTTGAACGGCTGGTGTATTCCGCTCTGCTTTGACCGATTTAAGACGGGCTATCTGTCTCTTGGCTGCCTCACTATCCAACGCCAGGATGTCACCCTGAAAATTCTCAGTTGATGTGAATTTATTGACCCCGACAATGATCCGCTCCTTTGACTCGATCTCCTGCTGATATCGGTAGGCGCTTAAGCCGATTTCGTTTTGAAAATAGCCGCTTTCAATCGCCTTGACCGCCCCACCGATTTGATCAATGGTTTCAAGATATTTAAAAACCTGATCTTCAAGTTCGGTGGTCAGTTTTTCAATAACCTCTGATCCGGCCAACGGATCCACATACTCTGTAATGCCACTTTCTTCAGCGATTATCTGCTGGGTGCGTAGAGCAAGTCTCGCAGACGCTTCTGTGGGCAGGGCGAGAGCCTCATCCCGGGCATTTGTGTGCAAGGACTGGGTGCCCCCCAGAACGGCCGCCAAGGCTTGAATCGTTACTCGAACAATATTATTGTCAATTTGTTGCGCGGTCAGGGTTGAACCTCCTGTTTGGGTATGAAATCGACACATCATGGCTTTGGGGTTGGTAGCGCCAAAGCGATTCTTCATGATCTTTGCCCAGATGCTACGTGATGCTCTGAATTTGGCAACTTCCTCAAAGAGATCGTTATGGGCATTCCAAAAAAAGGATAATCGGGCACCAAATTTATTGACATCCAAACCGGCAGCCAGTGCCGCTTCCACATAGGCGATTCCATTGGCAAAGGTGAAGGCTAGTTCCTGGGCGGCTGTAGACCCGGCTTCTCGGATATGGTAACCGGATATGGATATGGTGTTCCAATTGGGCATATGCTCATCACAATGGGAAAACACGTTTGTGATCAAACGCAGGGAGGGAGCGGGCGGGTAGATATAAGTGCCCCGGGCGATATATTCTTTGAGGACATCATTCTGGATGGTTCCCCTAAGCTGCTCGCTGCTAACACCCTGCTTTTCCGCAACAACCTGGTACATGGCCAGAAGAATGGCGGCTGTGGAGTTTATGGTCATCGAGGTGGAAACTTTATCCAGAGGAATCTCCTGGAACAGGATTTCCATATCTGCCAGAGTGTCGATGGGCACTCCTACTTTGCCTATTTCCCCTTCTGAAAGCGGGGCATCAGAATCATAGCCAATCTGGGTTGGCAGATCGAAAGCAACCGAAAGTCCGGTTTGCCCCTGATCCAGTAGATAACGATATCTGGCATTTGAAGCCTCGGCGCTGGAAAACCCAGCGTACTGACGCATGGTCCACTTGCGGGAGCGGTACATGTCCTCGTAAATACCCCTGGTAAACGGGAATTGCCCGGCTTTTTCTGCCTTATTATTCATCTGTTTACCTATATCCCTCGCTCAGATTTGATCTGCTGATAGGCTTCGTTGATGGCTTTGAACTTTTCATCAGCCATTTTTTGGAAATCCGGTCCAAGATGCTCCACTTTGTCCGGATGAAATCGCGTAGCCATGGAGCGGTACGCTTTTTTCACCTCTTGATCACTTGCCGAAGGATCGATCTCCAGAATTTTGTAAAATGATTTGTTGTCTTTTATAAAAATGGCCTGGATAGCATCGACATCTGCAGATTTTATTTTTAGGTGCTGTGCAATTTCTCTTATAACATCAATTTCGATCTGGTCAATATGTCCATCTGCCTGACTTACACCGAACATGACATGGAGCAACTGAAGTTTCTCGGCTGAATTCATGTGTCTATTGATTTGCTGAGCAACTTCGTAGATATAATAATTTTGCTCGAGTAAATTCTTTAACAAGATCAGCATTTCAGTGGCATTTTCCCGCCCGAAACTTTTGATCAGGAATTGTTTGACATAATCCAGTTCAGATTTGACCACCTTGCCATCGGCTTTCATCACTGCCGCTACTAGTACCAGCAAAGCGATGGCAAAATCTCCAGGTTTGGTTTGTTGTTTAATTGTGCTGAATCCACTCTGACTGGTAACCTGACCACCATCCAATTGGCCACCCAGCCACCAACCGATGAGACCACCGATAGGACCTGCAAAAGCCCATCCGAGTCCTGCTCCAAAAATTCTACCTAACATTTATCTCCCAATACCCATTAAATTCTTCAATTCTCAATAGCCTTACCCGATCTCCATGATGTTTGTTCCCTTGTCAACGGTCTGACCTTCCTTCACGCTTATTTTCGATATCCTGCCGGTAAGAGGTGCCTTGATCTCATTTTCCATTTTCATGGCTTCCATGAGAAACAGGGGCTCACCTTCATTTACCATATCACCAACCTGATGAAAAATTTGTGTGATCAAGCCTGGGATCTGTGTCTCAATCAATCCGGCTTTTGTCTCTTGCATTGATTCCCAACCCAGTTCCCTGAGGTGGAGATGAACAGCATCGAGTAATTGCAGTGAAATGGGAGTACCATTTACAGTGACACGGTTTTTCCCCATGGAACAAACCCCAACAACAAAGGAACGATTGTTCATAAGCACGCTGTACATTTCCGGTTGAACGCGAACAGCATCAAACATCAATTTGTTTTTTCCCTGCTGAATCATTATTTTTTCTTTGTCAGGAAGAATCTCGATCTGTATCGCCTGGTCAATCGTATTTATCTCATATTTCAAGATTGTTCTCTCCCCATTTGGGCGCGGACCCAATTCGATCTTCCCTTCCGATCGGACTTTCCGGATTCAGAGATGTGTTTCAATTGTTCCTTGTGCTGATAGAGTGTTGCCCCTGCAACAACTAGGACGTCTTCTGTTGCCCGGGTGATATCTGCATGGAGTGCTTTCTGAAATTGAGTATAAAAATGGGTGTCATAGGGTCCCTGTCTGAATACTGGGTGTCTGATAACAGCTCGACAGAACTGAATTGTGGTTTCAATCCCTCCGATATAAAACTCACGCAACGCCCTCTCACTGCGATTCAGTGCCCCTTCACGATCCTTGGCCCAGCAAATCAGCTTGCCTAACATGGGGTCATAGTAGGGTGTGATTTCCATATCCTGGCGAATCGCACCGTCAAAACGTGTTCCGGCTCCATCCGGAATCTGGAGCATTACGATTTTCCCGGTTGAAGGTGTAAAATCCTGGGCAGCATCCTCTGCATAGATACGGCATTCAATTGCATGACCATATATTTTGACATCCTCCTGTTTGATCTCCAGTGGCAAACCGGAGGCTACACGAATCTGCTCAGCAACCAGATCGATTCCAGTTACCATCTCTGTAACGGGATGTTCTACCTGAAGACGAGTATTCATCTCCAGGAAGTAGAAGTTCTTATGTTTGTCCACAAGAAATTCAACAGTTCCGGCACCAACATAATCACATTTTCGGGCTGTTTCTACAGCAGCCTTGCCCATTCTGTCTCTGAGATCCTGGTCAATAAAGGGGGAAGGGGATTCTTCGATGACTTTTTGATAACGCCTCTGTATGGAGCACTCTCGCTCATTCAAATGGATAATATTCCCATGTTCATCGGCGAGAATTTGAAATTCAATATGATGGGGTTCTTCAAGGTATTTTTCTATGTACACCCGACTGTCGCCAAAGGCAGATTTTGACTCACGTTGTGCCTTGCCAACCGCATCAATAAAAGTTTGGGTATTATTTACAATGCGCATGCCTTTACCGCCGCCGCCGCCAGCTGCCTTGATGAGTACAGGGAAACCAATTGTTTTAGCAACAGCCAGCGCCTCTTCGACATTATCGATGGGCTCTTCTGTCCCAGGAACGACTGGTACATCGGTCTGGAGCATTGCCTGTCGAGCCATGGTTTTATCTCCCATGGTCTTTATTGCTGAGGCTGGTGGTCCGATAAAGACCATGCCCGCCTCTGCTACCCTCCTGGCAAATTCCGTATTTTCTGAAAGGAATCCGTATCCCGGATGAATGGCCTCAGCATGAGATTGCAGCGCGATTTCCAAAATTTTATCATGCCGCAAGTAACTCTCATTGGATGGTGCTGGCCCAAGATAGTAAGCCTCATCTGCAAACAGTACATGGGGAGCTGTTCGATCTGCCTCGGAAAATACAGCCACCGTCTCAATATTTAACTCGCGACAGGTTCTCATCACCCGCAGGGCGATCTCACCTCGATTTGCAACCAGTATCTTTTTAAACATGGTCTTGATCTATCCCCACCATTTTGCGGAAATCAGCTTCTGATATAACCTTGACGCCCAATGTTGCTGCTTTCTCCAGTTTTGATCCGGCCCCTGGTCCTGCGACCAGAAAATCAGTTTTCTTGCTAATGGAGTTTGAGGTCGAGCCTCCGTTGGATTCCACTATTTCACGCGCACTGTCACGATTTAAAAAATCAAGTTTACCGGTGAACACGAAAGATAGACCGACAAGAATGCCTGGGGAAGTTGAATCCACTTCCTCAACCGGATCCAGTCCATGACCCTTCAATTCGACGATTAGATTCAGATTGATTTCTTCCTTAAAGAATTCCTTAACCCCTCGGGCGACAATGGGTCCCACTTCAGGTGTGATCTCCAGATCCTCAATATCTGCTTCTGAGAGACCCTTCAGGGAACCGTACTTCCTGGCCAGAACCTTGGAAAGATGTTCACCAACATGACGTATTCCCAGACCGTGAAGCATGCGCCAGAGCTCTGCTGATTTACTATTCTCGATAGCTTGCAGGATATTTTCGGCTGACTTTTCAGCCATCCGATCCAAACCAGCCAATTGATCTGCAGTCAGGGAATAGATATCTGCAATACTCTTTATCAACCCGGTATCAACCAGTTGGGATACCAGCTTGGTCCCGAACCCATCAATATCCAGACATCGTTTTGAAACGAAATGTTCGATACGCCCTTTTATCTGAGCGGGACAGGAAATGTTCTGGCAATAATGTTTTGCTTCGCCATCCAGCCTGATGACATGTCCGTGACAGACGGGACAAAACTCGGGGATATGGTATGCCTGTGAATGTGGATCACGCGCTTCCATGATGACTTTTACAACCTCAGGAATCACATCACCGGCTCGTTGAACCACAACGGTGTCACCTTCCCGAACATCTTTTCGGTCAATCTCATCCTGATTATGAAGAGTGGCTCTTGCGACGATCACCCCTCCAATGGGAACCGGCTCCAGATTCGCAACTGGCGTCACGGCCCCTGTCCGACCAACGCTTGCTTCAATGCTCATAATGCGTGTGATTTCCTGTCTGGCCTTGAACTTGCCGGCAATGGCCCAGCGGGGTGAGCGACTCCGAATTCCCAGCTGCTCCTGATAGGCAATCAAATTCACCTTGGTAACACTGCCATCAATATCATAGCTTAAGGCTTCACGGTTTTGTTCGAGATTCTGATGAACTGTCAGCACCTCTTCGATCCCATTACACAACTGGTAACGATCATTGACTGGGAGTCCCCAATCCTTGAGGGCCTGCATGAATTCAAAATGGGTTTGTATCTCAAAATCATCGATGCGACCGGGAGCATAAATATTGATCTGAAGATTGCGACGTGCCGTAATTCGGGAATCGAGTTGTCTGAGACTTCCTGCGGCGGCATTCCTGGGATTTGCAAAGAGAGACTTCCCATCTGCCAACTGACGTTGATTCAGATTCTCAAAATCCTTGTGGGCCATAAAGACTTCCCCACGGACTTCAAGATAAGGTGGTACAACCCTGCTTGCACTCCTGAGCCTCAGGGGCAGGGAACGGAGGGTTTTTAAATTCTGGGTGATATTTTCACCGATGAATCCGTCCCCACGGGTGGATCCTGCCGTAAAAACACCGTTGATGTAGATCAGTTCGACCCCGAGACCGTCCAGTTTTGGTTCGACAACATACCCAAGGGTTTCAAGCTCAAGATCTTTGCGTACCCGCCTGTCGAAATCAATTAATTCTTGATCATCCATGGCATTTTCCAGGGAGAGCATGGGAGTAGTATGGGTCAAGGGCTCAAATTTTGACTGCGGTCTGCTTCCAACACGTTGAGAAGGGGAATCGTCCTGAACAAGATCTGGGAATTCGGTTTCCAGCTCCTGGAGTTCACGGAGGAGCTGATCATAGCCAGCATCTGAAATGATGGGATCATCAAGAATATAGTACCGATGGTTGTGCTCATTCAGTTCGGCAATTAAATCCCGAATACGTTGTTCAACTTGTTGGTGGTTCATAGCGTAGAAAGGTAATCGGTTGTATAGGGATTTCCACCGGTAAACCAAGCTGGTCAGGTAATTTGCGAGGTTCCTCTGCAGACTTGGATAAAAAAAAAGAAACGCCCCCAAAAGGAGCGTTTCTCAAATTGTTATTGGAATAAAAGCTTATTTACTCAGTGTGTCCAGCTGATCAGCGATGAAATCACCATGTTCCCTGTCTTCAGGGACAGAGAGCATACCTTCTTTAAAACGAAGGGAATTATTATCTTTTTTGATTGGCAGTATATAGCGTACCATCTTTTTGTGAGTACGGATCTTTCCGCGTACTTTATCTCCGAATGCTTGTGCTTTGGCCATTATTCGTCCTCCAGTCCGTTAGCGGGGCGAAACTAAACGTACACCAAGCTGTATGCAAAATAAATTTTATCCGAACAAACGCGAGATCGGCGAAAAACCACCCCATCCTTCAGGACAAGATATGCTGTCTAAATTAAAAACCCCACCGAAACGGGTGGGGTTTTTATCTGAATTGCAAATGTTTTGTACTGGAAGCTTACTTGAAAGCCAGAATATCTTTTTCAAACACCTTGTGATCAGTGTATCCAACATATTTACGCTGGATATTGAAATCCCGATCAATAACAAAGGTTGTGGGGATTCCACGGACACCACCATAAGCCTGAACCACTTTACCATCACCGTAGACAATGGGATAATTGATGTTCATCCTCTGGGCAAATGGAACGACGGCTGCTGGACCACCCTGATCCAGTGAAATGCCCAGAACAACGACATCGTCTTTATAATCTTCCTGGAGTTGGATAAAACCGGGGATTTCCATTTTACATGGTCCACACCAGGTTGCCCAGAAATCAACGATGATCACCTTGCCTTTAAAATCTGAAAGAGAGACGGATTCACCTTCAATATTGGTAAGGGTGAAATCAGGTGCTTCCTGGGCGGAAGCAGATGTTGTCCCGATCATAAAGAGTCCGAATACAACAAAAACAATGGCGGCAACGGTGGCTATAATTTTATTCTTTTTCATAATTGATCCTTCTATCATTGTGTCTCTTAGAAACGTTTATTGTCTATTCGTTACAAATTCATTCACTGAATATGACTTTATTATCCCTGGATTCACATTATGTTTCTCCGCGATGACCTGATTATTGTGAAAATGTCACCTAACCGTCACTAATCAGGACTTGAAAAATGAATTCATTTATGAGTATCAGGGGAGATTTACATGCGCCTACAACTGGGAGTCTTCATTCTCATTATTTCCATGTCAAACATAAGCTGTACCAATAATCCGGAGTTAGATAGTAAAATGACTGATAGTAAAAATCTTAAAGCTGTCGATGAAACATTGGGTCTCACCCAAAGTGGAGATCGACTTATTTTTCGTGTATATGCCCCTGCTGTTTCAGATCTGGAGATTGTCTTTTTTGATTCACAAGCATCCACGACTGGTGAATCTCACTTGATGAATAAAAAAAAGAATGGGGTCTGGGAGTTCCAAATGGAAGCCTCCCATGCTGCCCCTTTTTATGCCTATCGTAGACAATCTGCACCGAAACAGATTATTGCGGATCCCTATTCCAGAGCAGTCGTAAGGCAGAACAACTACCACTATCCAAGCAAATCGGTTATCCTTCCACCTGAAAATTATGACTGGGAAGGCGATACCTTTACTCATGCTGCTCTGGGGGACCTGGTGATCCTCGAGTCGCATTTGAGGGATATGACAGTTCATCCCAGCTCTGGAACAAAGCAGGTAGGTACCTATCGGGGATTTGTCGAATCAGACCAGAGAGGTGGTATTCAACATCTCAAGGACCTGGGAGTGAACGCCGTAGAATTTCTGCCTTTACAGGAATTTGGGAATATCGAAATTGATTATAAAAACCCTGATCTGGGTGTCTGGAATGACTGGAATGCCTACGAAAATAATCATTGGGGCTATATGACCTCCTTCTTCTTTGCACCGGAGATCTACTACGCTTCTGATGGCATCAGAGATCGGGGAGCCTGGCTGGGGGAAGACGGTCGTGCTGTCAACGAGATGAAGGAAATGGTAAAAATTCTCCACCAGCAGGGTATCTCAGTGATCATGGATGTGGTTTATAATCATGTTTCCCAATACGATGAGAACCCTTTCAAACTCATCGATAAAGCTGTGTATTTCAGATTGGATGAAAAGGGCAACTATATCGCAGCCAGCGGGTGTGGGAATGACTTCCAGACTGAACACCCCATGGCGCGAAAGATGATCGTGGAAAGTCTCGTCTACTGGATGGAGGAATACCACATCGATGGGTTTCGTTTTGACCTGGCTGCCATGATCGACCTGGAAACAGTAGATGCCATCACTGAAGCCACCCAAAAAATCAACCCCGATGTATTGCTTATCGCAGAACCCTGGGGTGGTGGGGCTTACAATCCAGCTGAGTTGGCCGACCATGGTTGGGCCTCCTGGAATGATCGTTTTAGGAATGGGATCAAGGGCAGGAATCCACGGGCCGACGATACTGGTTTTATTTTTGGAAAATTGTGGGACGGCAACACCAAGGAATATTTTAAAAGTCTAATGACTGGTTACCTCCAACCGGAAGGTGGGCACTATCGTCATCCAGTTCAAAGTGTGAACTATCTGGAAAGTCACGATGACAACACCATGGGTGATTATATCCGTCTGGCGACCGGGAAGATTGGACGCGAGCAGGTGGTCACCCGTGAACAGGTAGCCAGACTCTCTCCAGAGGAATTAAGATTGCATAAATTCGCAGCCCTGAATCTTATGGTCTCTCAGGGACCGGTCATGATGGCTCAGGGACAGAGCTGGGGTCGAGCCAAGGTGATAGCGAACAGCATTGGGTCAGATCCCCATGCCGGAATGCTGGATCACAATTCATACGAAAAAGATGATGAGACCAATTGGTTGAATTGGGATGAGAAGGCACTCAACAAAGATCTGGTTGATTATTACAAAGGTCTGATTGCCATCCGCAACCGCTCTGCTGAGTTGCGAAATGTGGAGGAAGGTTTTCGCAGCTTTATTGAGAGTAAGGATAAACTTTCTTTTGGTTTTCAGATGTCAGCTGACCAAAAGATCATCGTATTCCTGAATGCGAATCCCAAAACCACAGTGAAGTACACTCTGCCAGCAGGGGAGTGGATGATATTGGCAGATGCCAGTTCGGCAAGTCCTGAAGGGGTTGGAGCAGCTTCAAAGAGCATTGCTGTAGCCCCCCGGAGTGGAGTGATTTTGGTTCAATAGGGAGAATGCTCATAATGAGCTCGGGACTGAGATTCTTTCCGTCTTCGCCATGGCTTCAGCGGGACAGGCGCGTTGGCTCACAAACACTCATTCGTTCCTGCCAGTGTGTAGCTGACCCCCGCCTTGGCAGAGGATATGCGAAGCACGGAGGCGTACGAAAGAACTGAATGTATTTTTTTCGCTATAGGCTACGGAGTACCAACAATGAAATCAACCACCAAATATTTGCATTTTAATGTCCCTGAACGCATGGGGTTTGTGAACATCACCCGAGAAGTCAGTGACATCGTTCGTGAAAGCGGGATCCAGGAGGGTTTGTGTCTGGTGAATGCCATGCACATTACTGCTTCTGTGTTCATCAATGATGAAGAGTCCGGATTAAAAGAAGACTACAAACGCTGGCTGGAATGGTTGGCTCCCTTTGATGCCAGTCCCGATCGGTATCACCACAATCGTACCGGAGAGGACAACGGCGATGCCCATCACAAGCGACAGATCATGGGCCGGGAAGTGGTCGTGGCCATTACCAGGGGACAGCTGGATTTTGGGACCTGGGAACAGATATTCTACGGCGAATTTGATGGTCGCCGCAACAAGCGCGTTCTGGTAAAAATTATTGGCGAATAAATTTACTGCTTGGCTTGATCCAGAACTTCCTTGACCGCATTTGTCCATAATGCATATCCCTGGGCGTTCATATGTAAACCATCGTGACCAAAGATAGCTTCTTTTGGCTTGCCTGTATCGTCCAGCATTGTACTAAACACATCCACATAGTAAAGACGGTCATCTTTCTCAGTATGGGTTCGGATTAGCGTGTTCGCCTGAGCCATTTCATCAATGATAGCAATCCGTTCAAGACTCGGCTTTATCGAGATGAAGTAGATCGGCATATCCATCCACTTTTCTCTCACAAGGCTGAGGAACGTAAGATAATCCTTGTACACGCGTTCTGGTGTTTTACCCCAGGCAATATCATTGTCACCCTCGTACACAAAAATAGCACTTGGTCGATGGGCGAAGACAAGATCATTGATACTGTAATTGAGATCTGAAAAGTGCGATCCACCAAAACCACGATTTATCACATCAAAATCATTAAGATCCTCAGCCAGGGTTGTCCATCCCCGAATACTGGAGCTCCCGACAAATAGAAGTGCCCCAGCAGGACTGGGTGTGAGACTATCGGTCTGCTTAAACGCATTAATAGCATCTGAGTATCTCAGGGGATCTGGATCCATAGCCTTTGCATTTTGTATCCCCAAAGGTTCCGAGATTGGTTCGGGTGCCGTTTCAAGTACGGATGTACAGGAAAATACCAGAAAGATAAGTGTAAGTAGAATGCTGGTATTCAGTTTGTGCATGGTTTGGTTCATTTTGATCTATTCCCCATATTGATTAGCTAAAGCGCGTTAAAAAAATCGGTGGTCCGCCTAAAAAGCAGCTCTGGTTGATCTGCATGAAGCCAGTGACCGGCATCTGGAACGGTTTCCAGTTGTGCCAGTGGAAAGTACTGCAAAATATCCGGCGAGAGGGTTTCTCCAAGATAGTTCGAGTTCTCTCCTCGCAAAAAAAGGACCGGTGCCATGAATATGTCCGACAGATCCAGGCTTGCAGTGAGATCATCATAGTGATCCAGCAGCGCATCGCGATTGAATTTCCAGGAGAAAGTGCCATCAACCCGACGCAGGATATTCTTGAGCAGAAATTGGCGAATAGGCGTTGAAGAAATGTATTGTTGCAATTCACTTTCCAGGTCCCTGCGGGAAGTATACCTTGGCAGATCAACCTGTTCGAGTACCTTTAATATAGCTGCGTGTCTGCCTTCAACTCTGTCGAGGCCAATATCCAATATGATGAGTCCCCGGACTGAATCCGGGTGGATAGAAGCAAACTGCATGGCCACTTTCCCACCCATTGAATGGCCAAGTATATTGGCAGTACCTATTCGTTCAGCCAGCATGAATGATTCAAGATCATGCACCATCTCCTCATAATTCATGATTGATTCATGAGGTGAGCTGCCATGATTTCTTTGATCCATGGCGTAAACGGTGAAAAATTCTGCCCAGCGACGGGCCAGGGTATGCCAGTTGTCAGAAGAACCGAATAATCCGTGGAGAATGATCAAGGGAGGGCCTGACCCATATTTTCTATAATGCAGCTGCATGAAAAGTGTCTTATTCCAGAATGTGAACAGGTGTGTTTATTTTAATTCGTCCCTCACTTAAAGCGACCAGATTCATTCCAAACATCACCTTGCCATTTTGCTTGCGATAGCTTGCCAGTGTCTTTAGCGGTTCCTTGGATGATTCTCCAGTTTTTTGATCAATGGTGGTGACCTGGCAACGTCCACACGGTTTGACGACCAGAAATTCCACGTCTCCGATCCTGATCCGCTTCCAATGGTCTTCTGTGAAAGCTGGAAAACCACATACCACCAGATTGGATCGGAATCGATCCATGGGTATGGGCTGACTCAAACGGTCATTCAGATCATCCAGTGAGGATTGGTTGGTAAGCAAATAGGGATAACCGTCAGCGAAACTGACTTCAAAGGTTCGCCCAGCAGGCAAGCTTTCTTTTTCCAAAGGTCGATGAACCTGTTTATCCATCTGCACAAGATGAACAGATCGACCAATTATTTCACTGAACCATGCATCGTATTCAGAACTGAGCCATAAACTCTGAACACTATCCTTCCAGATCTGAGCCTCAATTCGCTTGTCCGAAGGAGTAGATTGATCAACAATCAGCGGGCTTTTTCCCATGTAGTTGATAATGAGTTGATTCTCGGTGGCAGAGATCTTGATCTGTCCCAACTGAGGTGCATTGCGCTGGGAGATAAATGTCCCGTTTTCTTCGATGATTAACCAGCGACGATCCAGGGGGAATCCCCGGGCTTCCACATCCGAAGCAGGTAAATCGATCCCGGCGCAGGATTTTATTGGATAGATGGTTATTTTTTTAAGCAACAAGGAGGGGGTCACCTGTAAGCTAGACGTTGAAATGGAAGTAGATACAGTCGCCTTCCTGGACGATATACTCTTTTCCCTGGAGACTGATGAGACCTTTTTCCTTCAACACTTTTTCCGAGCCATGGATCATCAGATCATCAAATTTAAAGATGGCTGCTTTGATAAATCCTTTTTCAAAATCCGTATGAATTTCAGCGGCTGCTTTCGGAGCAGTTGATCCCTTGCGGATAGTCCAGGCTCTGACTTCCTTTGGTCCTGCCGTATAAAATGACTGGAGCTGCAGAAGGTCATATGCCCGATGAATAAGTTTATTCAGACCAGGTTCAGGTATGCCATATTCACTACAAAATTCAAGTTTTTCCTCTTCATCCAACAAAGCGATTTCCTGCTCGAGCTTGCCACAGAGTCTGAGCACACCAGCCCCGGCGGATTGGGCATAATCAAACAGGCGCTGAGTCAGTTCTCCACGTGTTTCGGATAATATTTCGTCTTCATCCACGTTGGCAACGTACAATATTGGTTTTCCGGTAAGCAGGAAATATTTTGATATTCTTTCCCGTTCAGTCTTGTCCAGTTCCATACTTCTTGCTGGTTTTATATCATCCAGATGCGCTCTGATCCTGGTGAGCAGAGCTTCATCTGCTTTTGCATCCTTGTCACCGGATCGGGCTAGTTTTATCACCCGGTGCAATTGCTTTTCCACAGAATCGAGATCCTTGATGATCAGCTCACTCTCAATGGTCTCCACATCGCGTATGGGATCGATGGTCCCATCGACGTGGGTGACATTATCATCTTCGAAGCAGCGGACAACATGGACAAGGGCAGTGACTTCACGAATATGCCCTAAAAATTGATTCCCCAGACCTTCACCCTTGCTTGCGCCGCGAACCAGACCAGCGATATCTACAAACTCCATGATAGCTGGGGTGGTTTTCTCTGGCTGGTAAATGTTAGCCAATGCTTTGAGTTTCTCATCTGGAACGGGTACAATGCCCACATTGGGGTCAATGGTACAGAAGGGGTAATTCTCAGCTGGAATGTCTGATGCGGTCAGGGCATTAAAAACAGTCGATTTGCCTACGTTTGGGAGACCGACGATACCACAGGTTAAAGCCATTGTACTTTCCTTCTTAAATCTTCACTCATTGATTAAGCTGTTCATAGTTGATTGTTATCGTATGAGCTGGCTTAATTTCTCTTAACAAAATATCACGTGTAGCATTAAATCGTTCATGCTCCATATCAGCGAGAACTTTTGTCATTACTTCCTCATAATCCATGCCTGTTCGCCTTCTCTCCACCAGACGTATCAATGTCCAGTGATCATTTAGGAAAAGTGGACCTGCCATGGTCCCGATGGTGACACTTCGGGTTAATTTATATGCAGGATCGTTTTGATCTGACTCGTCAAGCCAGTAACTAGCATAACTAGGTTGCGCTTGGGAATTCGAAGTCCGAAACCGATAGATGGCCTTGCCAGCTTCAAGACTATCATTGAAAGCAAATAATTCAATTAAAAGACTATCTGGTGCATGATAGCGATCCGTTTGATGGCTTAAAAAATACTCTTTTTGATGAGCGCTGGTAAAATTGAGAGTGTCCGCTCTTTGGGAGACAAAAATTTCCGCTAAAACCTGTTCGTCTGAATCCCTCATGTCCTCTAATACATCAGGATGGTTTTGGTATCCAAGCCTTTGTGCTTCTCTAGCCAGCATTTCATCCCTGATTACATTTGCTGCTGCAACGTATAGATTCTTACGCCGAACTACTCGGTCAACTTCAGGAAGCCGTTCAAGAATTGATTGAACACTCCATATTTCCCCATTCACGGTGAGAAGTGTCTCGTTCTTTAACTCTTCAATGCGTGTCCCATTTATGTAATATTCTTTAATATCTAGTGTACCGGACCCATTTGCGTTCATTCTATCCAGAAGTTCCGGCCAAACAATTTTTGTTATATCCCGATTGAAGACTATCTCGAATTGACTCATAAAATCGTTAAGGATTTTTTTCTCAAGGATAATCTCGCGCCGTTCGTAAATCTTTTTATAGATTAGTTCGCGCTCCTTTAGGAAATCATCTGGACTTACTGTTAATTCTTCTTGAATATCATCGACAGCCAGGAGGTGCCAACCAAACTGGCTTTGAACAGGATGTGAAATCCGACCTGGTTTAAGCTTGTACAGGGTGTCTTCTAAGGTTTCGTCAAGATCTCCAAATGTGATCCAACCCAACGCCCCTCCATTGGCCGAAAGTGTGCTGTCAGAGAATACCTCCCTGGCAATTGAATAAAAAGAATCCTCTCCAGAGGCTATCCGCTTTTCGTAGTCCTGAATGTCAGATTTTGACTTTGCGAATAAATGACGCACATACATTGCTTTCCGGCTTCTATTGAACCCTTCTCTTAGTTCAGGTTCCGTCGGAGTTTTGATGCTTTTTTTTACCCACTCTTTATACACTTTTCTAGATAGGGCCTTCCGCATCGCACGACCATGTGCCTCCTTGTAGGCACTCAATGTGTCAAGCCTTTCCTTCTGAGCTTCCCAGGCTAAAAGCTTTTGTCCTATCAGGATATTTAGGACCTCTTTGCGAGTGTCTTCGCTGTCAAATCTATTGCCATAGAGGATGACGGGCATGAATGCGCGCTGAAAGCTAGTCTCAGTAATACTAATATCATCGACTGTTGCAACCACCTTCACCTGAGGATCGGGTGTTCTATTTTCTGTTGAACAGTTAAATAGTATTATAAATGCAAAGGTGCTTATCAGAAGTATTCGATATAATCCCATCATAAGACCGACTCACATAGCTTCTCGAAGCGTTCGAGATTCTCGACGGCTCCCAGGGCAATGAGTTTATCATTGGGTTCGAATTTATAATTCGGGTCAGGGTTGAAATTCGCTTCGCCAGTTCTCTGCTCTACAGCTGTAATGATGATGTTGTAATTTTTTCTGACTTCCAGATCGATCATTGATTTACCAACCGCCCTTGAATCAGACTTTATGCTGATCGTCTCAAGAACCAGATCCAAGTTCCCCCGGTTCATGATCAATTCAATAAAATCGACGACTCCTGGTGCCATGGCTTGCCGGGCCAGCTTCACTCCAGCTGCTTCGTATGGATTGATCACTTTGTTTGCACCGGCTCTCTGCATTTTCCAGATCGATGTAAGGTTGGTAGCTCGCGTGAGAATGAAAAGGTCCTTTTTTAAACTTCGGGCGGAGAGCGTCACGAAAAGATTGTCCTGATCATCCTTTAGGACGCCGATCAATGTTTTTGCCCTTTCCACGCCTGCTTGGATTAAAATATCATCATGGGTAGCGTCACCCTCAATGAAGACCAGGTCCTCCCGCATCATCACACTGATTTTCTCCGGTTCTTTCTCGATCACCACAAAGACTTTACCAGCTGCAGTGAGCTCCCTGGCGATAGATTGACCCATGCGGCCATAACCACAAAGAATAAAGTGATCATTCAGTTGCTTGACTTGTTTCGCCATGCGAAACCTCCTATAACGTTTGAGATCAACGGCACGCTGTGCAATGTGACCGGCAATCAGGAAGAAGAGCCCAATTCCTGAGAACATGATGAAAATAGTCCACAGATGTCCCAGATCAGACATCTGCCAGACCTCTTGAAATCCAACGGTGGCAAGGGTGATTGAGGTCATATAAAAGGCATCGAACCAGCCAACATTTTCAATAAATACGTAGCCTGTAGTACCAATTAAAATGATACCCAACATACTCAGGATCAGATGTTCAATTCGCGTGTCCAACATCCCTAATAATAGGCAAATGGCGTGTCAATGGCTATAGAAAATAAAGAGATTCCAAAATCGGGAATAGATCAAGAATATCAGACCTTGAGCTTTCACACTCTTCACTTTTAGATTAGATTAACGGTTTATGACTACCGAAGAAAAAACCTGTAAAATTCATAATAAAAGAAAAATTTAAACGGAGAAATTATGTCGAAAATTGTAGATGTATTTGGAAGGCAGATCCTGGATTCACGTGGTAATCCAACAGTCGAAGTGGATGTGTTCCTTGAAAGCGGCGCCTTTGGTCGGGCCGCTGTTCCTTCAGGGGCATCAACTGGTCAGCATGAAGCTATGGAGTTACGCGATGGGGATAAAAGCAAGTTTTTAGGAAAGGGTGTCACCAAGGCAGTAGCAAATGTCAATGATATCCTGGCGAATGAAGTAATGGGGATGGAAGCCGTTGAGCAACGTGCCATCGATGAGAAGATGATCGCGGCTGACGGAACAGAAAATAAATCCAGATTGGGCGCCAACGCCATTCTGGGGGTTTCTCTGGCAACAGCCAAAGCAGCAGCCATGGATTTCGATCTGACCCTGTACGAATACCTCGGAGGTGATGAAGCAACCCTGCTTCCAACACCGATGATGAATATTCTCAATGGTGGTGAGCACGCTGATAACAATGTTGATTTTCAGGAGTTTATGGTTTTCCCGCTGGGTGCCAACTCTTTTAGTGAAGCACTTCAGATGGGTGTTGAGACCTTCCATCAGTTAAAAGCCGTGCTGAAATCCAAGGGAATGAACACTTCGGTCGGAGATGAAGGTGGTTTCGCCCCTAATTTACGATCGAATGAAGAAGCGGTTGAGGTCATCCTTGAGGCCATCGAGAAAACCGGCTATAAAGCTGGAAAAGATGTCTTTATTGCCCTTGATGTGGCCTCAAGTGAAATCTATGACCCGAAAACTGGATTATATAGCCTCGCCGGAGAAGGACGGACCATGAACTCTGATGAGATCGTTGCATTTTATGCAGACTGGGTCTCAAAATATCCCATTGTTTCCATTGAAGATGGGATGGATGAGAATGATTGGGAAGGTTGGCAGAAACTTTACAAGACACTGGGCAAAAAGATTCAGCTGGTCGGTGATGATCTTACAGTGACAAATCCAATCAGATTACAGAAAGCCATTGATCTGTCAGCGATGAACAGCATTCTGATCAAACTGAATCAGATCGGGACACTGACAGAAACCCTGGATACCATCAACATGGCCCATGAAGCCAATATGACCTGTGTCATTTCTCATCGCTCCGGTGAGACAGAGGACACGACCATTGCAGATCTGGCAGTGGCAACGGGAGTGGGCCAGATTAAGACAGGCTCGGCATCTCGCAGTGATCGAATTGCCAAATACAATCAGCTCCTCAGGATCGAAGAGGAACTGGGTGATCTGGCAACCTTCGTTGGCAAAAAGGCCGTGAATCCAAAATAGGTCTCCTGGACGTGCTAAATAAAGAGCTTCAGTATGCAGTGGTCGCCAATCTCAGATTCGAGGCCACTGCATCCCTTATAAAGCCTTTCCCTGAATACCATGCCTAGGTGGTGCAAACAGATGAGTGGGAGAATCTAGCTATGGCAAGAAATAATCGCTCAAGGGGAAAGGGGCGCTCAGGTAGATTGTTTGAGAACAAGATAGCCTGGATCTCTGCAGCCATCATTTTCCTGATCCTGATCCAATTATTCGTTTTCCGCGATGAGGGTTTATATAGTCTTCTCCGCTTAAAACAGGAGATAAAAGATATGGAAACCCATATCAACAGGTTGGAAATTGAGAAGGCAGAATTGGAAAGTGAGCGTGACCGATTGCTCAACGATCCTGAATATCTTGAAAGGATCGCAAGGGAACGATTTCGGATGGCCAAACCTGGTGAAAAAGTGTTCCATGTCGTCATTGATTCAAAAAAGGTTGAAAACGTAAACTAGCTGAGCTCCCCTTACCTTTAGCGGATAAATTCGGCTGCAAATGCGTTCATGGCTTGGATGGTAAAAAATCAAGAACTGAGACTATTGATTTGATGATTATCGCATGCGATCAGAAAGGGCATTCTGAAATCAAGTCTGAAGATGCTTTGGATGCAGTTTCCATTCTGGAGAGAAAACCAATTCTCTTTTCCATCAGGAATATTATGATCACAATCCTATGCCTCTGCAGCAGCTTGACTGAGGTATTTGCTGTCGGACTGGATTCATTGAGTTACAATTATCGTCAGGATAATTTATCCACGATGAATGATCTTAATTTCAACCATGTCTTCCAATTTGACAAAAGTGCATTTGAACTTCGTGACATCTTGCGCTATAAGTTGTTCGATCAGAAGAATATTTCAACTGGGAATAAACAATATTCCATTGAACATAAACTTCAAGGGGACATTCTCTGGGGGAGAGATCGAAATCGAAACCTCCGCTTGGAAACAAGTCAATATGAAGATCATCGGACGGGATTGGCTTCCACCATCGACAATTGGGCATTCCTGGGAGGATTGAACGTTAAAGATCTGTATTCCCTGTATTTTGGGGGCAGGTCAGTTGAGAGATATGGAATTGTCGATCAAGGATGGACCAGCGAACTCGACCTGCATCGATCTTGGCGAACAAACGCACACTATACAAACCTGGCAATCTCAGGGCAGAAAGACGAGCTGGATGAACACTCAAATCATCATGTCAATGCTCAGGCTGAGTATCAGATCCGCTTTGCTCAGATTTCCACGCTTCGATCTTCGTTCCAGATAGAGAATCGCAGACAGGAATTTTTTACCGACCCCCTGGGTAGTTCACAACTAAGAAAAAATCAAAATATTGTTTGGCAGAATCACTTCACCTACAATCTTGGCAAAGAATTGAGGCTTTTTCACGATTTGAACTGGGGCGATCAAATGACCGAGATCAAGCAGGAAAAGATAGAGGAAGGTGCCTCAATCAGTCTGCGCGGGGAGGAACGTAAACGTCTCTCGCTGGTCAACGAATCGGGATTGATGCTTGACCGTCCAAATTTTTCTACACTAACTGCTTTTAAGGTCGAGAATTCTCAAAATAAGTACTACATAGATTATACACAGATTCTGTATCAGCTACGGGAAGATATTGTATGGAATATCCCTGGGATCGTCGACTCACTGTCATGGAACAATACACTTTCACGATTGGAATATGACACTCCTGACACAACAAATGATGATGACAGAGACGAGTGGCGCCTTAAAACGGAACTGAGTTTAAAATGGCGACCCAGCCCATTCTATTCCGTGGAATTAGGGAGCAATCTCAGTTTATTCCACCTGATCTATTTGTTCAATACGCGTAGTTCTGAGAATTACTGGAACAGAAACCTGGTTTTCTGGACTGAATTTAAATGGATCCGGAATTCATGGTCAGGCGAAGGCGGAGCCAACATTCGGAGTAATTACTTTGACTATGATTATGATGAGCTGTTTATTGAAGCGGATCAGGCATCGCGAAGTTTTGTTCATCGCTCACTTGATCTCAGAAAGCAAATCACTTATAGATTCAATCGAAGGCTCTCAATTGTTTCCAAAATAGCCACCCGCTGGGAAGATGAGGGGCAGTTGAATTGGGTTGCTTTTATTGAGCAGGTCTCCAGTGAGCGTGAGCAGATCGAATTAAGCTCCAAATTATCACTTGACTACAGGGGGTGGAATGCCTGGCTGGGCTATTTGACCCACAGGCGGGAGACACAGTACTCGGTGTTGAACCGCGACCCTGATCATTGGTATGGTAAGGGCCCCCTGTTTGGTGTGAGCCATCAATTGGGAAGCCGGTTATATGTTAATTTGGATGCCCGAATCATCAGTGTTGAGGATCAGGATCGGAGCTACCAGCTGCCCAGAATTTTTTTCTCACTCGCTTACCATTAACGCTAGTCGTCAACTGGTTTGACCAGTTCATCCATTCGATCGTTCAGGTTCTCCAGATAATTTGCCAAATGCGATTGCATATCACGGATCGCCTGGTTGTAGTAGTGTGGCCCAATATTTTCGCTAAAGAAATCCAGAATGAATTCCGCATCAAAATTGCCCAATTCCTGATCCATCTCGATCGAGAAATAGTGTTTGATCTTCTCGATCAGCTCATCCTTTAATTTGCGCGTGAATATCTGATTCACTGATTCTCCTTCTTTAAGCTGTTGCGCAGATGTCATTTTTCAATTAACATAGATTACACTTTTAAAACAATCAACAAAGTCAAAATCGGGTAGCAAAATGGAATCGCTAAAGCAGACGCTTTTTGTGCGGCATATTCTCTTTGTCGCACTGTTTTTATTTCAATCACTCTTTGCCGCATTTGAATTTCCGGGAGTGAATTGGGCCGGGGCAAGTGCAAATGTGAGTGTCATCGGGGACTCACATCTGGATAGGTATGCCCAGAACCCGGCCTTGATGAGTATGACAACTAAATCGCAGGTCAGCGTGCAATATGGACGACCTTTTGTGAACTTAGAATTGAATTCCACCTCTCTAAAGATCCTGCATCATTTTAAGAGCCTTTCTCTCGAAGCGAATATTGATTATTTCGGTGATGATATATATTCAGAGTTGACCTTTGATGCAGGAGGATCCTGGACAATTGATTCGACCTTGCGCGTTGGATTGAGCACAGGATTCTATCGAGTGGATATAGCATCCTGGAAGACTCTTTTTGCTGTCTCGATCTCACCTGGCTTGTACTACGAATTCACAGAGAGAATACATTTCGGTTCCGTTATTAAGCACTTGATCCAGAAGAGTCCTTCACTTGAATTGCCTCAGAAGTTCTTGTTCGCAGCCGAGTATGAAAGTGAGTTATTCCTGCTCCTCCTGGGTCTGGAAAAGGAAGCGGCTCTACCCCTGGAATTTGGCATAGGGATAATCACCACACCCAAGTCAAAATGGCAATTTGCATGCGGTTATCGAGATGCAAGCGGAACCCTGTCAGCCGGTTGGCGTGTCAGACTAGCCAAATATGTGGTGCATTACACCTGGATTGGACATGCGGAACTGCCGGATTCACATGGATTTGGAATGGAATTCCATTTTAAATGAGCTCCCTGATCCTTTTGCTTTTCCTGGCCCAAGTCATCTATGGTCAAGGCGAGGACTTGACGCAAAATGAAGTGGATGAACCTGATGAAGGGAGTTATCACAGCATCCTGCTGAAACAATTATTCGATCCATTGGAAATATCCACTGCTGATTCAATGGATCTGTTATATAGAAATTTTCCACCTAAAGCGATTGAGCTCATCTTATTCTGGCAGCACTTGGGTTGTACATCTGCAGGTTATAAAGAATTGCAAAGGTTGTGGAGGAGTGATTTCCCGGCATTGCCTCCTCGCAAAACTTCTGGTACCAGCATGGTAAGTCGTCAGCGAATTCAATACAATGCTGCATCGGATGCCTGGCGGATCCTGCATAAAAGTAGAATTAAAAATGAATCCATAGAGCTAACCTTTCTCATCGAACAGGATCCTGGCGAATCAAAAATAAGCGATCATCTGGTAGCGTCCATTTCAAGCACGAAGATTCCAGGAACCTCCCGGTTTATTGCCGGTGACTTTAATATTAGCTGGGGGGGAGGCTTGATTCTTGATCAGAATGCTAGTAGACCAAGCATGAGCCCGGGGAGCTTGACATCGACATTGCGCATACAGCCGCGCCCACATTATTCTTCCAGGGAAACTAACTATTTCCGTGGGATCGCAAGTGTTTGGGAGTTTTCAACACTCAATCTTGCTGCATTTATCTCGAGCAGACAAGCAATTGGCCAAATCAGTGACGATAGCTTTAAGGAAGATAGTGATGGAATTCACTTTGTGGGAAAATCATATGATTACAAATATCTCAGTGATATTGGCGCTGCTGCTACTTATGAGCAGGGATCACTAAAACTTTTAATAGCCAGTCATAAAAGCCATGTTTCTGATCGTAACATAGATGCAGAGTGGGGAGTTCAATATCGCTTCGCTGAATCTCAGATGATCCAGCTATTTTGGGATAATTTTAATTTATCCCGTGCCCTTCTCAATTGGTCCTATAATGGTCAATATTTAAGATTATCAGCGCAGTATCGGCAATTTAAAAAAACTGATTCGTCACAAGAAACCCAACAGTTAACACTTTTGGGTCAACAAAGCGCCAGTGAAGGAGGCATTTCATTTCGCCTTTTAGTGAAGCCTTTACACGGAGTCAATATTCAATATGCACTGGACCAGGCTTCCGCCATGCGGCTAACCAGTCTCGCCAACAGACGGAGATTAATCATACATAAAGCTCAGATTTATTTTCATCAGGGAAGTTGGAGGATGCAATTTGACTGGAGTCAAAAAAATGATGGCCCCCTATATGATAGTCAAATTTGGCAGGATATAGTGCATTACAATCGTATAAATAAGCTTGCAGTATCCCTGGACGAAAGTGTCACTTCTCAGGTTCGGTATCGGATAAACATTAAAACTGCAGCGAATCAAAATGAAAGATCTTTCCTTCTTCAGCAGAGGATGGCATGGTTTCAGGATTCCTGGAGAATCGCAGCGGGCCATGTCAGATATTTGATCCCAGCCAGCAGCCTGAGATTGAGTGTTTATGAATCTGGATTGGCTGAGAGTTTTAACTTCTTCACAGCGTTCCAGGATGGTCAGCATTGGTATTTATATTGTCGATATACAAACAATGAGTTGAGCTTTCTGGAGATTCAATTTACTCAGACAGATTTATATTCAGCTGCGTCAACGCAAAAAAGCCCCAGTTTTCATGTACAGTTGTCCATTGTCTTATAAATTCCCTGCGACTAATTTAAACGCTAATTATGATCAGCATTCGCAATATTCTTTTCGTCCTTTTCTCCCTGGTGATCGTATCCTCATTACAGGCTCGAAGGACTGAACTGATCCTGCAGAGAGCGGCTGATGATCGCTACATACCGGCAATCCCAGTGTATGCGGTGAATAATTACCAGTACGTCGCAATAAAGGACGTTCTGGATGCTTACAAAATATCGGCTTTTATAAATCCTGGTGTAAAAAAGTCAGTGTTTCGTATCGGCAATCTGAAATTGAAGGTCACCGCCTACAACCGATTCGTCATGGTGGAGGATAGGACCTTCCAAATGTCGCGACCAGTCATCCTTCTTGATGGGGAGAGTTATATCCCCATGGATGATTTTGTGAAAATCCTTAAGGAGGTTGGTCTGGTCTCCGGAGTCACCCTCCTGACTGGATCGGATACTGCCGATTTAATTGTCCAGAAAACGGAAGAGCGACCTGAATTATCACCCTTTGATATAGTTTCAACAACAATCGAAGAACGACAGAATGGAACCATCGTTCGCATTCGAACAGCAAATAACTATGATGCCAAATCAGTCAAGGCCTGGATCAACAGGGACGAATGGCTCTACGTCACCCTGCCAGGGGCCAGCATAAATAAACAGGGGATAGACAATACGGAGGTCCCCCAAAACGGAACCATCAGGACCGTGACGGCTGATCAGCTGGAGGGAACCTCACAATTGACCTTCCGACTTCGTGGTACAGTTGAAAAAGGGGTGGATGTCATCCGTCGAGAAACCCCTCCCGAAATTCTACTGACAATTCGTCGTCCCCATGTGATCGACCAGACTCATTTTCTGGATCAGGAACGGGCAAAGTGGAAGCTGGACAAGATAGTATTAGATGCAGGACATGGTGGACATGATCCAGGTGCACGGGGAAATGGCGCTACAGAGAAAGATATCGTTCTTGATGTGGTAAAACGTCTGGGCAAATTGATTGAAGCCCGGACCGATATTGAAGTCATCTATACACGGGATAAGGATGAATTCATTCCCCTCTGGGAGAGAACCAAGATAGCCAATGAAGCAGGTGGTAAAGTATTTCTCAGCGTGCACGCCAATGCGAATAAAAATAAAATGGCTTCCGGTTTTGAGACCTATTTATTACGGCCCGGAAAAGACCCAGCTGCGATCGCTGTCGCTGAAATGGAGAATGCAGCGATTAAATTGGAGAAACCATCAGAGCATAGGACTGAAATGAGTAGTGAACAACTTATTATTGCTACCATGGCCCAGAGTTCTTTTGTACAGCAGAGTGAGACGCTGGCTGATCTGATCCAGAGTGAATTTGACAAGAAACTGATCGGACAGAACAGGGGAGTAAAACAAGCCGGTTTTATTGTCCTCATAGGAGCTTCCATGCCAAATGTTTTGATTGAATTAGGTTTCATATCGAACAAGAATGACGCACGGCGCTTACTGCAAGCAGCATATAGACAGAAGGCGGCTGAAGCGATCTTTAATGCACTTATGAAATATAAAACACGCCACGAAAAGTTATTATCACCATGATCACACATGATGCAAATCAGGCTATCGGCGTCTTTGATTCCGGTCTTGGGGGAATCTCTGTTGTTCGTGCCTTGATCAATCTATTACCCCAGGAACATTTGATCTATTTTGGCGATACGGCACGCGTACCCTATGGGTCCAAGTCTGAAGAGACAGTCATTCGATTTTCCCATCAAATCTCCTCTTTTCTCCTCGAGAAAAATGTCAAAATGATCGTTGTTGCCTGTAATACGGCGTCCTCAGTTGCCCTCGAATCGCTCCAGAAGCATTTTAATATTCCCATTGTCGGTGTGATCGATCCTGGCTCGAGGGCAGCGGTAAAATATGCTCCCCATAAGCGGATTGGGGTGATTGGTACAGCCTCAACGATTCGCTCTGGTGCTTATCGATCAGCAATACACGATCTTGATGCTACAATTGATGTGATTGATCAATCATGCCCCTTGCTTGTTCCTTTGGTAGAAGAGGATTGGCCCCATGATCAGGTCGTTATGAGTGTTTTATCATACTATCTGGATAGGTTTGCAGGGAATAGACCCGATTCGCTCATCCTGGGGTGTACCCACTATCCCTATCTAAAATCTGCTATTCAAGAGGTTATAGGAGCGGATGTCCGCCTGGTCGATTCAGGGGAGGAGACTGCTGTGGAGGTCAAAAAACTTCTTGAGGATTTGGATCTGGTGAATCCTGATGAAGGTGACCCTGGTAAACATATGTTCTATGTCTCAGATTTTCCGCAAAAATTTGAAGAGACTGCATCACGGTTTCTTGGCCGTCCCCTGGACAATCTGTTTAAAGTTGAATTGGAAGTCCTCGAATCTTACAAATAAGTTTTCATCAGGTCCCATAAGCGGATTTCACATGTCATCAATCTTGAACTCTGATCCGAAGACCGTTTTCGACTATATCTTCAATCTGACCGTGCCTGGTGTCAAATTGGAACTATCCCGCGTTGTCCAATTTATGAAAATTCTAGGGAATCCTTATCAGGCTTACAAAACCATACACGTCGCCGGAACGAACGGGAAGGGATCAACATCGGCCATGCTGGCAGCAATCATGACTGCCCTTGGAGTCAAAACAGGACTTTTTACATCCCCACACCTAATCAAACCCAATGAGCGGGTTCGTATCGGAAAGACTCTGATCCCAGACGACTTCATCATCGAGAAGGTTGATGCCTGGCGACCCCACATTGAGACCCTTGAGATTACCTTTTTTGAGGTGTTGACGGCGTTGGCCATGGTCTATTTCAAGGAGCAAAAGGTTGAATACGTTGTTCTGGAAACAGGTCTGGGAGGCCGGCTGGATGCGACAAATGTTGTTGACCCGATCCTTAGTGTCATAACTGCCATTTCCATGGATCATGAAAATATCCTTGGTGAAACCCTGGAAAAGATCGCATTGGAAAAGGCAGGCATCATTAAACCTGGAAAACCGTTGATACTGGGACAAAATAAACCTGCGATCCAGCGAATAATGAGAACAAGGTGTCACGAGACTCGATCGGTAATAATTGAAGTCCCCAGACATGTCCAAATTGTTGAAGTTGATAGTCATTTGAATGGCCAACTCGTATCGTTGAAGATTCAGGACCAAACAATATCTGTAAATCTGCCATTGCTCGGCAGTCATCAGGTTGAGAATTTTAGCAATGTGCTTGTGGCCTTATCCCAGTTGGGATTTGCATTGGATTCTTCGATTATTCAGGAGGGATTGGACGCAATGCACTGGCCGGGACGCATGCAGCGCTTGCATGAGAATCCTACAATACTCTATGATGTCGCCCACAATTTGGGTGGATTGCAGCGCTTGATGGATTCGCTCAGAGAAATCAAACTGCAGGATACGATTTTGATCGCCGCCCTAAATGCCCGCAAGAATATCTCAGCGATGGTCCCGTTTCTTGAGTCATGGTCGGGACCTGTTTTATATACTGCCTTCAAGGGCCATTCATCCCTAGATCCGGAAAGTCTGAGGAGGTTTGGTATGAGCTCTGAAAGGATTTTCAATAATCCAGCTGAAGCATACGCACAAGCACTAAGGATGCTGGCACACCCTGGTCAGGTGATTTGCTTTTTAGGGAGCCACTACCTTGCAGAATCCCTTTTTGATTTATTTTCTATCGAATGATGAGCCACTTCCCCTTAATTTTCAATTTTTTCGTTGGAAGAGAGGGGCTAAATTTAAATCAGAATTTTGATTGACAAGGTATAGGTCGCGTTTAAATTCAACTTGCAGCTTTCTAACTGAGAGTGCAGATTTAACCTCCCGAATTAATTTTTTCACAGCAGACTAAATTTATTACTAATAACAATTACAAAAGAACAGGTTTATCACGATGAGTTATACCATTAGCCAACTTCTGGAGAAGAAGTTGAAGGAATTAACGGAAATTGCCAAGGAACTGGAAATTCCAGCCGTCAGTGGGCAGAAAAAATTGGACATGATAGAATCCATCCTTGAAGCACAAACAGAGAGTGCCGGGATGATGTTCTCTGCTGGTGTGCTGGAGATACTCCCAGATGGATATGGATTTTTACGAGATGCTGACAACAACTATCTCGCCGGTCCACATGATATCTATGTATCACCTTCACAGATCAAACGATTCGGTTTGAGAACAGGCCAGATCGTCTGGGGACAGGTGCGTCCCCCCAAGGACAACGAACGCTATTTTGCCCTGCTCAAGGTAGAAGCGATCAATTATCAGAACCCTGAAGAAGGACGTATTGTACCCCAATTCGACACACTCATCCCCTTGTATGCTGACAGTAAACTGGTTCTTGAAAGAGGTCCAAAGAGTTATTCAATGCGAGTAATGGACCTGATAAGCCCAATTGGAAAGGGACAGCGTGGTTTGATCACAGCCCAACCAAAGACTGGTAAAACAATTATCCTTCAGGATATTGCCAATTCGATATTGCTGAACCATCCAGAAGTTACCCTCATGGTACTCCTTATTGACGAGCGCCCTGAAGAAGTGACCGATATGCGTCGCATGGTTGACGCCGAAGTCATTGCCTCTACTTTTGATGAACCACCAGAGCGACATGTACAGGTTGCTGACATGGTCTTGAATAAGGCCAAATGTCTGGTCGAATTCGGTCAGGATGTTGTCATTCTCCTCGATAGTTTGACTCGTCTGGCCAGAGCGCATAATGCAGTTATCCCCCATAGTGGAAAAATTCTGTCTGGAGGTATTGACTCCAATGCGCTCCATCGGCCAAAACGCTTTTTTGGAGCTGCCAGGAATGTTGAACATGGCGGCAGTCTAACCATCATGGCAACAGCACTTATTGAAACAGGGTCACGCATGGACGATGTTATTTTTGAAGAATTCAAGGGCACGGGCAATATGGAACTTGTTCTTGATCGCAGGTTGAGTGATCGCCGCATTTATCCTGCCATCGACATTATTCGTTCCAGTACACGAAAAGAAGAATTACTGCTCAGTAAGGCCGAATTATCCAGGACCTGGATTCTGAGGAAACTACTGAATGAAATGACCCCTGTTGAGGCTATGGAATTCCTGCTGGAACGGATGCAGCGTACAGACACCAACAAGGAATTTCTCCAGGCAATGAATTCATAAACTCAGGGTATCCATAACTTCCAGCGGTTCATATTTACGGTTTACTGAACTCGATAATATTCCAGTCCTGTCAAAATAATATAGAACACGTTTCGCTTGCTAAGAGCGGGGGTGAACGGATATATTGCGCGGCTTTTTAAGGAGATAGAAAAGAAATGAGTTTTACAAAAAGAATCAATGCGTTACAGCCTTCAGCAACCATGGCCGTAATCGAAGCAGCCGCCAGGTTGAGGGCTCAGGGTGTTGATGTTATTTCCTTTGGTGCCGGCGAACCGGATTTTGATACCCCCAAACATATTGTTGAAGCAGCGAATAAAGCGCTGGCTGATGGTAAAACACGCTATACGCCTGGTTCCGGAACGCAATCGCTAAAACAAGCCATTGCCGATAAATTAAAAAAAGATAACGGACTAGACTATCAGGCCAATCAGATTGTTGTTTCAAATGGTGGTAAACACTCACTCTTCAACATTATGATGACCCTTTTTGAAGCCGGAGACGAAGTATTGGTTCTTACTCCATATTGGGTGACCTATCCAGAAGTGGTAAAATTGAGTGGCGCTGAGCCAGTCTATGTTGAAACACACGAAGCTGATCATTTTCAGGTGAGCAAAGAACAGCTTCTAGCCGGTGTTACAGAAAGAACCAAGGGGATGATCATTAACACCCCTTCCAATCCAAGTGGTGCCGTACTGAACCGTGATAGCTTGCAAGCTATTGTGGATGTGGCAGTAGAGAATGATATCTGGATTATCAGCGATGAATGCTATGAAGCCCTGGTTTATGACGGGGAACATATTAGCCTTGCATCTTTTGAGCAGGCTTACGATAAGACCATAACTGTCCAGACCATGTCCAAAGCTTTTGCCATGACTGGTTGGCGTATAGGATATGCAGCAACTGTTCCAGAACTGGCTTCAGCCATGGGCAAGTTTCAGGGACAAGCAACGGGTTGCCCCAATTCCATAGCCCAGTATGCCTCTGAGGCGGCGTTGAGAACAGAACCGTTATTTTTGGCTGACTGGCGAAACCAGTTTATCCAACGTCGCAACTATATGATTGAAGCACTCAATCAAATGGCTGGTGTAACTTGCATCATGCCGGAAGGCGCATTTTATGCCTTCCCAAAGGTATCTGCCCTGTTCGGAAAAAAAGCAGGGGACATCCAGATTCAAAGTGACACGGATCTGACAAAATATTTATTGGATGTTGCCCATATTACTGTAGTTCCTGGATCAGCCTTTGGAGCACCAGAACACATTAGACTGTCCTATGCTACATCTATGGAAGCTATTAAAACGGGTTTGGCAAGATTTGCTGAGGCCGTCCATAAATTGAAATAATGAAGGGAGTTATTATAAAATGAAATCAGGAATCCATCCAAAATACGAATTGAATAAGGTGGTTTGTGCCTGTGGAAATACTTTTGAGACCTATACCACAGTTGGCGAATTACACATAGAAATTTGTAATGAATGTCATCCGTACTTTACCGGTAAGCAGAAACTGCTTGATACGGCTGGTCGTATTGACAAATTCAGGAAAAAATACAGCACAACCGCTGCCGCAAAATAGTTTTCCATCTCAGGTTGAATTAATGCCAAAACGCAGATTTCGCGTTGTCTTTAGGGTATTGCTCGCTGCACAGCAATCAATACTTGTTGGGGGGCAGGCCATCATAGAAGGTGTGATGATGCGAGTCCCCGGTGCGTATGCGATTGCTGTTCGTAATCCAAGTGGGGAGATCATTACCCGTAGGGAAATATTCATTTCTCTGACTGAAAAGCATGCACTTTTGAGAATGCCAATCATTCGAGGGATGATTGCATTATTCGAATCGATGAAAATGGGTGTGAAGACACTCAATGAATCAGCGGAAATCGCCTTCGACGAGGCGCCTCCCGAAGAGCTGAGTTTTAAGGATAAAGCAATCTCATTTTTAAGCACTGCCGTAGCTCTGGCAATTGGCCTAGGTCTTTTCTTTGTCACTCCCTTATTTGTGACCGGAAACCTGTTAAATCTGTCAGAAACAGCCTTCACTTTTAATATCGTATCTGGTATTATCAGAATAGCATTATTTCTGACCTATCTTTGGGCCATCTCGCTCATGAGCGATGTGAAACGTCTGTTTCAATATCACGGAGCTGAGCATAAAACTGTCTATACCTTTGAAGCGGGGAAAACGCTGGAACTCGAATCAGCAAAACCCTTCCAGACCCAGCATCCCCGATGTGGTACGAGCTTCATCTTCATCGTATTGCTTTCCTCAATACTCATGTTTGCCATTATTGATTCTATTGTGAAGCTGTTTGTTGGAGAAATGACCTTGCAAATCCGACTTTTAACCCATCTCCCTCTGATCCCTCTGGTTGCTGGATTCTCCTATGAAGTCTTGAAATTATCGTCCAGGTACCGTCATATTGCCTGGGTTCGAGCGCTGGCAGCCCCAGGACTCTGGCTTCAGAACATTACCACGCGTGAACCGGATGATGACCAGTTGGACGTAGCGATAGAATCACTGAAAGTTGCTTTTGGCGATGATCTGGAAAAGTATCAAGGTCAAGAGTACGTCGCTGAGGCCATAGACTAATGCTGCTGGACAAACAATCAGCTCTTCAGAAAAAGTTTAAAGAATTAGAGACCCAGTTATCTGATCCTGAACTCATGACGGACAATCGGGCTTATGCAAAAATAGCCAGAGAGCACAGGGAGCTTTCCAATGTCCTTGCAGTTTTTGATCGCTATCGCGCTGTGGTTAAAAATATTGAAGATGATGAATCTATTCTAAAGAGTGATGATGAAGAACTCAAAGAGATTGTTCGTGAAGAATTAGAAGGTTTGCTTGAGGATAAGGGCAATCTGGAGGATGAGCTCAAAGTACTTCTGATTCCAGTCGATCCCCTTGACTATGGCTCTGCGATCCTTGAAATCCGTGCAGGTGCGGGAGGGGACGAGGCTGCCTTGTTTGCTTCAGATCTGATGCGGATGTATTTGCGATATGCCGAGAATAACGGTTGGAAGCATGAATATATCACGCTGAATGAACTTGGTGGTGGGGGAACGAAAGAAGCGATCATCCTGATTAATGGTGAAGAGGCCTATGGCAAACTCAAATTTGAAAGTGGTGTCCACCGGGTACAGCGTATTCCGCAAACAGAATCCAGTGGACGAATACACACCTCCGCGGCCACCGTCGCAGTATTGCCTGAAGCTGAAGAAGTGGACGTTGAGATAAAAACAGGTGATTTGAGAATCGATACTTTTCGCGCCAGCGGCGCAGGTGGACAGCACGTGAACAAGACTGAGTCTGCCATTCGAATAACCCATATCCCGAGCGGTCTTGTTGTCTCATGTCAGGATGAATCTTCCCAGCATAAGAACAAAGACAAAGCCATGAAAGTTTTACGCGCCCGGTTGCTTGCTGACGAACGGGAAAAGCAGAACAGTGAGGTTGCAGCGATGAGGAAGACTCTCGTCTCAACAGGTGATCGTAGCGCAAAAATCCGCACATATAATTATCCCCAGGGTCGAGTTACCGATCACCGGATCAATCTTACTCTCTATCGTTTGGAAGAAATCACAAACGGTGACCTTTCAGAGCTTCATGAAAAATTGGTGGCGGCAGAAATGATGAATCGTCTGGAGCTGCTTTAATTTCATACGCGTATTATGGAAACTTTTTTCGAGCGAAGGCTTTGCAATAAAATCATGAATTGTAACGAATAAACAGGATTTGCATCTAATCGAACGTGAATTGACAAGTGAAGAGACGCCGGAGCTGATCCAGGCTGCCAGGGATGGAGATAGAAGAGCACAATCACAACTTGTGAACATGTACTCTGGAAGGATCTATAACCTGGGACTGAGGATGCTGAGGAACAAAGAGGATGCTGAAGATATGCTTCAGGAGACCTTTATTAAAGCTTTTCAGAAGATCGATGCGTTCAAGGGGAATTCGACCTTTTATACGTGGATCTACCGCATTGGAGTAAACATAGCCCTTGGTAAAATGCGGAAATATTCACGAATGAAAATTTCTCATTCAATTGAAGAACCGGATTTTGAAAAACTCCATGGCATGCAGATCTCTGACTGGCCGGAGTATATCGAAACGAAGGTGTCAAGCGAGGAATTCAAGATTGCTCTGAAAATCGCTCTGGATGAGCTGGATGAGAAGTACCGATCAGTGTTCGTTCTCCGTGATCTGGAAGGTTTGTCCACAACGAAAACGGCGGAGATACTGAAGCTCTCTGAAAGCAATGTGAAAATCAGGCTAATGCGTGCCAGACTTTTTCTGCGCGAAAATATGAGTAACTTTCTTAAGCGTGAAGGTTGGTTAGTGACATGAAACCGAAACATGACGTAGAACTGCAAAAAAAGATCTGTCAGGATTTTGGCGCTGATATTGGCTCAGAATTATGTCAGGAAGTAGGCTCGTTTATGGAGGAATGTCCCGAATGTAAGGTCTTTTATGATACCATGCAGCGCTCAGTAAAACTGTATCGGGTCATCGAGGATGAATGCCAGATGCCAGATGAAGTTTCCGATCGTCTCTTCAAAGTACTAAATTTGGATAATTTGAAGAAAGATGGATAAATATTATGGCAACCATTGCAGCACAGACAAAAAAAGTTATTATGTTCACCACACCGACGTGTTCTCATTGTAATACGGCAAAGCGTTATTTGAGAGAAAAAGGGATAAATTTCAAAGAAATCGATGTGAGCAGAAATCAAAAAGCTGCCCAGGATATGGTAAGAAAAACCGGGCAACAGGGAGTCCCGCAACTATGGATTAACAATAAACCAGTTGTCGGTTTCGATAGAAATAAAATAGATAGACTATTAGGTTTATAGGAGTTAGAGAAGATGAAAATTCAACCATTAGATGATCGTGTTTTAGTAATACCTGCTGGTGAGGAAGAAAAAACAGCTTCGGGTATCATTATACCCGATACAGCAAAGGAAAAACCTCGTCGCGGTACAGTAGCCGCCGTTGGGAATAACGAAGATTTAAGGGAGTTGATCAAAGAGGGCGATGTAATCCTCTATGGCAAATATGCTGGCGATGAACTCTCATACGACGGAGTCGATTATCTCATCCTGAGTCAGGGTGATATACTGGCAAAACTCGGCTAATATCAGACTACAATTGTTTTGGAAAAGGGAGCTAGCGAGCTCCCTTTTTTTGTTTCCTGATATTGGCTGATCACAATGGATTTAAATACGCATATTTTGTCACTTTCCCGACTATTCATACTCCAATTAATAGGGTAGATTGTTATGACCAGCAAAGAAGGACGTTGAACATGAGACTGGAGATTTTGTACAGCAAAGGTTTTTCATACAAATTCGATTTTCAGTACGCTGAGGGAGGAAATATATGCTTAAAAAATATGTGATTATCGGTGGGGATGCAGCGGGGATGAGTGCTGCCAGTAAAATTCGTCGCCTACAACCTGAAGCGGAAATGATTGTTTTTGAAAAGGGTAAATATATCAGTTTCGCAGCTTGTGGAATTCCCTATTGGATAAGCGGTGTGATCGATGATGGAAGCAAGCTTCAGGTGCTAACGCCGGAAATGGCCCGAGAAAAACGCGGGATTGATGTGCGTATTCATCATGAGGTTACTAAAATTGATCCATTAAATAAAACGGTCAGTGTGCGTGATCTTAAATCTGACAAAAGCTTTCATGAGTCCTACGATGCTCTACTCATTGCCACTGGAGCAAGGGCTGCATTACCGCCCATCCAAGACATCGATCTTGATGGGGTGTTCACATTGAGAAACCTGGCCGATGGTCATCTGATCAATAACTACCTGGCTGACAAAGGGATCAAGCATGCTACTATTATTGGTGGTGGTTATATCGGCCTGGAGATGGCAGAGACCTTCCGCTATCGAAACATAGATGTCACCATGGTGGAGATGCTAGACCAGATTGCCCCCACATTTGACAAGGATATCCTGGATAAAGTGACCGAACACGTCATTGAGCAGGATGTTGATCTTCGGCTTGAAACGCGTGTTAACGCTATTGAAAAACCTGCGGAGCGGTTGATTGTCAAGACTTCGAGCGGTGATCTTTTAACTGATATGGTGATTATTTCCACAGGAGTGAAGCCTAACTCAGAGCTGGCTCGTGATGCAGGGATAGCACTTGGAAAAAGTGGCGCGATTCACATCAACAGTCACATGCAGACAAGTATCCCCAATATTTATTCAGCAGGGGATTGTGCTGAACACAAGCACCTGGTCCTGGATAAGGACATCTGGATTCCTTTAGCGCCCTCAGCGAATAAGGGGGGTCGAATCGCCGGTGAGAATATGGCAGGACTGGAGACCCAATTCCCGGGAATTCTGGGAACTGCAGTTGTTAAAGTATTTGACTATACCATTGCTCAAACCGGACTCACTGAAAAACAAGCCAATCAGGAAGAAAAATTTTCTGAGATTGAGGCAACGATCATCACTGGAGGGAGCCGCGCTCACTATTATCCAGGATCTACGCCGATAACGATCAAACTCGTGGTGGAAAAATCAAGCAAGCGATTACTTGGTGCCCAGATGATTGGAAAATCTGATGTTGCCAAACGAGTGGATGTCCTGGCGACTGCTATTACAGCAAAAATGACAGTTGAAGATATTGGCATGCTGGATCTTACATATGCACCGCCTGTCGCTCCGGTCTATGATCCCATACATGTGGCTGCAAATGTGGCGAATAAATAAATATTAATTTAGGAGTTAGGATAAATTGGGCGTCTTTCTGAGTATCGCGAAGTCTCTGATATATCACCCTGAACGGATATATTTGGATTCAGAACCTCGTTAATTGTAGCCCTTTGGCTCAGGGGTGCACAAAATTGTGATAATTAAAGGAAAAGGATATGATCACAAAGGATATGTACATAGAGGATCTGGTCAAAGAGCATCCTCAACTGGTTGCACCACTGAAGCTGGAAGGCATCGTTTGTCTCGCCTGTGGTGAAGCGGTGTGGGGTACATTGGAAGAACAAGCCAGGGAGAAGGGGTTGACAAATATTAATGAAATTGTTGAACGAATGAATAATATATTGACCAAGACCTCTAGGGTATAGTACATGTAGATAGTGCGACCATTTAATAGAAATATTGGTAAAATTTTAGTAACTGGGGTATGATAAAATGTCAGAAGTAAAAATACATCAACTCAAGGGGGCTACATTCGCTGCGCGGGGTGCCTCGAACCATTGGGTGATGATGGATGGAAAAGAACAAGTAGGCGGGGCAGGAGCAGCAAGCAGCCCGATGGAATTAATTTTATTCGGGTTGGGTGGGTGTACGGCTATTGATGTCGAGGTCATGCTCAAAAAAATGAGGATACCCTTGGATAACTTTGAGATGGACATACAAGCTGAACGGGCGGAAGAACATCCTAAAGTGTACACAAAGATAAATATGACCTATCATTTCTATGGAAAAGACCTTCCAAAGAAAAAACTTGAAAAGGCAGTAAGCCTTTCAAAGAACACTTATTGTTCAGCAAGCGCCATGTTGGAAAAAACAGCGAAAATTACAGCGAGTATTGAACTCCACGAGACCAAATGATACATCGCCTGATAGCATATTCCATGATCCTGCTTGGGATCGGCAGTACTATTTATATGGGAATAGAGGGAATCTATGGCGATAGATATGAAGTCCCCGCCTTGAGTTTTGATTCATTTGAAAAGCAAATGGAAGCATCTGTCAGTTATATCATTATTGATGTGAGAACAGAAAAAGAAATTGAATCGAATCCTGCCCCCTGGGAAACGACGATGAATATACCACTGCTTTCATTGGAGGAGCGCTGCGTTGAATTAAACCAGTATAAGGGTCAACCGATCATGGTTGTTTGTCCAACTGGGAATAGATCAAGACAAGGCGCCAGAATATTACGCCTGGCAGGTTTTGAAGCCTATTATTTAGAGTATGGAATTGAAAAAGGAACAAATCTTCATGGATAAAAAATATATAAAGCTCATATCAGGACTTGGGATCGGGGCCATACTGGGGTTCGCGTATTACTATTTTATCGGTTGTGCTTCAGGGACCTGTCCCATCACATCCAATCCATTTATCAGTACAGCATATGGTGCCTTGATGGGTCTGGTATTCGTTTGGCCGGGGAAAAAGGCCAAAGACGAAGAAGAGGAGACAGTATAGTTAAACCGTTGGAATTATACTTCCCCTATTCTGACTTTCCCACTCTCTGGCATCCGCGTTAGACATTATTTTTATCTAGCTAAATTTAATTCACATTACTAATCATTCAGTTTCTCAATTGTTGCTGCGGGCTTCAGTACTAACTATAATCCATGATGGCTGAATTGCACCCATTTTTTGTACATTTTCCCATTGCTCTTATTCTGGTTGCCAGTGGATTTGATCTTTTTGCTGTCCTTTGGAAGCATGCTGCCAGTATCAAAGTCGCACTCATCCTGCAGGTCATCGCAGCTGTGAGCAGCATTCTGGTTGCGTTAAGCGGTAATCAGGCTGAACTCAGCGTGACTGGAGAACCTTCCCTCACTCAGTACGTGGACGAAGCATTGCAGACGCATGTAACCTTTGGCAATGCCAGCATTTGGATAATGGTGCTGTTTGTTCTTGGTCGAAGCATTGCCATCCTGGAGAAGAGGCCATGGGCTCAAGAGGGCTGGATATTCCCCGGCATCAGTTTTTCGCTAGCAATCCTGATTATGGTTACTGGCCTTTACGGCGGTGCTCTCAGCCGGGAAATTTTACAATACTACATAACTCATTAAATAAAAAGGCGAGGGATGAATTCCTCGCCTTTAAAAACCAAAACTTTCGATTGTTCAAAAGTTAAGTAGTGTGCCATCCCTAAGATTAATTTGTCACGAATTGTTTCCCGTTCATCGAAGTCAGGAAGGCAGTAATTTTTGATGCTTCCTCTGGGGATATCTGTTGCATGAGCTGCATATCACCCATCATGATAATGGTTTCGTCAAGACTGCTCATGCCACCGTCATGCATATAGGGACCAGTAAGCGCGATGTTTCGCAGAGCGGGAACCTTGAACATGAACTTGTCCTGTTCCAATCCAGTAACATCAAAGCGACCTTTATCGGTAAGATTCTTGTAGGGTTTGACCAGACCATTTTTCTGATACATATTTCCACCGAGCATGGAGCCCATATGACATGTGATGCAGGCTTTATTCATAAATAGTTCCAAACCCTCGACCTCTGTTTTTGTGAGTGCCTTTAAATCTCCATTCAGATAGTCATCAAAGCGATCATGGGTCAGTAAAGTCCGCTCGAATGCTGCCATGGCTTCTGTAATGTTCTCAAAGTTGGTGGAATTATCACCAAAAGCAGCTGCAAACATGGGCTCATAATCTGCAATAGCTTTGATCTTATTTACAGCAGTGGCTGAATCGGGTATGGCCATTTCAGCAGGATTGAGTATTGGTCCCCCTGCTTGTTCGTTCAGGTCAGCGACACGACCATCCCAAAATTGAACAAAATGGAATCCGGCGTTGAATACGGTTGGAGAATTTCTTGGTCCGGGAATACCGTTGGTTCCCTCTGATGTGGGCTTGTTGTCCACGCCGGCCAACTTGAGATCATGACAGGTGTTACAGGACATATCCCCTGTATTTGAAAGTGCTGTTTCAAAATACAGTTTTTTGCCAAGGTCAATTCTAGCCTGTGTATCATTCTCAGACCCAGGCATCTGCTCAGGAATCGTTGCAAACATTGGCTTCGCTTTTGTCAGAACACCCTCCTGGTAGCTTAGATCTTCTTTGGCTTCTCCACTGCACTGCATAAGCAGGGCTACAAGCAGGGTTGACATGCTCAACAATAGAATTCTTTTCATCTAGATTATCCCCTCAATTATGATGTTTAGCTGCTAAAACGCAATAAGATATTTAGACATACTATAAAACCATTAAGTATTTCTTTGGATTGACCTTTTTTGAATGGAATGTTTCCTGAATAATTCAAATTTACGATCTTAATATCCAGTGTTAATATTTCTGATTCTACAAACCTCTGCTTGCAGACATCTTTTCATGTTATATATTACATACCGACCAGTCGGTATGTAAAGAATTAATTGAATAAGGCGATGTATGACAGAGAGAAGACCCAGCTCAGAACGACGTGCTGAAATATTAGAAGCCGCCCTCAGAATATTTATCAAAAAAGGGTATTCTGAAACAAGAATGGATGATATTGTTCAGGAGATTGGTCTGAGCAAAGGAGCTATCTACCACTATTTTCAAAGCAAGCGGGATCTTTTTATTGAATTGATCGAGCGCTGGATGGATCAGTTCTCTACAATTGAAAGTGATCTTAATATGAAGGGGCATCCTTCTGCAGTGATCATAAAAAGAGTCGCTCGCTATGCTGCCATCATATTTAGACGAAACCCAAACTGGTTTTTGGTTGAGCCTGAAATCTGGGCCTTTGCAAACCGTGACCAGGAAATTAAAGCCATTACGAGCCAATTATATAATCGTATTCTTACAGTATTTGAGACACTTGTTGAACGAGGTGTAAAGTACGGTGAATTTAAAAAAGTTAATTCAAGAATGATCGCATTGTCCATCATGACCTCACTTCACGGAATGATATGGTTCGAATTATTTCAGCCAGCTGATTTTTCACTTGAAGATTATGTTGATCTGAATATGGATTTTATTCTGGATGCAATGATCATTCAGGCAACTGAATAGAAACATAAGGAGAGAAATATGAAAAAGGGTGGCGCATTTTTAACCACACCCTTTGGCGTTGATGAGATCTTCACCAGAGAGAAATGGTCAGATGACCAAAAAGAGTTTTTCGATGCTATCAGCGATTTTGCTTCAGAAGCAGTTGCACCCTATGCAGATGATATTGAAAAGCTTGATGAAAAATTGACACGTGATCTCATGCAACAAATGGGTGAGATGGGGATGCTGGGTATGGATGTCCCCGAAAAATTTGGCGGAATGGGTCTTGATAAAACCGCTGCTGCTCTGGCTTTGGAAGCAATGGGAAAGAGTAAAAGCTCTTCTCTCATGGTAACAGTGACTGACCATACAGGAATTGGGTTGTTGCCCATCCTCTGGTATGGCAGCGATGCACAGCGTGAAAAATACATACCAAAGATGATGACTGGTGAATGGATGAGTTCCTATGCACTCACAGAGCCAGGAGCGGGGTCAGATGCGCTCAGTGGTACAGCCAGTGCAAAATTAGACGAATCAGGTACCCATTATATACTTAATGGCGTGAAGCAGTTTATTACCAATGGTGCATGGGCTGATGTAGGGGTTGTATTTGCCAAGGTTGATGGGGACAAGCTCACCGCATTTATCCTCGATCAGGAAACAAGTGGATGGGAACGGGGACCTGAAGAACACAAGCTGGGAATCAAAGGATCTTCAACGACTACCTATGTACTGAAAGATTGCAAAGTCCCTCTTGAGAATGTGATTGGGGAAGTAGGGAGCGGAGCAGCGGTCGCTTTTAACGTGCTATATATTGGTCGCCTGAAACTGGGTGCTGTAACCATGGGTGGCGCAAAACAAGCCATTAAGACCGCTCTTGAGTATGCGAAGGAAAGACACCAGTTTGCCCAACCATTGACGGCTTTTGGAATGATCCAACGCAAGTTTGCCGACATGGTCATTCGCTGTTATGAAGCGGACACTATTACTTATCAATCCACTGGCTCTATCGATGCCGCCGTTGAACAATTCGGAATGGATGATCCAGGGTATTATGATCATCTCTACGCCGTAATCGAAGATCACGCCATTGAGAACAGCACAAATAAGATCTTTTCCTCAGAGGCGCTCTGGATTAACGCCGATGATGGATTACAGGTATTAGGCGGCTATGGGGTTTCGGAAGAATACCCGTTTGCGAGAATCCTTCGTGATGAACGTGTAAATAGGATATTTGAAGGGACAAACGAGATCAACAAACTCATTATTTCAGGTATCGCCCTCAAGAAGGCCATCCTGGAAGAACTACCCATCAGGGAACAGGTTCTTGAGCTCGGTGAGGATTGGATGCCCAAGGTCGAAATTCCTGAAGCTCATCCCGTGACACAGGAAATCAAAGCTGTTGAACTCGGGCGGGGAATTGTCCTGAAAACCTTGAATGAACTCATTTTGAAATACGGTCAGGATTTCAAGAATGCTCAGTTCGAAATCGAGGCATTTGCCAATATGATCATTGCCCAACAGATCATATTTAGTGTCCTGAGGCGATTCTTGCAGCTTGATGAATCCTATCCTCGTTATGATGTTGTTCGCTCGGTGTTAAAGGTGTCGGTGTTGAAGAATCTTGAAATCATTGTATCCAATGCCAAAAAGATTCTTAGACACGTACTTGAAGCGACTCAGCGGGATGAAAAACTGGGAAACCTTGACAAAGCCTTAGGTGCCCTGGCCTATCATGCCGATGTAATCAAAGAACAAGAATTGATTTTTCAGCTCTTGCTCAAACGTGGTGAATTCCCACTAAACGATTAGAGCAAGAACATGAAACATTTAGTATTAAGGAGAAATAAAAAATGAGTGAAAGATATAGTGTGATTGTTGATGCGGTTCGTAGTCCCATCGGTTTAAAAAATGGCCAAATGATAGGCATGCGTCCAGATGACATAACTGCCCAGGTTGTAAAGGCACTCTTAGAGAGAAATCCTGCCTTGAAGCCTGAAATGGTCGAAGATCTGGTTCTCGGTTGCGCCTTCCCGGAGGGAAATCAGGGCATGCTCATGGGGCGAGGCGTTGCCCTGTTGGCTGGCTTACCTGTTACAACCACGGGAAGCACGATCAATCGCTTCTGCGGTTCTTCAATGGATGCCTTACATCAGCTGAGCACAGCAATTATAGCCGGTGATAAAGAAATTGGCATTGCTGCTGGCGTTGAAGATATGTTTGCTGTTCCCATGGGTGGCTATAACCCGGATTTCAATCCAGAATTATATGAGATGGACTATTACATGGGCATGGGGGAAACAGCTGAAAATCTGGCCATGGAACTCAACATTAGCCGGGATGATCAGGAGGCATTTGCAATCGCCTCCCATAAAAAAGCCCTTGCTGCCCAGGCAGCTGGCAAATTTGATAATGAGATCGTTCCCATTGAAATTGAGGGAATTCGTGTTGAAAAGGATGAAGGTCCGCGGGAGCCGGATGAAGCGAAGATAAAATCGCTCTCACCTGCATTTCTGGCAGATGGAACCATCACAGCTGCAACCTCAAGCCCTATAAGCGTTGGCGCGTCAGCAGTGTTGGTGATGAGCAATACCAAAGCAGAAGAATTGGGACTGAAGGTCAGGGCAAAAATAGTGTCTCGTGCAGTTGCAGGAGTCGAACCCACACGTATGGGCGCGGGTCCACTTCCAGCAACTGAAAAAGCGCTGAAAAATGCAGATATGACACTGGATCAAATCGATACCATCGAGTTGAATGAAGCTTTTGGTGCGCAGTCATTGTACGTTATTCGCAAGGGTAACTGGCCTGTGGAAAAGATCAATCTGAATGGGGGAGCAATCGCCTTGGGACATCCGCTTGGATGTTCCGGAGCCAGAATTGTAACCACCCTCCTGAACGTAATGGAACAGAATAATTCTCATTTTGGATTAGCTACCATGTGCATCGGGACTGGACAAGGAATTGCCACCATTCTTGAAAGGAGTTGATCATGGGGTATGAAATTAAAAAGGTAGCTGTTCTGGGGGCTGGAGTCATGGGCGCCCAAATAGCCACACACCTTTCAAATGCTGGAATTCCAAGCCTGCTCTTTGACATGAATCAGGAATTGGCGGTTGCCGGTCTCGAAGGAATGAAAACGCTGAAACCCAGCCCGGTTTACAATCCCAAGACACTGGAATTGATCACACCCTGCAATTACGATGATCATTTGGATCAGATCAGTGAGGTTGACTGGATTATCGAGGTTATCGCTGAGCGCTTGGACTGGAAGCAGGGATTGTTTGAAAAGATCATCCCCAAGATGAATGATAAAGCAATTTTAACCAGTAATACATCAGGTCTGGCATTATCTGAAATGGCTGCAACTATGCCTGAAGAAATCAAAAAACGTTTCTTTATCACTCACTTTTTCAATCCACCAAGATATATGAAGCTGGTTGAGCTGATAGGTGGACCAGAAACCGATGAAACCGCTATGAAAAACATGGCATCCTTTCTTGAGGATGACCTGGGCAAGGGAGTAGTCTGGGCGAAGGATACAACAAACTTCGTTGCCAATCGGATTGGTGTCTACGGTATGATGTTGACCCTGAAGCTCGCCCGCGAAAAACATTTGAGTATCGCTGATGTTGATGCACTCACAGGTACTCTGATCGGTCACATGAAATCGGCGACCTTCAGAACCGCAGATGTTGTCGGTCTGGATACCTTGGTTCATGTTGCGGAGAACGCATATGAAAAGGGAGAACAGGACGAAGAGAGGGATATATTCAAAATTCCTGCGTATTTACAAAGCATGCTCGATAATGGCTGGCTTGGTCAAAAGACCCAACAGGGGTTTTACAAAAAAGTGGACCAGAAAACGATCCTCGCCTTAAACCTGGATACCCTTGAATATGAAGCATCCGTCAAAAAGAAATATGATGCAATTCGTGTATCGAAAAACGAGACCTATTTACCCGGTAAATTGAGAAGCCTGGTAAAAATAGACGATGTTGCAGGAAAATTCCTGTGGGAATTGAATGCTGGGATTCTGATTTATTCGGCCAACCGACTTCCTGAAATTTCTGATGACCTCGTAAATATTGATAATGCGATGAAATGGGGATTCGGCTGGGATCTGGGACCGTTTGAGGTTTGGGATGCCCTGGGTGTTATTCCCACGGTTGCACGGATGCAGGCAGACGGACGAAAAATACCTGTCTGGGTGAAAACCATGCTGGAGAAGGGATTTACTTCCTTCTACGGCTTTAATGGCAAGGTAAAAACCTATTACGATCCTGCGAGTGAATCCATGGTGCCCGTACCTGTGCATCCTCTCGCAGTCGATTTTGATATTATCAAAAAAACCGGTGGCTTGATCAAGAAAGACTGGTCTGCCTCTCTGATAGATCTTGGAGATGGTGTTGCCGGTGTATGCCTGCATTCAGTCCTGCAACCAACCTTCAATCCCATTGATGGTTCCATCATCAGTATGTTTGATCAGGCTGTTGACTGGGTGACTGAAAATGGATACAAAGGTCTGGTCATCGCATCTGAAGCTCCCCATTTTTCAGCGGGAGCCAATCTGGCGCTTATGTTAAGAGCGATTGATGAAAAGGATTGGGATAGTCTTGATGCCATGAGCAAAGCCATGCAGGATACCTTGCAGAAACTTCGATTTGCACCATTCCCCGTTGTTGCAGCACCTCATTCCCTGGCACTTGGCGGTGGATATGAGACGATCGGCGCCGCAGATCGTATTGTTGCAGCGGCTGAACTTTACACCGGTTTGGTAGAGGTTGGCGTGGGACTCATACCTGGCGCGGGAGGTAACCTGCGGATGATCATGAAGACCCAGGATCGCATGGCAAAAGGACGTACAGGAGCCTTCCAAGTCGCCCAAAAGGCTTTTGAGGCTATTGGTTTTGCCAAGGTCTCCATGTCTGCCAAACACGCGGTATCGATCGGATACCTAACCAAGGATGATATCATTATCGTCAATGGTGATCATAGAGTTGCGAGAGCTAAAGCTGAAGTTTTGTCTATGAGTGAAGGCTATGTAGCGCCGGAAATGAGAAGGGATATTTATTTGCCAGGCAAGGGGGGTCGCCTGGCTGTCAAGAGTAGCGTGAAAGGATTTCTGAAATCGGGTAAGATATCTGAACATGATGCCCTGATCGCAGAGCGCCTGGCATTTGTGCTAACTGGAGGCGACAAGGGTGGCATCATGCATCCCCTTGATGAACAATATCTCCTGGATATTGAAAGAGAAGCCTTTGTTTCGCTTGGTGGGGAACCAAAAACAAGGGACCGCATTGAATACATGCTGAAGCGAGGGAAACCTCTCAGAAACTAATCAGCACCCAAAGGTTCCCGTTTTCCTCCTTGGGGGTGCTTTATGTCAGAAGGCGGCGATTTACTTCGCTGCCTTCTTTCTTTTACAAACGACTAAACGTGGTTTTTGAGCTTTGATATTCTACATTATACCCATAACCAAAAATTCCAGGTACCTGTATGAAAAATGAAGATAAACTTCTCATTAAAGCTAGAATACTTTCTGAAATTGACAGCGCACATGCACAAATTATCGATTTGGACGAGCTCACGCAGCCCATTGCCCCTGATGACGCCATTGGACGTATTTCAAGGATGGAGGCGATTAACAATAAAAGCGTGAATGAGCATCTTCTGGATAAGACCAGGCTCCGATTGAAGAAACTGGAGCGCGCACTGACCTTGCTGGGAAAAACAGATTATGGTAACTGCACGAGTTGCAAAAAACCAATTCCCATCGGACGATTGATGATGTTACCCGAATCAAAGAAATGCGTTAATTGCGCTTAAAGGATGATAATGAATATTTATAAATTGGCGTTGATCAATATTCTTTCAATTCTTTTAATCTCTTGTTTCGTGGGACCGGGAAAAACGATCACACCAGAAGAACAGGCTTTAAACATAGATGATCCTTATCTGTGGTTGGAAGAAATTGAGGAAGATTCGGCATTAAACTGGGTGCGAGAGCAAAATACCATCACGCTTAAGGAGTTAGAAGCTGATCCTCGCTTTAAGCAATTCGAGAGCGAAGCGCTTGCCATATACGAAGCTCAGGACAAATTGGCCTATGGGAAGATCAGAGGTGATTATGTTTATAATTATTGGCAGGATGAGGATCATGTGCGAGGAATCTGGCGCAGGTCCCCACTTAAAGCCTACCTGGGAAATAATGCGAAATGGGATGTGTTACTCGATATTGATAAACTTGCCACGGAGGAAGGTGAAAATTGGGTTTATAAGGGAGCTACTGGTTTACCCCCGAAATACAATCGATTTTTGATCCAATTATCCCGCGGTGGAAAAGATGCCGTTGTGGTAAGGGAAATTGATATCAGTACCCGAACATTCATTGAAGACGGTTTTAATGTTCCAGAGGAGAAATCTGATGTTTTTTGGATAAATGAGGACATGGTTTTTGTCTCTACCGACTTTGGACCGGGAACCATGACTGAAAGTGGATATCCGGCATCAGTTCATCTATGGAAGCGGGGAGAGGATCTTGCCGCCAGCACTGAAATCGCAGCAGTTGGAACTGAGGACCTGGGGGTTTGGGGATGGACACAATTCAACAGTGATAGCAAGTACAAAATAATTAGCAAGAGTATGTCTTTTTGGTCCCATGAAATATTGCTTCTTGATGCCGAAATGAATCTTAAATCGGTGTCACTACCCCACGATGCAGATTTTCAAGGGATATGGAAAAATCGAATATTTGCCATTCTCAGATCGGATTGGCAGGGTTCCTTGGCTGGTTCTCTTGTGGCCCTTGATATGGATTCCCAGCGCAAAACAGATGTGTTTGTTCCAGATCTAAGGAGCTCCATATCAGAATTGAATTTTACTTCCACCCATCTTCTTCTCACCATTCAGGAAGATGTGGTGGACAAGATCTATCGCGGGAGCTATCTGGATAATTCATGGAAACTGGAAAAACTTGACCTACCCGGAGGGGGGACCCTCTCCATTTACAGTGCCGATCCTCTGAACCCAGATTTCATCTATACTTTCACTGATCTTATTACCCCCACAACACTGGGTTACTTCAAGGATGCGATGACTACGCCCAAAGTCATTCGTCAATCTCCAGCTCGATTCGACAGCAAGAATCTGACCCTAACACAGGAATTCGCTACAAGTGCAGATGGGACAGAAATTCCATATTTCCTGGTCACACCGAGAGATATGGAGAAAGACGGGAATAATCCTACCCTGCTGTATGGTTACGGCGGTTTTGAAGTATCAGAAAAATCTAAGTATTGGTCCAAGATGGGGAAACTCTGGATGGAGAAGGGTGGTGTCTTTGCCCTGGCCAATATTCGTGGTGGGGGTGAATACGGTCCCCGGTGGCATCAGGCTGCCTTAAAAATGAAGCGCCACAAATCTTACGAGGATTTCATCGCAATTGCTGAAAAGCTGATTCAGGATAAGATCACAAGACCGGCAAAACTAGGGATAATGGGTGGCAGTGGCGGTGGCCTCCTGGTAGGCAGCATATTTACAATGCGCCCCGATCTTTTTAACGCAGTGGTCGCCCAGGTTCCACTTCTGGATATGATGCGCTATCATAAACTACTAGCCGGTGCCAGCTGGATGGGAGAATATGGAGATCCAGATGATCCAGTTGAAGGTGCTTATTTAAAATCATACTCTCCATACCAAAATGTTTTCCCAGATAAAAAGTATCCTACCCCTCTGTTTACGACTTCGACCAAGGATGATCGTGTACATCCAGGTCATGCCCGAAAAATGGTCGCCCGAATGATGGAACAGGGGCATCCAGTCATGTATTTTGAAAATATTGAAGGGGGACATGCCACTGGCGCGAATTTGAAACAATACGCCATGATGGCGGGACTCGAATTTACCTATTTACACAGGATGTTGATGAACGAGGATTGAATTAGAAAAGTTTCAAGGTCAGCAGATTCGTGGTAGTTGCTCTCCAACGGGCATGTCAACGATGCGATTTGCTCCCAAACCGGTTGCCAAGGTTACTAATCCCGGATGTTTATCCGTGACCTCACCTATAATGACAGCATCCTTCCCCAGTGGGTTCGCTCGCATTGCTGAAACCATTGAGTCAGCGACGTCGGCAGGAACCACTGCGATCAATTTTCCTTCGTTGGCAACATAGAGAGGATCAATTCCGAGAATTTCACAAGCGCCCCTGACATCATCTCTTACGGGGATTTTATCATCATATAATTGGATGCCTTTGGATGATGCCATGGCAAACTCATTCAAACTGGTTGCCAGTCCACCTCGAGTTGGATCCCTCATGGCATGAATATTTTTACTAACCGCAAGCATGTCAGCGACAAGATGATTCAATCCCGCTGTATCACTTCGTACCGTCGATTGGAAGGAAAGTCCTTCTCTGCTCGTCATGACAGCCATCCCATGATCGGCCAGTGTTCCTGATAATATAATTTTATCACCCAACTGGAGATTTGAAGCAGAGATATTTACATCCTCCGGTACGAATCCGAATCCAGTCGTATTGATGAATAACTTGTCGCAGCTTCCCCTGTTGACCACCTTGGTATCACCGGCAACAATCTGAATGCCTGCAGTTTTTGCGGCTTGTTCCATGGATAGCACGATGCGGTGGAGAGTTTCAAAGGGCAGTCCCTCTTCCAGTATGAAGGCAACACTGAGAAATTTGGGTTGAGCACCACTCATGGCAACATCGTTTACCGTTCCATTAATTGCCAGATCTCCGATATTTCCACCGGGGAAAAAAATGGGATCGACCACAAAGGTGTCTGTGCTGAATGCTATTCTGCCACCAGGATTTTCGAGCACTGCCTGATCCTCCATTTTTTCCAGAGTAGTATTGGAAAAGCGGGGCAGAAATATCTTGTCGATCATTTCGTTTGATAATTTACCACCAGCACCGTGGGCTAGCTGAACCGTATCATGGGTCAAAATGGGGACTGGACAGGAGAGGTATTCAGGGAAATCCATTTAATTATACTTACCTTTAATCGTTCAAAATTCTCTGGTATTTATAGTAGGCAGCACAGGCACCTTCGCTGGAGACCATAGTAGCACCCAAGGGATGTTGCGGTGTGCATTCCTTTCCGAAAGCTTGACAATCGTGGGGTTTCTTCAATCCCTGAAGGATCACACCGCTGATGCAAATTTCAGGCTCGTCGGCTTTGATATCCCCGACATTGAATTTCAGCTCAGCATCATGATCAGCGTATTTTGCCCGTATTTTGAAGCCACTGAGAGGAATTTCACCGATCCCTCTCCATTTTCGATCGCTCACCTCATACACATCACGAATAAGTGCCTGTGCAGGCTGGTTGCCACCTTCTTCAACGATTCTGGCATAGCGGTTTTCTACCTGGTAAGTCCCTGCTTCCAGTTGTTTCACTGTGTGCAATATACCATCCAGCACATCCATGGGCTCAAACCCTGTGATCACGATTGGTACCTTGTATTTTTCTGCTATGGGAGTGTATTCATCCCATCCCATAACGGTGCAGACATGCCCGGCAGCCAGATATCCCTGAACGCGATTTTTAGCGGAGGAGAGCAAGGCTTCCATGGCCGGTGGAACCAGCACGTGACTCACCAGTTCGCTAAAATTTTTAAGTCCTTCTTTTGCGGCCTGGGCAACGGCCATGGCATTACCGGGTGCCGTGGTCTCAAAGCCGACGGCAAAGAAAACCACTTCCTTATTGGGATTTTCACGGGCGATCTTGAGACTCTCCAAAGGTGAGAAAACGGTTCGGACATCGCCGCCTTCAGACCGGACCATGAAAAGATCCTTGTGGCTCCCAGGTACTCTCAGCATGTCGCCAAAACTGGTGAATATCACCTCAGGTCGACTGGCGATCTCAATGGCCTGGTCGATCAATTCCAGGGGGGTAACACAAACGGGACAGCCAGGCCCATGTACCAATTCAATTTCTTTTGGCAGGACTTGATCAATTCCATTCCGTATGATGGAATGGGTTTGACCACCGCAAATTTCCATGATCACCCATGGCTGTGTGGTAATACGATGGATCTCGTCCAGGATCCGCTTTGCAATGACCGGATCCCGGAACTCATCTAAATATTTCAATTGGGTCGTTCCAGTTTATCGATCTCAATTCCTTCTTTATTAGCGCGATCGATAAGGTCATCCCAGGCATCAAATGAATTTTTAGCCTCTTCTTCATTTAAAACAGAAAGGGCAAAACCGGCATGAACAATTGTGTACTGACCCACTTCGATCTCCGGGACATATTCCAAACAGGCTTTGCTTACTGATCCGGCGAAATCGATATTTCCCATTTTTAATCCATTTTCTTCAAATACTTCCAACAATTTTCCGGGAATAGCTAAACACATATCTCATATCCTGACTAGTATGTTAATAAAGTTTCAATCAATTTACTTCCGCAAGTAGTTTTGGCCAACAACTACTTGTCCTAATGCCAGTCCACCATCATTGGTCGGTACTTGGGTGTGCGAGTAAATCTCTAATTTTTCCTTCTTCAGTGCTGCTTCAAGTCCTTCAAATAAAAGCCGATTCTGAAAGACCCCACCACTCAGGACAATTTTATTTATCTTGGTTTCCTCTCTGAGTAGCAGTGTGAGATCGACAAAGGATTTTACAAGACTGTGATGAAACCATTGGCTCAAAACAGGGAGAGAGGATTGCTTCTTTATTCGCTTCACTAACTCTTCTATTATATGAGATACAGATATGATATGTTGATCATTCATCTGGATCAAGTTGAAGTGGGTGAAATCCTGGCCGAGGTCATTCCCTGCAACCTGCATGAACTCAATAGCTGCCTGAGCTTCATAGCGAATCTCCTGTCGACCTCCAGACAGTGAGGCCACAGCATCAAACAGACGACCACAACTACTGGTCAGAGGAGAATTTATGTTGGTTTCTATCATTTCAATAATCGGGGATAATTCGCGTCCTGCCAGGGCCGGAATATCTGGCAGATTACGTCCATACCTATGGTGAAGATAGCTCAAGCCTGTACGCCAGGGTGCTTTGATAGCTGCTTCGCCTCCAGGCAGGGGCATGGGATCAAAATATGCTTTTCTTTGAAATCCATTCAAATCGCCAATGAGAATCTCACCGCCCCAAATCGTTCCATCTGTTCCATAGCCAGTACCATCGAGGATGATCCCGATTACAGGTTCATTCAGGTCGTTTTCAGCCATACAGGAAGCCATGTGGCTATAGTGGTGCTGGACCGGAAGCGTGGGCATACTTTGTTCCCTTGCCCATTTGGTAGACAGGTATTCTGGATGAAGATCGTGAACTATCAGTTCAGGTTCAATTTCAAAAATCCTTTTCAAGTGGGAAATGGTAAGCTGGAAAAATTCGTAGGCTTCCAGATTCTCCAGATCGCCAATATGCTGGCTGAGAAATACTTTTTCATCTTTGGAGATTGCCACGGTATTCTTTAGTTCACCGCCAACGGCCAGGACTGAAGGACCTTTCTGCTTTAAAAATACCGGTCGTGGTGCGTAGCCTCTGCTGCGCCTTAGCGGACGAATGCTGCCAGCCATCTCCGTGACAACAGAGTCATCGCTACGGAGGTAAATATCACGATTATGAAAAAGAAAATAGTCTGCCATGCCTGATAATCTGCTCAAGGCTTCCTCATTCTCAATGCAGATGGGTTCTTCACTGAAATTTGCACTGGTCATAACCAACACATCCAGTGCTTCATTTAAAAGGAGATGATGCAGGGGTGTATAGGGAAGCATGATCCCCAGCCGATCTGATCCCGGAGCGATGTTATTCGCCAGGTCATTATCAGGTCTGGCTTGAGCTAAAAGGATAGGTGCCTGGATCGAAGTGAGTGTTTCCCGTACTGCAGTGTTAAGTATGACGTATTTATCTGCGGTACTGAGGTCACGGACCATGAGTGCAAAGGGCTTTTCATCCCGCCCCTTTGCCTTTCTCAATCGTGCAACGGCCGCCTGATTTTTTGCATCAACTGCTAAATGGAATCCTCCCAGGCCCTTGATCGCCAGGATATTACTTTGCTCGAGCAAGCGAATGGCCTCCCTGATTGGATCCCTCGCCGGTAAGGGTCTATTTTGGGAATCACAGAGCCATACGAGTGGACCACATTCAGGACAGGCATTTGGCTGTGCGTGAAATCGACGATCGCCAGGATTTTCATACTCGGACTTACATGCCGGACACAAGGGAAAATGCTTCATGGAGGTAAATGGCCGGTCGTAGGGGATATTATCGATAATCGTATATCGCGGACCACAATTGGTGCAATTGATGAAAGGATACCGATAGCGACGATTATCAGGATCGAAGAGCTCACTTTGGCAATCGGGACATAGAGCGACATCAGGTGATATCAAAGTTGAGACTGCACTATCTCCACTTGAGTGGACGATGGTGAACTCGGTTTCCGATCCCAATTCTATAATCTCCTCGCTAATCGAGGTGATGATTGAAAGTGGGGGAGCATCAGCTTCAAAGCGGCGACCGAATGCCTCCAATTGTGCCTGAGACCCTTGAATTTCTATATTCACACCATTGGCAGTATTGGAAACGGTCCCGGTGAGATTCAAGCTGCGGGCAAGATTATAAACATAGGGTCGAAAGCCGACCCCCTGGACGATGCCATTCACGAGGAGACGTTTTCTGATCTGCTTTGATGTTTGAGACATATGAATTTTTAATATCTCATGCTATGGTCTTCAGGAGTGATTCGGACCTTGTGTCTGGAAGCCACGTCAATCTCAGAATCGAGAATTTTTTGAGGCAGTACTTCCTCACCCCACATTGCTGGTTGCAGGGACAATTAAATTTATTTGCTGATTTGATCCTTCAGCCATTTCAACCAGGTATCCATACCTTCACCTGTGGTCGCAGAGAGTTCAAAGAATTCAAGGTGGTGGTTCACCTGGAGGGCGTGCTGCTTGCATTTCTCAACATCAAATTGGACGTATGGCAGGAGGTCAATTTTATTGATGATGCAAATATCAGCCTGATCAAATATCGTTGGATATTTTGCCGGTTTATCATCGCCTTCGGTCACACTGATCACGACAACCCGTTTATCTTCTCCCAGATCAAAAAGGGCGGGGCACACCAAATTCCCCACGTTTTCAATAAAGAGGATGGAATCATTTTTTAATTGGAGTTCACGGTAGGCAGTATGGATCATATCTGCATCCAGATGACACCCATTCCCCGTATTTATCTGGAGCACAGGAACACCAGTTGCTGCCACGCGGTCAGCATCGTTCATCGTCTGTTGATCGCCCTCTATCACCGCGCATTCCGTATCCTTCAGGGCGGTAAGGGTTTTTTCCAGCAAGGTGGTTTTCCCAGAGCCAGGTGAACTGACCAGATTGATACTAAAGATATTTTTCGCCTCAAAATAACCTCGGTTTCGTTGGGCGAGGAGATTGTTTTCTCCGAGGATATCCTGTTCCACTGCAATGGTGCGATCATGTCTGTGATCGTGTGTATGGTCATGGGGGTGATCATGATCATGAGAATGAGTATGACCATCCCCGTGGTGATGGTGGTCTTCCCCATGTTTTCTAAAACTAACTGCTTTTCCTGGTACACCACATCCGCACGTGTCACACATATCTTATCCTTTCAAAACAATCAGTTTAAACAACTCTCACGCAGAGGTCGCAGAGGCGCAAAGTATTTATAAAGTTCCCCATAAGCTATGCGGAACTTTTCGACTTTGTGGCAAGCTTGGCTAAGTTTAACGATTTTATTCTTCCGCCTTTATATTCTCTGCATCTTCGCGTGCTCTGCGAGAAGTATTTTGCGATAACCAATGCTATTCATTAACTGTTACAGCCTTCAATTTAAGTTCTCGACCCTGAGTGATCTCCACTTCATAGCTTTCACATGTCGGGCATATGGCCATAAAACTATCAATATCAAATTCAGAGCCACATTTGATGCATTGACCTCTGCCAACAATCTCATTAATAAGCAGTTTGGAGTTTTCTGCCAAGGTACCCTTGCAGACAGAATCATAGCAAAACTTAAGGGAATCAATCATCACGCCGGCTAATTTACCTACATCCAGCTCGATAATTGAAATTGATGGTGCGCCCTCTTTCTCTGCCTCCTTACAGGCTATATCCACAATATTCATGGCGATGGACATTTCGTGCATTTTTTCCAACTCCCGTTTTCTGATACAACAAAGGCAATAATAAAGCCATCGCGATGATGTCCGACTGAATTTATACCATACCTGGCGGAAATTCTCACATCTTTTTAGCTCTCGTTTTGATTTGCACAAGCACAGCACCGGCCGTTGCTATCAACATTCCAATACCTTCCTGGCTTGTAATTCTTTCATCCAGAAAAATCCAGGCCAGCACACCGATCTGTATCAGCATGGTGCCATTGATAATACTGGATTCAATGGCAGAAAGCGAACGCAAGGTATGATTCCAAAGTGTAAATGCCAGAGCGGTATTGACGATTGCCAGCCAGAATAAATACCCCCAGTTTTTTGCGCTCATGGAAGGGATCCCATTCAATGATAATCCGATAACGAGTAAAAGGGTCGCGCCGATACCCATACTCACAAAGGTTATGACCACAGGGCTGATGTCCCTGGAGCGATTAATATTCCTGCCGAGAATAGCTGAGGCGGAATTTGCCAGAACACCTATGAACATAACCAAGAGACCTAAAGCCTCATTATTTGCAAATGAAACGGGAAAAAAGTAAAAGAGGATTCCCAGGATAAATACCCCGGAACCGATCCATTGCAGCAGACCGGGCTTCTCCTGCAGCAATATCAATCCCAGTACGGCCACGATCAGGGGCGTAAAATTCAGCATCAGGCTGACGGTAACAGCAGGCAGCAGGTAAAGTCCGAGGAATTGAGTCCCCTGGGTCAGGGTATAGAATACGAACCCGAGTAGAATGAGTTTTTTCCATTGTGCAAAATGCAGGGATCTGATCTCATTCACATACTTCTTATTTAATAGCATAAAGGGGAAAAAACACAGGAAAGCCAAAAAATAGCGCAGCCCAGCGTAGGTGATCGGATGGATCTCGCTTAGTCCCCATTTGATGATGATAAAGGAGGTTGACCATAAAAAGGTTACCAGCAAAGCCTGAAGAATCACGATTATGTGTGGTGCTTTATTCATGGGTTTTCCTTTGCTTCGTGAGCCCTTGAAACTATGGCAGGAAAAGATTGAAAAAAGTCAAATCAAACAGGAATTCAACTCAATCCAACAGGTCCTGAAATAAAAAAGGGCTGTGTTGTTCACACAGCCCCTGGTCGTAATTGGTAAACTGAGGGTTTACCACCCCGTTCGAAATACTTGAATAGGTGATCTAGCTCAGCATCCTCCTGCGGGTGCTTTTTTCTTTTGTGTGCGGACGATCTTCGGTTTTTCCGCAGTTCCTTGTGCAGGAGCTGTAACCACGGCAGATCCTCCACCTCCTAAAGCACCACTGGCTGCTTTACGAAAATCATATTTGGCAAATTCTTCGTCAGGCGAATAAATGGAAGGGGCCTGAGGATTCATGATGGTATCAAACCAATAGTTGAGTCCACCCTGTAAAACATAATTATTCCGAAATCCTAATTGACGCAGGATCATCCAGGCCTGGTGAGAGTTGAGTGTCCCGTTAGAGTATAGAACATTCATTTTTACACCCTGATCCAGAATGTCACGATATTCATCATTCAGGATCACTGAGAGGGGTATGTTGACAGCACCTTCAAGATGATATTTTTGAAATTCATCAGGGTTTCTGACATCAATAAGCTGTAAGCTTGGATCCTTTGAGATAATCCACTGAGCCACTTCATCAGTACTCACCATCTCGGCTGCACCCTGAACCTCGACCAGCATCTGCTCAGCGGTCAGCTTATAGGGTTTCGTTGTATTCTCAGGTACCATGGCAATCACAACGCCGAGGAAAATTAATCCAAGGAAAATAACATTTTTAATGGTCATGATTAATACTCCTCTCTTGGCCATCTTTTTTCAGCCAATTCACCCAGTTTGAACATGATCAAGGCAGCGATGATCACCAACAGGGTGAAAAAACCACCTGAAATTCCAAACACTTCATGAACTTTCAGTGATCCAAGTGAACCTGACATGTAGAAGTCTTCGATCATTGGATAACTTTCAGCAAAGAAGAAGACCCCTAAAAAGATGCCACCGATAAATACCATGGCATCAATTTTTCCAATTGCTGCGGCACAGACACTTGTCCCAGGACAGAATCCACCCAGGATAAATCCAGCCCCCATAATTATCCCACCAACAATGGTGCTACCTAGAAAAGTGGGATTCACGTAAACAAGGCTTAGGTCGATCCAGCCAAAAAGGCTAAAGAATAGTAGACCAAGCATGGCTGTGATTGCGCCAGTAAAGAAAACTTTTAAAACAACAGTGTCATATCCATAAAACATTCCGGCTAATTTACGACTTGATGAAAATCCGGCCTGTTCAAGAACAAAGCCAAACCCAATACCGACGACGAAGGCAATTAGAAGATTCCAATTCATGCCGATAATTTCTTGAGGTACAAGAGGTCCCATAATAGACTCCTAGATCCAATTTTTTCTTAAAAAATATGCCAAGGCGAAGGCAGTCCCAAAAATGGCCATCATCGAAATAAAACCAGCCACTGAGAGAACAGCCATACCGGTGAGTGCCGAGCCGCTGGTACAGCCTCGTCCCAACTGGGAACCAAACCCAAACAGGATCCCTCCGGCCGCAGCAAAAATTAATCGACGTTTGGCTGTGATTCCCGGGAAGTGCTCAATTTTCCAATTCAACCTACCAGAGAGCGCTCCAGAGAGGAAACCGCCGACAAGCACGCCCATCATCTCAAATACGAGCCATGCTTTCATGGGTTCTTTGCCTTCACCGACATACTTGCTATAAAAATGCGAGTTGGCAGTGTGTTCAGGCGCAACAATATCAACCGCTGTTACGACCACACTCTTCACAGCTCCACTTGCCCCAAGACCGCGTCCGGAGAAAAAGAAAGCCATGAGCAAAACCAATCCCAATAAGACGCCTGCCAAATAAGGATTCATGTACTTTGTTTTCATTTTAATAACCTTTATTCAAATTCATGTCAAAAACTTAATACAACCAGCGACTTGCTTGCCCGGCATTTACAACGATAAAGCGAAGCATGAGATTCCCGGCCACGATAAGAAAAACAGGTACGATGGCGGGGATGAACTTGTGTTTTAACTCCAGCAATTCCAGAATAACCGGAAGTACCAGACCAAGACCGACAACAAAAATCCAGAAATAGACGGTGTAGGGGCCACCTAGAAACATCTGAGCTGCCTGAATATGGACCTGTGTTCCTGCAAGATGGCCCATAAAGAGGTGGATGATCATGAATAGCTCCATCCCAATCAGAATGATATCAATTCTGGTAAATAATCGCTTTTCCACTTCTGATTTTGAGAAAAAGACGATCAGAGCGGCACTGGCAGATAATCCAGAAGTAAGAAACAGGGGACCCAGAATACTAGTGTTCCAGAAGGGTCTCGCATTAAAGGCCGAAAGCAAGATGCCAGTATACATTCCCAAAATAACAGAAAGGAGGATCAGGATTTGAGCCATAATACGCTTTTGATCCTTCAACCAATTGATGACGGTCTTGACTTCATCAAATTTCCAATCCCACTTGGGGAAAATGTCCTCCAGCCAGATTGCCAGCCAGGCGATGGAAAGTGGGGTGATAATGAACAAAGTCCAAGCGCCCCAGGACATAGGGGATTCCCATCTGATATTGGTAAATAATTGCCATGCATAAAGCACATGGGAAAGATCCATCAGCAGCGCCAATAGTCCAACTCCAATCAGGACAGGAACAGTCAGGGGTAACCATTTAACAGCTGTTGGCAACTCATCCTGTCTGCCACGCAGCGTGAAGTAGGCTGAAAAGATGAGTATACCGGCAGAGATTCCCCCGAGAAACAAATACAGGGGGATTTCCCAGCCCCAGGCGTGCAACACCGGATCAATCTCCGGATTCATGCGTCCACTTGTGATAATTTCTTCGATCATAATATCCTCTTTATAACAAATAGAAAACTTTGGGTTTCGTACCAGCTTCAGGAATAAGTGATTTCCACTTCCTGGTCGCCATTGCTCTGGAGATATCACTGTTTGGATCATCCAGATCACCAAAGATCATCGCATGGGTGGGACAAACCGATACACAGGCTGGATTTTGACCTTTTTCGACCCGGTGAATACAGAAGGTACACTTATCAACGTAGCCTTCAGGATGTACAAAACGTGCATCGTAAGGACAGGAGGTGATACAGGCTTTGCACCCGATACATTCACTATGCTCGACGAGGACGACACCACCTGGGCCATAATGACTGGCCTCAGTCGGGCAGGTCCGAACACAAGGTGCATTTGCACAATGGTTACAGCGCTCTGATCTGATCTCTAGCTGTAATTCAGGATACGTTCCCGTTGTCTTTTCAACGATCCAATCCCGACAGTACCCGATAGGGACATCATTTTCAGTCTGACAGGCAACTACACAATCGCTGCAGCCTACACATTTTTTGGTATCAACGGCCATTGCATATCTCATGATGTCACCTCCTCTCCGGCTTCAAAGCGAAAGGTGACGAAATTTCCTCGCATTCCTGTTCCACCCATCACCGGGTCAATGTGGACTCTGGTTATCAGATCCGCATCGCTGGCACCGCGTCCATTTGCACGCGTCAGATTTTTATTGGTGTGTCCAAATCCATGGACCATGTACACGCTGTCAAATCGGATACGTTCTGTGACTCTCACCTTGATAGGTGTTTTACTCACGACCCCATCCTGATTTTCAAGCCAGACATATTGATCATTCTTCAGACCCCATTCTTTGGCGATCTTTGGATTCACCCAGACGCTATTTTCGTCCATGAGGTCGGTCAGGTTTGGATTATTTGCTGTCCGACTGAATGTGTGCATGGGAGCGCGGCCATAGTTCAGACGATAGTAGCCTGAAGGTGGTTCTTCATGAGCGGTATAGCTGGGCAGGGGCTCATATCCCTCATCTTCCATGGCGGTAGAGAAAAGTTCGATCTTCCCAGTATTGGTGTAAAATTCAAAATCTTCCAGATTCTGCATCGGGTAGAGATCATCTTCTTCACGCTTGTATTTTTTGACTCCGATACGCTTCATCTCTTCGAGAGAGGATCCAACCTGCTTCAACTCCCAATCCAGTTTCTCCTCGATGTCCTTCCATGGGAAGTAATGACCGAGTCCCATTTTGTCTGCAATACCCTTTGCCATCCACCAGGCCGGTTTCGTGTTGTATTTTGCCTCTGCAGCCGGCATTCTTAGGGCAATGGTGGGTTCACGATGCTTGCTAATCCGGATATCATCATATCTTTCCAGATAAGTGCATTCAGGTAGAATAACATCTGCATATCCCGTTATCTCCATGGGCATGGTATCAATCACAACCATCAATTCAAGTGCATCGATCGCTTTCAGCGTATTTTCCTGATTTGGTAATGTATGAATGAGATTTGTTCCGTTTACGATCCAGCCTTTAAATGAACAATCTCTTTCAGTTGTGGGAACTGTGGCATCACAGATTCCAGATGCGAGCGCAAGTCCTGCCAGTTTGAATTTACCAGGATAGGCATCTTTCCATGTTCTAGACGGTTTGGGAAAATGTGGATGCGGATAGGATTGAAAATCCACTTTGGCGGGATTGTAGAATCCACCACGGCGACCCCAAGCACCCAGCAAGGCATTCAGGATTGCCACAGCCCTAAGCCGCTGTGAATCATCACCATACCAGGTAACATGGCGTCCAGGATGTATAATGACTCTTGGGCTGGCATTGGCCATTTCGCGGGCTGTTTCACGAATGACTTCTGGTTTAATGGTGGTTATTCCATATGCCCATTCAGGTGTCATTGTAGCAACATGGGCTTTCAGGTCGTCAAACCCGTAGGCATACTTTTCAATATATTCTTTATCATAAAGATTCTCATTTATGAGTACATGCATCCAGGCGAGTAACAGTGCCATATCTGTTGAAGGTTTAATGGGTAACCAGTACTTGGATTTGCTGGCAACTGTTGAAAATCGTGGGTCAACTGTAATAATGGAAGCACCTTTGGCAGTGGCCTGAGAAATCTCCTGGACTGGGCCATTGTGCATGTTTTCTCCAAAATGAGAACCGATCAGAACCAGACAACGTGTATCACGAATATCCACACGCTCTGGGGATTCGACTCCTTCACCAAAAGTAGCGATAAATCCAACTTCACGAGGTCCACGGCATTGTGCATAGGATGGGGCAGCTATATTTGTAGATCCGTATGCCTGGAGGAGATCGCCAAAATAATGACCGCCTGAGCCATGGGTAAACAGAGCCACACACTCGGGTCCGTGGGCTTCAGCTATTTTTTTCAGGCCATCGGCGATGTAGGTAAAAGCCTCATCCCAACTGGCTTCACGAAAAACTTGTTTTCCGCGTTCGCCCGTTCGTATCAGCGGAGTTTTTAAACGATCTTCATCGTTATACATACCCACACCACCCGTGCCACGTGGACAGAGACGTCCATTTGAATGTGGATCATCATCATTTCCAGTAATTTTCCAGATTTTACCATCATCATTTGTGTGTACCCAGCCAGCGCACTTCCAGAAGCAAATCTCACAGTATGTGGGCGTTCGCTTGGCATACATACCGGGATGTTCACCTGGTGCCAGAATCTCTCCTTTGGAGAAATCGAAGAGGGGTGTTGCAAAAGCCAGACTCCCGGCGCCCACACCGGCAATTTTGATAAATTCACGGCGATTCATTTGTGTTCTCATGCATTCTTCCAATGTTCTTTTAAAAAAGATTTCATGTTATGACAAGTTGTTACTTCCAAATAAACAGGGCATTCAGTACAGTCAGCTTCGCTGCAGATATCCGCCTTGGTCTTGACCACCCAACACGGTTCCAGGGCATCATTGTAGGCCTCACATTGATTTCGATCGTCAGCGCTGCAGCCCTTTATTGTCCAACAGGGAGCCATGGACATCATTGCCTTGATGCCCGCCAGATTAAATCCATGTTCTTCAATCATAATCCGGATACACTGGAGTCGCTCGATATCGATTTGCGAATAGAGTCTGTGCTGACTTTCAGTACGGCGCGGAAGGATCAAACCTTCGCTCTCATACATGCGAAGTGTATGAACTGAGACACCAATCAAATCCGAAGCAATCCTTATGGTATAAACTGGTCGGGTCTTATCAGTGATGCGCTCTTGTATTTGTGAAACGTTCATAGCATTCCTATATTTCAAAATCTAACTTTGCTAGTTCTGTGCCATTCTAATTGATACTTGGAAACAACGAATAATATAAATATTATGCATTTAATAGAATTTGTGGATAGCAAACATTACTGTGCATGTTGGAAAGGGATCTCCCTGTCCGCTGACAAAAATCCATCTACCGGCACAAATATTTAGCTTGGTCCCGAATCCAATCTAATTTCGATGGATGAAAAGTATGACCCTTCAAGTACCATTTGCTTATTTTTCCCTTATACTCATTTGGGGGAGCACCTGGATTGCGATAAAAGTGAGTGTCGGTGAAGTCCCGTTCACCATGGCTGCCATACGCTTCTTCAGCGCAGCTCTCCTTTTGATAATATTTCAAAAACTGAGAAGAAAATCGATCTTACCTCCCCGCGGTAGTGGGAATGTGATCATGGCACTAGGCATTGGTACCTTCTTTATTGGGTATGGATTTACTTACTGGGGGATGCAGTACGTCCACAGTAATATTACCTCAATTCTGTGGGCAACCTATCCAGTTTTTGTATCCCTTATTGCCCATTCCATGTTGAACGATGATAAAATCAATCCTTCGAAAATATTCAGCCTTGTCGGTTCCTTAATTGGCTCCTATCTGATATTTGATATCCATGGACAACAATTTGATCCACGAACTGCGCTGGGGATGTTGGTAATCATCGCATCCATCAGTGGTTCGGCTTATTCAAGTGTTCTTTATAAAAGAGAAGGCAGTCATCTTGATCCCGTGGCAGTAAACGCACTTGCCATGCTGATTGGCGCAGCCATGCTGCTAATCCCCGGATTCATATTCGAGCCCTGGCAAGATATACGATTTACTCCCCTGAATCTGGGAGCCACGGCCTATCTGGCCATCTTTGGATCAGCTTTCGGTTTCAGCGTATATTTTTGGCTCTTATCCCAAGTGACCGTTGTTAAAATGAGCTACCTTAATTTTCTGCTACCCATATTGGCAAGTCTTTGGGGGTGGCTTCTCCTCGATGAGCAGCTATCCAAAGGAGCACTGGCTGGTGCGGTCATTATCTTACTATCTGTCACCATCCCGGAAATCTATCAGCAGAGAATGCTGAGTGTGAAAGACAGAAATGCCAGCAAAAAATTCTAAGCAGCAACAGGTTGTTTTTGGTGACGAGTACAACTATATTCACAGCCTGAATAAAACGGTGAAAGGTCTTTAAAAAACATACATTTATGGCAAAAATAATCGCCATTGTCAATCAAAAGGGAGGCGTGGGTAAAACCACTACCTCAGTCAACCTGGCTGCAGGTTTAGCCGTGGCTGAAAAGAAATGCCTTCTCATCGATCTTGATCCCCAGGCAAATTCTACTTCCGGGTTGGGACTTCCTGTTCGCGTTGATGGAAAAAGTGTCTATCAGGTATTGTTAGGCCAGGCTCCCATTGAAGATATCCTGCAAAAAAGCGAGCTGCCATTTCTTGATGTAATTCCATCCAGTCCTTCCCTTGTAGGTGCTGAAGTTGAGCTGGTATCTGCAATTGCACGAGAAAGAATTCTTAAGGAAGCACTGGCAGATATTGAAGACAACTACGATTTTATTATCATTGATTGTCCACCTTCACTGGGTCTCCTCACCTTAAATGCCCTGACTGCTTCTCATTCCATACTGATACCCATTCAATGTGAATATTATGCACTGGAGGGCTTGGGTCAGCTTTTGAACACTGTCCGTCGAGTGCAAAAAACTATAAACAAGGCTCTGGTCATTGAAGGAGTACTCATGACCATGTATGACAGCCGCCTGAATTTGAGTAAACAGGTTGTTGATGAGGTAAAGACCTATTTTAAAGAACGTGTCTACAAGACATACATCAATCGCAATGTTCGTCTGAGTGAGTCACCCAGCTATGGGAAACCCATTATGTTGTACGACGCCAATTCAGTTGGGGCCGCCAATTACATGAGCCTCGTGGAAGAGGTACTGGAAAATGCCTGACAAGCCCAAGCGACTCGGCAGGGGACTGGATGCAATTCTTGACTCTTTGGGAAATACATCGGAGATCAATTCATCCTCACTTACTCTGAGCCCTAGTCAGATTCGACCGAATCCCTTTCAGCCCAGAAAGGATTTTGAATCTGAAAGGGCAGTTCAATCTTTTGAAGACCTAAAGGCATCAATCAAATCCAAGGGGCTTATTCAACCTGTAACTGTACGTGAAATTGATGGTGAATATGAATTAATCGCCGGCGGGCGGCGTTTGAAGGCCTGTCAGGAACTCGGCCTGGAAAGTATACCGGTTCATGTCCTCGTTGTAGATACTGATGTGGATATGATGGAAATTGCTCTCATCGAGAATCTACAACGGGACAATCTTAACGCTTTAGAGGAAGCAGAAGCCTATTCATTGTTGGCCGATAAATATGACCTCTCCCACGAAGAAATAGCAGATAGTATCGGGAAAAGTCGAGCGGCGGTTACTAATGCTCTCAGGTTGCTCAAGCTGCCAGCAGAAATCAAACTGGCACTGAAAAATCTTGTGGTTTCAGCCGGTCATGCTCGTGCCTTGCTTGGCCTGGAATATGAGAAAGAAATGATACATGCTTTCCAACAGGTCCGCAGGCATAACATGAGTGTTCGGGAAACTGAAAATTACATCAAAAAGATTAAGAGTAAATCATCCAGTCCGGAAAAGAAACAATCCCGTTCACCCCAAAAATCAGCATTTGTCAGAAAAAGTGAAGAATCGCTCATGGCGATCCTGGGTACCCGCGTGCAGATCAAAGATGGGAAAAAGAAGGGCACTATTGAGCTGGAGTATTTTGGTAATGAAGACCTGGAGCGTCTGATTGAGCTGTTTGAATCGCTCAGGAACTAACCAAACACTCCGGTATATGATTACCCTGGGGACTGATCCTGAAGAAAAGGGATCCACAAACCTAGAAATGAATGTATGTGAAATATTAATGATTAATGGATTAATGGCATAAAAGTAGAAACAGGATTACATGAAACACGAAAAGTATACAATTCTCATTCTGCCCGATAACGAGGGTTCAGGTCGTACCTTGTCAGTGACAGCCAGAACAGTGAATTTTCTTAAATTTTTAACCATCTTTGTCCTCGCTGCAATCATCTTATTCAGTGCATACTTTTTGCCAAAAGCACTGGAATTCAAAGAGTTAAAACGTGAAAATGATTATTTGCTGGGCGAAAGACAACAGGTGACCGGTCTCTTACAAAATGCCAAACGCATTGACGAGATCAATCATTTCATCGAAAGCACACTAGGCTCACACTATGAATTCCAGACCATTCAGGGTGATAGCGCGGTTTCATTCGGAGAAGATGGTACACTGAATCCCTTTGAGACGATGGGCCTGTTAGAGGACCTTCCTACCTATCTGCCTATCAAAGGATTTGTCAATGCAGGTTTCAAAGTCCGTGAAGGCCTTTTCAGCCAGGACCATTTGGGCATAGATCTTTCATCAATAGAGGATCGGGTAGTAAAGGCTGCCGGGAGGGGCTATGTCATATTCTCTGATTGGACCTATCGGTATGGAAACACGATCATTATCGATCACGGCAACGGCTATCTAAGCGTCTACGGTCACAATGAACAAAACCTGGTCAGCCAACGACAGGTGGTCGACCGAGCAGAGCCAATCGCGATCATGGGGAATACAGGAATCTCGGACGGGGCTCATCTACATTTTGAGATCTGGCATAATGGTGTGCCTCTGGACCCGACTTATTTTATGACCGAATTAAATGAAGTAACTTCTCCCGTTGGAGAACAGGAAGAGACCAATGGCTAATCGAATTCATCGCATAGAGACTATTGTGGGGCATGGAAGTCACGTCAAAGGTGATATCCACATCAATGGAAGCGCACACATCAATGGAACCGTCGACGGGAGTATTATTGCTACTGGATTTGTTACCGTATCAGAAACTGGTTTGGTCAAGGGGGGCATAAAAGGGGAATACGCCATCATCGGTGGAATTGTTGGCGGTAATATTGAAGTGAAGGGTAAGGTTGCACTTGGAAAGAAAGGTCGTCTCAAGGGCGATGTGATTGCCACGCGTCTTATCATAGAGGATGGAGCAGTTTTCCAGGGGCGCAGTTCGATGATACCTGAAGTTTCAGATGAAGAAATTGATTTTACCTTTAAGGGTGGGGTAGAGCAGCTGTAGATGAGATCACCAGGCGAAGGGAAATATATGGCTGCTGCCTCTACGATGACAGGTAGTGTCTTGGGCTTGGGTGCAATTGGTTACTTTCTTGACCATAAATTTAACTGGGATCAGTATGGGGTGCTCGCGGGGACGCTCCTCGGTGTAATAATCGGCATGTATGAACTTTATAAAAGTATTAATACAAAGAATGATGATAAATGAGACCCTGGCAAATAATGGGAATTGCGGCCATAATCCTTAACGGTCTCATCATATTAGCATTTTCATTTACCGGACATTCGAATCGGATATTTTCGGTAATAGCCGCTGCCCTAATACCCACGCTGATAAGTCTTGGACTCCTTTTTTGGGTGGACAAGCAGCAAATTGATAATGCTAGCCAGCTCCAAAAAATCAACATTTTTGGATTCTTTATTAAGGTGATATTGCTAGGCGCATGGGCGGCTATGTTGTTGAATGCAAAGACCTTACATAACGTGACATTTATAGTAATTTTACTTTTAAACTTTCTTGCGTGGCATGGGGTCGAAGCTTATTATTGGCCGCTTTTTATGGGCAGAAGTGGACAAGCAGATGGGGAGAATACCTAATGGCTCAGGGTAGCCACGAAGCAAGTACCAACATCGGGGATAAAATAATTGAGCATGTCGCAAATAGTGACGTGATGATCCATCTGGAGTTGTTCGGAATTGACCTTTCCATCACAAAACATGTCATTATGCTGTGGATCGCAGCCGGCCTCCTGGTAACTGCCGCACTCTACGCCACGAGAAGATATCGTAAAGAAGAACGACCGGTGCCATCCGGCTTTTCGAATGCTTTTGAATATGTTGTTGATTTTGTACGGACAGGGATTCTGATCCCTACTGTGGGTAAGAATCATGTATTGAAATGGGGACCCCTGGTCATGTCATTTTTCTTCTTGATTCTGACTGTCAATTTTTTGGGTCTCATGCCTTTCTTTAACTACATCAACCATGGTCATGGTGGAACCACAGCGACAGGCAATATCAATGTGACAGCCGCACTGGCACTGATAACCTTTTTTGCAATTATTGTTGCTGGAATTCTCGAGCATGGCTTTTTCAAGCACTGGAAAAATCTGGTACCTGGCGGTCTACCCAAGGCGGTATATATTATCCTCATCCCGATTGAGATATTGAGCATGTTTGTACGTCCATTTGCGCTGACCATGCGTCTTGCAGCAAATATGACCGCTGGTCATATTGCTATGCTTGCGATCTTTGCTCCCATTTTCTTGTTGCACAATGCTTATGTCGGGGTTGCCTCCGTTACTTTGAATGTTGGAATCACATTTCTGGAGATCATTGTCAGTATCGTTCAGGCGTATGTATTTACTTTATTATCTTCGGTATTTATAGGTCAATCAATTCACCCACATCATTAATTTTTGATTTTTATTAAACAAACATATAATCCTTCTGCCACTAATGAACAATTTGCGTTTACTCATTTCAAGGAATCAAGCCATGTAGGCGCAGGTGATCAGAAAGTGCTGGAAACCCACAACTTTACAAAGGAGTACTAAAATGGAATTTGCTTATCTAGGAGCCGCAATCGGTGCCGGTATGATCGTTATAGGGGCTGGTCTCGGTATTGGGAAATTAGCTGCCGCTGCCGCTGCCGGAATTGCTCGTCAACCTGAGGCAGCTTCAAGCATTACTGGTGCAGTCAACCTCCCTCTCTTCCTGCTTGAAGGTGTTGCTATTATTGGTGAGGTTGTTGCCCTCCTTATCGCCCTTAAATAAGAAGGCTGAAAACCCACCTTCGGAGGAACTATGGAAAACCTGTTAAGGTTTGACACCGGCTTAATGATCTGGACCTGGATCACCTTTATTGCTGTATTGGTGATTCTGGCCACCAAGGCCTGGAAACCCATGATCAAAGCACTGGAAAACCGCGAGAATTTCATCCGCGAATCGCTGGAGGAAGCCGAGGCGGCCCGGCACGAAGCCGATAAGGTTGCTGCTGAGTATGAAGTCATGGTTGCCAAGGCTAGACAGGAAGCACAGGCAATTGTATCTGCCGGCAAGGAAACTGCTGAGCGAATGAAGGCAGAAATCTTGAAGGAAGCTCAGGAAAAATCAGCTGGAATTCTAAGACAGGCTGAAGTTCAGATTGGCACTGAACGAGAAAAGGCCATCGCTGAGATTCGGACTCAGATCGTAGATATTTCGATGGCCGCTGCAGAGAAGATCATTGCCAAATCCATCACCCGTGAGGACAATGAGCGTCTCATAGGGGATGCGTTAAAGGAATACGGAAAGAACTAATGCGATCTACGGCAAAAAGTCGCCAGTATGCGAATCTTCTGCTAAAAATTGCTGAGCAGAAAAATACACTTGAACCTGTCTATCGATCAATGCTGAGATTCTACGCGTTCTATAAACGTGAACCTGCGCTAAAGGCTTTTCTTGCTTCTACAAAAATTGGTACCGTTGAAAAAATTAAACTGCTGAACAAGGTTTTTCCCGATCTGCACCCAATTAATCAGTCCTTTCTGGCCCAGCTGGGTGAAGAGCGCGATATGAAAATGTTAGGGCTTATCATTCAGTATATGGATATTGTGTTCTATCAAAGGAGCGGTCAGGTCAAAGTTCATGCAGTGAGTACAAATGAGCTTTCCGCCACTACAGTAGACCGTATTCAACAAGTTGTACATTCAGTAACATCCAGGAAAGCAGATTTCACTTCTGAAGTAAAATCGGACATTCTTGGTGGATTAACATTACGAGTTGGCAATACCATTCTTGATGGCTCATTGTCTAGCAAACTTTCTAGGATCAGACAAGCGCTGGTCCAGTCCTAAAGGAAAACAGGAACATGACGGATATTCGAACAGACGAAATCACAAAATTACTCCAGGAAGAACTGGGCAAGCTGGATCTCAGCATCGATGTTGCAGAGATTGGCGAGGTCATCATGGTTGGCGATGGTATTGCTCGTGTGAGTGGCCTGGAAAATGTAATGGCATCAGAGCTCATAGAACTTCCCAACGGTGTTGTAGGTATGGCCATGAACCTCGAAGAAGACGAGGTTGGACTTGTCCTTTTTGGTAATACCCGATTAGTCAAAGAAGGTGATCAGGCTAAACGAACAGGAAAAGTTGTCTCTGTCGGTGTTGGAGATGCGGTGATTGGTCGTGTGCTGAGTCCGATTGGTGTTCCCATGGACGGAAAGGGAGATATCAAATCTGATAAAACCTTTCCCGTAGAGCGAAAAGCTCTTGGTGTATTGGCCAGAAGTCCTGTTAACCAACCCCTTCAGACCGGAATCAAGGCGATTGATAGCATGATTCCCATTGGTCGTGGACAGCGTGAATTGATCATTGGTGACCGCCAGACTGGAAAAACTGCTGTTGCCCTGGATACTATTGTTAATCAGAAGTCCACCCATGATCCAAATTCACCAGAAGAACCAGTTTATTGTATCTATGTCGCTATTGGTCAGAAAGCTTCAACGGTTGCCCGTGTCGTCGCTGAACTTGAGTCCCAGGGAGCAATGGAGTACACGACCGTTGTTGCTGCAAATGCTTCGGATCCTGCATCGCTTCAATTCCTTGCCCCTTATGCAGGTGCGTCAATTGGCGAATATTTTAGGGACAATGGAAAACATGCCTTGATCATTTATGATGATCTTTCCAAACATGCCGTTGCTTATCGTCAAATGTCCCTGTTGTTGAGAAGACCCCCAGGTCGTGAAGCTTACCCAGGTGATGTATTCTATCTGCACAGTCGTCTTCTGGAGCGTGCTTCAAAATTGAATGCCGAACTTGGTGGTGGCTCCTTGACAGCATTGCCCATTATCGAAACTCAGATGGGTGATGTATCAGCCTATATCCCGACCAACGTTATTTCTATTACAGATGGTCAAATATTTCTGGAGACAGACTTGTTCAATAGTGGACAGCGTCCCGCACTGAATGTGGGAATCTCAGTATCTCGTGTTGGTGGGAATGCTCAGTTAAAGGCGATGAAAAAGGTCGCTGGTGGTATGAGGCTCGATTTGGCCCAGTATCGCGAATTGGCAGCTTTTGCCCAGTTTGGTTCTGATCTGGATGAATCCACTCAGAAACAGTTGACCCGTGGAAAGATCCTGTATGAGGTTCTGAAACAAAATCAGTTCGCGCCCATGGCAGTTGAAAAACAGATTTGCATCTTTTATGCCGCATCAAAAGGCTATCTGGACCAGATTCCACCAGCATCCATCAGACGATTCGAGACAGAGTTCTTGAATTACATGGATGCCACAAATTCTGAGCTTCTAAAGCAGATCAGATCAGAAGGAATACTCACTGACGATATTGATGCTGCATTGGATAAAACTATCTCTGAATTTGTTAAAGGATTTATTGCCTAGATCAGGCCTATTATGGCGAATTTAAAAGACATACGTAAACGCATTGGAACCATTGATAGTATCAGGCAGGTCACTCGTGCCATGAAACTTGTGGCTGCTGCAAAACTACGTCGTGCCCAAACCAACATGGAACAGGCAAGGCCCTACGCCAATCGGATCAATGGCGTGCTAAAACATCTACTGCCGGATATTAATCGCAGTGCACATCAACTACTCACCATGAGACCAGCCAAGAAGAAGGCATTTGTTGTAGTGACCTCTGATCGTGGCTTATGCGGAAGTTTTAACACTAATATTCTGCGCCACGCCCATGCCATTATTGACGAGGTCGGAAAAAAAGAGCAATCCCAGCTGATCTGCATAGGTCGAAAGGGATATGAATATTTCAGCAAACGCGGGTATGATGTTGTTGACCACTACACTGGTTTCTGGAAGGACTTGGATTTCAGTCATGCCCAAGAAATGGCCGGGGCAATAACTGATCATTATTTGAAGGGTGACTTCGATGATGTCCGGGTTATCTATAATCAATTTAAGAATGTAGCTCAGCAAGAGATCGTGGAATTCCATTTTCTCCCCCTGGTCCTGGAGGAGAATGATGAAACGATTACTACTGATTATCTGTTCGAGCCAAGCAAGGATGAGGTTGTCAAATCATTGGTGCCTCGTCATTTAAATGTGCAAATGTGGCGTTTTCTCCTGGAATCAAATGCATCCGAACAGGCTGCAAGGATGACTTCCATGGAAGCTGCTACTGAGAATGCCGGAGAACTCATTGATAGTCTCCGTCTTGAATACAACAAGGCACGTCAAGCTGCAATTACAACCGAAATTCTTGAAGTTGTAAGTGGTGCCGAAGCTTTAGTGGAATAAGAGGAAAATTCGTACGATGGCAAAACAAGGAAAAGTCGTTCAGATAATGGGTGCAGTCGTTGATGTCATGTTTGAGGATGGTCAACTCCCGGAAGTATTAAATGCGCTCAATATCGAACGCGAAGATGGTACACTGGTACTTGAAGTAGCACAGCATCTTGGTGAAAACGTTGTTCGAACCATTGCGATGGACTCAACGGATGGTCTCAAGCGTGGTACTAAGGTTTTGGATGTAGGGTCACCGATTACAGTCCCTGTAGGTCCCGAAACGCTGGGTCGTATGTTTGATGTGGTGGGAAACGTAATAGATGGAAAACCAGCACCGAAAACTGAAAGATTTCCCATTCATAGAGATCCGCCCAAGCAGGAGGATCTGACAACAGCCAGTGAAATTCTTGAAACCGGAATCAAGGTTGTTGACTTGCTTGAGCCCTACTCCAAGGGTGGTAAAACTGGATTATTCGGCGGTGCCGGCGTCGGTAAGACCGTATTGATCCAGGAACTTATCCGCAACATTGCCACGGAACATGGTGGCTATTCCGTCTTCTCTGGAGTTGGTGAACGTACGCGTGAAGGAAATGACCTTTATCTGGAAATGACAGAATCTGGTGTAATCAACAAGACAGCTATGGTGTTCGGACAGATGAATGAACCGCCAGGCGCCCGACTCCGGGTAGCCCTCTCCGGTTTGACCATGGCTGAATATTTCAGAGATGTGGAAGGTAAGGATGTATTGCTTTTCGTTGATAATATTTTCCGTTTCACTCAGGCAGGATCAGAAGTTTCAGCCCTTCTCGGTCGAATGCCTTCTGCAGTAGGGTATCAGCCCACACTCTCAACTGAGATGGGTGACCTTCAGGAAAGGATCACATCTACTAAAAAAGGTTCTGTGACCTCTGTTCAGGCCATCTATGTACCAGCAGATGATTTAACCGACCCTGCTCCGGCAACCACCTTTGCCCACCTTGACGCGACAACAGTCCTCGAGAGAAGCATTTCGGAACTGGGTATCTACCCCGCTGTGGATCCGCTCTCGTCAACGTCAAGAATTCTTGATCCCCGTGTGGTAGGTCAACGTCACTATGATGTAGCCCAGGAAGTCAAAGTTGTGTTACAGAAATACAAGGATCTTCAGGATATTATAGCAATTCTGGGTATGGACGAACTCTCAGATGAGGACAAGAACACCGTTAACCGTGCTAGACGAATGCAGAGATTCTTCTCTCAGCCCTTCTTTGTCGCTGAAGCCTTTTTAGGAACGGAAGGTAAATATGTCTCCCTGGAAGACTCAATCACTGGTTTTGAAGCCATTCTCAATGGGGATATGGATAAATATCCTGAGAATGCCTTTATGTACAAGGGAAATATTGACGACGTGATTGCAGCTACAAAGAAAAGTGGATAATACCCCATGCCTGCACAATTCCATCTGGAGATAATTACACCTACTCACGTCTTTGATGAGGGGCAGGTTGATTATGTGCGCGCACCTGGTGTTGATGGATCATTTGGGGTGATGGCCGGCCATACAGAGTCAATTATGGCACTAGACATAGGTGAGATAAAAGTAGTAAAGGGCTCAGTTGAGATTTTCTACGCCTGCGCCCGAGGTTTTGCAGAAATTACTAAAGACGGTGTTCAATTGCTGGTTGAGTCAGCTGAGCTTAAAGAAAATATTGATTTAAAACGAGCCCAGGAAGCTTATGAACGGGCAAAAGCTCTCCTGAAAAAGAAGCAAGATGAAATGCTGGATGAAGAACAGGCGCTGCGTGCATTGAAACGCTCCATGAATCGTATGAGCGTAGCCAGGAAATAATACTTTAATGATAACGTGATTAAAGAGTGCCTCAGATAATCTGAGGCATTTTTATATAGACAGATTTTAATACTATTGCTACACCACGCTGAATTCAAGCTGTGGTGGTCCCAGGTTAAAGGATTGATTCAATTAGACCTTTTTCGATTGGCTCTTCTCATCCATATTGTTTTGAAAAGGAAAAAGAGAGATTGGAATTGTACAAAGCTGTTAAAAAAACACTCATGATCAAGCCCTGGTATATCGCTTTGTACTTTGTGGTGATGATCATCCTGATTCTCTCCAGTTTTATCGAATATCGAGCTCGTTACAGCGATATACTAAAACTCATCCAGAACCAGGCTTCGGTTACGGCTGCAGTTATTGCCCAAAGTGCGAGTGGACAGGCGTACATGACCGAGGAAATCAAAATTGCCTATGTTGATCGTGCCAATGATCTCCTGAATATTATCAACAGGATTGATGCGATGCACGGCTTGTCCGCAACTCAGCTCCATGAAATTCTCACCGATAATAATATATTCCAAATATTACTGTTCAATGAAAAGGGTGAGTTGGAGTGTACGGTTACTCAATCTGATGCAGACGGAAAGTCCACGGATATTGCGGATGATCCATGGCTTCTGGAACAACTACAGCCACTCTTGAATAATCAGGAAGAAGAAGTCATCGCAGGAGTTGATGCTGATGAGACTTTGGGCTCTCGTTTCCTTGTGGCCATAGTAAGGGAGGCCGGTGGGACCATCGCGTGTGTGCTGAGTCAACCGAGTGAAGAGGACTATAAATATCTCACTTCAATCGAATTGGCGTTGGAGGATTTGCTCTATGTGGAGGGTATTCAGTATCTCCAGATAACTATTGACGGAGGGGAATCGTTTTTTGTGGCCAGGGAGGGGATAATTTTTAATGATAGTTGGACCAGAGAACCACTAGAAAATATTCTCTATCGGGTCAGCAAGGGAGATATGAGCCTGTTGGAAATTGTACGACCCGTATTTTTCAGTTCCAGCATGGGTGAGGTGAGAATTGGCTTCATAGCTGATGAACTGTTAAGTCTCAGAAGTCAGATTATTTATCAACTTCTCCTGCGAACCATTCTATTATCCTTACTGGCATTCTTAATCCTGATATTTTTACTCACTCGTCATAATGCAGCGCTGCTGGCAAGCGAAAAGAAACGCATCGAATCCGAAGTGTATCGACTGGAAAATTTGAACAGGGTGAATGAAAAGCGGGTTGCCATGGGAGAACTCGCTGCTGGCGTCGCCCATGAAATAAGAAATCCACTGAATGCCATCGGGATTGTTGCACAACGGCTAAAACGTGAGTTTAGCCCGGAAACAGATTCTGAAGAATATTTAAATTTGACAGGGACAATGGTATCTGAGATTGCAAGGATCAATCATTCACTCCAGGACTTTCTGGAATATACGAGACCGACACCATTACGTTATGACAAGATAAATTTACAGGAGATGCTTAACAATATATCAGACTTATATATGAGCCAGGCTCAGGAAAAGCAGGTAGATCTGAGATTTGATTCCGAATCCATAGTGTTTGATGGGGATGATGATCTTTTACTGCAGGCACTGTCGAATATTATCAAGAATGCCATAGAAGCCTGTGACTTTGGAGGGAAAGTCATGGTCAAAGGTATGCAGGTGGGCAATATGATAAGGATTAGCATACAGGATACAGGTATAGGCATTCAGGCAGAAAATCTTAATCGTATATTTGATCTTTATTATACAAATAAAGACTTGGGAACAGGTGTCGGATTAGCCATTACTCATAAGATAATTGCCGATCATCAGGGGAGCATTGAAGTGGAGAGTGAAATTGATAAAGGATCAAAATTTGAAATCAATATACCGGCGAAGCGATGACACGCATATTAATTGTTGACGATGAAAAACTTCAACGCGAGTCCCTTGCAGGATTCCTGAGAAAAATCGGCTATGAAGTGGCTGTTGCAGATTCCGCCCAGACAGCACTGGCGCACATGCACACAAATCCTGTAGATATTGTGCTTTCTGATTACAAAATGCCTTACATGACGGGAGCTGACCTTCTCCATGAAGTCAAATCAAGGCATCCAGGTGTAATCCTGATCTTGATCACTGCCTATGGTACGGTTGACATTGCCGTAGATGCGATGAAAGCAGGTGCCTGGGATTTCTTGACTAAACCGGTTGACCTTGATCAGTTGGAATTGATACTGAATGGAATTGTGGAACATCTGGAGTCTCGGCGGAAAACTCAGCAGGAATCCGTTCCCATTCAGGTTTCGGAATTCAAGGATTTTATTGCCGAAGATCCGGCGATGATCCATATCCTGGAGCAGGCCACTCGTGTGGCGGGATCTCAGGCAACCATTCTCATAACCGGTGAAACGGGTGTGGGAAAGGAGGTGTTGGCCGATTATATCCATAAAAGATCACCGAGGGCAAGGAAGGCGATGGTAGCTGTTAATTGTGCAGCCTTACCCAGTCACCTGATCGAGAGTGAACTGTTTGGCCATGAAAAGGGTGCCTTTACCGGTGCCACTGCTGCCAGAAAGGGTCGCTTTGAGGAAGCCCATGAAGGGACATTATTTTTAGATGAGATTGGTGATCTTCCTCTGGAAATGCAAACCAAGATTCTGCGTTTTTTGCAAAATGGTGAATTCCAGCGAATTGGTCAAAACGAAATATTAAAATCTGATGTTAGAACGATAGCTGCAACCAATGTTGATCTTGAGCATGCCGTTGAGATTGGTGAGTTTAGAGAGGATTTGTATTATCGTTTAAATGTGATCAATCTGCATATCCCACCATTGAGGATTCGCAAAGCTGATATCCAGGTTCTTGCCTATTTCTTCCTCAGTCAATTTGCAGCCCGTGAAAATCGCCTTGACCTTAAATTTTCTGGAGACGCATTGACCCATCTTGAGTCCTATACCTTCCCTGGAAATGTCAGGGAACTGGGGAATATGATTGAACGGGCGGTTCTATTATGCACAGGCTCTGAGATCACTCCCTCTGATCTGCCAGTTCAAACCAGAAAGCAGATGGCGGATGGATCCCTGAAAAACTCAGTTGTGAGCATGGAGGCCGATCTGATTAAAAAAACACTTCAAGAAGCAGGCGGCAATCAGAGTGAATGTGCTCGTCGCTTAGGTGTGAGCGAGCGCGTACTCCGCTACAAACTGCAAAAATATCAGTTAAAGTAATTCACCAGCAAAACACGACATATTTGTCGAAATCTGTCTGGATTGTCGAGAATTGATTCCAGAGCACAAGTCATAATCCTCCTGATTAAATCTACATATAATCAATAAATACAATACTATGCATCTGATGTATTTGTGATTCAAAATTGTTGGCATGGCAATTGGTCTATAGTGGGCAGCTTTTAAATATACATGACAATAATGATAAGGAGACATGAAATGAAAAAGCAACTCTTAACAGTAATGTTAATGATCACAGCCCTCAGTGTGATAGGTCTTACAAGTCCAGTTTATGCCCAAGCCGGAGAATGGGGAAATGGCCCCGGCGAGTTTATCGATGAGAATGGTGATGGATTTAATGATCTTGCACCGGATGCTGACGGTGACGGAATTCCCAATGCTTACGATGAAGATTATGTCAAGCCACAGGATGGTACGGGTGCCGGCTTTGGTGCCAAAAATGGTTTTTCAAACGGACCTGCCGATGGCACTGGCAACCAGAGAAAAAGCTCAGAGCGTTTGGGTAATCGGAATCGCGGAGAGACAGTTGGTACTGGTGAGTGTGTGACACCTGAAGTTATCACACCTGCAGCAAATCGTCAATCCAGGCGCTAGAAGAATCTAATAATGAGGGAGGAGAACCCGTTCTCCTCCCTTGTAAGTGAGATGAATCAGATGATGCAAATATCAATACAAAGAGAGATGGAAAACATGACTTCTGGCTTCCATCTTGATACAATTTTCAATATGTTCAGAGATACTATGATTGGCGATAGAATGAGAAAATGGAAATCAATATCAAAGACTCTTTTATTGATCACAATACTGATCATTCCACTCAATTCTAAGAGTCAGGATATCATGTTTGATGTGAGCAATTCATTTGGTGCTGGTGAGTATCTACTGGGAAGCAGGTTAGTGGAAAACGCTTCTTATGCAACATCAGCAATGACTATTAGCTCGGTGCTATCAGACAATTCAAGGGCATATCTAGATCTTTCACACTCTCAAATCATCCCCCAGACTGAATATTCATCAAGTCAGGGTGAGATTGGATTGCAGCTTCGCTATTTGGAATGGCAGGACAATCAACTCTACACCGGCTTGTATGCTTATTTGAACCAATATGCAGACGATTACAGTTATTACAATAGCTCAGGTTTTGGTCTGTACGGGAAATGGAAACATTATTTCAGCACTTCCCGTTTGATTACTGCAGGGTATGATCTTGAAATGAAAAAGTTTGATGAAATTGCCGAAGCTTCCAATACACAGCATAATTTTTATGCTATTTATAACCATTCCTTCAGGACGAAGACTTCTCTCAATCTGCAATCTGCAATTGCGGTTCAGGACTTCTGGCCCCAGACAAGCTATGAAGGAACGGGGAGATTTTATACGGCGACGGTTGTGAGTGATATACCAAACAACACGCTATTTTCATCTGAATTGAGACTGAGTCAATCACTGGGACCAAAATTGGGACTCACACTCTGGCTCGGAACGCAGACCCTGTTGAATGATGTGGCAGATTCCTTGAGTCTGCAAGATGGTTTGGATAATCCATTTATTGATAATTACAGATGGGAAGGTCCTTCAGTGTCTTCCCGAGCTATATACAGGGTAAATTCGAGTAATAGTTTCAAAATAAGTCATTCATATGTAAAAAAATCATATCTGGATGTTCCCGTTTACCTTTTTGATTTCACTGTGATGGATTATACCCTGGTGGAGGATGCTTTCGTAACCATGGGTTTTGATCGGATAGATGAGAAAAATCAGGTAAATGTTCAGTGGAGCAAGGTATGGGATTATGAATACAGCTCCTGGCTTTCAGGTCTTGAAGTGATCCTGGGCTTGGGGTATACACAAAATATGTCCAATGATGCACTCTATGACTATAACAGCATGAGTTATAATATTGGTCTAAATTTTAACAATTAGAAAGGGAAAGAATCATGAACTACAAAGCATTCTTTTTAATACTTATTATCGCGTCATTTACGTTGGCGCAAGGCAGAAATGGTGGCGGACGACTGACCACCTGGGATGAAAGCCTTAATCTTACAACTGAACAGATGCAGCAAATCACACAATTGCGTGAATCCATGCAGCCTGGAATGGTGACTGCGAGACAAAACATGAACGCAATGGTCCGCGAGTTGAAGACGCTCAAGAATAGTGATAACCCAGATGCTGAGCAAATCGCCGAGCTCGAAGCACAAATCGCCAGCAGCAAGGATGCAATAGAGTCTATGATGGTCGCCCATCGAGCTGCTATACGTTCTCTACTCACTGAAGAACAACAATTGATCTTTGATCAACATGAGTTTGGACCCAGAGAGGATCGAAGATTTGGCCGTGGTATGCGTGGCGGGAATGGCGTGGACGAGTCACGAAGGAAAAGACCTGGAAATGGTAGGTGGTAGTTCAACAATTGTTGTTGACCCCGTGAGATTATACTCTCACACTAAAAATGCCCCGGAATCTTCCGGGGCATTTTTTATAGGTGGGGAAATCTTTGTAAAGCATTCGCCTGACACTTAATTAGATTCCGCTGATGTTATTAGCAATAAACGATAGAAGATAAGTATATGAAAACAGCACAAAATCTACATGTTCGAGGTTTTAAGACCCTCGCTTCCCCTCGAGCGCTTAAGAAAGAAATACCAACAAGTGAAATTGCCATTTCTACGGTTGTGGAAGCCCGGGAGACCATTAGCAATATTCTCAGTGGGAAGGATAAACGATTTCTGGTCATCAGTGGCCCCTGTTCGATCCATGATCCAAAGGCTGCTCTCGAATATGCTGATCGATTGAATGTCTTGCGCAGAAAGTATGAAGATAGACTTTTTATTGTCATGCGCGTTTATTTTGAAAAACCCCGAACGACCATTGGCTGGAAGGGAATGATTTATGATCCTGACCTGGATGGTAGTTACCTGATCAATGAAGGATTAAAACGCGGACGAAAACTCCTGACCGCTATCAACGAAAGAGGGGTTCCGGCCGGCACTGAATTTCTTGATCCTATTACACCTCAATATATTGATGACCTGGTCTGCTGGTCTGCAATCGGAGCCAGAACCACTGAAAGCCAGACCCACCGCCAAATGGCCTCAGGTCTTTCAATGCCTGTTGGATACAAGAATAGTACAACTGGAAGTCTGCAGGTTGCCATTGACGCCATGGAAAGTGCCCGACATCCTCATCACTTTATCGGTGTTGATCAGGATGGGCATATCGCCGTTGTCGAGACCACGGGAAATAATTTGGGGCATATTATTCTGCGTGGAGGCGAAGCAAGACCAAATTATGAAGAAAGCAGCATCGAGGAAACGATTCAGCGTATGAAAAAGTACGATCTACCACAGGCACTCATGGTCGATTGTTCCCATGCAAATTCAGGGAAGAAATTTGAGCAGCAGGGAAAAGTCTGGAAAAGCATTATCTCCCAAAGAGTTGCCGGTAATGAGGCATTGATCGGTATGATGCTGGAAAGTAACATTTTTGAGGGTAATCAAAAAATACCGTCCGACCTGTCAAAATTGAAGTACGGTGTCTCCATCACTGATGCCTGTGTTAGCTTTGAAACAACTGAGAAATTACTCGAGTATGCGTGGAAGAAACTGGGTTAGCCTCTAAGGGATGGCAATTCGCGTAATCCGGTCAGCGCTAATCGCTCCAAAAACACCATAGCCATTTTCTACCCCAATTGCAGCACCAATGCTTCCGGTTCCAACAAGAAAATTTGAGATATCAGCGATATCGCTGTCTGTCCCCATAAAATAATTGTAATAATTCTCATCTAAGAATCTCAAGCGAATAGTTATTTCTGAACTGGAATTTGGTTCAGGTGTTTGTTCAAAGCATCCCGGATCATTTACTGAGAACCAGGTGGTATCACCTGGCTCGATGGCTCCAATTTGGTTTATCCCACAAATATACGTAGGATAATCCTCCACTTTTTGCCCTGTGGTTATGCTGCTATGGTAGTCACCTGAGTACTTCCAACTAACTTCAAATTGATTCAACATGCTTAGTGTGTCGGGGAGATTCGCCCCATAAATGGATGGAATATTCGGGGTCATTAAACTGCCGGTTAATTCAAGATCGTCTGGCGTGCTGATATGTAAAAAATATTCTGAGTTCGGCTGAGGATGAAATGTATGATCCACATTCAGGTATATTGCCGAATCCTGGAATATATTTTCGTACCAAAAATATTCAGAACTGGACCTACTCCGCGGACTTCTAACAAAAGAAAATTCCTGAGTGCCATCGGAGATAGTGACGCTGGCGTTTTTTACAAAATATTTCGATTCATAAATATCCATTATTATTGGTGGATCGTACCAGAATGTATCTGGTTCAAATTGTCCGGCATTTTCATTGTACTTATCCCATATCTCAAAGTAAATCGTATCGTGTCGGGAAATGAATGCATCAGGTCCGGCTGTGTCCAGGGTTCGATGAACGATCACAAAACTTTCCAGTGAGTCATCCAGACTGATCAAGCCGAATACATTCAACCGCTCTTGATTATCGGTCTCTATTGATTCCCACCCCCAGTTACCACAGGAGACAATTAAAATGATCAGGAGGCTTAGAATGCTGACCTGTTCCGGAAGGCGGTCTAGAGTTTTTAGGCGTTTGAGTGGCTTAGAATTCAATCTTGACTCCAAAGCTTGGGAAAAATGGAAACATGGGTATGCCCAGTCGCTGAACTTCCTGATTTACACTGGTGTTCGATATAAAATCATATTCACTGTTAATTTTATAAATGTAGCTGAAAATATTGAGATGATTGGTCACATTGAGAATCTGAAAATACCATTCCAGTGTTCCCGCATGGAAAGGTTTACGTTTTTTTAAGCTTATATCCCAACGGAAGTATCCGGGATATCGTTCAGCATGTCGATCCCCATATAAAAAGCCTTGATTCACCCCCCATATATCATCAACTGTCCAATTAAATGACTGCCAGGTCTCATATCTACCTTTCACCGCTGTATAGGGATTTCCGCTACTGTAGGTGATGGCTGAGCTGAAATGCAGAGCACTATTTAATGCCCAATCGGCTACTACATTCACAGTATGGGTGCGATCATATTTTGGATAATACCAATCCTGACCCGCGTATTTCCTCTGAGTAACTGCGTAGGTATAACCAACCCATCCGCGAACCTTCCCGGAGAGTTTTTTGACCAGGATCTCTAATCCATCTGCATAGGCATCAGTATCCCAGAATTCATTGAATGGATCTATTCTCAAATTCCCATCTTCATCAATGGCAATCAGGTCAGATGGTTTAAGGGTCAATAGATAGTCAAATGTTTTATGATAGGTTTCAGCACGAAGAAGGACATCAGCGTCTGTCAAGTATTCTGCACCGAGAATGTAATGATCGGATCGTGGCGCTTTTCTATCCCCGGGGACTCCAAACCAAATATCCAGAAATCTCAGATTCTCATCAGGGGGATTGGCAACAGTAAGGAATTGATGATAACGACCAGCTGAAGCTTTCACGGAAAGTTGCTCGGAAAGGAAATATTTTACGCCGAGTCGAGGCTCAAAATAATTCAGGTCATGGAGGGAATATCGAGCAATACGCAAACCGGATTGTAGAGACAACAGGGGGGACATCTCCCATTTATCCTGAATATAGTATGCCACCTCCGAAGGTCTGGATTGCATCCACATGATCGTATCCTGAAAGGTCTCAGTTATTCCGTCTCGTGAATCCTGGGCAGATAAAAGCATCCCGAGATCAAAGCAAACCTGTTTGTATTGAAAGCCTCCAAGGACTGTATGAGATTCAGAAGGCAGCCAGGTGAGCATGGATTCAACACTCTCATCATTAATTTTATCAAAGAGATCAAACTTAAAAATTGAGCTTGAGCGGGAGGTATCAAAATCACTTTGAAAATAATTCTCATCATCATTATCAATGTTTACTGCAAATCGATAACGGCTGTTGGCGATAAATGTTTTGGCTATTAATTTTGGATTTATTATCCAGCGCCAACTGAGACTGTTTGTGAAATTTCCCCAGCGCCAATCAAAATCTGCTTTGCTCTTCCCTGAATAATACGAATTATCAGGATTCACATAACCCTCATCTATCCAATCATCTGAAGAATATGTGTCGGTGTAGCCCCAATCAAGCACATCATCACCATAAAATGAACTCCAAGTCAATCGGTGATCATTTCCGATGTCAACGTTAAGCTTTCCTTGAAAATCATAGAAATAATAAGGAACAATCCGATCGGGTGCACTCTCACGATCCTGTTCATCCAAAGTAGGTTTTATCAGATATTTCCAGCCCTTATTGACAATCATGTCAAAATAGGTTCGACGGGCTGCGATCATCCAGGAACCATTTATGACATCTGATTTCCGAGTAGGAAGCGGACCTTCCACGAGGATCTTGCTGGATATAAGTGAAATGTTCGCATTGCCTGTAATTTCTTCTGTGTTGCCCTCACGATTAACGATATTGAGTATGGAACCTAAACGGCCTCCATACTGGGCAGGGAATCCACCTGCGTGGAATTCTGCTTCCTTTATTGCATCTGTATTAAAAGTGGAAAAAATTCCTCCCAGGTGCATGGGATTGTAAACGGTGATGCCATCCAGCATGATCAGGTTTTGATCGGGAGTGGAGCCCCGAACATACAAAGCTGAGGAAAAATCGTTCAAGGATTGAACACCGGGCAGGAGCTGAAGTGCTCGGAAAACATCCGCTTCCACGAAGGAAGGGGCTGCTTCAATCGTGCGACGGTCCAGGGTCACTGTACTTGTAGACACCAGTTCCTTGAATTTTTCACGCTCGGCACTGACTTCGATGGATTGGCCCTCGATGACCTCCTGTACCAGACGAATATCCATCCGATAATCAATGTCTTGCGCCAGTTCGATTTCCTGAGAATACTTCGCATAGCCGATAATGGACACAAGGAAGCTATAGCTGCCGACTGGCAGATTGCTAACCACAAAATATCCATCAATATTGGAGACTGCTCCACGATTTATTTCAGGGAGCATGATATTCGCGTAGGGAAGCGGTTCACCGGTCAGGTCATCGCGGATAAATCCATGAATATTTTGTTCAGCGTATCCAACACAGACCATTGTGAGGAGGAGCATCCAGCCGCCTATATGTTTTAGCATTTTCACGGAGACAAATATGGATGGAAGAATAGAGGATTCATACCCTAAGTTTAGTGCTAAAAAAATATGATTCGATCAACTTTTAAGCATTGCGTATGGGTATCCAGTTATATCTTTTTTATATAGTTAATATCATAATGATGCGGTAATTGCGTCATAAATCATTTCGTAGAATCAGATATCTTGTTGTATTTATAGAATTTATATATTTTGGCACAGGCATTGAAAGTATGAGCGGTATGAATTTGGGAATGACACCTATTTATCCCGGATCAATCGGACATCAATGTGATTCAACATTTATGATTGTCTTATAAGTAATTGATCTGTTTTGTTTTTCTCAGCCAATAGTGCAACTCACAAAGATTGGGGACTTTATGAAAAATTTACTCGTTCTTTTATCGATCGCATCAATCCTCCTGGCCTATGATGAGCCCTTTGATCCTAATAACTACAAACAAAGGGAAATAAGGGCCACCCGAATTTCTAAACCACTGAGGGTGGATGGCATTCTTGATGAAGCACTCTATCAAACACAGAGTGTTTCAGACTTTATCCAGTATGAGCCATTTAATGGGGCTAAAGCCTCCCAAAAAACGGATCTCTGGATCGGATACGATAATGATGCAATATATGTAGGCGCCCGGCTGTGGGATACTGACCCCGATTCGATTGTGGGCCGGATTGGCCGACGAGATGCCTTTTTAAATGCCGATATCTTTGAAGTCATCATAGATTCCTACCACGATAAGAGATCTGGATTTTCTTTCCAGATCAATCCAGCAGGTTCCATGCGCGACGAAGTGTATTTCAATGATTCATGGACAGATGATTCATGGGACGGAATATGGGAAGGTAAAACCAGGATCGATGAAAAGGGGTGGACGGCAGAGATGCGAATTCCTTACTCACAATTGCGGTTTAGTGACAAGGAGGAATACACCTGGGGTATCCTGCCGACACGCTATATCCAGAGAGCAGGTGAATGGGATTATTTTGCTTATTTTGCCCTCAACGAGAGTGGTGTGATGAGTCGCGCTGCTGAGCTTACAAATATTCAGAGCATACATCCACCCAAAAGAAGAGAATATCTACCCTATTTCACTTCCGGTGCCAGTCAACTTCCAACACTGGCTGATAATGTCTTTATCGAAGGACATGACACGAATTTCGATCTGGGGTTGGATACAAAATTTGGAATTGGAGCCAACTTGACAGTTGACGCTACAATCAACCCGGATTTTGGTCAGGTGGAAGCAGATCCCTCCTCCATCAACTTGTCCGATCATGAAACCTATTATTCTGAAAAACGGCCCTTCTTTTTGGAAGGGAGAAGTATCTTTAATTTTGGCAATAGCGGTCCTACAAGTAATATGAGTATCAATTTTAGCACACCTCAGTTTTTCTATAGCCGCAGGATCGGACGTCCTCCCCAGGGACGAATTTATCAGGCACACCCAGATTCATTGGATAAATCGTCTAATACGCGGATTCTGGGTGCTGCAAAAATCAGTGGAAAAGTGGGTGATGATTGGTCAGTTGGCGGGTTGGCTGCCCTCACGAATCGCGAGTATGCCCACTATTATCAGGATGGTAAAATTGTCGATGAACAAGTTGAACCTTACACCTCCTACAATCTGCTACGCTCAATGAAAGAGATGAAGGATGGTCGCTATGGTTTAGGCTTTATTGGGACCTATACCAAACGCTTCATAAATGGAGTGGAATTATTTGGTCCCATGGATGAGGATCACAATATTGAAAATCTGCTCTCTGATGAGGCTGTTGGCATTGGTGTAGACGGGTGGGCATTCTTCGGAAAAAATAGAGATTGGGTACTTGGAGGTTGGGGTGGATTTTCCAACGTGAGGGGCTCTGAATCCAGAATATTTTCGCTCCAGCAGAACTCCAGTCATTATTACCAGAGACCGGATGCAGAGCATGTTAATCTCGATACTTCGGCCCATTCTTTAAGCGGGTATGCAGGTCGCCTCAACCTGAACAAGGAAAAAGGAAATGTTTCATTTAATGCTGCATTAGGCTGGATATCACCTGGTTTTGAGACCAACGATATGGGCTTGACCTTTACTACCGATGTGATCAATAAGCATGTTTGTGTTGGATACCGCTGGTTGGAGCGCGGCAAATACATACATTCTGCCCGAGCCGATGTTGCCTATGCAACAAGTCACGATTTTGGCATGGTTAAGACAGCAGATGTTTTATATGGAATGGCATATATCAAATTCATCAATTTTTGGAGTATTAGCTTTGATGGTGGATATTCGGGAGAGGTACTTAACAAAGCCGCACTCCGCGGTGGCCCAAGAGTAATTGAAGTAGCTGGCCCCTTTTTCGGTGTCAGCCTTAACTCTGATTATCGAAAAGATGTTTCCATGTATGCATCCATCAATACGGGAGCGGAAACTGATGGTGGGCGAAGTCTAGGTTCATCATTCGAAGTGAGTGCTAAAATTGGTAATCGGATCAATATATCAGTTGGACCGAGTTTCTATAGCTCAACGGATATGAACCAATATATCAGATCTGTGGTTGATCTGAACAACACGGCCATGTATGGCAAACGCTATGTGGTTTCCCAACTGGATTATACGGAAGCAGCTGCTGAAATTCGTATTGAGTACCCAATCACACCTCGATTCACCATGCAGGGATATTTCCAGCCCTTTATTGGCGTCGGGAAATATTCTGGCTTTAAGGAATATGCTGCACCTGAGTCAAATGACTTTCTGATGTATGGAGAAGACGGATCAACAATCGAAAAAAATGACTACTATTATTCGGTTGATCCCACAGGGGGGACGGATGAAGACGCTTTTATTATCTACGATCCCGATTTCAATCAAAAGTCTCTGGTTGGAACCCTGGTCTTACGCTGGGAATTTATGCCCGGTTCGTCCATGTTCCTTGTATGGACCCATAATGGTGCCAATTATGATCATCCTGGGAAATTCGATCTTGCTGAGGATTTATCAGCGCTCCTGAGCGAACAGGCAGATGATGTATTCGCACTGAAGGTATCTTATTGGTTTGGCCAATGATGAAGATTCTCTTTTAAGTTAAATTTGGGTCTGTACGCCCAGCCTAAATTTGGTAGCCCTGATTTTCTTTTTTTATCCTTCGTTTTTAAGGTGCATATTGTTGCAGATATAAAATCGAGGATATATGTCATCCATTGCAGGAAGATTGAGGGAATTCAGAGCCGCTGTGGGCTTAACCCAAAGGGAAGTAGCCGAACTCTGTGGCATCGGAAAGCGAACCATTATTTATTGGGAAATGGGAGATCGAGAGATCAGTTGTCCGAAGCTGATACCCCTGGTTCAGGATTATGATCTTGATTTTAATTGGCTGATCATGGGATCTGGAAATATGTTTATTGATACAAGACTTACCGTACAAGTGGGGGCTGAGTCAAACGATCTTGATAGAAATCATCAACCCTGAAACAGGCTCAGACCGGATTAAAATTTCTGAGAAAAAGCTTAGCTAAAAGTGTCAATCATTGATGTAGCCGCTTCAAGGATTACATTGCCCCGATTTTATCCGCTGGGCTTGTGCATGAGCGACATTCATGGATAATCTTGAAAGAAAGCACAGCATTGGTGCTATTGTGAGGTGGGTAACCACTGTTGTTTGAGATGAGTTTGCAGTGAAAAAAATGAACATCTGGGTGAATAGTTAATGGAGCGAGAATGCGATTAAAACGAACAGTAACTTGTGGTCAATTAACGACAAAGAATATCGGTGAGGAAGTCATCCTGAATGGTTGGGTGGCGAAAAATAGAGATCACGGTGGGGTGATATTCCTGGATCTCCGCGATCGCTATGGAAAGACTCAGATCACATTCAACCCAGATCTTGATGCAAAAATGGCTGACCGGGCCAAGCGACTCGGTATGGAAGATGTCATTGCCATTAAAGGAATGGTCACTGCTCGTCCTGGTGGAAACGTCAACGCTAATTTACCAACTGGTGAGGTCGAAGTCATTGTCTCTGAATTGGAAGTGCTTAATGAAGCAGAACCCCTTCCATTTCTGGTCTCTGATCGAGAGAGTGGAAACGAAGAACTTCGGCTTGAATATCGCTATCTGGAATTACGGACGTCAGAGTTGCAGAATTTCATGAAAATTAGATCCAGAACCTATCAAAGCGCCCGCCGTTTGTTGAACGCCGAGGGATTCATGGAGTTCGAAACACCTGTGCTGATGAAATCAACACCTGAAGGTGCCCGGGACTATCTGGTTCCAAGTCGCATTCATCAAGGAAAATTTTACGCCTTACCCCAGTCTCCTCAAACTTACAAACAGCTGCTCATGATTGCTGGATTTGACAAGTATTTTCAGATTGTAAAATGTTTTCGTGATGAGGATCTGCGGGCTGATCGTCAACCGGAATTCACACAAATAGATATTGAGATGTCCTTTATTGATCAGGACGACATCATGGGTCTGGCGACACGCGTAACGCAAGGGATATTCAAGGAAGTCCTGGATTACCAGCTGCCAGAAACATTTCCTGTGATGGATTATCACGATGCCATGGAAATCTATGGGAGTGACAAGCCAGATATCCGGTTTGAGCTGCCTTTGATCGAGTTTGCCACCTATGCGGAGAAGACAGAGTTCAGTGTTTTCAAGGACAATCTGGCAGGTGGCGGAAGAGTGAAGGCCTTGATCCTTAAAAATGCAGCAGACCATTATTCCAGAAAGATATTGGATGAACTTACAGAATGGTTGAAAACCTACTATGGATTGAAGGGTCTTGCCTTTATAAAGGTTGAGCAGGGAGCTTTCGCGGCCGGGATCAGCAAATTCTTTTCAGCTGAGCTCCAAACCGAGATAATCGGGAATCTGGCACTCAAAGATAATGATATTATGTTTTTTGTCTCTGATGACGAGGCCAGGACACTCCAGGCTTTGGGTGCTTTGCGGATAGAACTTGCCAAGCGGGAGAACCTGATCCCGGAGACAGACATCAAGCCGCTTTTTGTAACTAACTTCCCCCTATTGGACTGGGATGAGGATAGTCAGCGGTACATCGCCATGCATCATCCTTTCACCTCTCCTAATCCAGAGGATATTGAGCTCATGACATCAGATCCAGGAAAGGTTAGAGCGCGAGCCTACGATCTGGTAATCAATGGCTATGAAGTTGCTGGCGGATCAATAAGAATTCATACTCGTCAGATGCAAAGTCGCATGTTCGAATTAATTGGTATGGACGAAGAGGAGGCCAATGCACGTTTCGGATTCTTGTTGAGGGCGTTCAAATATGGTGCCCCACCCCATGGTGGCATTGCCTTCGGATTCGATCGCTTGATCATGCTGCTCGCGGGGACAGACAATATTCGTGACGTTATCGCTTTCCCCAAAACAACCTCTGCTGCTTCCCTTATGGATGATGCACCTTCATTTGTTGATGAGGATCAGCTCAGAGAGTTGCATATCAAACTTATGGAATGAATCGTGAGAGGTGGAAGTCTATCCACCTCTGCTGGTCAATCGTGGGGAAAAAACATATGAAGCTTTCGGGCCAACATCTCAGACACCTTATTTTATTAATCTGTCTGCTGCCAAGTATCAGCCTTGCCGAGTATTGGCAACAATATGTTGAATATGACATGAATGCAGTTCTGGATGCAGACACAAAGACCCTTACGACCACTTCAAATCTTCTCTATGTGAATCATTCCCCTGATACATTAAATCAGATCCTCATGCATCTCTATCACAATGCATACAATGCAGGTACCATTGCCGCTGAAGTATGGTCACAGTACAGCACTTCGATCGGAGATGAGCAGAAGTGGTCGGGAATTAATGTTGAGGATATTACATCTGATTCGTCCCAATTGGATTTCTCAATCAGAGATGATACCATCCTCGAAATCCAATTAAAGCAGTCTCTTTCCCCAGGTGACACCCTCCATTTCCACATGAACTGGACTTTAATTATCCATGCTTATCTCGATCGCTCAGGATATCAGGGTAGTCAATTTGACTTTGCCCAATGGTATCCAAAATTTGTTGTATATGATGAAAATGGCTGGCACGATGATCCCTTCGGTGATTGGGGTGAGTTTTATGGGGAGTTTGGCACCTTTAGAGTAAATCTTGATGTGCCCTATGAGCAAATCGTGTGCGCGACGGGCGTTGTCGTTGATGGTGATCCAGGTTGGTCAGATGTGGAAGTTGATACTGCACAGCAATGGGAAGCGTGGCTGGAGGAATTCAGCAGTGCCCGTAAGGAGCAGCTGCTTCAAACCGATAGTCTGGCAAGACGCACGGTGAGCTTTCTTGCTGAAAATGTACATGACTTTGCCTGGATGTGTTCCCGAGACTTTGTATATGAACATGGCAACTGGTCGGGAGTTGATATTCACGTGTTGTTCAATACTGGAGTTGGGGAGAATTGGACCAAAGCTGTAGTAAAACATGGTATCTCGGCAATACGCTGGTTATCAGAAAAATTTGGACCCTATCCCTATCCCCAGTTCACCATCACCCATGCCCTCCTTGGTGGCGGTATGGAATATCCCATGCTGATCATGGATGAAACGCATAGCGAAGGATTGATCGTTCATGAAGCGGGTCATAACTGGTTCTATGGTCTATTCGGGAACGATGAACTGGATGACGCATGGTTGGATGAGGGTCTTACATCATTCCAGACCCTTTGGTATCAGGAAATATTCTATCCTGAAAACGGCTATGCCTTGACAAGGAATTATATCACCGAATTTGAATCTGAGCATCTTCCCCGGGTGATGTATCAGGAAAAAGATTATAAGCCCATCATCAAGTATATAAAATCACCGCTCAATGAACCCGTGGCTACACACGCTTATGATTTTCAGAATACTGGGTCCTACAGGTCAAATGTGTATGATCGTGCTGCCATGATGATCTACTCATTAAAATCCTATCTTGGTGAGGACCGATTCCTGGCCGGTATGCAGCTGTATTATCAACGCTGGGCCTTGAAACATGTCAATGAGGAGCGCTTTGTAAAATCCATGGAAGATGGAAGTGGGGAAGAGCTTGACTGGTTTTTTGACCAATGGCTCCACACCACAAAGTACGTGGACTATGAACTGTGTGCGTTTGATTTTGAACATTTATCAAATGGAAAGTATCGATCCGTTATTGATGTAAAGAATAATGGAGGTCTGTTTGTACCTATCGTAGCGACCGTTTATGGTGAAAATGGAGAAACTCAGTCCGCGCCTCTGGAGGAGTTCAGGTTTCGAACAGATGGAACCATTCAGATTGAATCAGACTTTCGACCTACGGATGCTGCACTTGATGCTGATAATGTCTTTCTGGATGTTGACAGAAGAAATAATCGCTCTTGGTTGGATAATTCCTGGCGGTACAATTTTAAAGATTGGGAAAATTTCCCTGGTGATAAAAACCTCATTCTGTGGAAACCTCATTTTGGCTATAATGACGATGCAGGTCTTGGGCTGGGTGTCCGCCTTGATCGGGTATATCGGTATCCAGGAGATTATGTGGCCCTTGAAGTTGATCACAATTTCCTTTCCGGGAATCCAGATGTCTCACTCTCGTTTAAAAAGGAACAGATCGGTTTGCCGTTTCAAGCGATTTTATCCGGCACGCTGGGAAGCTGGAGATCCATGTCAACGGCAGTCATAGCCTATGAAATGAGCTGGGCAAAGCGATTCTGGCGAAATCCAGTTCATTACCTAACTCTGGAAGCAGATTATACAAATTCTGATCATGCGCTTATCCCTGCAACAGAGCAGAGTAGCTTTACCCGACTTGGTCTGCGCTATGAGCTCCAAAACAATCTCTTTGGAGGAACTTATGGATTCAGTGCGTCAGTCAAATTTTCGCCAAGAGGATTAGGAAATTTCATTCAGGATTTTAGTCAGGAATCCCTTATGAGTTACTGGACTAAATCGCTGGGCTCTATACAAGTAAGCAATCGGAGTAACTTTTTGAGCAATAGCTCAATGACACCTGGATTGGTGATGGCCCGCGTAGCCTCAGCTGATTCGAGAACCCTGTACCTGGATCGTTTGGCAAGCAGTCTGCATCATACAGACAGGATCGATCTGATCGGCTCCCGCTACCATTTGATGGGTGGCGGCCGGATGAGAGGGTACAGCGATTCCCTGGATGCACAGATTAATTATTTATGGAGCAATAATCTGGATCTTTCAATTAGCCCCAATCCCGTCGGGGCAATGGGATTTACTTTCATTACGTTTTTTGATCTGGGGCAAACCTCAGCAGATGGCGCTCATTGGACTTGGATCAGCGACCTGGGATTTGGTGTCAAGTACAGACCCCACTGGAAACGGACCAGCTGGATCACAACCCTGTTGAGGCCTCTAACCCTTCACCTGCAATTTCCAGTTGCTCGCCTGGAAAATGAGACATGGAAGTCTCTCCCTGGCAAAAATCTTTGGACCTTTAGTATTTCAAATTAAGCATAAGAAGGTGTGATGTGAGTCCTTGGACAATGTTCAAGATTTAATAATGTTTGTTATCGGGACTGGCAAAGGTATATATTCGATAACTTTAGTATGGTGAGGAAATCGTATAAATGGGGACTACGTGATAAAAATTAGATTCATTTTCATGATGAGCCTCAGCTTGATTTTTATCTCGTGTGCGACGAATAATTCTCAAGTCTTTACTGATCCACTGGCATCCTACGATATCACGGAAGCAGATGCAGATAAATTCTGGTCTCTGAGATCTGATTCTGCACTCGCCTTTAAAGCACTCTATTCCTATTTGGAACTTGCGGAGAAGGATTCGGAATCGGTAATTCTGGCCACAAAAGTTTCCCGAGCGTATTATTACTGTGCTCAATTCTTGACGAATGATTCTGCCAGCAAAGACAGTCTTTTTATCAAAGGCTACGAGGTGGCTCAAGCCAGTCGTATGCGAAATCCTCAGTATTATAATCTTCTATTTTCAACAGGTAATGAGAAGATGGCCATCGAGGGAATGGGTATAGAATATGTGGATAATCTTTACTGGGGTCTCGCCAATTATGGTCGATGGCTGGAGTCAAAAGGTCCTCTTGTGCGTCTTGGACAACGTGACCTGGTCTGGACCACATTGGAACATATTCACGATCTAGATTCGAACTATTATTATGGTGCCTATTATAGATACAAGGGGGCACTGCTTGCCCGCGATCCTGAACTGGGAACTGATACCTTGTCCATGAGAATCGCATTTGAGACTGCAATTGATCAATCTCCTGACTATTTGGGAAATTATACTTTCATGGCCAGATATTATTGCTCTCTGGTCGGGGATAAGGATCTTTTCTATCGGATATTAACCCAGGTTATTACTGCGTCGAATGATAAGGATTCTCCCTGTTATCCCGAGAATCAGCACGAAAAAAAGCAGGCAGAATTGCTGATGATCAGAGCTGAGAAGGAAAACTGGTTCCGGCTATAAAATAAACGGCGGATTTTCCATAGCAGCGAGTGCTCGCCTTAACTTATCCTCATCAATGCAATATACGTCTGAACTGCTTAGGGCTTGGGCGATTCCCAAATATGCATCTGATTTGAAATATTGACGGAGTTGTCTGTTTATCGGAATAATTTGTTTCCGAGGTTCCCACTCCATGGGTTTTCCTGATTCAATGTGAACAATGGCACCCAGGGAGCTGGCCCAGGCGATAACCGAAAGTCGATATTTTTTCCAAAGATCATGAGAGATTTGCGCCACCTGAGCTTGTACACAGGGGCTTAGGAAGATGAATCGCTTGCCAAATAGCAAACCGGTATGAAGATGCTCTGGCACATTAATGATGCCATCCACCTTCAAATGCCGTCCCATGATCGTAAATAAGGCGAGTAATTCATCACCCAGACCGAGACCGGGGTACTCCTGACCTGGAAGCCGGGGTTTCTGATTGCTAAATGAAGCTTTTGGATTCTGGAGCAACAACCATTCTACGGTTAAAACTCTTAATTTCTGAGTATAGAGAAATTCTGCTTCTAAATCATTGGGAATGATATGCTGATAGCGAGCTACAAATTCCATGATGACCTGAGAACGGTCCGGTGAAAGACCATTGTAAACGGTTAGTATATGCCGGAAAGGGTCTTTCGTGTCGATCTTAACAGTCAAGTGGCGAAACCCGAGGTGTCGTGCCTGCTTATCCAGCCCAAAACGTGAGAGGATAAATTTTATTCCATCCTCAGAATATTTACCCAGGAAAAGATCCGTGGTGTTGGTCGGTGCACCTGGATTGAAAAGATCATCCCAGCTAAGATCCTGCTGAGAAAAGTTGGTTGAAATCTCCATGGGTGATATGGTTTTTGCGATACGTTGATATTTTCTAAAAAGTCGTGTCATGTAATCGTTTGCCAAACAGGCGAGGATTTAAATCCTCGCCCGGATAATTTCAGATAATATTTATGTCAATGGCTCATATTGTTAAAAGCTGTATTTCATTGTCAAAGTCACATTAGAGAAATCCTCTAATTCCTTAAATCGGTTCCCATCCTCATCACCACCGATAAAATAGCCCAGAGTAGCATCAAAGGACAAGCCTTCCTTGATGGTGTACTCACCGCCTGCATTCAGCATGTATCCGGTTTCATCAAGGTTCACCATGAGCATGCCCCTGATCTCAAGATCGTTGTCAAGGATGGTCGCCATTGAGGACAACATGACGACCTTGTCGGCTATCATGGCAAAGGGCGTTCCCATTCCGGCTGAAAATTCGGGTATGGTAAAGCTACTCAGCATGGTGCGAAGCGGATCCAGAGATGGGTCACTGGTGTTCTGCAGCATGTTCTCCAGTGCCAGGAAGTTATTGTCCTTCACAAATTCAGACTCAGTGTCGATATATTTGTTGCTGATGAATTGCCCCATGAGCTGAACTGAATTTGCAAATGAATATTCCACCTGGAGAACTGACTGCAAGTATTGGGCATCATAGGTAAATTTTGACATTCCATGGTCGATGTCAGGTGTCTTCGTCCTGAAATAGGCAAATTCACCTCTCAGGGTCCAATCACCGGGGAAGAGAACTGCATCAAGTCCCATGACATCCGTTGAACGATAGGTCAGGTGGCTCATAAAACTTGGGGGTAAGCCCTGAAAGGTGGGAGAGAGATCAATTTCCACACCAGCAGGGGAGAATGAGCGATCATTTCCCTTGAAATAGCTTGCCGATATGTCGCCCAGACCCATGGCGTACCGCAAACGTGCACCAAATTCAAACTCATTCTCTGGATAAAAATATTGAGCTCCATCCGGAATGGGAATGTTAATGGGAAAGTCTGGTTCATTCAGGGGGAAGCGATTTGATTCAAACTCCGGGATGGCTATGAGCTCCAATTGAGCGTCACCTAAATATGCTTTGCCTGACATACTCAGGGTCCCGATCTTTCTATCAGTCCCTGTAAGAAACATATAGTAGTAATCATAAGGTGAAAGATTATCCGTGGGGTTATTGGCATCAGCAGCTCCCCAGGCATGAATCATTTTGCCGAGTTTTACTTCACCAAAAGAGGGGTACCACTCAAGATAGGCTTCTCGGAACTGAATCATATCTGATGAAAACTCTGGATCCTTCCACCGTGTTTCAATCGCAGTGGTCGTTTTAAGTTCAAAGTCACCGAGAGCATAATCAACAGACAGGCTGAATGGGCGAAAAGGCAGATCAATGATGCTGCCATCACTGATACGAATCATTGCGCTTGGTGAAACTTCACCTGAGATGTTGAGTTGCCCCAGAAGCGTGAAGGGAAGCAGGACTAATAGCGCCAATCTTGAAGGGTGAATTCTCATTAGCAAATCCTTCATATCTATTGAGGAATACGTTTCAGGTTTTTCTCCTGGAATAGATCAGGTTCAACCCCCGTATCGACTTCCTGCTTGCTGAAGGTGAGCCGTGTATTCGTGTTCTTCTGAACATTCTCAACATATATCTCAACTGGCAGATTATAGCTCTTCTGCTTTTCATATTTCATGACCCTGCGTTTTAATAACTCATCCCGCATGTCATAGGCTTCATCAATTATGGCTACCAGATCGGCCTTGCTGACATAGGTCACAAATCTTTTATAAGTTCTTGTAATCCCTTCCTTAGGCGTACTCTCAAGGATATAACAGGGAATCCCGTCAATCTCTTGCTCTCCCTTGAGTTCATATGTGTATTCATCCAGTTCCCTGGAAGTCATGTCCTCATAGCTGAGATCTGAGCCCATGAATGAATCAGCCTTCTTTTTGGATGAGATGCGTCTGACCTTATTGAATGCAGGTAACCATAAGCGCATTTCGTCATCCTGATCCTGGTGCTCGATCTTCAAAAATGCGACGCCCTTGTCATCTGCCGGCGATAGGAACCAGATGATTTGTTCTCGGTTATCGTTGGCAGAAATTGAACGGATCGTCGATTCTCTGGTCTTTCCCTGCTTGTTGGTCAGAACCATCGTCATTTCTGCCTTCATGTCCTTTGGCGAGAGCGTTTCATCCATGGCCTTGGCGATTTCATATCCAGTCTGGGCCGTGAGCAGGAAAGGAACCAGGAGCAGAGTGAAAACGGTTAATTGTCGAATAGGATGTTTCATGTTGTGTTGCCTCATTTTTTATAGTTTAATCTTCTATAATCTTGACCGCTTCCACCTTGGCCAGATAATGTTTTGAAAGTTCCAGTGATACAGCCAACAAGGTGAGTGTCCCAACAGAAGTTGAGATCATGGCAAAGATCATGAGTCCACCCATGTGTATCATGGGGATGAACTCTGAAAAGAGCAGGGATCCAAAGGCCATATTTGAGGCGGCATCGAGCATAACCGGATACCCCACGTCCTGCATGGTAGCATGGCTGATACTGGGAGTCAAACCCTCGCGCCTCAGGTGTACACGGAACTGACTGATATAGTGGATGGCAAAATCGACCCCCACACCAATGATGATGGCAGATAGAAGTGCTGTGACATGATTGAGATCGATTCCAAAAATTCCCATCAGACCGAAATTCAAGATAACGGCAGAACTGAGTGGAATAATCGCCATCGCCCCCCATATCCAGTGTTTAAAGAAATAGGCCGCAATGAGGGCGATCACGATGATGGAGGCAAAAATGCTGATAAAGGAACTTTTTAGGATCAGGGATACAAGATCGCGAAAAACCACAAGCATACCGGTGATGGTTATATCAAGATCCTCGTAATCATTCTGTGACAGAAAGACTTCAATTTCATCCACGAGTTGAACGATCTCCCTGGTAGATATGGCCCGCATCATGGATGTGGCCAATCCTTTTCGATAGTCGTAATCAACCAGAGAACTGAAATCATCAGGATCTCCTGACATGGAATAGAGGGTAAAGAGGTTGTTCACCTTTTCCCTTGTATCGGGAATGGTCTCAAATGCCGGATCATTGTCATTTATCATGCGATGCATCAATTTGATCACATCTGCAATTGAAATTGATAGCGTAACTGATGGATGAGACTCCATGAATGTCTGAATGGATTCGATCTTATTGAGAACTTCAGGTGATTTCAGGTCGGCATTTATTAATAATTGGAGGTCCATTGTGCCCGTCATTTCATCGTCCATAAATTCCAGACTCTGGCGAATGGGATTTTCCGGTTTGAAAAAATGCTTCATGTTCACTTCAATGTTCAATTGAAAGATCCCATACGCACCAATTAGAACGACAACAATTGCTGCACCCAGAATCATCTTGGGTCGTTTGATGACCTGATCACCAAATGCAACGACAAAGCTTTCGAATCCACTGGCTTTTGACACGGCGACTGAATCGGGCTTCCATTTTTTTACGACCAGCAAAGATGGTAAAAAGATCGTTGTCAATAGCCAGGCCCACACAATACCAACAGAAATCGATATTCCATACCCCAGAAGCGATTCCAGTGGGGCAAATATCATACTCAGGAATGCCGCGATGGTGGTCAGGGCTGCCAGAAAGACGGGTAGGATAAGAGAGTCAAGACTCGCTGCTACAGACCCTTTAACATCCTGGGTGAGACGCATTTTACGAAAAAATTTCGTTATGATATGCACACCATAGGAATTGGCAATGGTGAGCAGGATGATGGGCATGGACGTGTTCAGGATGCTGAAAAGAAAGGCATCCGACCCAGTGAGATGGTACATCCAGCCATGGAAACCGACCATAAAGACCAGAGAGAGGAGAATGGTGACCAGTACAATCCCAACAGCGGGGATATTTCTAAAACTGAGCAGGAGGATCAGCAACATACCAATTAATCCTACCCGCATCAGAGCCATGACATCGGTTCGGATCATGAGGGGTAGTGATCCTGTCAGATAACTTTGTCCCCCCCAATGAACATCGTAGCTGATCAGGTTTTCTGCGGCAACTTTTTGAAGTCCCTGTACAATCACGTCATTCCGGCCATTGACGACGGGTCTTATCATGATATTGAAATAATCACCATTGCGGCTCAGGGATCGAGCTCGAATCTTGGAGTTATCGTCCAGATAGTCCCGAATTGAACTGATTTCTGAATCGGATACCTCCCTGGCGGGCTGCAAGGAACTAACTTCCAGAAAACCTTCGTCGCCATCCATGCGATCCATGTTGGCGAGGCTGATAACCTCGTCTACATCTTCTACCTCGGCCATGGCCTGAGTAACGTCCCAGAGTGTAGCCAGGGATTCGGGATTAAGGGCATCTCCACCTGAATGGCCAAAAGCCACGAACATGAGGTCCGTACTGCCAAATTCATCACGGAGATTGTTCCAGGTAATCATTGATTGTACATCCTGGGGGAGCAGTTTCATGAAGTCATCTTCGACGACGAAGTACTTTATCCCGGTCCCCATGAGAATCGTCAGGAGAATGGACAGGATAATGCTACGTTTTGGATGTACAACGGATTGATCAATAAACCACTGTTTCATAATTTATCCTCTATGTATTTTAACCCCTTGCTGGTTACGATCCCCCTCAAAAATATGCTCCTGAAAAGGAGCAGGACTTCTTTTATTCCGATCTGGTTTCTTAAAAAGAACTCTGGCTGAAAAACTTCATTAATAACATTCATGAAGAGTATGGAGGTGAGCTCCAGGTCCAGTTCCTTGCGGATATATCCCGCATCCTGAGCTTCAATAAAAATGGTCAGAAAATCGTCACGGCGGGCAAGTCTGAACTGTTCTATTTCCCTCCAGATATGGGGATACCTGGCTTTCAACTCACTTATCTTGGATATGGAAACTCTGTTGAGTGTTTTTACGATCTCGGAAACCGCTGTTTCAAATTTGTCCAGGGGGTTGATCTCCATTTTCAGGATCGATTGGAATTTTCGTTCAATTATGTTGGTGATATACTTAAAGATGCTCTGTAGTAGAACTTCTTTACTGGGGAAGAACTTATAGATCGTTTTTTTACTCATTGCCAGATCACTGGCAAGTGCTTCAACCGTAAATCCTTTTACGCCTTCGCGAAAAATGACATCCAGTCCATGCTCCAGAATTGAGCTTTCAGGTGAGTTTGCAATGGGGTCCGATGGAAACGTTTTTAGTGTCATACGTTTCCAATGTAGCGAAATTTATATTCCTGTCAAGAGAAATGTTTTGCTCCAATCAACTGTAAATGAATTTAGGACGCGTGAGAATAATGATGACGGGGAGTAATGTCAAAGCAGCGATCAAACACATAAATATCGATACAGCAATCAACCAACCAAAAAAGTAAATGGGTATGAAGGTAGAGAGCATACAGACAGCAAAACCCATCATTACAGAAAAACCATTAATGATAATTCCCTGGCCGGTCGTGCTGAGAGATGTGACAATTGCCTCTTGGTCACTCAATCCCTTACGGATCTCGGTTCTGAATCGAAACAGGAAGTGTATGGTATAATCAATTCCTATCCCGATCATAATTGAACTCAGCATGGAGGTAGCCGTATTCAAATAAATATTCCAATAACCCATGAGACCAAAAACACCTGCAATTGCAAATGCTAATGGGAGGGCACTGATAAAGGCAGCGGCAACAGATCTAAATACCAGGCCGGTGACGAAAGCGGCTAAAACCACAGATAGGATCAAACTTCTGATCTGTCCTTTTACCATCATGGGCATAAGGTTTCCAAGGAGGACGGCGTAGCCTTCACTTTTTGGATGATTGTCCACAACGATATTGTCATTTAAAAACCGATTAAGCTCATTCTGGATATCAACCATCCTGTATACATCCATGGTATTCATGCGAACCACGAGTTGTGCCTGTCTGTAATCATAATCAACATAGGAATCCAGATATCCATCACTTGATTCCCAGGAGTAGAGTAATAGATACTGGGAGACAAGCGCTCTGGAGTCAGGAATTCTATAATAGGTCGGGTCTCCCTCATGCATCGACTGGTTCATGAGTTTGATGAAATCTGTAATGGCTAAAGTATAGCCAACGCCATCAATTCCATTCAGGTAGGATTGAATACGATCAATTTGCTTGAGGATATCAGGAGATTTGATATCCCCTTCCACAACAACAGACATTGTGGTACTGCCGCCAAAATTTTCATCAATAATCGTATTAACCAATCGAACACTGGACTCAGGACCATAATAGTTGAGGGGGTTGCTGTCCAGTACCACTGAAGGAATTCCCATTACAGAAACAAGCATAAGAATGGCAAATCCAGCCATGACTGTTTTTTTTCTGCTGTACACAAAATTCCCAAGGGCTGCCAATATCCTGGAGAGCAGTCTGCTCGTGAGGTTCTTGCTCTGTCTCTCTTTGCTCGGTTTATCGAACAGGACCAGAACCGCAGGAATAAATGTGATGGACAATCCAAAAGCGAGCACCACTCCAAAAGCAGTTAGAACGCCAACTTCACGTGAAGCGGGAAGGATATGCGAGAGCAGCGATAAAAATCCGATAACAGTCGTCAACGCCGCCAGAAAAACAGGCCGCAGCATATGCTCGATAACGCTGGCAACAATTTCCTTACTGCCCGCTGTGTCTTCCATGGTGGAGCAATCCTCAAAATAGCGGGTGATGATATGAATGCCATAGGCACTGGCAACGGCGATCAGCATTATGGGCATAATACTTGAGATAACTGACAACATCAATCCCAACCAGGCCATCAGCCCCAATGTACCGAGGATGGAAAGCACGACAACGATCAATGGCAGCAGAGTACCCCTTCGTGATCGGAAACTAAAATACAGAAGAAAGGCAATTAACAGCATGCCGGCAGGGATAAAGGTGCGTGTATCCTTCCCGATATCCTCGCTGATATGGGTCCGAATGACTGGCATGCCCCCTAATTGCAGATCATGTCCGGCAGCCTTGAAAGGTTCGAGGACCTTTCTGAGAGCTTCTACTGTGGCAACTTCATCAGCGTCAGTATCCGTGAATATGAGCAGCGCTGTATAGCTATGATCGTCAGATACGAGCAGTCGCCCGATCATAGGGTCATCTGTGGCTGCCCTGGCAAGGGAGTCAGACTCATGCTTGTTTTTCGGGAAATTCCTGATAAACGTATCCACAACCATTGTCTCATCTTCGCTTGAGATCGATTCGTAATTGGTGAGGCTGATCAGGTGGTCAATTTGTGGGATGTTTTCCACGGCAGTACTGAGTTCATCTATCAGTTGGAGTGATTTGATTGCAAAGACATTCTCGCTATGATAAGTGAGTAAAATGATGTCTAATCCACCAAATTCTTCCTCCAATTCCTCGGTTCGGATCAATTCGGGATCATCTGAAGGGATCAGTGCCCGAAGATCAGGATTAATGTGAATCCGATAGATGGGTTGTGCGAGAATAGTGATCAGAAGGAGATTAAGAATGATGACAGTTTTTGGATATTCAGTAACGAAATAGATGAGTTTTTTCATGGCTGGCAATGTATTGCAGACGATTCCATGATGAAAGGAAAAGGGTTTGTTTTTGGTGTTATGGAAATATTTTTTCGGGCTTCCAAAAAATACTATGCAGACCCTTGGAGAAGTATATATTAGGCGTAACTAAGAAGTGAGACACGCTTATGAATGAAAAGCTACTTCCTGCCCTCAAATCCTTCGGATTCACTTCCAACGAGGCCAAAGCATACCTGAGTTTGTTGCAAAATAATCCTGCCACAGGTTATGAAGTGAGTGGCAAGTCAGGCATCCCGCGATCAGCCATATATGAGATACTGAAGCGTTTGGAAAACACTGGCATGGTAAGCTGTGTCGATACCAACCCTACACGTTATATTCCTTTACCACCAGACAATTTTTTTGAGATGCTTGAAAACAATTTCAGCGCCAATCTGGATGCCTTAAAGGCATCCCTCCAAAACGTCAATGCTGACCTTGAAGTCGGCGACCTCTGGAATATTCGTGGCTATGATACCATGATCGAAAGAGCAAAGACCATGATCCGGGGTGCTGAGAGTTCGGTTTATCTTTCCATTTGGCGGACAGAGCTTGAGAAATTACATGCTGATCTGAAAGAGGCAGAAAAACGCGGTGTAAACATCGTCATCTTTTCCTTTTGTGAGATACCGGCTGATGTTGGGACGATCTTTTCATACAATCTTGATAGCAAACGCTTGAAAAATGTTTGGAGCAGCAAGATTCTATTGGTAGCCGATCGTGATTCTGCCCTCCTTGGTGGAGTTGAAATGTTACCGAGTAATAAGGTCGCATGGACAAAGAATACAGCAATTGTTTCGATTGCCTTGAACTACATCATCCTGGATCTCACATTATTTGGGCAGAGATACAATATTGATATGGGTGAAGTGATTGCCCGCATGCTGGAGGGGGAGATCCGTGATCTGGATGACCTGCTCCACGAGGATCATGAACCTATTATTTATACATCTAAGGACTGAAATCGTGAATAACAATTTAAACCTTAATAAGCTTTCCCACCTGATGTGGGATCAGCATGGAGGCGCATTTTATGAGTAAGTTAAGAGTCGGGCTCATGGGCTTTGGCGAAATTGGTAGGGATGTCTACCGCTTGAGTCTAACCCAGCCTGAAATGGAAGTCGTTGCAATTAGTGACATCGGTCGTGCAGATATTTTGCACTACCTGATGAAAACAGACGGTAGAAATCCCGTTAATGCCGCTTTAGTGGGCAACAATCTGGTCGTAGATGGGCATAAAGCACGTATCATTCACGGCGTAGAACCAAAGGATGTTCCCTGGGATGCATTTAATGTGGATATTGTGATCGATTCAACCCACAAATATCGGACACATGAGGCCATGCAGGCTCATCTGGATTCCGGTGCAAAAAGAGTGATTCTGGGTTCACTCCCCCTGGATGATATTGACCGGGTAATTGTGATGGGCGTTAATGACGATACCATCCAGGCCAGTGATAAATTGATATCCGCTGCCTCTGCAACAACGAATGCCCTGGCCCTGATGGTGGATATCTTGGATAAGGCTTTTGGTGTTGAATATGCAATGATGACGACCATCCATGCCTATACAAGTGATCAACCCCTTCGTGATACCGCTGCCGCAGATTTCCGTCGTAGTCGCTCTGCCGCAGAAAATATCATCCCGAATGTCAATATCAGCCCCTACTGGATTGAGCACATACTGCCACGTTTTAAGGGCAAAATTGAAGGTTCAGCTTTAAATGTTCCTGTTCCCATGGGATCATTACTCGACCTTACCTGTGTTCTGAACAAAGGTGGTGCGACCGTTGAAGAGGTTAATGATGCCATGCGGAAAGCTGCTGGATCCTTGTCCAACTATATTGAAATTACTGAGGATCCCATCGTGTCCAGCGACGTCATCGGCAACCCGCACAGCCTGCTCTTTGATACAAAGGGGACGATGAAATCCAGCAAGCGCATGATCAAAACGCTCAGCTGGTATGATAACAGTCTTGGACAGGCAGGTCGATTGGTAGATCTAGCACTGGCTTATGCCAAGCTTGGGGTTGAAGGAGGTGCTGCATGAGAGTAGCCATTAATGGATTCGGGCGCATTGGTCGTTCAGTATTCAGAATTTTGGATAAACGTAAAGATATAAACGTAGTTGCAATCAATGATTTGTTCGATAATCAGGCTCTGGCATATTTGCTGAAGTATGATACCGTTATGGGTGGTTTTGGGGACCCTTCTGTTCGCATCGAAGGAGACATACTCCATACGGCTAATGATACGGTGAAGATGCTCAATTTTCGTAATCCGGCAGAACTGCCCTGGAAAGAGCTCGAAATTGACGTGGTAATTGAAGCAACTGGTGTGTTTAGGACTAAAGAATCTCTGACCCAGCATCTCACTGCTGGTGCAAAACGAGTAATCCTCACCGTTCCCTCAAAGGATGAGATCGATTATACCGTGGTCCTTGGCGTGAATGAGGACGGTCTGAAACCTGAACATAAAATCATCTCGAATGCCAGTTGTACAACAAACTGTCTCGCTCCCATGGCAAAGGTTCTTAATGATGCCTTCGGTATCGTTGAAGGTGTGATGACAACGACCCATGCATATACCAATGACCAGCGTTTGGCTGACGTTCCGCACTCAGATTGGCGTCGTAGCCGTGCTGCTGCGGAGAATATCATTCCGACCACGACTGGCGCTGCAAGAGCCGTTGGGAAAGTACTCCCTGAATTGGCCGGGAAGCTGGATGGTATTGCTGCCAGAGTGCCTGTGGCTGATGGCTCTGTTGTGGATCTAATTGTTGAAGTGAGTCGCAATGTCTCTGTTGATGATATTCATGATGCGGTTCGTGCTGCCAGTCAAACGGAGCGTCTGAAGCGCGTTCTTGAGTACAGTGAAGGTCACCTGGTGTCCTCAGACGTCATTGGGAATTCATTCTCTTCTATTTATGATGCGCAATATACACGCGTCGTAGGTAACCGGATTGTTAAAACCTTGAACTGGTATGACAATGAATGGGGCTATTCAAACCGCGTTGTGGACCTGATTAACATGTTCAAGGACATGTAGTAGTTAATCGTTTGAGACATTCAGGGGTTGATCGGATTGTTAGATCAACTCCTGAATGTCTATTATAAGCTGATTCTTTTTATTGTGTGTTAGGGTAGTCAATTTAATGGATAAAGTTCAGTTCATCTTTGGTATACATAATCACCAGCCAGTGGGAAATTTCGATAATGTTTTCCATTATGCTGCAGATCGATCCTATTTACCCTTTTTACAGGTCCTGGAGAAATTTCCCAACATCAGTATGGCCTTTCACTTTAGTGGATCGCTGATCGAGTGGTTGGAAGTTCATCGGCCAGAAGTTTTGGCGTTGTTAAAAAAACTGGTACAAAGGGGGAATGTGGAAATCCTGGGAGCAGGATTCTACGAACCGATCCTTGCAATGATTCCTGAACCTGATCGCATCGGACAGATAGAAAAGATGAATCAGTGGGCTCACAAGAATCTTGATTATGAGATCAAGGGGAATTGGCTCACCGAACGAGTCTGGGAACCCCATCTGGCCCAAACTTTAAAGAAAGCCCATATCGATTACACCATCGTTGACGATTATCACTTTTTAGCCTCCGGTGTCGATCCAGAACAATTGAACGGTTACTATCAAACCGAACAGGATGGCCATTTTTTAGGTGTTTTCCCCATCAGTCAAAAACTCCGCTATGCAATGCCCTTCGAAGATCCTCAAGTGACTATCGATAAACTGAGAGAACAGGCTACTGCAGCTGGTGACAATGTGATCGTCATGGCTGATGATGGAGAAAAATTCGGTATCTGGCCCGGAACCTGGGATAGTGTTTACGGCGAAAAATGGCTGGAGCGATTTTTCAGTCTATTGGAAGCTAACTCAGAGTGGTTAAAAACAACCACATTCAAAGAATACTTTAATGAACACGGTCCCCGTGACCTGGTTTATCTGCCAACTTCATCCTACTTTGAAATGTCGCAGTGGACTTTGCGTACCAATCTTGGCCAACGAATGGACCGTCTGATCCATGACCTGGAAGCAAGAGGAACGATAGAAGCAAACAGACCTTTCATCAAGGGAGGGATGTGGCGTAATTTTTTCACTAAATATCCTGAATCAAATTGGATGCAGAAACGGGTACAAAACCTCTCATTGAACTTGATCCAACTGGAATCAAAGGGCGGAGCGCCACAAACATTACTTGATGATGTCTATCGGGCACAGTGTAATTGTGGATATTGGCACGGAGTCTTTGGTGGGCTGTATCTACCCCACCTGCGACATGCTCTTTATGAGCACCTGCTGAAAGCTGAAGCATCATTTGTTGAATTAGGGGGGACATTCGCTGGTTTGGCGGACATCGATGGGGATGGACATGAGGAATATCGTCTGAGATCGAATGATATTCAATTATTTGTGTCTGCCAAAGAGGGTCATATTCGCGAGATAGACTGCCTGTCGGCAAATTTTAATGTCACTAATTATGTCCAGCGTTATGCTGAAAGTTATCACCATAAATTGGCCCATGCAAACCGTGAGAATACTGGTGGCGGATCCATCCATGATCTGGTGTTGACAAAAGAGGAAGGTCTCCAGGATAAGCTTTTTACTGACACCTATTCACGCCACAGTCTTGTTGATCATTTATTTGGTGATGAGCATGATCAGAATTCATACTACTGTGGATTAATGGCCGATAGAAATGACACTGCCAAGGTTGAACAGGCCGAAGCCGGTGTCAAAATGCAAGCTCAGCGAGCCATAGATGGAACACAATTGACGATTGAAAAATCATTGAGCTTACATCACAACACCCTTTCCATCAAACTCGCCATCAAAAACACCGGCAAGGAAAGATTTGTCAGGAACTATGGTCTGGAATTCAATTTTGGATTGCTGGGCGGGGAGACTCCTGACCGCTATTACCTGCTAAATGGGAAGCACGGTGGCTATCTTAATTCTCATGGGAAGGATGGCGGTATCTCACAATTGTCCCTCATTGATGAATGGGATAATTTCAAAATAGACTTGAATTTTACAGATGTCAGTCAGCTCTGGAGAGCACCCATTGAAACAATTTCCATGTCTGAAGCCGGATTTGAAAGAGTGTACCAGGCTTCGTCAATTTTACCTCACTGGCATTTAACTTTAAACCCCGGTGAAGTGTTTAATACTGAGATCACAATTTGCATAGATAAGTACAAATAGGTTTTACAGGTAGTTTTTAGCAAAGCCATCAGCAAAAAAATATGAATTTCATAAACGATATCCGACGAAGATCGGGAGCAGCAATATACTGAGTTTACAATAATTTTGGGATTCGCTGCCGAAATAAATTAAACACATCGCATGATGATCAGAAATAAAGAGGAATACATGTCAAATAATCAAGCCACTATTGCTTACTTTAGCGCGGAGATAGGGATATCTCCAAGTGTTCATACCTATAGTGGGGGTCTCGGTATTTTAGCCGGGGATCACATAAAGGCTGCTGCAGACCTGGGTGTCAATATGGTCGCCTTGACCTTGATGTACAAAGAGGGTTATTTCAAGCAGAGAATGGATGAAGAAGGGAATCAGACTGAAGTCTATCCGCGCTTTGAACCAGAGCCCTTCCTGGACAGACTTCCAGTCATGGTAAGTTTGCCTCTGCGTGGACATGATGTCCAGATTCAGGCCTGGAAATATACTTTTACCGGTATCAGGGGGAATAATATCGATGTCCTCTTTCTCGATACAGATATTCCTGAGAATACAGAAGAAGACCGGGATATTACACTTCGTCTTTATGCAGGTGGGAAAGATCATCGAATCCTTCAGGAAGCCATTCTCGGATTTGGCGGGATTCGGATCCTGCGTCAATTGGGATACAAAGATTTTTCGACCTATCATATGAATGAGGGCCATTGCTCCTTCCTGACCCTGGAATTATTAAAAGAATTTGCCGGGAATGAAGAGGAAGTGAGGAAACGCTGTCATTTTACGACTCATACTCCCGTTTCGGCAGGGCATGATCATTTTGCCAGCGAGCGAGTAAGCAAATTGATCGGCGATTTGCTTCCCAATGATTTGAAATTACCAAGTATGGTCCTCAATAGTCGTGTGCACATGACGGAGCTGGGTCTTTATTATAGTCGGAGTGCCAATGGTGTCTCTGCTTTGCATGGTCAAGTTGCCAGAGATCAGTTCCCTGAATTCAAGATCGGTCATGTGACCAATGGTGTATTTCATAGATACTGGGTGGGAAAGATCTTCCGTGAAGTATATGACCGTAACCTTCCAGGTTGGCGTGAAGATCCAACCAGACTGCTGGAGATCGACAGTATCCCCGCCGAAGAGCTTCTCTTTGCTCGTCGCGGTCAGAAGAAATTTCTTTTGGACTATGCAAACTCACAGTCACAGCGAGCGCTTTCGCCTCGGATATTAACTATTGGCTTTGCCAGACGTGCAGCCGAATACAAAAGGGCGAGACTCATATTCCATGACAAAGAGCGGTTGATCCGAATGGCGAAAGGGAATAAAATTCAATTTGTTTTTGCTGGAAAAGCACATCCGAGAGATGATCATGGAAAAGAGATCTTGAAAGATATCGTAATACAGGCCAAAGAGCTGCAGGGTGAAGTAAAGATCGTTTTTCTCGAAAACTACAATATGTGGCTGGGTAATTTGATTACCTCAGGTGTGGATGTATGGCTCAATACGCCACTACGTCCCAATGAAGCCTCAGGGACTTCGGGTATGAAAGCAACCCTGAATGGTGTCCCCAACCTGTCAATCATGGATGGATGGTGGGCCGAGGGATGCAATCACGGGGTGAATGGCTGGGCCATTGGCGATCCAAACAACGCCAATGATGCTGCAGATGCTGATCATTTGTATCGCCTCCTTGAAGAGGAAATCATTCCCACCTTCTACAATGATCAGAGGAAATGGATATCAATAATCAGAGAAGCGATCAAAACAGGGGTACAATTTACAGGTACTCGAATGGTTCAGGATTATTTGAGAGAATACTATAAATAAGTCACGCAGGACATCGGAGTAAAAAAAGAGGCTGGTTTTTTGACCAGCCACTTTTTTTATAAAATTGATAAATAATCAGCTGAATCTGCGGCTCAAATATCTGAGTGCGGAGCATCATCTTCGACTTCTTCCTGACGCTGCTCCATTCGCTTTCTGAGATGATCCTTCCACTCAACATGCCTGGATGAGTGTCTGGAATCGTGATGCTTGCCATGACCACCTGAAAAAAGGATCTTCGAGAGAACCAGAAGTCCGAGCGCCTGGATAAACGTGATCGTGGGACCGTTAAAGATAACCGGGATCAGCCAGTTCCATAAAAGCATGGTGATGACGCCAAAAGCCATGATCCCGAACAGGATCAGGAAACCAATTCCGATCTTTTTTAGCAGAGATGAATTACACATAAATATTTCCTTTCAATTATTGATATAGATCTTTGAGTTGTTTGCGTAATGCCAATACGGCATACCTCTTCCGAGAAAGCAGGGTGTTCTGTGAATCACCAGTAAGCACGGCAATTTCCTTAAAGCTGAGACCTTCTATCTCATGCCAGATAAAGACCTCGCGTTGAGATGCGGGCAAGGATTCGATCGCTTTTTCCAGACGGGTCTCAAGAGTGCTTAAATCAAAATCATGCTCTGGAGAGGAGTCCGGATCAGGAATGATCTCCTCCAGAAGCAGTTTGTTCTCCACATCCAGATCTGAAACCGAACTCAGATCTCCCTCAACACTTCTGGCGCGTTTACGATAGAAGTCGCTCACCCTGTTTTTTGCTGCCCGATAAAACCAGGCTGAGGTGGATTCAAGAGACCGTATCTGATCAAAACCTGTGACAAATTGGTGGAATACATCCTGGACAATATCCTCCGCATCTTCATAGTGTGGTACCAGTATGCGGACTGAATCCAGGAGCCATTCTTCAGCTTCGCTGATAATATCACTGATCAACTTGCTGCGTTTGCTCATGATAACGGGAGTCGATATAGTACTGGTGCTTTGCATCCTACTATTACAGACGTTGAAAACCGGGAAATATTGCAGACAATATTCAAAGGTGACCAAAAAAAATGGACGCAGGTGGAAGCGAATGGCGTTCCGGTTCAAATTTCCTATCTGACAAGGACATCAAAACTCCAATGTGACCCCGCCGATGGGAAAGGTCTTGAATTGCAGGGCTATATCCTTTGTACCATCTTCCTTGTAAATGTACTCCCAGGGGTTATCTCTATTAAAGAGATTCATGAAATCCCAGAAGGTCACCAAATTCATTTTCTCAAAATAAAAACGCTGGAGGAACATAAGATCAAAACGCAGGTAATCATCCATTCGCTCAGTGTTCCAGTCATCTGAGGCCAGGGTGTACCATTGACGGACATTGTGGTCATAGGTCTTGGGCGTATATGGCTTCCCTCCTGAATAGCGCAAACGAAAACTGATCTCAAATTCATCAGCTGGTGCCAGCGGCAACCAGGAGGTGACTGATGCCAGGGTTGTCTTTTTATAATGCTGATACCAATCGTAGTCCATGTAGCGGATCTTGTATCCTCCGATCAGACTGATGACATTCCGATAGTCATAATCCCAGGGATAATAGGCAGTCTCAGATTTACGGGGATCGACCCCTTCCGAGACAGAATGGCTGTAGCTGAATGTTCCATACCAGTTACGTGAGAATTTCTTCTGCAGAAATAACTCAAAGCCCTCTGAGCGACCTGCTCCGATATTGACAAAGTGGCCCAGGCTGTCAGCTCCGTTCCTGTCCACCAGGATCTCCTGCTGGGGCATATCTGAGAACTCCTTCTGATAATACTCAAAGGTCATGCGGACATCATCGAAGGGCAAATATTCGAGACCTACTGCAATCTGATCAGAATGGTAATAGTCCAATGCTTTTGTATCGGCCCCACCGTAGATGAGCATGGCATAGAAAGGTGCCTGGAAATAGCGCCCACCAGCGAGGTTAAGCTTCACATTATGTGAAAGTTGGTAACTGATGTTCAGTCGGGGAGATAAATTGTACTTGTCCAGATAATTATGATATTCGAAACGTCCACCCAGGATGAGTTCCAGGCGGGCAGTGGGGTGGTATTTGACCTGGCCATGGATGCCAAAATTGCCAAAGATCTCATGGTAAAGGGTATCTTTTCCCACAATGGAATCCAATGTGTCAAATGGCAAGACTACCGTAGTTGTATCACCAAAGAATTGGTCATAAAAAACAGCCTCGGAGACAGGCAGTGCAGGGGAGAGTGAATCGACAGCGTAGCCATATAGTATCAAATAGTCGCTGTAAGATTTGATCTCCCAGGTATTGGGAGCAATTTTCACTTTTGCACCTGCCGATATTTCCAGATTGGATCGCAGCTTGTAGACAAGGTCTGCTTTGGCAATGGTCTCCTGCTCAACGGTGATCCCTTCATAGAACGTATCATGTTCACCTTCATCAGTGACATGGTAGGCATCAATATTGATATTGACAAAATTTTGAGCAATAGAAGCCAGCAGGTATCCCTGCTTGGAAAAAAGATTCCTGTAGGTCAGGCCCAGAGTATGTTGCTGTGAGCGATAGGCAACATTGTCGGCTCCACGATTTTGGGGACTATCTTCTCCCACAATATCAATCCCATCGATCCCACCCAGATAATTGAGACTGAGTTTTTCCTTTGGACTGAGATCATAGGCGATCTTACCCTGAAACGTCCAGTAGGTTGGAACGGCCATCAGACCGCTCTGCTGGATAATGAAATCCAGAAAGGAACGTTTGATGGAGAATAGATAGGAACTGTTCATGGACAGTGGTCCCTCCAGGCTGGCTCCAAATCCAGCCATATCAAAACTGAGCTTGGATTCGTGACTGCTGTGGTTGCCTTCACGCACGCTGACATCCATTACTGATGACAGTTTGTCTCCATAGCGAGCAGGAAATGAACCAGCGAAGAAATCGATACGTTCGATAAAGTCCGTATTGACCATGGTAACCGGTCCACCCCCGGCACCCTGTTCCGGGTAATGGACGGGGTAGGGAATATCCAGATGGTCCATGACAAACAGGTTTTCTCCTGGTGCACCGCCACGGACGATAATCTCATTGGTCTGGTCGGCGCCGGAGACCACTGATGGCAGGGATTGCATCATACTCAAAATGTCATGCGAGCCAACGGGATCAGACCGGATCTCTTCAAAGTCAACACTGCGAACACTGGTTGCAGCATCTTTGGTCTGCTCAAAATAACCGGCTGTAACAACAATATCGGAACCGGTCAAAACCGTTGGCTCCAAGGATATGTTGACACTACCGGGTCGATTAGCCAGGGCATGAACATTGGCCCGGGCCACGGATTTGTATCCGATCATATTGATGCGGATCGTGTAGGAGCCCAAGGGCACATTACGTATCTCATAATATCCCTCAAGATTGGTCGCTGCGCCCATGGAGGTCCCATCTAGCATCACATTTGCACCGGGCAGTGGTTGTTGAGTGTCAAGATCAGTTATGGTACCACTGATGATTCCCGAAGGAAGCTGAGCAGACAAGCTGCCTCCGAAAAGGAGAAATAGGATGCATCTTTGCAATATTCCCTGCATAGTTTTCCTTCCACCCCCTGAGATTGATATTCCTACAAGATATATTAACACATAATCTCCTGAAATACTTCTTGCCAAATTATTTGGGTTATTGCAGGTTACATGAAAGGGGTAATCCAAAATGTTTCAAACTGATCTGCTCAAAGACAAAACAATATTTATCACCGGTGGTGGTACGGGATTAGGCAAATCAATGGCCAGGCGCTTTCTGGAGCTTGAAGCCAGAGTTATCATTGCCAGTCGCAAATTCGAAGCCCTGGAAGCAACTGCAAAGGAACTGGGCTCCGAGCATGAGATCCTGCCGCTGGAACTGGATGTCCGGGAATACCGGGACGTTGAAAAAGCCCTGGCAAGCGCACTGGGTCATTTTGGCTCAGTAGATGTGTTGTTGAACAATGCAGCAGGGAATTTCGTCAGCCCCACAGAAGCACTCAGCCCCAGAGCCTTTGATGTCATCGTGGATATCGTTTTACGGGGCTCATACAATACTACCCTGGCTTTTGGAAAACACTGGATCAGCCAAAAACAGGGGGCGAGGGTCCTCAATATCGTCACGACTTACGCCTCCACCGGCTCTGGTTATGTGGTGCCATCAGCCATTGCCAAATCGGGGGTGCAAACCCTTACCCGCAGTCTCGCTGTGGAATGGGCCAAGTACGGGATCACCATGAATGCCATCGCTCCCGGACCCTTTCCAACAGAAGGAGCCTGGAACCGATTGCTGCCTCCTGGTCTGGAAAAACAATTCATTGATCGGATCCCCCTCAAACGGGTTGGGGATCATCTGGAGTTGGCTAACCTGGCAGCCTATCTGATCTCTGATCAATCCCAGTATATCAATGGGGAGGTGATCACCATTGATGGAGGTGAATGGCTGAAGGGGGCGGGAGAGTTTAATTTTCTGGATGTACTGACGGCTGAGGAATGGCAGGCGATGGAGCAGCAGGTCCGAAAAGCCAATAAAAAGTAGGAGGTTTGTATGAAGCGATCTTTCAATAGTATTCTTTTAGCCATGGTTATTCTCTTCATGGCAAGCTGCGCAGGCACCTACGGTCCAAAAAACGCCGCAGGCGGATATAGTGATTGGCAGAATGAAGACGGAACTTACGAGGTCATGTTCGAGGGACATAAGAATGATTCGAAAGATCTAGTAAGGACTTATCTGGTATACAGGTGCTCTGAAATAGCTCTGGAAAATGGTTACAGCCACTTTTTGATCATGGACGAAACGACGGAGCAGGAGGGAGAAGAAACAGAGCAGAAGACAGAAGTCGTTTTACATGCTCAACGGGGACTGTTAGGTGGTGTGAATTTGAGCTCAGATTCAAATTACACCGGGGAGAACGCTTCGACACAGTATCGAGCACGAATGACCATAAAATTACTCCACGGAAAAGATCCCAGGTATCCCTCAGCCAGTATGGATGCTCAAGCATTTATTGATACTAACAAATCCAAAATTAAAAAAAGGTAAAACTTTTACCCGTAAGCAGAATTCGATTTGTGATCAGGGATTGTGTCTGGATGGAAATACTTTCCTGATCTATTCAACAATTTCCCAGGTGGCAATGTCTCCATCGATCACTATGAACAAGCTGTGAGGCTCTAGCTCTTTTAGCCCCTTCAACTGCCTGTATCGGAGAGGATCTCTTTTTTCAAGCTTGTTCAAAAGATGCTTGAACTCATAATCCAGCTGCCCGTTGCTTACCTCCAGTTTTCCAGGGAAGGCCTCATTTGACAGTTTGCTGCCATCAAAATGATAGCCCCGGTTTTTTGCTTCTATCAGAACTCCTTTCAGATAAGAGGCTATGGCAGCAACTGGATCTCCAGTTGCCTTGAACCGGTTCAATTGGGGGTGGTTGCGATAGCCCCTGGTCTCTCCCTTGAGTACTTTTTGGGCCAGCAGACCTTCCCGCCACAGGGCGACCAGACCTTTGGCGTCTAAGTAACCTGGATGGATTGACCAGAGTCTCAACTGATTCCTCCTGTGTTCAATCCGGGTTATTGATATCCACATCAACAATAAAATCATCGTGGAGCCAATTCCTGCCCAACAAGAGTGCGAACTGCATCCTCTCACGATTATTTAATGTCACCAGAACTGTTTTCTTTGTATCACCCCAAATGATGGTCAAAGGTACTTTGTATCGCTCCTCCGATCCCTCAGATGTTTTTATGGTCGCCACCTCAGCAACAACACCAGATACCTTTTTGGATTCACCTGCCTTGTTAACAAGAAGAAATGAAATTGCCTGACCTCGTGGGTCCTCGGAGGGACTAATTTGAATGTCTTCGGCGTGGATGCTGGTCGTTTTAGCGCCCGTATCGACCCTGGCCTTGAAAGTCAGACCCACTTCTTCAACAGTTACGGTTTCAGTAGCACCAACGGTTAATTTTGGGGCTGCTCCACAAAAAACGATCAGGCCTAAAAGTGTGCATATGAAAAATATTGAATGAAGAGACCTTCGCATTTGGAAACTCCTTTGCTTTAAGCCCTGCGTCTGAATCCCACCAGGAGGCGGAAGGGCTTTGCGATGTGTTTCAACTGACTCATAGAGATCCATTTTTTATCCTTTGGGTTGTCTCCATTTCTAAAGTGACAGGTTCATAATTAAAGAGGTCGCGCAATATTTTGTGATCTTCTGGGACATTATCAGCTAAATCAGCAGGAAAATTATTCAGCATTTTTAGACTTTTGTATAAAAACCTGACAAAGGGAAAAAAGGGTATTAGGCAAAAAGAAACTAAATTGATCACTGATAGTGGTATTGTGATATGTTTGATAGCTTTTCCACTGATGAATGAAATTCTTTCTGCCGCTTTCGGGAAGGTAAAGGCCTCTGGTCCAGTCAGTTTTAATCGTTGTCCACTTAAATCATCCCTTAAAGCAGTTTGTGCTGTAATTTCTCCAACATCATCAGCAGAAATACATGGAATGGCTTTCAGCCCTCCACCTGGGACAGTCATTTTACCATTCCGGACAAATGCAAAAAATATTTCAAATGCTGGAGCATCGCCTAGTATTGTCCAATTAAAGTCAGATTCAGATATTTCTTTTTCGATCTTGATTTTAATATCACCAAATTCAGGAATTTTTAATTCGTTTAATAGCTGTTCTCTCAATTCATATCCAGACATGTAGATTAGTCTCGAGATATTTAATCTTTTTGCTTCGGCCATGATTGCGATTACAGCATCATGTTCAATCTGCTCCATCCTTCGAATGAGTTTGTTGCTCATCGCTGAGAGACAAATGATAACTGTGCTGACATTTTGTAAAGATTTTATAATGGTTTGATGGTTGGTGACATCACCCTGAAATATATCGACATTTTCACCAAGGATTTCTACCGCTTTTTCCGGATTGCGGCTTACAACCCTGACAGCTTCACCTTTTTGAATGAGTTTTTGGACTACCTTTCGTCCATAATATCCTGTGCCCCCATATACTATAATGACGTTACTTTTAATACCCACGTTGACCCTCCCAACTTCTACTCACATAAGACCCTGGGCTTCTATCCCGACACAAGTTAAGAGAAGACTGTCATCCCTGATGTTTCCGGATTTCTCAAACATCTTCTCATTTACCTTATAAACCATTGATAAGTATAATGTATCACCGGCAACTTTAAATAGGTATGGATCATCCAGTGCAGAAGAATCAGCAATAGAAAAATAGAGAGTATCATTTTTTTGTATATAATCTCCAAACAATTGACTTCTAGAGTCGTGCCACCACAGTTGACTCTGCACTGGAGGCCCCAGATTTATAGTGAAACGTTCCGGGTAAAACTCGATCACCGAGCTCCATTTAATGTTACTCGCGTCAACAATTCCATCAATGACAATTTCAGGGCGGTATTCATATTCAAATTGGCCATCCCACGAACCAAGCAGGGAACTCAACTCTTCTTTTTGAGACCTAGCCTCACATCCAAGGAAAAATGATAACAGAATTAAAATTGGGAGGGGACTTTTATTTTTCATAATATTCTCTTTTTTACCATCGCTGGGCATAGCGCCTCAGCGCTCTGCCGCAAACCTTGCCAACCAGAATCTACCTCCGCCACTCCCGACCCGTTGACAGCAACGGCGAGTTAGACACCCGTCTTGATGACCATAATGCAGTAATCATCCGAAACCTCATGGTACATCGCTGCACCCAATTTGGCATAGTACTCAGGGATGTCCGTGCCGAGGTACAACTGACGGACTCCCAGGCGGGCGGCCTCCTTCAGCAACGCTCTTACCAGGACCGAGCCCACGCCTCGACCTCGATGCTCCGGCATCACAAGCAGCGCGGCCAACCACGGCGTCAATTCAGGGCGCTTCTCATTGTCATTAGCGACAAGATTCACGGTGCCAACTGGATTGCCAGCAAGCAGTGCAACGAGTGATATCGGCACTGCGTTTCGGTAGCTTGCTTCGCCAAGCCTCGACGCCATTGTCTGTACCGTATGTCCGGGCTTGTCGGACCACCATTCCTCGTAGATCCAGCGTGCAACTGTTTCGAGGTGCTCTGGACAGTCGCACAAATGTCTGATTTCGAAGTTTGTGTCCATCCTGAATGCTTAACGCTAGCGTTTTACCAGCACTGCTTGCAGCGTCTGGTACAAACGTTTGCTAGTTGCTCATCCTTTCCAGGAATTCATTCACAGTGATAATTTCAACATCTTTCACCTGTCCAAGCTCAAGCAAATCACTATCACCGCTCACGACAAAAAGCGCTTTCCCAGAAACTGCACATTGAACAAACTTGTCATCATCAGGGTCACTTGAATACAAGTCTGTATCATCAACTTCAATGACGGTGCTTCCTCTGGACAGATTTAGCATAAACGAATGAACTAAATCCCCTTCCCTTTGTCTTGACCGTTTCACTAAACGATACAGAACATCCTCATACTCTTCCAATATTTCAGGGCTACACAACAGCTCAAATCGTTTTGAATACCACAACTCTAAAACTTGACGTGGCTTTCCACCAAAGAAGACACCTGAAATCATCACATTGGTATCAACGACGACTTTCATGTGCTGCTCTTGAAGATTGAATGGCTTTTTCAATATCGTCTTCTGTCAGATCGATCTCTTCGCGGATTTGGTCGGCAAGTTTAATTATTTCATTGAACTCAGATGTTTCTGGTTGTGCAATTGGTTTAAGTAGAATATTCTCACCTTCCTGAACAACGAGAAGTTTTGCTCCACCCGTAATGTGGAGTTTTCGTCTCATAGATGCAGGAATAACTACTTGACCCTTTGTTGACATACTTGTTATTTCTATAAGGCTCATAGGTACCTCCTTTTATGAAGGGTAAGATATTCTTACATATTTGTCAAGCAAGACAATTAAAAAATATCCATGATGCAGCTAACGCCTCTGTGAAAATGTTTTGACCACTAAAATCAATTTGCTTAGCTTCTCGCATTGTAAAGCTCCTGTCTTTTGTTGATTACTGCTACTTCAACAAGTGATTAGGAGCTTTACTCTATTTCGATTTAAACATACGGTCTTGGCTTGAACCCGGCTTCGTTTTCATGGAGTTGCTACAAAAAAGTGGACACATAAAGAAGCCTATGCTGCCCATTTGATTGATTGTTGATAAAATTGATCTGGTGATAAATATCCCAGAGCTGAATGTTTTCTGATCCTGTTGTAGAACACCTCGATATACTT
>JAIPJF010000007.1 GCA_021734325.1 Fidelibacterota bacterium | reverse complement strand
CTCATAGCAGTCTGGGATATATGCCCCCAGCACCAGAAATCAAGCTTCCAAAGGATGTCATGAACTTGGATTATTTATGGAATAATCAGTCTATAAGACTAACTTAAATAGTGGTCCAATATTCGGGGGCAGGTCAGCTTGTATTGCGTACTCCGAACAAGTCGGTGTAAAACGACAATTCCCCCTATATCGTTCTGGTGTATGCTCCTGATAGTTTTTGATGATATATACTAATAGACTCTTTATAAGTGCGCCCTCTATACCGGAAACAAATCCCTATCGATCAATCAAATCAGATGGGCCTAGAATGATACTGCCAACGAATGACCATTGCAATTACTTCATGACCAACTGTTTTTACTACCTATTAGAGCATAAAAGATATAAGAATACTTGACATGTGCAACTACATGACATAATTAGTCTTGTTTGAACCATATTGAGTGTAGCTGAAAGTGCGGAGCTCCCTTCGCGTTTTCTTGTCTCAACCCTTCCTTCACCTGGGGGTGATGGTTTCGACCAAACCGAGTTCGATCTTTCGATAAGGCATTGTTTCACCACATCCGGCTATCCTAACCGGATATCTATCTCGGATTTCCCTTACTCCTCAATGGTACAACTGATGAAAGAAATCGCGTATACGGGAAATGATATGCAGATGATCATAATTATGATTAAAGCGTATCACCAAATGCACATATTGTTTTTAGGATTACGGTAATTGATTGTGGGATAGAGCATTACGCGGTAAGATCGAGGGATTAGGAATCTTTTAAGGTCTCCGGTTTATAATCTGAAGGTTTTTACCATTCCTCTGTTTCACTCTCGTTCCAAAAGTCTGGCTGATTTGAAGAGTCCCAAGCTTCCTTATACCATCTGCTGATTCGCCCATCAAATTCTTCCTACACTGTTAAAGGCTTTCTAGATGTTATATCAGAATTTGGTTTGTGCTTCCTACTACTTTTATGACTTGGTTCTGAAAAGTGCTCCTCATCCAGCCCTCGACTCGCTGACACAAACCTATTCATAGCTTCAGATTCTTTTTTTTTGCCTGAGCATCAGTTTTGGCTGAGGTATTTGATTACGATCTTGTAGACCATCCATACATGCTTTTGCTCAATTCTTTATGATATCAGCAGCTCTTATCAGTAAACAGAACAGTGGGGAAAAAAGAACAGAAAATGCTCACTTTGAAAGTGGCGTAAATCTGGGAGGATCGTCAGTGCTTGGACTTTAGCAGATCGATCTGCACTTATTTTACCTCATACCCCGAATTCAATATGCGTCAAGAAACTCATTTAATTATTGGAGCGAAGTAGGTTCATTGAAGTCCAGAGGACGAAGATGGATCAGAGGCCTCTTATTTATCCAATTATCAGAAAGAGACCAATTTTATAAATCTGCCCTGATGGTCAACAAACATAGTTTTCTTCCAACGCCTGGCATTGAGATATTTATTAATACGCTTAATACGCAACTCATTTTGGGAGGCAGAATAGTGATCACTCCCCTGCATTGCATTGTTCTTGCCTACTCGCTCAAGAAAGCTAACCATTGAATTTGGATCATAACCGGATCTTGCTGCATACAATATTCCGATTTCATCCGCCTGCTCCTCATAATCCCCTAATCTGCCACTGAAAATGGTCTCATACGAATTTAGAGCTATATCATCTAATTCCTGACTGGTTGCCTTTTCTTCTTCTGTTTCCTCCACTACCTGGGATAGTTCATCAATTGCGTTACCGGCAATGATCATTTCCTTACGCTCCTCCATCTCCTTCATACCATGCCGGTAAACCACATGGGAGATCTCATGTCCAAGAAAGCAGGCCAGCTCTGCCTCAGACTCCATCAGTTCAAGTGCTCCTCTGGTAATGAAGATGATTCCTCCGGGGCAGGCATATCCATTCACACCATCCTGATCTAAAATGAAGAAACGGAAGGGAATGTCATATCCATGACTCTGCTGTGCGACATAGGTGCCCACCAAATTCACATAATTCATAAGCTCTTCATTCTTAACCAGGCCCATGGATGCCAGTTTAGCAGCCACAGACAGTCCACTTCCCTCTTCTGAAAAGCTAAATGGCTTATCCTTCTTCAACCTGGGCAGATCAATTTTGCCTCTCAACTTTTTTAACTGTCTGGGCGTCAGGAGTTCGCTATGGAAGGACTGATATCCACTGTAATCAGGCTTATACGCCAGTAAATAATTCAAGGCTTCAGGATCACCTTTCATACGCTTGTTGAAGCGGTCTGCGAACCCCTTTACAGCAGCCGAGACCCCTGCCTGAGATACGCTTGAAGGTGAAGACATCATGGCCATCTGGGCAAACACATCCTGTTTTTCTACCTTACCCTCCAGCGATTTCCTGGATACGAAGCCCTCATTGGAGTTCGCTTTAATATGTATCCACGAATCACCATCCTGAATAAGCTTAATCTCCGTTCCCTTAGACAACTCGGCAATCAAGGGGAACCAAGCACCGGGTCCCGTCCTCAGGGCCGTTCGGTCGCGTTTGATCGTCTCTGCTGACAGCAATCCCACAAGCAGCACCACTAATAGTATCAGCCGTTTCATCATTCCTCATTCCATCTTATTTTTTATCAAATTCCCAGATAGCCTGCCAGTCATCTCCCAATTCCAGTGATCGCCAATACGGTATGCGAACCTCCAGATAGACATGGCTGGGATTTGTTGCTTGTCTCGTAATCTGACGCTCCAGTTGTTTGGTCTTCTTGAAAAGTGACGCGGCCAGGTCCCAATCCCGTTCCCTTATTGCCTCCAGACCCTGTGGCCATAGTTTCAGGAGTTCCTTTTCTTCTTGAGATAAATCTGCAGTGTACCCCAGAATCTCAAAGCTCTCCGACACCTGGGACTTTCCAGCTAAGCGGCTTTTCCCCAGGCTTCTAGAGCTGATGCTTTCGGGAAGATTCCGGGCTGTTTCTGCGCTGATATGGGTGAGTATGCCATATTGCTTTGCTGATGTTTCCAGCCTGGCTGCCACATTCACGGTGTCACCCATCATGGTGAAATTCATACGCCCCCTGCTACCGACATTTCCTACCATCATCTCCCCAGAGTTGATACCGATCCGCATCTGGATATCCTTGATCTCAGGAGGCCACATATCACCCTCATGACGCCATTTTTCCCGCAATCGGTCCAACCCCTTCTGCATTTCGATGGCAGCTGTGACTGCGTTTAGCGGATGATTTTGATTGTGAACGGGAGCACCGAAAAAAGCTATAATTGCATCGCCTTCATACTTGTCCAGTGTCCCTCCATGGGCGATGAGAATATCTGTCATCTCTGTGAGATATTCATTTAAAAGCGATACAAGCTGTGTCGGTCCTAATTTCTCGGAAATTCCAGTGAAATCCTGAATGTCACTAAAGAATGCAGTCCCTTCAATCTGGTCTCCACCCAACTCAGGAATTTCACGCGTCCTGTAAACTACTTTCATCAACTCAGGGGATATATATGGACCAAATACCTGTTTCAAAAATAAACGCTCCCTCATTTCATTTGAAAGGACGACCAAGTATGAGAGGACACTCACCATTATTGCAGGTACAATTGGGAGGAAATATCGGGGATGCATCATCCAGAGCACATATGCCAGCGCGACAAAGGCAGCAAATGACCCCAGCAGTATGCCAAAAGCATATCGTGCTTTCATGCGATCAAAACTAAGGAGAGCCGTAAAGGATATTAACATGGTAATCAAGTAGAGAACAAATGTTGAAAACGGATAGATAAAATCTTTCTGGTTTAAATTACTGAGGGCGGTCGCCCAGATTTCCATCCCAGGATGCATATCTCTTTGCGAAACAGGCGTTGATTTCAGATCACGCAGACCTGCTGCATCAGCTCCAATAAATACAATTTTATCTTTGAAGTACTCTAACTTGAATTGGGGGATACCGCCATTTTTCACAGCACTGGCCGATTGGATCACCGAGCTAAAGGATAGATATGGAAAGGACCCCATTGGACCTGGTGAGCCGTACCAATCGAGTAAAAGATCATCACCATTGGTGAGGGGAACTTCAGTATTGCCCATAACCAAATGTTCATCATCCCATTTAATATTCCGTATCCCAGAACCTTGAATATATGCAACTGCGGCAAGACTGAATACATGCATACCACTCCTTTTGAAGAGGGGCTTAGTATGCCTGAGAATACCATCTTCATCTGGAAGTATATTCGTATGTCCCACTCCCTGACAGGCACCCATAAGTAGTGGGATGGGGCGAACAATGACGCTTTCACCCCTGAGTGTATCCAGGTTTGATGTTCCATTTTTATCCAGTTCTGAGTGTGATTGAGATTGGTTAAAGATGTCGCCGTTGATCATTTCCCCCAAAATGCTCCTCTTACTCCTCTCCATGGCCAGGGCGAACTGGGTATCGGTTTCCTCAGCATCTGTCTCAGAGCGATCTGCATCTGCATGGGTAAAGAGCATATCAAATACAATCTGTTTCGCACCGGCGTCTGTCAGGTAGTCCACTACATGGGCATAAAAGGATCGTGGCCAAGGCCAGGATATCCCATTCTCTGCAAAATAGTCAAGGCTGGAATTGTCAATGCTAATGATAATGATATTTGAATCTGGTTTTGCTGTATGAGACCAGTTCTGAAAGCGGTAGTCCAGCAAACGCTTTTCCAGGTCATCAATGACCGGAACTCTTGAAATAAATAGCGACAGGAGGGCCACAACTAGCGCCAGAAGCGCCTTGAAGCGTTTCCGATGGTAATGCCTGCTAACTTGTGTGAAATCCATTGAGACCCGATTTATTTGAGGAAAACCATTTTCTTGGTCTCAGTGAATTGGGGTGTTTGGATCCTGCAGAAATATAATCCAGCAGGTGACGGAGCTCCTCGAGCTGATTCTCCAGACCAGGTGAGTTGATAATACCCTGCTTCCTGATGCTCAGACACCAGTGACTGCACCAGTTCCCCACGGATATTGTAAATATTGAGTCGAATCTCTGTGGCTTCAGGCAAAGTATAGCGAATCGTCGTGCTTGGATTAAAGGGATTGGGAAAATTCTGTTCCAGGGTATACTTGTCTGGGACTTGAGATTCTACATCAAGACTGATCTGTCCCGATTCCACCTCAGCACCTGAAATACTCCATATCCGATAGAGCAGGTATACTGTTTCGGTGCTCCCCGTCAGGTTGGATAGATCAAGTTCGGCAATTGTACCCGAGCCATTTTGGACATCCTGTACTCCCAGGCCAGTGATGCAACATGAAGACAGGGTGCTATCATTGCTTACTTCCTTGAATACGGGACTGGACAGGAAGCGATCCTCGAAGTAATCACCTTCCATGAAATTGACTGACAGCAGTGGCGATGATTGTTCGACAATCAACTCCACCTGGAGGATATCCTCTCTTTCGGTCTCAATCGATACTGATGTTGACCCATTTGATGTCCAAACATCTTCAGGACTTTGAGTCTCAAAATCCAGCCAGGATGAAGATTCCAAACTGGTTTTAGCCAATTGATGGGGCTTTTTCAGACCATTATTGGTAAATGACCAGTTCCACATCTGGATGAAAACGGCTAGATCCTCAACATTCATGATACCATCAGGTTCTGGAGTCAGTTCAGGAACTGATCCTGAAGCAGGGCCGATCTCATAGATCAAGTCTTGTGGCTCTGCATTCCATGCTGCCGCAAAAATGGCTAGATCCTCTGCGGTAATCTCAAGATCGCCTGTGTATTCCGCGGGGTAATTCAAGATGGAAATATTTTTAAGTGTCGTATCTGATCCTGGATCATTATCACTCACACTGAAATTAACCCATACGTCCTGGAGACGTTGAAAACCAAAACTTTCATAGGTGTACCAGTCGAAGCTGTCCGAATATCCACCTGGGTAGATCTTGTATGTTCCGAATCCAGACTCCCCGCCAAACCATGTGGTACCCTGGTCTGTGGAATATGTGATCTCCAGAGAAAGGGTATCGTTTTCCATGTCAGTCAGATCATATGCAAGGGCGGCCAGCACGGCGATGGTGTCCGGGATGGTAATTTCTGATATTGCGGGGGGTAAATTGTTATCCAGGTGAAAGTCCTCTGTTTCCAATGGAAAGCCAGGGTTACCATCATTCGGTGTCAGCCGTAGTCGAATAGTCGTGATGTCAATCCCGGGCAAATCTGATTTAGAATGCCAGATCAGGTTTCCTGAATAGTTGGATGATGTGAGTCCTGATACTGCTCCTGTTACATTAGCAGTATCCCAATTCGTCCCTGAATCTGAGGAATACTCCAGGTGGAGATCAATGTCATCCTCTTCATCATCCGAAATCTGGTAGTCAACAGTAATATCTCCGCTCAGCTCTGTTGAGTAATTAGAAATTGAACTGACGGCAGCAAGTCCCAATTGGTCCAGAAAGATCTCTACCGTGTCCGCCACACCGGGATCATTATCGTAAGGGGTAATTCGGAATAAGCCTTCCCCAAAGGCGATGGGGAGATCCGACAATGAATTCCAGATGATTTGACCTGCAAAACTCTCAATACCTGCGGTATCCCCAGTTACTGTGGCTGTTCTCCAGACTGAGGTGGATGGATCATAGTATTCACAAAGCAAGCCCAGGGAATCTGTTTCAGTATCAGATAACTGATAGGATATATCAATATCCAATCGCTGTTCACCTGAGATGCTTGCTAAAACAACAAATGGGACGCGATTATTGTCTAGGTGGAAGCTAACCGTTCCAGCCCAGCCAGTTTCTGTATCACTATATGGGGTTAGACGAAAATTAACATTGGAAATATCCTGACCCGGCAAATCAGCATAGGAATCCCACGTGAGGGTTCCAGTCCAGGCTTCTGAATTGAGATCAGTCGTGTCTCCAGAAACCGTTGCTATATACCAGGTGAGTTCATGATCAATCGAATATTCACACAATAGGTTTATAGTATTACTTTCTGGGTTTGTAATAATATAACCAAACTGAATTATTTCTGATTGTTCACCCTCAGTATCTAAATCAAAATTAACCGATAGAGTACTGATATTTAATAAAATTGAAATGTTATTAAAGTCCCAATTTGCGGTGATTATATCCATATCGCCGTCAGAGTCCAGATCAGCCGAAAAGACTGAACGGGTGTTATCGCTGACCTCAATCGTATCGTGCTCCTGAAAAGTACCATTGCCGTTATTTATCAGCACTGAAATATTATTCCCGATCATATATGATGATATAATGTCCAGATTTCCATCGGAATCAAGATCAGTCGAGAATAATGAATAAGGTGAATCGCCAATCGCAAGAGTGGTCTGCTCAATAAAAGTACCATCACCCTCATTTGAGAATAACGAAATATTGTCTGATTCATAATTAGTTGAAACAATATCCATATCACCATCGGCGTCAAAATCTGCTGAGAATACTGTCAATGGAGCTGCACCTGACATGTAGTATTGAGGATCCGTAAAAGTACCGTTGCCAATATTTATGAGTACTGCAATATTATCTGAATTCGCATTTGCAGTAATGATGTCCATATCACCATCAGAATCAAGATCAGTCGAAAATATTGACCTCGGTCCACCATTTATTGTTACTGTATCCTGATCCTCAAAAGTACCATCACCGTTATTTGATAATAACGAAATGTTGTCTGATCCACGATTAGGTGTGATTAGATCTATATCACCATCAGCATCAAGATCGACTGGAAATACAGACACAGGTTGAACGCCAACCGCGACGAAATACTGATCCGCGAAGGTGCTGTTACCATTATTCAATACTACTGAAATATTGTTTGATTCGTGATTCACAACGATAATATCATTATCACCATCGGAATCAAGATCAGCCGTAGACCCAGCCCAAGGATAATCGCCAACTGCAATAGTCAACGGACTCCCAAAAGTAGCGTCACCGGCATTAAACAGCACTGATATATTATCTAAATCAGGATTTACGGCGATAATATCCATATCACCATCTGAGTCAAGGTCAGTCGTAAATACTACACTTGAATATTCCCCTAACGAAATAGTATCCTGGACCAAAAAAGTACCACTTCCCCCAAATGTTTCGATAGTAAAACTCCACTGGAATGGTATTATCGGGAAACCATCACTACTCCGGACGTCGCTGGTCAAAGTGATATTTACCGCTTCCCCTGGGGCAAACTCATCCTCTAATTCTAGAATGGTGGTCCTAGTCACGGAATTATAAGAATAAGTTCCACCATGTAATCCAGTTTGAGAGGCATGGACAACAAAAGTTTGAGAGTTAATGGAGGCTGGATCGATATCAGTTCCAAATGTAACTGATATATCTGTATTCTGACTGACATTAAGTGCGTTTTGAGCTGGATACACTGACTCTACAAATTTAATGGGTTCTGCCAGTGGATTTTCGTATGCACCAATGTCTGGGTTTGAGCCTGCGGGATTGGGACGGGGATTGCCATCGATGTCAACTGAGTTTGCATAGTACCAAGTACCATCGATTTCTGCTGAATCTGCCCCTGCTCCAATGCACGGCGAAAAGTTTGACAGCTGATAATTTTGCCGGATTGGGTCAAAACCAGCGCTATTAGTTGCTAATAATTGTTTGTTATCAAATGAGGCACTCTCATCATAGTTATGGATTTTATAATCTTGTATGAAAGAATATTGAATATTGATTATACTGCTATCACCAGCCCATATTTCTGAGTCATGTCCCTGTAGTATACTGTTGAATAAATTCACTGTTGCGCCATTTGCGAATATACCTCCTGCTACAGATCCAGGATTATCTACAACATCAGAATTGATGATGGTCGCTTCTGATTTATGCATTGCGAATCCTCCCCCTGATCCATTACTTGTATTATTATTTACAATAGAATTCATCAATACTAAATTTGACTGATCAACCAGTAGTATTCCACCGCCCCAATTTGTTCCCGCATTATTACCTATAATGGTCTTAGCAATTATCGCATCTGACTGGGATAAAAATAACCCAGCGCCACCATCAGAGCTTTCACTGTTGTCTGAAATAATTGAATTAACTATTTCGATTTGAGAAGATTTTAAGTGTATGCCCCCGCCCTGAAGACTCGCATCATTGTGTTTGACGCGGACGTTCTCCAGAATTACCCGAGAATTGAAAATATAAATGCCTGCTCCGAACTGAGCTGATCCATTTTGTATTGTGAGCCCCTTTAACTTAATCGGATCATTATTAATTAGAGCAAAAACACTATAACTATTACTACCATCAATTATAGTTGAGGTGATATATGATGTATCTTGAGTCGTTAGAAATTTAGATCCAATTACGAGATTTCTTCCTCCAAACACTGTGATAGGCCCATTGAATGTACCGGGATGGACCAGTAAAGTATCACTGTATTTGCTAGAATCAATCCCCGCCTGAATAGTCGCTAACGGGTTAAGAATCGTTCCATCTCCTGATTCATCATTACCATCAACTGCAATGTGCCACACTCGGGGCAGAGGGACATCATCACAAGGGACTGCATATCCGAAGCATACCGAAGGGAGCGAATCAATTCCACCAGTAATCGTGTGAAACCGGTTGCCGGATATATACTCAGCCCCTGCCCAAGAATTGTTGTTAATAAATTTATACTCTATCACTTCATCTTTATAAAAGCCATAATTCTCATTCACCAAGGTGCAGGTGTATATGTTGTCTCCATCAGGATCGGTAAGTTCAGTAGAATCGGCTATCCAGCCATTAAAAGTGCCACCTACATGGACACCATTTTCAGACACAACTTCATTGGACATATCTACTCGAAAAGTAACCGAAGGTAAGGGGTCTGGTTCACCTAATGGATTTTCATATGCACCAATATCTGGCTTTGAGCTTGCTGGGTTTGGGCGGGGATTTCCATTGATATCTGTATCTGGCGCGTAATACCAAATCTCATCAATTTCAATAGAATCGATTCCGGCTCCTATGCAAGGAGAATTGCTACTCAAGCTATACTCACTAGTGTTTATAAAGGCAGGATCACCAACAATATTACTTTCTCCAAGCCAACCCTCTCCAAGTAGAGAATAGGAAGCATTTAGAGTATTTACCGGGAAAACATCTGTGAGCACATATACCTCTTCAGGAAAATTATTTGATAAAATTGAGTTAAAGATATCGATATGACAATCACTACCACGAATACCGATGGCGCCACCACGACTTCCAGCAATGTTATTCGTTACCGTACAATTAATAAGAACAGCATTACCAGATTCGGTATAAATTCCAGCACATTCAGCAGCTGAATGCCCTGCTATTAGTGTATTTGTCATTAGGAGTTGCTTTGTAGTTGAAGTCCCAAAAGTAATGCCTGCACCTCGTCCAATAGAATATGTCAAATAGTTGTCCTTTATAATACAATCTGACACCACCACTGAATTATCATTGGAGTACAGACATAAACCACCCCCATTATCCCAAGCACCATTATCTTTTATCCTCAGATTTTTTAATGTAGCTCCTGAGCCATAAACATAGATGCCACCACCCTGAGTATTGAGTCCATTTATTATGGAGAACCCGATTAGCGCTGCATCAGTGCTCTCTCCGCTCTCAAATTTCACAACACTCCCATTTTCATTCCCATCAATGATCGTGGATGAAATATAAGAAGTATCCTGAGTGGTTAGGAAAAGTGATCCCACCACAATATTTTTTCCGCTGAAATTGATATTCTCAACATAAGTCCCAGGCTGAACTAATACTGTGTCACTATTTGTTGAAGCATCGATTCCTAATTGTATAGTAGATTGGTCATCTGGAACATTTATAATTGCAGCATTTACCATAGAGAATGCAATGAAAAGGAAGGCAAGAACAAGGGTCAATTGTTTACTCAGCATAAACACCCCCATCCCCAAATTCGGAAAAGTCAAACACTGTATTATCAGCGTTTCGGAACTCAGAATCGCTATCAAATTGGATAACTGGTGGTGTAACTGATTTTGGCAGCATATCAATCCTGGCGATCGCTCCTGAACCAGAAACGCTGAGGGGATTTCCTGTGGCAACTGCTACTTCAATCCGCACCTCCCCCCCTACCTCGTCAATTGAATAAAACGGAATTACTGTGCCACCATTTTTAGCCAGAAATGACTGATCCTCATAAACGTCTACTGATCTGATGTCAAGTTGAGCTGGATCGTATTTCAAAACCGCCACAACAATTGCTACATCAGTCACTTCATGGACCACAATTTCGACTGTCGCATCCCCAATGCCGTCATAAGCAATGTACCTGGGAAAAAGAGCCATTGAGGATGGTTGAAGGTCATCAACTGTAAAGTGTACAGCCTGAGGTTCTTCGATTTCTGCACCATTGGAATAGCGAGATTTGATCTCAAAGATATGATCACCCTCATCGAGAAGTGGATATACGCTACCATTAACACTACTCCACTCACTCCAATCACCATCATCCAATCGATAGGAATAGCTCATGCTGGATTCATTCCCATCCCACTCAAACGAGACATAGCAGGTATCAACTGTTTCACCATCAGCAGGGGCCACACTGAATGTCACGGATGGAGATTCAAAATCCGGATCGCTGGGATCCAACGGATTTGAGATTGCCTCAGGTCCTTCCAGAATGGAGCAGGAGCTAATTACTAGGAGGGCAATCCAATAACCTATTACACTTGTTCGCCTGGAAGCGATTATGAGATTGTCCAGGATCTGAGATTGCCGCGTCCTCTCGACCTGCTTGTCGAGACTCCTCGCAAAGACTGTCTTTAGTGTAATGCTAATCATAGGGGTAGAGGACCGTGATATCAAAAAGGTTCCATGTATAACTGAGGATTGCCATTGCTCCGGCTGCCAGGAACTGGTTTCTCTGATTGCTTAAACGTGTATTACTGGCTTCCAGCTGCAGTCGATAGCTTGTCATGGTGTCAATGTCAGGAGCAGATAAATAGTCAGCATACAGGTCGTTGTAAGATGTATTCTCCTGGTTGTAGGCATCCATGGAGCTGGCCATCCATCCCAATCCAGCGATTGCCAACGACCCGAAAACAAGTCCCTTTGCCTTCTGCTGTGAATAAAACTGGCCATACCCGGGCAAGATCAGGGATTTCCTGAGCGCTAACCGTTTATCTGGACGCATAAATTGAATCGTTATCGGTTCAGGGCTCTGTTCAAACACCGTGACCTGTTTTTTGAAGGGGAGATATCCTTCAGCGTTAGCCGTCAATGTATATTCGCCAAAGGGGACACTGGTCTTTGATACACGATCACCGAACAGCTCAAAATCATAAGAATACGTTCGGTTCCGTGTCAACTGTCCCATACCGTCAGCATTACTCACTAAACTAAGGTTAGACCTAAGCAAGGTTAGTCTGTTCACATAATTGAACGCCTGAAAAGGACGTGATGCCGTTAGGGTCACCACTTCTTCAACTGGCTGATGATATTCCTTTTCGATTCGGATCTGATATTCTCCAAATGGAAGCTGGTCAACGGTTAACTGTGGAACTCCAACCTGGATTAAGGCATCATTCTTTGTAACATGGGGGAATTCACCAAAGTCTTTTCCATTGAGGAGAATGGAGACGCCTTCATGCTCAGCAAACAGGATCTTCCCGCACTTTTCAAGAGTATAATTCTGTCTGAGCAGGTTTGTGCGGGAAAACCTGATTCTGTCTTCAACATCGAAAAACATATCTTTCTCGATGCGGACGTCATAATTAATGGTTGTGTCCCCCACTGTGTAATCAATTGGAGATGTGCCCACTTTACTGTTGTTTATGAAAACACCTGCTCCCTCAGGTTCAGTGTAAATCCTGATAATAAACTTTTCGGCACTGAGCTTAATGGACACTTCCTTGCGCTCGTTCCTGGTCAGGCTGACCGAGGTCTCTCCAATCAGATTACCCTTCTTTACTTTGACAGAATAGTCACCCTCCCGCAGGCCCACCAGGCGATAGGGTGTCACATCACCCATGGGTTTTTCATTGATGAAGATGGTACCCCCAGGAGGATCTGATATCACCAATAGATCACAGCTCCCAGTCAAAATAATGGAACTTTCATCTGCCCTTTCACCCAGCAATTTGGCAGCCACAACTTTTGTCGTCTGGACCAGTAGATTCTCGATGGGACCGTTATAGTCCTCCACCACACTCGTTACGATCTGGCCGGATTCTACATCAATGATACGGGCTTCAATCGTAAACAGGTTACCAATCTTGGATATACTCCCACCCACCATGTAATGCACCGCCAGGATCTGTCCGACTTCCACCAGGCAGGAAGCATCATCACACAAACCAGAGAGCTGAAGGACCTGCTCTTCCAGGATCTGCTCCATGAGTCCGCGCTCAATGATGTTATAGTTGTCATACTTGCCAATCTCGTTGCGAATACGATCCGAGATCACCTGTGCTTCAATATTGCTCACACCCAGAGCGGAGAAGTTGTACACAGCCATATTTTTGCGCTGGTCAGATTGACCAAAACCACTGAGGATGGTAAGGGTAGCAATGATAAGGGCTAGTGAGAACTTTTTCATGGAATTCGGTAGGAGTACCTCGCCTAGAGCGTCTTTAACAGATTTAAAAGTTTGAGTTCATCACCAGGTTTAAAGCCCTTATGATGGTATTTCAGCTTTCCATCACCTCCAATGACAACCAGGGTAGGAAGTGATTGAGCGCCATATTTCTGGGCTGTCAGTGCATAGCGATCCAGGAGGATAGGATGAGTCATCTTGAAGGCGTCCCGGTGTCTCTTGACCTTCTCATCTTCTTCCCGTTGTTTGACGACTTCTCCCCCTTCATCAGCAGCCATGAGTCCGCCCACATTTACATAGTACAGTCTGGTTTTTTTGACTCCGGGGTCCTTCATCATCTTCTCCAGTGCTGGAATTTCCTGCCGGCAGGGTACACACCAGGTGGCATAGAAAGCCAGAACGATGGGATTCCCTTCTTGTAATTCTTTGCTCAGAAAAAACTTTTCATTTTCCAGCGTCCTGAGAAAAAAAGTGGGCGCCACATCCCCTGCTTTCAATTCAGCTGTTTCCTCTGAGAACAGGGAAGATCCGAGGATGGTAATTCCCAAGATGAGGTACAAGAGATATTTTGATAGCTTCATGTCCCTTACTCGTTTATCAGTTTCAGCATGGATTCATCATCCGCTATGGATAGTTCCATGGGTATCAAGGTGTTTTTATGTGAGGTCAATTTACCTTCATTCATGTGAATTTCAAGATGTCCGATATACTGGCCGTTTTTTCCACACTGGGCAATGAGAGTATTGTTGACAATCAGTGGTTCTTCCAGTTGATGCTGTGAATGTCCGCCAAGGATGATGTCCAGAAAGTCAAGCGATTCAGCCAATCGTTGCTCTTCATCCAGCCCCAGATTGGAAAGCAGGATCACCAGATCATATTTGTTCATGGAGGATTGCTGCTGATAGATATCGATCAGGGCATTTTCTGCAGGAACGAGTTTCATTTCAATGTCGTCATACACCCGTTGATAAAAATTATATCCTTTTGCATTGAGAGCACCCAGAACAAGGATATTCATCCCCTCAATCTCAATTGTCCTAAATGGCCTTACAAACTCAGGCATCTGCCTGGTCCAGATCAAATTCGTAGAAATCAGGGGTAATGAATGGGTACGAAATGCCTCGTTAAAGAATTGCCCACCGTCTGAGAATTCCTGATCCCCGATATTGACGGCGTCATATTCCAACATATGCATAGCCTGGGCGATCTTCGCATCAATTTCCTGGTTTTCGCTGAATTTGAAAAAGTCACCAGAGTCAAAAAGCAGAGTGTTTGCATGCTGCGCTCTGAACTGCGAGAGGAAGGTCGCTCGTTTTTCCATACCTCCCAGGGGCATACTGGGACAATTGCAATTATCTAACACACCATTGGTGTTTTGGGTATAGAGAATGTGAAGATTTTGAGGTAAAGCGAGGCTTGTCAGGGAAAGGCAGATAAGAAGAACGATGAAACTCTTCATTTGCTCAGAGTTTCTAGATTATGCTTGTTGATCATAATAGGTAATAACCAGATATCCCCAAAATATTGCTTAATTTAGTAATAAGGCTATGAATATATGCAAAACATAATTCTGTACAAGTTCGTGATATTATTTGTCATATATAAATGTGAACTGTATCAGAACCATCGGAACTGCAGCGCATGGCAGTTCAGGGGTAACCCTTAAGAAGACAAATTTGGACTAATCTGTATTCTCCAACAATCCCCGACATCCTGTTGGTTAGTTGAATCTTATTTTTTTGACATAATTCCCGTAACTCATTGACTATCAGAGAGATATTCAGGACTTAAAATCCCTTGGGCAGTTTTGTATTGAAAATCGATCTTTTTGATCTCAAAAAGGGTGTCTCATTATTCAGGCACTATTTTGCAGTCTCATAAACCTTCGTTTATGAGACTCAGCTTCAAATGCTACATAACAGGGTTTGAAATCAATAAACCGTGTCTCATAACTCGTCTTATAATCAAAGTCTCATTCTTTGTCACCCTCAACGTATTTGAGACTGGCCGAAACCGATGATTGATGAAAATCCCATTTGTTAACGTTATGACCAGGCATGCAAAGTTAGCGATCATTCAAAAAAAATAGCGATTGGTAGGAATTTCTTTTCAATTAGATTTTACATTTAATGGAGATCCAATTATGAGTGATATGAGAGCGAAGAAAAATGGAAAACCCTTTTCCTGGCAAGAAAAAGATGTCCTTCGACAAATTCAGCTGATGTATGATGGAAGCAGTAAAGAGCTTACCAGTGCCATGGCCCTGTACTTAACACTTACCTTCGTTGCATCAAATAAGGCGACCGATAGTTTTGACGTAACGCGAGCCGCCCTCAGCGGTTACAGTGGTCTATCCTTTCCTACCATCGATACCCGACTAAAAGATTTTGAAAAACTTGGGATTGTCAAGATCAAGCGAGATGGCTGGGGAAATGACAAAAAAAGAGTTCCTCTCGTGATCACCCTGAATTCACAATAATTTAGATGTAAAATTGATTTTTTTCCTATTTGCTAGTATAGAACTAAACATACAGAATATAAAAATAGAAGGTTTATAGCGGGGAAGAAAAAGGCGAAAAACACCTGAGCTTGCAGGCGCTTTTATTTTGACAGGCTATTAACAAAAAGAGCTTCACCAATTAGCTTACCTCCTGGAGAGTTCCAGGACCCTCAAATGAGCTTCCTGCAGTGATCCACTCCTTGGGGGCAACTTCTAGCCAGGCACCACTGCCCAGCCCGGTTAAGGCAGCTTTACAGTATCTTCCACTGATGGACAGATCGCAAAATGGATGGTTGTAGATTTCCCGGTAACAAAAATAATTGTGTTATTTGGAAGAACTTCTGGGATCGCGACGGAGGGAAGATGCCAGCCACATTGAGCTACACGGTGCCCAACCGTAGGATAGTCCTCAAAGTCAGTGGAATATTTTAGATCTCCCGACCCGAATTCTGCAATTTCTCTACCCTTGAGTGGAGACAATTTCCACTTAAATAGACTCTCACTATATTGTGGTGATATTACAAGTGCTGCTACATAAGCTTTCGCATAATCGGTTCTTACTGACAAAAATTCAGGTGCTCTCCACTCCCGATCGAGTGCAAATGCATAAAGAAGATGAGGACAATCACCAACGCCTGCATTCATCATGCTTTTCTCAGGATCCCATCTTTGAGCGTCAAGTAATAATATGCCACAATGAGGGCACTTCAAATTACCAGTAAAAGAGAATACTTCAGCAGAACCAATATCATTTGGAACATTCTCAAACTTATCATATCCGAGTTGGAGTGACGACGAAGTTGTGTTCATGGTGTTATATACCTCTAACTGACAATCCAGTTTGGTAGAAAATTAAAAGTGGGCTTCGCCACAATTATTTGCTTATCATGCTGCTTCAAGAGTCCTGATTATACTCCTTCTTGGCATTTTTATAACCCTTATTGAAAATCTCTTTCGCTTCTTCTTCATTCTTCCCCTCAATAAAATACGCTGCGGCAGCCTTACCAATACCCGCTGTGCCAGCAAATGCCATCGCTGCTGAAACCGCGTTCCCTGCTCCAGGGAATACAAATTTCACAATTGCTCTGACTGATTCGCGCACCAAATACCCAGCACCTACATTTATTCCTATTGCTGTCAGAAAAGTTTTCGCATTCTCACGATCAAGCTGACGGCCAGCTAAATATGCAATAGAGATGATCATTCCAACCTGTGCTGATGTAATCGGTAAAATATCGGCCACTGGGATAGGTGTTGCAGCAATTCCGGCACATAATGTGGCTGTACTGAACACTATCTTGTTCGCCAGCTTCATCTGAAGTCCCTCAATTGCAGACAATCTAGCAAATCTTAATTGAGCACTTTCGGGTAACACATCAATCAAATAATCTGTCAATAGGTCAATATTCCAGATTCGACTACTAGAGAGCTCGTCTTGCTCGTTAAATCTAGTATATGCTGAAACAGGAATTACTCTCATACATTCCACTTCTGACTCTATGAAGGAATCAGCTAGTGCTTTTACCGCGGTATTGATGTTTTCCTGTTTTTCCTCATCATCATAAGGAGGTACATTTTCATCTATCGGCTCGAGTTCATCAACTTTAGTTACCAGCCCTATGAGTGGAATGTTGTACGCGTATGTTTTGTTAATATACTCCTGAATTTCATTCAAATAAATCATATCTGCCATAATGTGAGAATCAACATCTTGAGCTTTACACAGGAAGAGCATTGCATGTGGTTTCTTCTTTTTAATGGCATTTTTTATCTCATCAATGGCATCTTTAAATTCTGCCGAGTCAGGCACTGTCCTGTCACCCAATCCTCTTGTGTCCAAGATCTCCATTGTTCCTTTTTTATTCTTAAAGTTATGCCAAACGGGTTCTCCCGTCTTGGACAACACTGGACCAGTTGCACTGACTTTTGACTTAAATATTGCATTAATTAGCGACGATTTTCCAGCTCCTCTACGACCTGTGATAATTATACACGGATTACTAACATCCACGATCAGCTCCCATAATTTTTGGAATTCATTTCTTAAGGTTTCCCTGGGGGGGTCAGGAAGTCTATCAAATTGTTTTAATAGCTCTTCCAGTGTCTCTTTAAGTGCGCTGTGATCCATATTTAATCCTCCGTTTATTGGCCACGATTCTCTTTAGACTCTCTTGCCGATGGCCATGGACACTACTTCATCTGCAGCGAGTAGGGGGGTATATCCGATAATCAGAAAATAAAAAGTAGGGTTCTTCATCATCTAAGCCCCAAGTCTAGGTTGTACTTGAGAGCTAAAAAGAAAAAGCCCTTGAAGCCTCAAGTGGTGTCGCCAGACAGTCACCGATTTTAACTCCGCAGAGTTGCTCCAAGGGGCAATGATGCCCACTTGATATTCTGCGAAGGCCAAGCTTTTATTTAACTTGGCATGATAACTGTCTGGCGGGAGCAAATTACTTTAGCTTTAAAATGAGGCAAGCTGTTAATCTTGCTTATCTCCTGAATCATCGAAATCACTTTTGGAAATCTGCTTGGTGAACTCTTCCAGCTCATTCCGCGCTGTTCTGGCGATGACCAGCAACTCTCGTGAAGCGATTCCATCCATTCCAAGCTTCACTTCTGCCCAACGAAAGCCATTTTTCTTCACATCCTCTAACTCGAATGTTGTGTTAACGGCAACCACTGGAAGATTAGATCTTGCCAGCTTTTTCTTGTGAACATTCCAGTGCTTGATGGATGTTGGTGACAGATTCATGATCAGTGGTTTGATCTCACCGTCATTCTCAGCCAGCAGGAGCAGACGTACCTTGGGCTTGCATTTTCCACCCATGACACCATGCTCACAGCGTTTACAACTAACTGCCAATGGTTCTATGCCAATCGGCATATCATCGATGCCAGAACAGGCGGGGACCTCGTCGCCTTCTTTCCAGAATGCACGGATATTCTGTTCAGCAAACACTACAGCATTCAGCTTGTTGCCAGGTATTTCGATCTCCTGGGATTGATCATCCAGATAGCTCTCACCGGAATCGATATACATCCGATGTTTTCCATTATCCTTATGCTCTATGCGAACTCTGGGCAGCTCAAACTGAGATGTCCCAACAGCCATGCCGGCCAGTTCCATTTCCATATCCCACCCGGCAACAGACAAAGCCTGCTTGACTGTGTCGGTTTCGATTAATTGATGTTCCATTGTTTTCCCTTCTGGCATTATGCCATGTTTAATTCAGCCAACAGCTCCTGGGCTTCCTCAGCCTGGTCTGTTGGCAGGTTATCATTTCGACCAATACAATGCGCTGTATAGCTACAGAAGGCACAGCTCGCCGTATTGGGGTAGTACCAAGGTTTGACCATGGCAGAGAGCTGGTGGCGTATCTCTGTTCGAAATGCACGCAGATCCTGAATGCTCTTGGTGGTTCTGAAGAAGGGATCGCCCTTCTCATCACCCACATTACTGTTTCCGGTCTTGCGTTTATAGCCTTCATGAGCCCGCAGGAAGTAGATCCCGACGGAATCGACCAGCATATTTGGCTTAACCCAGATGCCATCAACAAGTAGTTCTCCGAATTTACAGGCATAGGCATACAGTGTCAGCTGCAGGTCATTGGGTATGGCGTACTGATTGGGCCGCATCTTCGATGATTTGAAGTCCAATAACTCCACAGTTCCATCGGAATTCTTTCGAACCTGATCGATGGTTCCCGTGAACAGGTATCCCAGTATCTTCACTCTGAACTGTACCTCTGAGAACAGGACCAAAGCATCTCGATTGTACGATTTGCTTCGATAGTTCTCCAGAATCTCCACCGCATTGACCTTGAGAGCTTCTATCTCTTTGTCTATCTCTCCTCCCCAGCGAACAGGGATATGTTCCTCCTCTGAGGCATAGAGTTGATAATTGAGGGCTTTGGTATACAGAGACCTCAGATCACCCTTCCAGAGGCCTTCATGGAGCCAGGAGAGGACCAGGTGGAGCGCAGATCCATGTACTGTCCCTGGATACCTGAAAGCCGGTTCCAGTTTGTCAATATGCCTGAACTTGTACATGAGTGGGCATGATAACCAGGTCTTCAGAGTTGACTGTCTCAGCTCAATCGTTTCCAGGATCTCTTGCTTTGTCATGAGAGTCCTCCTTTGCTTTTTCTATGGGTTTAGTGAATAGTATCTCTGCAATTGTAGCCAAGAACTGCAGACCCATGACGATCAGGGCCTTGATATGCTGGCCGTTCATGCCTGCCATCTCGCTTGATTCGGCAGCAGGTGCTGATGCAGGCCGATGTGCTTTTCCATGATGCTTTGTGGTGGTGACGTTTTAAGAGCTTCTGTTACCGAATTGAACAGTGACCACAAATTTCTGGGCTCGAACTCTTGATGTGACGGGTGATGCCATTCCTTCAAGGCAACAGGCATCTGTCTCGGTGATAAGACCTTGTGACCGAAGAGGTGCCCCAGGGCTCGATAAGCCCCATCATCTGCGATCTCGATCTGTTTCATCTTTCCAGCATCATCAACAGCGCTGATGAAAGATGTCCTAGCTCGATAGACACCGGTGAGAATCATCTCTTCCAGATCCGTATGAACATTGGTAGTATGTTTGCGAATTTTAACTATAGAACCAGTGAGTGCCAGGTTGTCACAGACAAACACTTGCGCCCCAAATGCCATACCGACAGATAGAGACTTGTCCAGTGAATTCCTGAAGGCAATGGAAAGACCGAGTTCTTCATTCGCATTTTTGAAGGTGTGAACAGCAAAGAGCTGTGCTCCCGACTTGGCAACACCAAATTGGCTATTTTGGAGCGTAAACTCTCTCAGCAGCTCGCTGGCTACTCTGGCGATGTTGACCGAGAGATCGTAATGTGAAACCGGCTTGTAGCTCCTGGTTTCTACTGGCAATGGAATGTTCTTTAGATCTTCCAACGAACATTCTTCTCCGCCTTGATGTAAAAGCATAGTCATAATCATTCTCCTGTTTTTTTTTGAATATGCGGTTCTGGGAGCAGATAGTCTCTCCCATACTTCATATCCCTAAATTGTCTGTTTTTTTCTTGTTAGAGTTTGTGTTCCAAAAGACAGGATCTTCGGAACAGATGTTCCGGTGAGCTGCCTTATTGAGGTGAGCTGGTTGGGGTTTTAGAGTAAACGATTATCTGCGAAGCTGTAATGCTCACTGCCACCGATAACCAAATGATCGAGGGTTTCCACATCGATCGCTTCCAGTGCCGTTTGCAACTTCTTGGTGACTGCTCTGTCACTAGAGGATGGTGTGAGGCAACCGCTCGGATGGTTGTGAGCAAGTATCACTGCCGCGGATCCCAATTCGATAACACGGGTAATCACTTCCCTCGGAAAAACCGCTGAAGTCGTCAATGAACCCTCGAACAGAACCTCCGTAGTTAGCACCTGGTGCTGTCCGTTCAAAAAGCAAACAACGAACTTCTCTTTCTTGGCAGCATCTGCAGCAAAAAAGGCACGGAAGTGATTGGCAGCTTCTTTGGCTGATCGAATGGATTCTCCTGCTTGAATTGTGAATCTTCGAACGTATTCTTCGAGTATCAGTTGATCTGCGACCTTGTCAATTTTCATAGGTAATCCTTGAGAAATGATCAAGCTTTTTATCCATGATTTTTCTCCTTCTATTTTTAAAATTTTGGGTGTTGGCAATGGCAAAGAAATACCTTCTTTGTGCATCTTTCATATACCCGAAAAGCGAGTGCTTTTTCAGTTTTCCTAGAGGTGTAGTATTTTTGTCTCAAGTGATCAAAATTACGATATCTATAGAAGCAACATGGGCAAAATATTTGCCATTTTTGTCTTTTCGGTGTCATTGATTGAGAGTATTCAGTAAAGATGAGTAAGTGATCAAAACTACGATTCCTATAGAAGCAACATGGGCAAAATATTTGCCCTTTGTGCTCATTTGGAATCATTCCGAGTGAGTGAATCCATGATATTCAAACAGACAAAGTTAGTCGCGAAATGAGCGTTCCGAAACTCAACCAGTCGAGCTAAATTGTGGCCTATAAAATATGATATTTCGAGTTTAAAAAATGTGTTACAGGAGAAGCTGAATGCTTACTGATTCCATAGTGGAGGAATTGCACTTCCGGCTAAAAAGAGGTGAGTCCCTGGCAAGTATATCCAGGAGGCTGGGAATTTGTTATTCCACCGCGCACAAATACAAGAATCAGAATAGGCTCCCCAGCGAGATCAAAGCTCTACGACATTTCACAGCGCCCCATCATTTTGATGATGACTGGGAGCTTCTTGTTGTTCCATTATTAGAAGAGGATCCCAGGGCGACCAGTCAAAAGATTTTAAATTTCCTGATAAAGCACTCGCCCAACAAGTTTAATCAATCCATGCTGAGGACACTTCAACGACGGTTGGCAGAGTGGCGTGCCAAACCCTACAAAACCAGAGTGGCTGACTCAATTGCACCGGATGATCCTGATGATCTATTTGTCACTGGATATTTGGAACCTCCAATTTCCATTTACATTCGTGGGCATCTCTATGAGCATTCTTTATTTTTTGGATACTTCCCTAAGTTCAAATGGATCTTCTTGGCACCGACATTGGATTATTCGCACTATCACATTCTTGATCTTTTTGAGGAAGCGCTATGGAAAAGTGATATTTCACCTAGAACACACTACCATCATCCAACCCGGCTTGAAGAGAAATTTATCAGTCCAAGATTTACTGGGCATGGTTCCTATAAACTATTCTGCAAACATCACCATATCCTACCTGTAGAAAAGGATCAGGTATTCCCACCTCGGTGGCGGGAGCTGGCCAAAGCCGGGCTCTCAGAATTGAGTTCATACATCCGGGATAAAAGGAAATCACAACACTTTGATTCAATTGCTGAGTATGAGAGCACAGTACGTTTTGTTTGTAAGCAACACAATCATAATATTCCTGAGGACATACAAACAATTGTGTTCATGAAGAAAACCAGGAGCTTTCCAAAATCAAAATCGTATGTGAAAATCCTCAAGGATCAATCGAAGGTCTAAAAAACCCCTTCTAAAATCTTGTTCAGATATTCCCTGAGATACGCTATTTGACATCTATCTATTTTTGATGTCAGCTCCATACAGCAATTTAAGTATTGATGATAATTTATATATGCATTACCGTGTCATTTATCGTTTTCTGATGTCGCTATATTCTATTCGAGGCTTTATCTGGTACCATTCCTCATTTTCAGAGTGAAATAATTCTGGCGATCAGGGTATATTATTATTGAAAACAGAAAAGTTTAGTACAAGGGAATTTCTATTTTTTTTTACGCGAAACCTCTCTATTATATTATTATAATTAATAAATAGTTTGTAATAGATGTCCAGGAATGTATCAACTATGTCCTCGCTTAATGATGTGAGGCACTCTTATCACCTTGACCGGCTGCTCTTGCTTTTAGAGCTTCTATTAAACCGAGCCTGCCGACATGAGTTGGCACATTTCCAGGGCCAGGGAGAAATGAGCGAAGCGAAGTTTTGCTCATGTCCGGGTAAAATTGTTCACAGCTTACTGGCTAGCTTTTTCCCCGGTCAAGCGCAATTAACAATTTCCCCCTGCGATTGTGGAACATCCAGCTATGGCCGGCAAGCTCTCACCCTCGAATTTCCTTAGTGATCAAAATTACAATATCGATTGATACATCACTCGTACTCTTCTTTGGATTTCTACGTAGCATGAAGTATATAATGGTGAGCTTAGGTGGTGTCTTTACACTTCATTCGCGTTTTGGCTCACAGGCAAATAATTCACAAAACCCGATGACCCCTGAATGGCTTCCTATTTAACTGTTGATGTTTTAACTGCCATATGATTTGAGTCTCTGTTGTTCGCGCTTGGTCAAGCCGCTGGATCTGTCAAAGAGAATGACTGCATCAAGATCTTTACGGTGCAACAGAATAGTCGATTTGGATTTTGCATCGTCGAGCCGGTAGGATCGTAATTTTCCAACATCGATCAGCTCGCGTAATTTGGTAACACCTGTTCTTGAGTAGGCAGCCGCTTCCCTAAGTGTATACCAGGTGGCTGGCTGCTGGCTGATCTGCCTCTGGTGTTGAAGGTGCCTTAGGAACCGTGTGAAGAGCTTTTCGTCACCTTTCTCCCTATTTTCCCAGAACCATTGATAGAAACGATCTATGGCAGCAAGATACTGCCTCAATAATTTCTCGGGGCATGTTTCCGCTATTTGTTCAAATTCGTCAAGCAGACTTTTAGCAATCCGTTTGTTTATGTCATGGACACAATATTCTGTGCCATAATCCTTCATGATATCAACAGTTCGTTTGTCCTTCAGGAGAGGTCTGAGTGGTCCCTCATGAATGTATCTTCTCTCATCAGGGGTAAGTGTCTGAGTTGGGATCTCATCCGGGTCTTCCCCCTCAAACCAATATTGAACCCCCTCTCCACCAATGAGCTGCGCCCAGAATACTGGTTTCAGTTCTTTGAGTCTATACTGATACTTGCCGCTATGCTGATAATCTTCGCTATGCTGAAATTTCAAAAACGTTGCTCTCCTTGACCAAATGTGATTATGGCAAATACACCATTTTGATTGTGCATGAATAATTGCCCACTTGTAGCCGGGCGAAATACACACCCGTACTAACTTGCGCTCCGCTGTCATCCGACCCGTCCCATAGGACAGCATAGCTGCCTGCAGGCTTTTCCTCACTGACCAGCGTTTTGATCTGCCGTCCACGAACATCGTATACAGCTAACTGCACCAAAGATTCTGTCGGGATATCATAATGAATTGTAGTGCTTGGATTAAAGGGGTTGGGATAGTTTTGAATAAGTATGAAGGATAGTGGATGTTCAACTTCGTCATCTACAGATACAGCAGGGCGTTCCAATATCAGACCAGGATTTGGATAAGTTCCCACCAAAGGATATAAACTAGGAATTCCATTTTCGTCTATTTGAAAGGCTACTATCGCTATGTTAATCCTATTACCATTTTCTTGGAACCCCCCTAATACATCTATGCCCAACAAAGTTCCGTGCGGAATATTCCATCCCCCCGGTTGAACGTTAATATCATCATTCTGTGGTTCTACAAATGACCAATCATCCCAGCTTAAAGGATTTTCGCCCTTTAATATTGCATCCATTCCATGACCCCAGCTTGAGTTTGGATCAATTACTGAAACTCCATAAACAGGTAGATTGAATCGTGCAAAATTAATGATATCCTGATTATAGGGTATATTTGGGTCGTTTGGATTAATTCTTCCTGCAAAATTCATTTCGGTTACTGTTCTATAATCTCCTGAAATGAATACTCCTGTTTGATATGGGAGCTCGCTTGTAGCATCAATTGCTAACATTGATTCTAGCCAGTACTCACGTTCAGACTGTGCCTGCAGATAATTCCAGTGCCCTGGGAGGTATTCTATACTGCCCTGCAAATATTGATTCAGGATGGACAGATCGTTGGCCGTTGATGGGGTTCCGTTGCCGTCGATGTCCGACATGTCGTTTTGAACACCTGCCTCCATGGCGGAATAGTCGTCTACGTCTATACTTCCATCTCCATTCACATCACCGCTACCGTAGTAGAAACTTGTTTCATTGGGCTGGAAGAAGGGGTTCATGGCCGGGTCGGTACTCTGTGCCAGCGTAACGCTTGCGAGCAGAAAGCCTGCGCCAGCCAAGCGGACATATTTGTTGAGTCGTCTCATTTTTGCGTCGGTGCTGATATAATTTATTGGTGACAAGTTAAGTGTCATCCACTATGCCGCAAATACACTCTTTTGCCTCCTCCAGGTATCAGACCTCGGGAGTAGAGCATCCCTTCACCGATTGATAGTGGTGAGCCTTTTACAATTCGCCGTTCCACCCAAAAAGAATCTGGGAATCCTTCCCCGAGAGAAAAACGGTCTCATTTCGCCCGAAATACCCCCTAAAAACGCATCAGGCCATCTGAGAGTGTCAATACATGCCTGGACAATTTGATCCGCCTGTGATGTCACAGGAGAGCTCATTCAAAAAAACGTTCCCCACCTGTACCCCATTATTTGCATAATATTTGATGAATTATGATGATTTGGTGACCCCTGGATTAAAAAATAAACCCCTCATAAACTGTTGTTTTATAAGGGGTTTTAGGTGGTACTCCGGACAGGGCTCGAACCTGTGACCTACGGATTAGAAATCCGTTGCTCTATCCAGCTGAGCTACCGGAGCAAAGTTATGCTCGATCAAGCCGTCGATATTAGAATCCTATCCAGCACTGAGCAAGTCAATTACATCCTGACCTGCAAAATCTAGTGTGAAACCAGATCTATTTATTCCTGCCATTTTTTGATATCTTGGGACCCGTTTCAAGTTATTTTGACGCAACAGCAAGCATTCTAATAAAAAGGTCTCAATGCTATGTACTCCTCAACTTTAAAAAATTTCCGACTCAGCTTGATAATTCTCCTCCTTATTTCGCTGTCTGCATGCACTCATAGCAGATATTCAACAAAGCAGGCAGACATTCAAGAGCTAATTTCGGAAGCCAATTCCAGCTTTTATCTGGACAGCCGGATATGGTATCAGAATATCCATGCTGAGGTGTCCAGGAAAACCATCACCCTGACAGGGGAAGCCTTTTTTAAAATCCCTGTTAATGGGATTATCAAAAGCCTGAAGAAGGCAGGGTTTGAGCAAAAGGTTGTTGATCAGGTCAGCTACCTTCCCGAATCCTTCCCTGAAGATAAAGCCTTTGGCATCGTCATCGTTCCCTACGTTATGAGTCGATATAAGCCCGTTAATGTAAAACAGGAAGGTACCGAACTGCTCTATGGTGAAGCTGTAAGATTGATCCGTGATTCTGATCCCTATTATCAGGTCCAATCAGCAACAGGATATCTGGGTTTCATTCCAAAAAATTCAATCAGAACCGTCAAGCTTGAAGAATGGGTACGTTATCACCAGGCCGAGCAAGCCATCTTTGATCAAGATGTCGAACTTAAGAATGGGTTTCAGATAAAAAGAGGGACGCGACTTCCCTTCTTGATGAATGGTAATATTCTCCTCGCCAATGGAGACGAAGTGGCCCTTTATGGTGATTCTTATCATGTCATAAATGCAGCCAGTAACCCATTACGTCAAAAGATAATTAAAACCAGCGAACAATATCTGGATTTGCCATATGTTTGGGGTGGACGCTCCTCTGATGGTCTGGACTGTTCCGGATTTGTCATGCAAAGCTATGGCTTGAACGGGCTGCACCTACCCAGAGATACGGACGAGATGTCAAATGTGGGTCGTATTATCGGGCTTCCCGGCTGGATGGATTCCATGCTGCCAGGTGATCTGCTGTTTTTTGCCGGATCCAGACGGCTGGTAACCCATGTTGCCATCTATATTGGCGATGATCATGTGATCCACAGCCTTGGTGAAGGTGTCCAGATCCATAGCCTCAATCCGGAAGATGAAGACTATTCAGAAAATCTGGACCGCAGCTTTATTTTTGCCAAACGGATCTTTGACTGACAAGACAATGAAGCTTACACGCTTCAAATATCTTCCGCTGCTCCTGATCCTCCTGCTAAGTGCCTGCACCCAGGTCTCCAATAAGCATACGATCATGACCTATAATATCCGACATGGGGTGGGAATGGATCGAGTCCTGGACCTTGAGCGTGTCGCCCGGGTGATCGCATCCGTTGATCCGGATATTCTCGTTCTGAATGAAGTGGATGAAAGGACTCAGCGCTCCATGGGAGTCGCCCAAACAGACAGTCTGGCAAAACTTTTAAACCTGCAGGGACGTTTCTGCCGCTCCATCGATTACGATGGCGGCTTCTATGGGAATGCATTGCTCTCACGATACCCGATCCTGGATCTGCAGATTATCGATCTGTCCACGGACAATCTTCTGGAAGGCCGGAGTGTATTTATAGCGACATTGCTTGCCGAGCCGGACACTCTGAAAATCCTTGGTACTCATCTTGGACTGGATCGGACCGAACAAATTCAGCAGATAAATAATATCCTGTCAATTTTACCTGAAACCAGAAATCTGATCCTCTCCGGCGATTTCAATCTGGAATCCAATTCTGAGGGCTATTCACACCTGACCGAGCGGCTTCGTGACAGCTATCTCGAGTTTTCCAACTCACCAGCCAACACCTTCCCGGCTGATGACCCTCAGCGACGCATCGATTATATTTTTATTGGATCAATGATAGAGCCAGAACATATAAACCCTGTCAAGTCGACAGTGGTGAATGTGGCCTCCGATCATCTTCCTCAAGTGCTGACTTTTAAAGTGAATTAGTTCCATTTCAGGCAAGGAATCCACATGAAACTTATACCTTTAGCCTTATCACTTATATTGATCCTGTTCTTGGTGGCTTGTGAACAGCCCTCAGGAAATGCCCCCGCTGATCATACAGGCATCAATGGTGGTGTCGCCCATAAACCCGGTTTTAACGATCCAATGAAAAATTGTGTCTCCTGCCATGGAAGTGACCTGAGGGGTGGCTCAGCAGGTGTCAGCTGCTTTGCCTGCCATGCTAAGAAGTGGAGTTAACCCCTGAATGGATCAGGGGTGACTGGCCAGATGAAGACTTTGGTCCACCCAGATAAGATCCTCAATACGGTATCCAAGGGCTTGACCTCGACTGAGAATTTTTTCCAGGTGATCAGGATCCAGCACAGGTGTCCGGCTCAGGATCCATAGATATTTTTCAGAATCGCCGGCCACCAGGGCATAGGAATAATCTTCATCCAGTTCGACGATGTTATAACCTCCGTAAAATGGTCTGAAGAATGAGACCCTCAAGGCACCTCGGGTTGGTTCACCTGTAAACTTGGCTATGCCAGTGGCACTTTTCCATACTGACTTGTTGTCCCGATAGCCTTTGTTCAAGACTTTTACCCTTCCATCTTCTCGCAGGGAATAATGTGCCGTCACGTTACTCATACCGCGCTCAAATGAATGATCCAGTCGAGCTATCTCATACCAGGTTCCCAAGTATTTATCTAATTCGAAGTTCTTAACAGCTTCCTGGACCATTTCTCGGTCCTGGGCAAATATGGATGATACGAACATCATGAACATCATTAGTCCCTTCATCTTGACCCTCACTTAATTTATTACAGCGGTTGGTATCAATTTGTTACACAATGGAATAGCGAGATTTTATTAACCAGAAAATCCTGAAGCTACCAGAAAATTATTTATCCAGGGATTCCAGCCTTTTTTCGAATTCAGATAAGCCTTCCCTTGTTGACCCAAGATTGATCCCGGACTTGCCTGATTCTTTTTTGCTTTGGGGTGAAGAGGCGAAAATGTCTACGTCAGGCTGTTGGTCACTCTTCTTTTTCTGGAGCTGACTCAACATGGATTTCACTTCTTCATTGAATTCACTTACTGTCTGCTCCAGACGAAGCATCAATTCATCCATAAGAACCTGACCGTAATTCTTATCGATCCCATTCATGAGATGACTAAGGTTCTCCTGCAAGAACTTCATTCTGCTATCAGCATTCGCGAAATCGATATCAGCCATTTTTCCTCCGAAATATTATACACTGCACAATTAAGAATTTAAAAGAATGCTCTCACAATGCAAGGTGCATTCATGACCGTGCCTGGATACTACTTTCTGGGACTGCTCTTTCTGAAATAGTGGTTCAACCAATTGCGTTGAAAATTCTCATAATTACCCTTCTCGATAGCCCGACGGATATCGGCCATCAAGTCCTGGTAAAAAGTCAGATTATGGATCGTTGCCAGCGTCTCGGCAAGGGGGTCCTTGGTAAAGAACAAATATCGCAGGACCATCCGGGAGTAGGTTTGACAGGTATAGCAACGACAGGCAGTATCCAGGGGATATTTATCTTTTCGAAAATTTCGATCCATGATCCGCAGTTTCCCCATCCGGGTAAACAGCGTCCCCTGTCTGGCATAGCGGGTGGGAATAACACAATCCATCATATCGATTCCTCGGTTCACTGCGGCTAAAATATCCTCTGGCAAACCAACCCCCATGAGATAGCGCGGTTTGTCAGGAGGCAAGAGCGGCGTGGTATACCCGACCACTTCTTTTAGCAGATCCAGACCCTCGCCCACACTGACCCCACCAATGGCAAATCCATCAAAGGGAATGTTGGTAATCTCCTGAGCACTCTGACGACGCAGCGATTGATAGACGCCACCCTGCACGATCCCAAACATGAATTGATGATCCTGAAGGGGGTAATCCCGACTACGTTCAGCCCAGCGCGTGGTTCGCTCAACTGATTTTTGTACATATTCCTGAGGAGCTTTGTAATCAACACATTCATCAAAGGCCATGACAATATCAGAGCCCAGATCCCTTTGAATAGCCATGGATTCCTCTGGTCCCAAAAAGATCTTTTCACCATTCTCTTCAAACTGAAATGAGACCCCTTTTTCGCTGATCTCCCTCCCCTCCAGTGAAAAGGCCTGAAAACCTCCCGAATCGGTAAGGATGGTGCCTTCCCAGCCCATAAATTTATGGAGACCACCTGCTCTCTTTACTGTCTCACGGCGTTCACCTATTGACAGGTGATAGGTATTTGCCAGGACCACCTGGGCGCCTGTCTCAACGACATCCCGCATGGGGGTGGAGCGCACAAATCCGGCCGTTCCAACAGGCATGAATGTCGGTGTTTCCACTTTGCCATGTTCCGTTTCGAATTGACCCCGACGAGCTCCTGACGGATCTGTCTTTAATAGCTTAAATTTAATGTCCTTTTTACTCATCGTCGGCCAACCTTTTTAATATGTAATCTCTTTTTGTCAATAATACCTGATCATCAAATCGTCTATTTTCGATCTCAAGTCCAATTTCGCTATCTACTGCCAGTCTAAGTTCGAAATATTCATGTTCGTCTGAATTTACTCCGCAAAATGTTCCCAGAGTTGAGCCGAACCATTTACCTGCTTCGTCCCTTTCGATCAGAAGTTCACAGGCCTCCAACTTATAGACAGATCCCAATGAATCTGGTTTAAATATTTCTATCAATACCTGCTCATCTTCAAAATCACTGATTTTAAGCCGCAGATAGACCAGTGTGTCCAATGTAACTTCCAGCCATCCCCGTCCAAGGCTATCCATCGACCTGATCATAAACTGTTTATCAGTATATATTGCGTCGCTGCCGTTGTGATTGAGGGTGAACACACCCTCTAATTTCTGCAATAGCATTTGAGCAGGACTTTTTCCACTCTGTTTTCCAAACCAGCCTGTCACCTCGAGTGTCCGGGCCATGATAAGCATCATGAATGCCAGCGCGATGGTACTGACGACATAATAGATGTTTAATCTTTTCATCCCCGTGTGATCCTGCAGGCAGCCTAAGCACTGACTTTATGTGCGATGAGTAACCACATATCATCTACATAGTTTTCCTGATCATCAATCATAAATCCCGATACTTCCAGATCATTTATCACCTGGTCTATGGAAACGCGATGATCAAACGCCGGTCCCCTCTCTTTTTTGGCGCGAGGATCCCAATCGAGCAACAAGAGCTTCCCCCCAGGTTTCAGAATGCGCTTGATCTCATTCAGGTTTTCCAGCGGTGCTTTAAATTCATGGTACAGTGCAATGGCAACTGTTCCATCCACCGATTCATTTTCAATATCGAGTTTTACCTCTTCAGCCTTGAGGACTTGAACGTTGTCCGGTGGCATACGACGGTCAAGTTGCTCCAGCATGACATCAGAAACATCGGCGGCAATCACCATTCCTTCCTCACCCATTCCTACGGCCGCCGGGAAGGTGAAGAAACCATTACCGCAACCCAGGTCCAAAATGGTATTTCCCGGTCCTACACCCAATCGTTGCAATAGGATATCCGGTTTCAACTCTTGATAGCGTTCAGGTGATATCAATCTTTCTGCCCGCTCAGGATTAAATTTATGCGACATTCGATTCTCCTGATTCGAAAAGTGTTTGCAAATCCAATCTCAAAGATTGGCTTTGCTCATATTCAGAGTGGTATCCGTCCCAGTATACAGGCAGGACCCCCACTCCTGTACTGGAGATAAATGCCTCGTCCATCGCATTGATCTCATCTTTCAGGATCAAAGCCTCTCTCACTTCCAGGCCCCGCTTTTCAGCCAGTTCCATAATCGTCTCCCGGACAACACCAGGAAGGACTCCCAGCTCAGTTGTGGGCGTAAGGAGAACATTGTTTTTTATAAAGAAAATATTTCTGATAGCACACTCAGTAATATAGCCATCTTTATTTACAAAGACTGGTTCGTATGCGCCAGCAGCCTCGGCATCTTTTTTGGCCAGCATATTTCCTAGATAATTGCCTGATTTAATGGCAGGGTTAAATCGTAGTATAGGATAATTCTGTTCTGACAGAAAAATCACCTTTACAGGCCAGGGCGGAGGATCTGGAACGCCCCTGGCCGATATGTACAAAGCCAGCTGGGAATCGGATTCGTGTGTGATACCTGCACTGACACCACGGGTGATCATAACTTTCAGCAAAGCACTTTTAATTTGATTCTTTTTGATGAATTCATTCAGCAGATGAGGAATCTCGGCCAGGTGCTTTTCACCATCCATGTGAATGGTTTTCATACCACTCCGCATGCGATCGAGATGGCGATCCATGCGAAAGGGGATCCCGTTGTTCACTCTTATTGTTTCGAACAGACTGTCACCAAATTGAAAACCCTGATCATTGAAGGGAATGCTTGCATTTTCAGGTTCAATCCAGGTGCCATTAATATAGATCAACATAGTAAGGTTTTCTCCATGCGCGTAGATTAGCATGAATCACTGCTGTCGCAAAAGAGAATGATTAAATGTCACTTGAGTCTGAGATTCTTCGTTTGTACTCAGAATGACGAGGGACGGCATTTCCAATCGGCATAATGGATCCTGATCAAGGCCAGGAGACACCGTTATTGTTTTTCTGAATCCGAGTCAGCGAGGATGAAGAATCTCGAACAGAACCAGGTTAGCTATTTTTTGCCACAACAGGGTATCCTGAGATCCTTTCTCCTGGTATTGCTGTCGAGACCCCCGGAAGCGCAACTGGGGATTGTGGAAAGTTCGCTAGTATTTCTTAGAAACGACAAAGGACCCGAAGGCCCTTCGTCGTATGACACCCACTTTGGGGATCTTGTTATTTGCGAACTACCTCAGCGTTTAAGATCTCTCCCAGGACTTCGCCGCCGCCTGCGAGAACAACTGTTACGTTCGGATCGTCGCCTTTAACTCTTATACTTCCTTCCACTTTGGACCCTGAGTCCACAGTGATGACCAGTTTTTTATATTCTCGAAACTTTGATTGCTTTTGCTTCCGATCAATGATGATATCCCCCTTGACTATCGTGTTTTCCAGCAGTTCAATATCGCCATTGACTGTAGACATGTCTCCGCCGATCAGGGTTTCCAGAGCATACATATCGCCATTGACTGTTTCCATGTTCCCTGCAATGGCTGTTTCTCTTTTCGCTTTAATTGAACCATTTACTGTGGAGACAGTCCCGTCGATTTTAACTTCGCTCCCCATTTCAATTGATCCATTCACGCAGGACAATCTTGATGCCTTTGAGTTTCTGTCAATGCTGATGCTCCCGTTTACACAGGAGGCTTCCCTAACTTCGGAGTTCTCACCAATAACAATTTGACCATTGACCGTAGAACAGTCCCCCAGAACGCTGGCTTCATTCCCAACGCTAATGGTTCCATTAACAGCGGTTAAATTGCCCTTTTTGTGTTCACCATCTGAGACAAAAAAACTTTTGTTAATCCCCGTGTCCGAAGAAACCCCACAGGCCAAAATCACAAAGGTCATTGTTGCAAGAAATGAATGTTTCATAATCCTCAGCTCCCTATTTGGATTGACTTTTCTCATCATAATCACGCTTTACTTTTGGGATTTGAATTACCTGGCAGCCAGACAATAGGTAATCGCCAAGAGATTCATTGTTACAATCACCAGGCTGATAAAGCTGCTCATCCGAAGCTGATATTCCATGATATTTTTCATTGTCCACCCTCCTCGCTTTTAATAATTCATTAATCCTCATGGCTAGTATATACACAAGCGCTGTGCCATATGCGATATACATGATTATATAATGTTGTATATTTTATACTTATGCGGTTTTTAATATCCAGCACGCAAGGGGTATTAATATGTATTTTTCATCATATTGATATGTGTGCATATCATGGTGATATATTCGAACGAACGATATTGGAGCGGTTTTATGCCCTGCCAGTTTAACGGTATTCAAAAAGATCAGGGATAACTTCCTGATTCTGCAAGGCATTCAGTGTCAGCGGAGCTGTTCCCGCCAGATATTGACCCATGGCATGGATCACATCCTGAGAAATAGGAAAGCGACTGACAAAACGTACAGATAAACTGGCATTCGAAGTCTGCCGCATTGAAGTATTTTCAGCCAGCAGCTGTTCGATCAAGAGATCGTTTGGATTTAGAATTTCTGTGTTTACCCCTTTATCAGCCAGAAGCTCTTTGAAAACGTGCGCCTGATAACCGTAATGGGTACAGGCCAGCAAGGCCGCAGCACTTGTCGTTTGAGTTTCGAACTGATCCAGCGCTTCGGCAATGTAGTTTTTTAGCAACAGTTTGCAGGCAGCTCCGCTGGCATCACCGGATATGGCGCTGGCGAGGCCAGGACAAGCTTGAGCTACAACTGTTACATTTTCTGCTCCTCTGAGCTTCCGGGGATAGGTATCCGCTTCCGTAGTAGTTTCCGTTGCGAATACGATAATATGCTTCTCAGATTGAGACCTAAGGTAGGTCTTGCTCATTTGCACTCCGGCGTCAACGACACCTCTGACCTTCACCGGACATTGGCTTGAAAACGCTGTATCCTCATAGATCACACTCAGGGTATTGCAGGCGATCGCAATCTGATCAGGTAAAAAGCTTTGATAGGTATCCCTGAGAAAATTATTAAAGACCCTGATTCTCTCAGATTGGGAAGGAAGCGAATTATAGCCTCCCTGTGCTTCTGGTGTTGCATTAATATACAACAGCTCGATTCCGTGTCCGGCACCAGTCTCCCTTAGGCCTCTTTCAAGTCCTGCACAGACTGACAGTCCCCCAATTCCTGAATCTGTGATCATCCAGCGCATGGGTTTCTCATCCAAGCAGGGCTTCATAGTGTCCGGTCATCAGGTCTGATAGCACCGGATTATGGATCTTTCTCAACTCATCCATGGGCAGAAATGGCAGTTCATAGGTAATGATCGGAATCTGCTTTTCAGCGCACCAGGAGCCAAATGATCCCGGTGTTTCATAGCCTACATCCGGCACCACTTCCATATTTGTACGCCTGGCCAGGTCCATGGCGATGGTGGAACTTTGCGGGTCATCAATGCAGTTCAGAAAGCCATGGAGTGACACGATCAATTTTGGTGAAATTTTGTCGATCAAACCCATGATCGCCTGCGTTTCAGGCTCAGAGCCTGCACTAGAACCAGGACTTAATGGAATATCCTGGGGACCACCTTTTCGGTTTCGATAAAAGACCGGGTCGGCCACCCAGTTCTGACTGGGAAAATTTCGATTCAGGTCAACACCTCCGGCATTACAACGTGTGCCAACAAGTGTTCCATCAGGGTTTGCAGAAAGAATAACAGCTGATTTCAGCACTGAGGGTTCCATTGATCTCAAGCATTCAGACAGCAGGACTGTTGATATACTTTCATCCCCATGAATCGAGGCCATAAGCAAGATCTTAGGACTTTGTTCCACAGGTAGGAAAACTTCAAGAGGAACCCCTTTTAAGCTTGAGCCAAAAGTATGTCCAGCATGGTTCAGGGGACCAATTTCAGAACAGGAGACGACCATCAAGATAAAAGTTAGAAGGGTTTAGATGCTGTTATTTTGTCTGAACTTTTGCCTCAGCACGAACATCTTCCCTGGGAATCTGAAAATAGAAGATACTGCCGTGGGGCTCGTTCTCTTCATACCCGATCTTACCTCCGTGCTCTTCTACTATGATTCTTGAAACGGCTAGTCCAAGCCCTGTGCCGCTACTTTTATCAGATGCACGTGATTCTAACTGGGCATATTTATCAAATAATTTACCCCTTTGGTCCTCAGGAATTCCAGGACCATTGTCTGCGACGCTGAAATGGAGAAAAGATTGGCCTTGCTCCTGAATCTCTTTCAACCTGACAGTGATCAGCGACCCCTTGGGGACATGATTGATGGCATTGCTGATAAAATTTGTAATCACCTGTTCAATTTTCAGAACGTCACAATGGCAGGTGGGCAAACCATTCTCTGCTTCAAATACAATTTCCATATTCCGATTATTGGCAACGGGATCCAGCATTTGGATAGATGTTGAAACGATGGGCTTGAGTGTTACATCTGTTTTTGACAGGGCCATTTTCCCGGCTTCAAATTTTGAAAGATCGAGCATTTCATTTACCAATTGAAGCATTTTTTGACTGGCGACACGAATAGTTTTGGCAATCTCGCGGATTTGCTCATAAGGTTTTTCGCCCATCTTCAGAAGTTCTGCAAACCCAAAGACTGCCGTGAGTGGACTTCGTAGATCGTGAACGAGCATCGCTGTGAAATCTGCCTTCAAGCGTAGAGCCTGCTCCATTTTTTCCTTTTCAGTCTTCCGGATCAGGGAGCTGCGATAGAACACAAATACGACCAGTAGCACCATGATGACAATTGAGAAAGCAATAACGACGATCATCATTGCATATCGCCTTTTGTACTTCATTTCATCAATTAGCGCACTGCCCCTGAGGTCATCAATCTCCTTGTCCATCTTATCCAGCTCGTATCGAATTTCAAGCTCAGCCACTCTGCGATTGCTTTGCTGGCGATTCAACTCATCGATTGCTGTCTGAAGGGCTTTTTGATAGATCAGGGCCTTCCCCGGTTGACCAAATCTCCCGTAGGCTTCTGTGAGCAAACTGTTTGCTCTCTGGATCATGGGCAGGTCCTGTACACTCTGGGCGATATTCAGGCCGGATAAAAGAGCATCCACAGTTTTTTGTTGAAGTCCATTTCCCATATGGAGTTCACCTATTAAAAGCCATATTTCCGCCGAAATGTTCGATTCTCCGGCTTCTTGAGCAAGACGCTCTCCGTCCATATAAAAGGAAAGTGCCTTTTCAGAATCGCCTGCTTCCAAATGCACGCGCGCCACATCGCTTAGCGCCAGAGCGATCTGACCCTTATCTCCTTCGTTCTTCTTGATTTCCAATGCATCCATGAAATACTGCAAAGCAATATTCAATTGCAGTTGGCTATAGTAAAGTTCACCGAGACTGGAATAAATGCTCGCTTTCAGATGGGGCGTTCCGTGGTCATCAGAGACCCTGAGCATCTCCTCAAGATATTCCCTGGCTTCATCGTAACGCTTTAGTGACATTAAGGATCTGGCAAGACGATTACCACTCAAGAGTATGCCCTTATAGTCATCGTCTATCCGATAAATACTGAGAGCCCTCTCAAAGAATCGCAGGGCTTTTTCAGCTTGCCCCCATTGCGTATACACATCACCAATGGAAATGACCGTAGCCGCCACTTCTTTCTCACGATTTATATCCTCAAAGATCATTAATGACCGGAGAAAATAATCAAGGCTCTGATCGCTTTGATTCAGGAGACTGTAGGTAGTTCCGATTGTTCTCAAGGTTCTGGCAATTTGCCAGTCATCAGAGAGTTGCTCAAATTGACCGAGAGCAAGGGCCGCATGATCAAGGGCCTGGCGATAATTTTGATCCATGTTGTAATAATTGGCCAAATTGGTATGAGCGACCGCCATTCCATATTTATCATCAAGTGAAGTAGCTAAATCCAAAGCAAGGTTTGCATAACGCTGGCTCTTCTCCCATTCCTGTCCGGCATGGGCTTCAGCGAGCTGGTTCAAAAGGTCAACTGTTTCCCCTTCACTTGTATTGCGAAGAATCTGTTTCAAGCTATCAATTTCTATCTCTTGGCCGGCAAAAACTCCTGAGACCAGGAGAGTGAGTAGCAATACAGCAAGCAGGTTGATCTGTTTCATTTGTTCCCCAACTTCACGATTTGATTTTCCAGTCCGCTGATTCTTCTTTTTAATATTTGAAATATTATAAACCCGCAGCATTTAATCTAGCTTAATATTACTTATGTGTCAAACTTTTGCTTCAATCTGGTGCTTTTCATTCCCGTTAACTGCTCCAATTGGTTTGCAAACATATTCAAGATTAATATATTCATATCCCTATGAAAAATACCATCTTTTTACTCATGCTCCTGCCAACGATTATGGTGGCTCAGGGAGTCACGGCTGAAATCAAGGTCGACACAAAAAATCTGGATGAGATTCCACGTCAAGCGACATCGGATCTTGCCAATGATATCCAATATTATATTGAAAATACCCAGTGGACATTTGATGATCTACCAACTGAGTTCACCATACAGGCTACGATTTACCTGGATACATATACAGAGTCAGGATATCAAAAGATCTATACCGGCAAGGCATTTTGGGGAAACGGGGATGACCAGAAATATTTTGATAAAAGCTGGCAATTTGCTTTTAACCAGGGAGAACCCCTTACCCGCTCGCGTTCATTTAATTCGCTTACATCCTTTCTCGACTTTTGGACTTTGACCATTCTTGGTGGAGATCTGGATACGTGGAATGAATTCGGCGGCAGCCAATTATATACTGAAGCCCGACAAGTTGCCCGTGATGGAACAAAGGATCCGTTTTCAATCGGCTGGAAAGAACGCCTTGAAGATATTGAAAAATTGAGTCGTAACCAAAATTATAGAAAAATGAAGTTTGCCTATTATGAGGCAATCGACCGTTGGGATTCCGGTCAAAAAGAGGATGCAAAAAAAACGCTCGAGAATTTTATGCGAAATTTGGAGATCAGCATCAAAAATCAGGATACCCGGATTCTTACACAAAATTTTCTCAAGGCCAAATATCAGGAATTGGGAGATTTCCTCTGGGAAGTGAAAGATCTCTCATTTCTCCAGCGCCTGATGCATGTTGATGATGAACACCGGGAATATTATGAAGATATCCTGGCTGACTGGTAACAGCCTGTTTTATAAACCTATTTCAATCTGATAAAAAGGGTCATTTTATGCGAGTATTGAAAACATTTTCTCTTCTCTGTCTGACAGTTTTTGCCTTCTCCTGCAAAGGAAACGTAAGCGATAAGGACTGGATTGCCCACTTGCCAAAGCCCTGGACATTAAGCCAGGAACAGATGGATGAAATACTTCCCCTTTTCCAAGAACGATTTCCTGAGTTTCAATCGCGCTTGAAATATTTTGCACTCTGGCGGGTGGGTACACCCTATGAGATCTTCAAACTGGGGGAAGAGGTTGAACCTGATCCAGATCCCATCATACGATATGACCTTTCTGATTGTACAGGGCACAATCTTACTTCACTGGCTGCTGTCAGAAGCTCTTCCTGGGCTGAGGCCAAAGACAACATGATCAATATTCATTATAAGGCAGATTCGAGTGGCGTAAAACAACCGACTTATGCATCCCGCTGGCATTATACTCTGGATCGCATTACTGCTAATCCCAATACCGTTGATATTACCCAAACACTGCTACCCCGAGATCAGCTCGATTCAGTAAAAATCACCCTTAACAAAAAAGATACTGGTGAAGAATTTCTCGAGCTTAATTGGGATCGTGAAATGGTCGCCTATTACATACCCAATGATCAAATAACACAGAGTCTTCTTGATAAACTGCCCCAAATAGTGGGTGTTGCCTTTGTCAAACCCGCTTACTTCAAGATGGGAATCGTCATGGGTCATGAAGGGATGATCATTGACGGCAAATATTTGGTCCATGCTTCCCAAAGTGCCGGCAAAACAGTCAAATTAGATTTCTTGAAATATTATTTCCCAAAGAAGGGTGCCTTCTTTGGGGGTATCATGATCTTTGAATTCAAGGAAAATGGTTAGCGCTATTTCTGGTTCAGGACAGTGTCATGTATGTTAAAACTATTTCGAGCAGCACACACAGTCAATTTATCAATATAACCTCTTTGATTGAGGAAGCTGTCGCAGAAAGTGAGATACTCTCGGGGATTGTGACTGTTTTTGTTTCTCACACGACCGCCGGAATTACGATCAATGAAAATGCAGATCCGGACGTTAAAAGGGATATGTTGAAGGTATTGGATAGAGCTGTTCCATGGGAGGATCCTGAGTACAGGCATTATGAAGGTAATACTGCTGCCCACGTCAAGGCGTCCCTTATGGGCAATTCAACCCAGATCATACTTGAAAACGGAAAGCTCCAACTGGGAATGTGGCAGGGTATTTATTTTTGTGAATTTGATGGACCCAGACAGCGCAAGATCCAGATACAAATTTTAGGAAAATAAGACCAGGCAGTAATTTGAGTTCCCGCCTGGTCTATTGATAATCGTTTTACAATTTGGTTTCTGCAACAACAGCTGCAACATGATCAGCAGTCACTTTGAGGGCTGCTTTTTCATCATCGTTCAATTCAACTTCGATGATCTTCTCGATACCACCAGCTCCGATTACACAGGGAACTCCAATAAAGAGACCATTGATCCCATATTCACCCTCGCAAAGACCTGCGCAGGGAATGATGCGTTTCTTATCCATCAGAAAGGATTCAGCCATCTCAATAGCTGATTGTGCAGGGCTGAAAAACGCTGAGCCATTACCCAGAAGTTTTACTATCTCGCCACCAGCCATGCGGGTTCTCTTTTCAATGGCGGCCAATGTCTCTGCATCCAATAATTCTGCTACAGGTACACCACCCACAGTGGCTAATCGTGTAAGCGGGACCATGGTGTCACCATGACCTCCCAGAACCAGACAAGACACATCCTGAGTGGAGTATCCGGTTTCCATGGCAATAAAGGCCTTAAAACGCGATGAATCAAGGGCTCCCGCCATACCAATAATCTTATTCTTGGCGAAACCAGAGACTTTGTAAAATGCATAAACGATCGCATCCAGAGGGTTGGACACCACAATGACAAAGGCGTTTGGGGCATATTTCTTCACGTTTTCAGCTACATGCGAAATGATCTTTAAATTGATGTCAAGCAGATCATCTCTGGACATGCCCGGCTTCCGAGGGACCCCTGCTGTAATGATGATAACATCTGAATCAGCAATGTCTGCATAATTGCTGGTACCCTTGATATTGACATCAAGACCTTCCAGGGGGCGCATTTCCATGAGATCCAAAGCCTTTCCCTGAACAGGACCTTCAAAGTCCGGAATGTCAAGAATAACAACATCACCCAATTCTTTTTGCGCTGAGATCAGGGCCAGAATTTGACCGATCTGACCACCCCCTATTAAACTAATTTTCTTTCTACTCATCTTAAGAACTCCTTTGTAAGAGATTATCGTATTCTTTTAACCTGAGAGGCTTCAATTCTTGTGCCACAATAGTTAATCTACACAATTATTACCAACATTACTTACTGTCGGCAGTCTGCTTTCCACCTTTGATAATGGATCCCCAAATTTCCTGGATCACAACAGCAGGTATACGACCTGCAGACAGGACGACTAACCTTTGGATCAATTCTTCTTCTCTTTCAGGTGTAAATAATGGAATGTCATTATCTATTTTTAATTTTCTGATGCTCATCGCCTCCTGAATTCTTTCTTCTATCAATTCAAGAATTTTTGCATCCAGATCATCAATTCTTTTACGGTGTTCTGATATTCTATGTGTCATGCTGACTAATATATACAAAAAGCTGCCCTGGGTGACTGATTTCCTGTTCTCTAATTCATAATTCCCTTTTTGTAATTAGATTGTTGGATGGTAGAACGAACTTTTTTTGCAGAATGGGTACTCCCCATTGTGACCGACCCCATTCATCATGGATACATCTCCATAAAAAATGGAAAAATATTGGATATTGGTGAACAGGGTCATTTTCCAGGTGATTCCAAAAGTGTTCACAATCTCGGGCATGCCGTCATGACCCCAGCCCTTGTAAATGCTCTCTTTCACCCCGATTACCCCGTCGCAGATCCCCAAACAACAGCAAGGGGAAGTTTCTTCAGTTGGTTGTATTCGGGAAAGTCCCATCAACGTTTGAGTTCAAAACTCGAAGTGGAGAGTGAATTGCTGAGTGCGATCAAGCGCTGTTATGATTACGGGACTGCAGCAATAGGTATAAGAACGCACCACCCGGATGTGAGCAAGCATCTTGAGCACTCCGGTATGTACTCAGCAGTTTTTCAAATGGTAACTGGATTTCGTGAGAGCAATGCATTTGAAATTTGGAAAAACAGGACACTTTTTGAGAATACGGATCTTACTCATTTTTATCATGCGGGTGAATTCCTCTTCAATCTCACCCCTGATGTTTTCCGCCAAATCGCCCGTACGAATGCGAGAACGGCTCTTCCCATATCATTTATGAAAGATGAAGAACTCTTTTTCATGAAGGGGCAGGGCAGGATCTACCAGTATCTTCTGGGCAAGGAAGATATGGATTACCGTTGGCAGGCTCCTCGGACCAGCCCCCTGCGCTACTTTCTGAGCAATGCATTTGCTGCCCCGGAGACAATCATCAGTCAGGCTATAAATGTGAACGAAGAGGATCTGGATCTACTTCAGGATCGACCAGAGACCTTTAACTTCTGCCTCCACCCCCGATTTGATCGACAATGGGAATTGGGAACCGCGCCTGGACAGCTGATCCGTGATAAAGGTTTTAATATCTGTCTGGGTACCTTTGCAGAGCATATGAATATTCGGGCTGAAATGCGTTCTGCATCTGCAGAATACGGATTCAAGGCAGATGAGATCATGAAAATGGCAACTCTGAATGGTGCAAAAGCACTTGGCCTCGCTGACAAGATCGGAAGTTTGGAACAGGGAAAAGATGCCAGAATTTACTCGATTAAGTCAGCGACCAGTATCGCCGATCCCTATGATATCATCCTGTTTACAAATGAGCGCCTACATCAAGTATCCTGATCTACGCTCATAGGCTTAGAATGTCCAGCGCATCCCGATTGTGGGGAGCACCTGGACATCAGATTCTCCGAATACAAAATTTTTGCTAATTTCAATTTCTGAACCGATGGAGAAGTGCTCATTGGCATTGTACCATAGTTGAGGTTCTGAAAGTATGACCAGTTGTTTTTCACCATCGCTGCCAGTATCCTCTGACCAGATATCCAGAAACCCTGACAATTCGATGTGGCCATCCAGCAAGGGCTTGAACCACGTTGTTGTAATTTGAATATCTGGCGCATCAGAATTTTGGGCTGATCGATAGAGGATGTCTATGGGCAAAGCCACAAATCCGAGATCCAGATAATAGTTAACCCCGAGAAGCCAAACCTGTCCCAAAGATCCAAAATTAGCAACACCGTCATTGTATTGAACGGTCAGGGAAAAAATATTTATCGGGAGCGAAAATGAGCGTGCGATTTCCCAATAGCCCAGGGAAACCCCTTTCACAGCTGGTGAATCATATTCCATATCCACAAACCAGAATGTAGATCCGTACTTGTCAGGTTTGAACATCTCCAATGTGGTGACAAAATACTCCCGCTGACTGGAGGCTTCATAATGAAGTTGAATATTCTGTGCCAATACGACAGCATTTATTAAAAGCAACGCAACCACTATTTTTTTTATCATGGAAAATTCCTTTATACCCCGTCTTATACTTCGCGCACGAACAAGCCTGATTTTTCAGAATCCTCAATGAACTTCATGCGGCGCAAATAACGCTGATGAACAGGCACGTAACAATAACTAATATATGTATGGAAACCCTTTTCCTGCATCATACCTCTAAATTCCCTGAAAAAATAGCGGGCACTTTCATAATCCCGATACAGAGGGATGGCATAGTCAAGATGGACCAGAATGGTGCCTTCCGACTTTTCTTCGTAGATGAACAGGCCAACAGGGACAACATTCCGTGTGATGAATATAGCCTCATATTGACGCAGAGCGACCAGGTCAGTATCCGGAAAGTGTTCTCTGATATCCTTTGCATAAAATTCAATAAAGCGGGGTAAAAAGATACTGGACTCCCAGGAAACGGGGATCAGGTGAAAATGGTCACGGGTCAAGGACATCCGGACGAGATAATAAATATTAATTCCTACAATGAATCCATTAACAACGAGGACCGGGTAGAGTTGCAACAGCGCACCATAGATTGTGAATGCCACAGCACCTGACAGGTTGATCCAGCGCAGGCGACGGATATTGGACATGGTCAGTGAAACGGCCACCACCACCGATGCGATGTAGCCTAACCATTCGGCCCATTCAGGACTCATTTAAGTGTCAGGCTTCCCATGCTTCCATCCAGAATTGCAGTCGCCCCAAGAGGGATAGGCATTTTTCGCATATTATGGCCATAGGCAACATTGGTGATTATCGGATAGTCGACCTCGCCAATGATATCATGAACCAGTTCCTCCAATTCAAAATCATCCTCGTTGGCTTCCTCCCAGGTGTCAATAAACTGACCTAGCATGAGACCATTTATGCGATTCTCACCGTGAAAAAAACCGGCCATTTTGAACTGGCTTAACATTCTATCCAAATGTTGAACATTCTCTCCGATATCCTCAAGGATCATAATTCCTCCGCTCACATCCGGAAAGTAAGGAGTCCCCATCAGATTGTTGAAGAGTGAAAGACAGCCACCGACAATTGGTCCCTCCCCCTTTCCTGGAGACAAAATTTTTGCCGGAATATCTTCAGGATTCTGGAGGATTTGCCCGGACATGGGTTCCCTTAATAATTTCCACAGACTGGATTCAGTATATGGATCGATCCCATTTTCACCCGCCATTTCAACAGCCACCATGGCACCCGAGATGGAAACCAGTCCTGTTTCAATTCCAAGGGCATTTTGCAGGGCAGTGATATCTGAATATCCAACAAAAAATTTTGGGTGCTGGGCAATCAACTCATAGTCGATATCATCCAGATACCGAGGCGTACCATACCCTCCCCTGCTACAGAAGATCAGGTCAACTTCATCATCGGAGAACGCCCAATGCAGGTCTGATAACTGCTCTGGACCATGGCCAGATAGATATTTATGCTTTCCCCAAAGATTTGGACCCTCTTTAATCTTGAATCCCATTGATTTCAGGTATTCGATCCCACGTTTCAGTTTTTCCGGTTTGGGTGCCGATGACGGGGAGATAACCGCAATGGTAGCCCCTGCTTGAATTGGATCAGGTATGATCATTGAAACTTCCTTTTAGATATGTATGGGTGAACAATTATCGCAAACACAAAGCTTTAAAATTTCTTCCTCTATTGATCATTCCTCGATGATATCATGCTGATCAAAGAGCACAACTCGCTGGACCATTTTTCCCATCCCGTCAAATTCTTCCAGAACGGTACGTTTTTCCTGATCGATGTATTTATAACGTCTCTCTGCAAGCAGGGTCCCATTCAGGTGATCTTTTAGAATTTCCTTTTCCTTGCGTCCATCTTCACGGTAGGTGGTGATCCTGGAATAGATGTTTCGTCCATCTACACCAAGGATGAAGTAACCCGTTTCACGTCCAGAGTCGTTGTATTCTCTGCGAATGGAAAAATTTGAGTTGGCAGGAATAAAAGTCGGGCCAAACACGGTTCTAAAAAGTGCCAGTTCCTCAGGATCATTCTTAAACAGCATCTCTTCCCGCTTTTGTCCGGCCTTGTCAAAACTTCTCTGGCTTATATGATTTCCATATTCATCATATTCGTTTTCTGTATAATTCTCGAGTACTCGATCAGCACGAAAATGCTTGAGAAGAACTGGTCGATCCTTGTGCAGAGTAACCATTGTATATTCAGAGTTTTTCACAGAATCAAATTCTGCGAAATCAGCCATGCTGATCTTTCCCCATCCGGAATAATATACCGTTGAATCCTGAGCCTGAGCACAAAGGCAGGATACAAGGATGATAATAGGAAGAAACTGTTTCATTTTTGGCTTAAAAATTACACTGGAGGGCATAAATACAAAGAGATATGTGTCAGATGACCTCAGTCATATTCAATTTTGCTAGGTCTTCCGTTCCTTCTTTTTTGCCGCAGGAAAAAGTACATTATTCAATATCAATCGGTAGCCTGGTGAATTTCTATGGAGCGACAACTGAGTGGGAGGATCTCCAACAAAATGCTGGTAGTCCTCCGGATCATGTCCACCGAGGAAGGTAAAAGTTCCTTTGCCTGCATTCCCGTGGATATATTTCACCTGCGCCTCCCCAGGCACATCAGCCATGACGATCACATGCTTTTTTATGAGAGTTCGGTTAAAACCCGTCGTTTGTCCCATAAATCCCTTGATCACTCCCACATGGTTCTGGGTGAGCATGGTAGGTACAGGATCCCATTTCGCTGAGAATTCAAACAGGGTAAAATAGTCTGCTTCTGCGCCACGTGCCACGGGGCGATCGCTGGAGGGAATATCGATATCGCTGTATTCATAGATCAGGGGATTGGTGATAATTTTGAAATTCTCAAAGGCCATGGTCTTACCATAATCCAATCTCTGCTGAGCGTCAGGATCTACGGGATCATGGTCATAGGGTGTATCAACCATATCCACACCTTCAGCAGACAGGGCAATGTCGATGGCATCCGTGGCACTGCACATGGCAAACAGGAATCCGCCTTTAAGGACATAATCCTTTATATAGCGAGCCACCATTTTCTTCTCTTCAGATACTTTGCTGAATCCCCTCTGGGCTGCAAACGATTCGTAGTCACTCTGTTGCTTCTGATACCAGGCTGCAGTCGAATAATTCCGATAAAATTTTCCGTACTGGCCTGTAAAATCCTCATGGTGGAGGTGAAGCCAGTCATAATCATTCAGTTTGCCATCTAACACTTCTGCATCCCAAACGGTTTCATACTCCACCTCAGCGTAAGTCAAAGCCAAAGTAACTGCATCATCCCAGGGTTGTTTTCCCGGTGGTGAATAAACAGCTACCTTGGGCGCTTTCTCAAGGAGGACAACATCCATATTGCTGGTTTCTATGGTGCCATAGATCTCTAGCTCTGCCCCTGGGGGAATTGTCTCAAAACTCACATCCCTTAAACGCAGCTCCCTGACGATTTCAGGATAATTGTCCATGAGAAAACTACCACCGCGATAATTGAGCAACCACTCGATATCTGTATCTCTTCCCAACACCCAAAAGGCGATTCCATATGCTTTCAGATGATCTGTCTGACTTTGATCCATGGGGATAAGGATCTTTTGTGAAAATACCAGGTTAACCAGCATGAGCAGGATTGTAGCATGTATTAAAATTTTCATGAACCCGTTCCTAAAATATTCCTTAATCTAAGGCGTACAGATTTGATTCCCAAATATTCGGGATGCTCAACTATAAGTTCTTCGTAATAGGGGATTGCCGCCTGAGGATCGTTGTCAACAAATTGGAATTGCTCTCCCCTCCAGACAAGTACGGTTGCCCGCCACGGCGAGTCCATTGAAGTCTTCAGGAAATCATCCATCTCTGTCTGGGCCCGCGTATTATCGTCGAGGGCCAATAGGAGCTGAATCATTCTCACCTTGGCTTCATCAGTAATTGAATTCACTGGTCCCTCGATTTTTGAGAGAATATCTATTGCCTGGGAAAGTTTATGCTGGCCGATCAAACGTTCAGCCTCCAGGTAGTCACGGAGGCGTTGATCCTCTGTTCCACCATTTGATTCCAAAAGTGCCTGCAATTCCATACCATCATTAAACAGTGGGTGAGCGGCTCCGGCAGAACCGGAGAGATTTTTCAATTCCTTGAGGAGTAGCGATACATCGCCCTCGTGTATGAATATTTTAATTCTGGAGGCAATAATGACCGGATCGTCCTCATCCAAGTCAAGTGTTTTTACAACTCGCTCAAGCGTATGCACGGCTGAGGAGGTATCACCCTTCGCAAGGAATGCATCAACCAAACGTATCCCTGCGATCAATTGCATATCCTTATAGGGAGAGAATTTAAAAATATCTTCAAGACCCCTGCTAGCCCGATCGATATCAGCACTGACGGTCAGATTGATCTCGGCAATGTTATAGGATGCCATGGTAGCCTGCCTGGTTTTTGGCAATAGAACCTGAAGACTATCATAAAGTTTCAGAGTACGTTCCAGGGAACCATCATTTTGTGGCACGATACGTAAATCCAATTTTAAAAATGAATTACCTGGGAAATAATCGGCTAAAGATTCATAGGAATCCTTAGAATTAAGGCTTTGGTCATAGCATGCCGCCAAATTCAAGAGAGCCTCTCCCCTGAGTCTGTCATCTTTACTTCTCGAGGATATTCTCATATATAATTCTGCAGCCGGCTGCCACGCACCTTCATTTTTCAAGTCGTTTGCAATCTTGAGAACCTCAGGCCCTGATTGGCCAATCTCCATCTGCATTACCGTGTTGGCACAGACATCATACTGTTTCAGGTGGAGCATAATCATGGCTCTTGCAAGAATAAGAGCCGGGTGCTGTTTATTGTCTGTCAGTGCATCATCAAAGCCCTTTTCCATGGCTTCCTGGGCACCCTCATTTTCCAGCAGCCTGATCAATTGGGATGCAATATGATCCAACATCCTGGGATTTCTGTCCAGATGGATCAAATACTCCTTCGTTGCAAAAGTATAATCATGTTTTGCAGCGTAAATACGGGCCAGATCGAAGGCAAACAGATCTGGCTCATAGAACTCACTTCTACCGCTATTCAATAAATCGATTGCTTCATTTACAGCACCGGCTTTTAACATGGCATTGCTGACAGTCGTATAGATGAAACGTTGGTTGGGATTGGCCGGAATGATCTGGTACCACACCTGGAGGGCCTCCTGCTTCTGCTCAAGGAGATACAATAATCTTCCTTTCTCAGCCAATAAATTGTTATCCTCAGTCTGAAATTTGAGCAGGTCGTCAACTATTTGGAGCAGGGTATATGCATTGTCTTTTCCCGGCAGGAGTTCAGCCAGCCGATAATAATAATTCAGGTTTTTGGGGTTTTTATAAAGTGTGGCCATGTAGAGATCTACAGCCTCTTCCATTCTTCCCATTCTGATCAGCGCTGTCGCTCGCTTCTCGATCACCAAATTGGAGGCTGCGTTCCGCTGAGCGGCTGATTGTGCAAGTGTAGCCTGTGGACATAAAATAAAGCCATAGCCCAGGAATATCAGACCAACAATCAGCCAATGCCTGGCTGATTTGATGGACAATGCCGTGTTGGTTCTATTCATTCAGCTCAGTCTCCAGCAAATTGAAGTACTCACGGATAAGGGCTTGTTCCTCACGGTCATAATTCTGTTTGAGACTAAAAATCAATTCCTCATAAAGCAGATTACGTGCTTCACCCAGATCATCAGGTAAGGAGCCACTTCCCAGCCAGTTTTTTTCGCCGGCAGTTTCAGATTTTCTTTTTTTGCTGAAATCTCGCTGGGTGGCAGATCGCTGTGCATCAAGCAGGCGAGTTAAAATCCTCTCCTGCTGCTCATGTATGTTTTGTGCCGGTCTACGCTTCAATAGTTCCTTGGCCACAGCTTCCATTTCATCACCAATTTTACCCAGATCTCCCAACATTCTGGAATCAGATCCCATCCCTTTTTCAATCTGTGATAGCGCCTCATGCAGTTGCATCTGCTGTCTGGCAAGTTGCTGCATCATTGATTGTGACCCCTGTCCCAACTGCAACATGGTCTGCTGATTCAGGCCCTGTTGCTGACCTGCCATTTGCTGAAGTTGCTCCATATATTCACTGAATCCACTTGCCTCACCAGATGCCTGAAGAGATTCCATGCTACTCGCGATCTGCATGGCCATTCGATTCAAGTTTTCACGGGCTGAATTTTGAGCTTGAGATGCCTTTCCCGTATTACGAGCCTCCATTTGATTGATGGCTTCCTGCATGTGGGCCTGGGTTGCTCCCATCGAACGGCCCATGGAGGGAGAGACTGAGAAAGTTGATTCACCCAGATTTTTCAGGTCACTGGCGACTTGCTGTAGTCCCTGCATAAGATCCATCTGTGATTCTGCCTGATCCCGAAGCAGGGAGCTTTGCTTCGAGATATTTTGTGTGGTTCGCTCCAGGGCTTCCTGGGACTGTGATAAATTCAGGGTCTTAAGCAGGATAGAACGAAATTCGGAAATCACTTTATCCATCATCATCTGCTGGAGATTCTCCTGCATTTGTTGCGACTGCTGGGCAAGCTTTCGTAGGGATTGTGCCGCTTCAGATGAGGGGATTTTTGCGTCCTTGATCTGTCCCTGCTGCATTTGGTCGGCAGCCTGGTTCAGGTTCTTGCTGATCTGCTCCTGGGTTATGCTTTTCTGCAGGTCCTGAACCCATTCTGAGGGAAGGTCCTCGCGTTGATCGAGAAGATCTTTCAGGGCTTCCGCTGTTTCCTCAGCTTTGTTAAAGTCCCTGGTTATTTGCTTTTCCAGTTGACTTGCATCAGCAGCATTTAGACTGTCCAGGTTCTTGACGAGTGTTTCCTGTCGTTCAGCCAAATCAGTCAGACGGGCATTTAGTTCATCGATCTTTTGCTCCAACTCCACCTGTTTGAAGATCTCCAAAGTACGTTCCAGACTTTTTTGAAAGTCCTCCATGGCAGTCTGGAAGTCCTGCATGGCCATTTCCGTATCCCGGGGATTGTTCTGCTCCAGGGCCTGTTGGAGTTTTTCCATGGCTTCTCTGAGTTCAGGTGTTATCAACTGTTCCATGAGTTGCTGCAGTTCAGCGTATTTATCCAGTGTTTCTTTGCTGAAGAGATTTTGATCCTGCGCCGATTTCATCATCTCATCAAGTTGTTGACTGATCTTTTCCAGTTGCTGCTGCAAATCCCCAACCTGCTGGATGGCCTCCTCAGCCTCCTGCTTTTGATCCCAGGTGAGATTGGGATCCTTTTGAACCTCCAGTGCCAGCTGGTCAACCTTTTCACGAATATCTTTTACCACATCCAGAACTTCTGCCTGGTCTTCCCTGACCTGATCATTGCCCCTGTCAACTTCTCCAAACATCTCATCCAATGAGGGCAGTCTGGCCACCCACTTTTTGCTCATTGCTTTCCGGGGACCATCTACACTATTGTTATCCCACACTGTGAACCAATATTCGATCATATCTTCAGGCATGATGTTGATCTTGTTAATATCCCAGGCATAACTGAGCTCAAGTGACATCTGATCCGTTTGTGGAAGAGCAATATTTTGCTTATACGTGTTGGTATCGGCCATCAAAAAATCAGGATGCTGAATTTGATAACTCAATTCAAGTTTCGAAAATCCAAAATCATCATCCATTTTCAGGCGGGTCGGGATGAGCATACTTTCACCAATAATGACATCCTGCCCCGGTACCATTACCCGTATCAAAGGTGCCATATCCTTGGCAACATAAATGGGATAGACCAGAGGATCAGAATTGTTGACCCCCTCATCATCGGTTAGTTCGAACCAGAGATTGTCATCCTTGGTAAGGTCGAAATTGGCAGTGAATCGCTGACCATTTACCTCGGCTTTCATGCTTCTGTTCTGATCGAAATGCATCTTAACTGTTTTGACTTCCTTCGAGACCAATCCTTCAACACTTACCCGTGTACCTTTAAAACCGCTAATATCTAGAATATCCCGGGTATGCACTTCAATTGGCAATCTTGTATAGGCGGGTGGCCGGATACGGACACTGAGATTTTGGATCAGGGGTCTGTTTATCACCTGAATATCCAACGAATTGGATGTAATTGTGGTCCAGGGTTCCCAGTATTTGTGGTTGCTAACCTGTGCAGTAGCAGTAAAGCTTGTGATCAGATGCTCAAGGGGGAAAGTGAATTGTTGATCTTCAATGGCGACCCGGAAAGTATTCGTGTCCTTCCTGGTCTGGATGATCAGATCTGCATATTTAAGATGACGTCCGTTTAGTTGCCCCGTTATCGCCAGGGTATCACCGGCTATCACAGTCGTCTTATTACTTGAAAGGTGGATGCTAAGAGGAAGAGGATATTCATAGCGAGTCTCGGGTTGGCTCAGTCTTTTTATTGCAGCCGTTGATTCCTGGAAATTCAGAAAATACAAGCCAATCAGTACTACGAAACCCATGGCAACTCTCAGCAAATAGATTTTTATCTTTTTCAAAGGGAAGAGGACTTGTCGGGGAATTCGGTCCATGACCTCGATTCCGACCTGGACCGCGGCTTTTTGCAGCTCCTGCGATATACCTGCCTCACCATGCATTGCATTCAATTGCACGGCATTAAGGATTCTGTCCCCCACCTCTGGCACTTCATCACCGATGAGATTGGCAATATATTCAGGTCGTGTCTGCTTGATCCTCTGGTTTCTTAATAGCCAGTAATAAACCAGAATGATGCCTGTTGAGAGAGATGTAAAACCTCCAATAAATATCAGAAGACCCATTTTAGTCTCCGGTTCAAAGTACCGAAAGCTCTCCAACCAGACCAGAATACCCACAAATAATGAAATCAAAACAAAAGCGACCATCCCCAGTTGAGCACCAATTCCACGAGCTCTGGTGATGGCGTGCGCTTTCAGTTTTATATGCAGGGATTGGTTCATGGCTTTAATGGGTAAATGCATAGATTAAGATATTGGTGCCCATTTCAAGGGCATCACGATGCTTTTTCACACCGTCATTATGAACTTCAAGGTCCTCCCAACCATCACCCAGATCACTTTCATAGGTATAGAGTACAATAATCCGTCCCTCGTGAAACAGGGCCAATGCCTGAGGGGGTTTTCCATCATGCTCATGGATCTTGGGGAGTCCATTGTCAAATTCGAAATAATTGTGGAATATGGGATGGTCATGGGGCAATTCAACCCACTCTTTTTTCGGGAAGACCTTTTTGAATTCACGTCTCAAAGATTCGTCCATACCATAGTTATCATCTGCATGGAGAAATCCCCCTGAAATCAGAAAATCCCTCAGTTTATAAATTTCTTCATTGCTGAATTTGACATTTCCATGCCCCGTCATATACAGAAATGGATGACTATACAGATCTGTATCAGTTAGTTTAATCCGGGACTCCTCCGGCTCCACTTTGATATTCGTATTGTCGATGATGAAGCGAATCAAATTGGGAAGAGAACTTGGATTGGCATACCAGTCACCACCCCCGTCATACTGCAGGCGGGTGATGCTAAGATTTTGGGCCTGGAGTACTGAGACCATCATAATGGCAAGTGAAACACCTATATTTTTCCAAATCCTGTTCAATGAAACTCCTTGATTGCACCTAAATATTTCTAACCCCGGGTTCTTCATAGAAGTTCCAGAGCCTGTTAAGGTAATGAGTACGGTCTCAGATATGGACAGGTTTTTAAAAGTCAAGTATTCCAGGTTGAATTGACAAGCTTGCCAAGGGATATATCAAAACATATATTCAGCCGCTTTTTTCATGCCACCCTAGCTCAGTTGGTAGAGCAACGCATTCGTAATGCGTAGGTCAGGAGTTCGACTCTCCTGGGTGGCTCATACTCCAGATTCGATCAAAACTTGAAATCTATCAGGGGCTGTCCGGAAAGGTCAGGGTAAAGCTTGAGCCCATGTTGCTTCTGCTGTCAACGTCAATGTCCACATTATTCCATTCCAGATATCGTTTGGTAAGCGCCAGGCCAAGACCCAGACCCTGATATTCTCTCTCAAGGCCCTCACTCTCCTGACTGAAGGGCTGAAATATCTGTTTATAAAAATCTGCAGAAATACCAATCCCCGTATCAGAGATGATGAGTTTTAAACGATTTTTTGCTCTGGTAAGTTTTACAGTAATCTTCCCTTCGTTGGTATACTTAATGGCATTTTGGACAATATTTTCAACCGCCTGACGGATTGAGTATTCATCAAGCCAGGATTTATCGTCATCTGTCTCTGATATAAAATCAAATTCCAGTCCCTTTTTGTAGGCACTACTTTTAAAGTCATTACATAGTTTCTGAACAAATGGATTAAGATAAATGATACGAGGATTCAGTTGATGGCCCCCAGATTGAATCTGGGAAAAGTTTAATATGGCGTTGACAGTCTGAAGCAGACGATCACTATTTCTATGGATGGAGTCAAATGATTCTCTGTCGCTGGGCTTTAGGGAATTACCAAGACTTTTCTTCAGGTAATCGGTGAATCCAATGATACTGGTCAATGGCGTTCGAAACTCATGCGACATATTGGCAATGAATTGGTCTTTAGCCGCGCTGGCTACTTTTACATCCATCAATGCCTGCTCAATACGTTTTTTAGATTTTTTTTGTTCAGTAATATCGCGTATGATTCCGTGATACTCAATGACACCGTCTGGGCGCTTATTCATTGTGGAGGTGTCCAGACAGTCAATGATGGTACCATCCTTTTTTGGTATGTGTAGTTCAAAATCCTTTACAAATCCATGCGCTTGGATCGCTTGCTGGAATAGAATACGGTCTTCATCATTTTGGTAGAGTTCGCTTATACTCATATTCATAAGTTCCTCCGAGGAGTATCCGAGCATATCAACCAATGCCTGATTAAAGTCTATTAGCGACCCGCTTTCAGTGGTGATGTAGACGGCATCCTGGGAGTTGTTAAAAATATTGTGATATTTATTTTCACTCTCGATGAGTGCATTCTCAGCTTCTTTACGCGTTGTTATGTCTCTGGTTGTTCCCTGCAAACCAAGCAATTCACCTTCACTGCTAAGTAAAACCTTACTCCTTATTTCCAGCGCCACTTCCTTTTTGTCTTTGCTCAGGATAACGGTTTCTATGGAAACAGGCTCGAAAGACTTGTAGTTTTTTATCGCTTCTTCAGCAATAGGACCAATCACTTCTCGCTCCTGTGGCCTGAAATGCGACACCAGACTTGTACCAATCCATTCCTCTGGTTTAAAACCCAAGATGTTTTCAAGTGTCGGGCTAAGAAATGTAAATACTAAATTTTTGTCCAGCGTCCAGATACAATCGATGGAGTTTTCAATTAGTAGTCGATATTTTTCCTCATGATCCGCAATCGAGGCTTCCATTTTCCGTTGTTCAGTGAGATCTCTAACATAGATTCGAATACTTATCGGTATTTTGTCCTCGTCCAGAACAAAAGCACCCTGACATTCACCATAGAATAAACTACCATCCTTTTTTTTGAGCATGAAATCATACAGGTCCTGATTATTAACCGGGGTGTAGGGTATATGCTCCTGATAACTTTCCATACCGAAGGACTTCACCAGCTCCATCGCACGCTCATATTCAGCAGGGTTGGAAAAGATATCGATTGCTGGAATTCCTGAATCAAGGTCAGTGCTGGAATATCCGAAAACAGCATGGGCGATTCTGCTCATATAGGTGATCGACCTGGTGGCCAAATCGATCTCGATCAGGGCACCGGGTAAAAATTCAAATGCTTTGTGTTCCGCCTGTATTGATTTAGCCATATTCATTTTTCTTCATATATGATGGTTCGAGCTTTGGAAATCATCCCTAGTGTCTATTTATCAGTGTTTAATATTAATCATTTATACCTTGCATACAAATAATTAGCAATCTTTAAAAGGATGGTCAAAGGGTGTTAAATGACAGAGAAAAAATTGAGTGTCTTTGAGGTGAAAAGCCTAGAGATGTTCACATGCTTCATTGGGTCTGCCAGGATTGTTCATTCCTTGCCCTGTCTTCTTGAATTCTTTTCCAGTTGTGCTGTGAGCTGGCTCACGTCTTCTCTCGTCAATAAAGTGAAAAATGGTCAACATTGGGTGCCTGAGAGCCATCCGTGGACCTGAATACCGCATTACCCTTTTTATATCATCCTTCATACTGGGTTTATAGCAATGAACGGGACAGTTTTTACAGGAGGTCTTCCCCTCCTGGAACGGACAATAATAGAGGCGGTCAAGGGCATAATTCTGGATCTGAGAACATTCCGGACAATTTTCCGTTTTTCCTTCATGGTGATGCTGGCAGTAAATCCTTACCATCGCCCTGATGGTGTTTGCTTCCCTCTGCATTCTGTTTGTAAAGATTGACATTTGATCCTTTTCTGGCGAAAATTAAATAAATTTTTTATCGAATTTCTGATCCATAATCAATGGGGTCCTTCGACACTTCAGACTGGCCCCGTTTTAAATATTCGCTTCTCCCCAAACGATATTTGACAACGATAAAGCCATCTGCTTCTGCATACTCTTTTTCAAATTTCAGACCAATTTTCTCCATAACTCTCCGTGATGCAACATTCGCAGGATCTGCAGTAGCCATGATGACATTTACTTTCAGGTGCATGAAACCTTTGTGGATCAAGGCACGTGATCCTTCACTTGCATAGCCCTGATCCCAGTATTGCCGTTTAAAACGATACCCCAATTCAGTCTCTGTTTCGTCAGCCCAATTGGGTCGCAATAGAAACCAGCCCATGAATTGCCCATCAAGTTTATTCATTGCAGCCCAGATACCCAGACCATCATTATTTTTGTAATATTTCAAGATATGGGGCATGACCCTTTCAACTACATCCTGGCGAGGGGTCGGCTTTCCACCATTGATGTAAAGCATGACCTTCGGATCAGAGTCAAGGTCAACCAGATTATCCACATCTGCCTCAATGAATTCTCTCAGGATCATGCGCTCAGTTTCCAGATAAACCTTCATTTTCTCCTCTCTGCCCGTACCAATGCAAACCTTCCTCTCCAAGCTGTTTCCAGGCATTCTTTGATTGGGCTTGTGCAATATCATCCCTTTCGAATTTATTTCAAATAAATACTTCAACCCGGCACATTTTCGGTTGCACATCCTTAAATAAAAGTGACATTAGACTTTAATGAATAAGCCCGCGATCCTGCTTCTGGAAAATGGACACCACTTTAAAGGACTTTCTTTTGGCGCAATCGGTACCTCCGGTGGTGAGGTCTGTTTTAATACCAGCATGACCGGTTACCAGGAGATTCTGACCGACCCATCCTATAAAGGCCAAATTGTCACCATGACAGCCCCTCATATTGGCAATTATGGGATCAATCCTGAAGATATTGAAAGTGATCGGATACAGGTTCAGGGGTTTATTGTCAGAGAAGCCAGTCCGGTATTTTCCAATTATCGAGCTACCCAGAGCCTACAGTCATATCTGAATGATGCTGGTATTGTGGGTATTCAAGGGATCGATACCAGAGCCCTGACCCGAATGATCCGAAATGAAGGTGCCATGAATGGCATTATCAGCTCCGAGATACTTGACCCGGCTGTATTAAAGATTCAATTGGAGCAAGTGCCATCCATGAACGGTCGTGATCTGGTCAAAGAAGTGAGTTGCCTGAAACCCTGGCAGTGGTCTGCGGAGAATGCTTCCCGGAAATATCATGTGGTTGCGCTGGATTTCGGTATCAAGTACAACATTCTGAGACAACTCGCAATTCATGATTGTGACATCACCATTGTTCCAGCTGACACATCAGTGGCTGATATTCTGGCCCTGAATCCCGATGGTGTTTTTCTCTCCAATGGACCAGGCGATCCAGAACCTGTGGACTACGCCATTAGCACCGTAAAACAACTCGTTGGTGAAAAACCAATCTTTGGTATTTGCCTTGGTCATCAGATCCTCTCCCTTGCCCTGGGGGCAAAAACATATAAACTCAAGTTCGGGCATCGCGGAGGAAATCACCCGGTGAAAAACCAGATCACAGAACGGGTTGAGATCACGAGTCAAAATCACGGCTTTGCCGTTGATCCGGAGTCACTCCCTGCTTCAATCCAAGTCACCCATGTGAATCTGAACGATGATACCCTGGAAGGAATTCGTTGTCTAGACAACCCTGCATTTTCGGTCCAGTATCATCCCGAAGCGAGCCCGGGACCCCACGATTCCCGCTATCTATTCCAGGAATTCATCAAGCTGATGGACACCCATGCCAAAAAGAACTGATATAAAATCCATCCTTATTCTGGGAGCTGGACCAATTGTTATTGGTCAGGCCTGCGAATTTGATTATTCCGGAACTCAAGCCTGCCGCGCCCTGCGAGAGGAGGGGTATCGAATCATTCTGGTCAATTCCAACCCAGCAACCATCATGACTGACCGCAATCTGGCTGACGCTACCTATCTAGAGCCACTGACCCCGACCATTGTCAGTGCCATCATAGCAAAAGAACGTCCAGATGCCATACTTCCCACCGTCGGTGGACAAACGGCCCTGGATCTGGCCATTAAACTAGATGAGCTGGGAATATTAAAGAAATATGAAGTTGAATTGATCGGCGCGGATGTGGACGCGATCAATAAGGCTGAAGATCGTGAGAAATTCAAAACGGTGATGGATTCTGTGGGAATTGACACTGCCAAAGGGGGCTTTGCTCACAGTGTTTCATCGGCTATGGAGATCGTTGCGACCACTGGATTCCCGGCCATTATCAGGCCCTCCTTCACCATGGGTGGTACTGGAGGTTCCACAGCCTATAACCTTGAAGAATTTAAAGAGCTGGTCGAAAATGGCCTCGCTGCCTCTCCCATCGGCGAAGTATTGATAGAAGAGTCCCTTTTAGGTTGGAAGGAGTTCGAGATGGAAGTTGTCCGTGACAGATGTGACAACGCCATTATCGTCTGCTCCATTGAAAATATTGACCCCATGGGGGTGCATACCGGCGATTCTGTTACCATTGCCCCGGCAATGACCTTGACCGATAAGGAATATCAGAAGATGCGGAACTGGTCCATCGAATGTCTGCGGGCTATTGGCGTGGAGACAGGGGGCTCCAATGTTCAGTTTGCGGTTGATCCTGTTTCAGGACGGATGATCGTCATTGAAATGAATCCTCGCGTGAGTCGATCTTCTGCCCTCGCATCCAAGGCGACTGGTTTTCCTATTGCAAAAATTGCCGCCAAACTCGCCGTTGGTTACCATCTCGATGAACTTCCCAATGAGATCACGGGTGAAACGCTTGCCGCATTTGAACCCAGTATCGATTATATCGTCACCAAAGTTCCGCGTTTTGACTTTGAAAAATTTCCAACAGCAGATGGTACTCTCGGTGTTCAAATGCAATCCGTCGGTGAGGTGATGGCCATTGGACGGACCTTTAAAGAAAGTTTACAAAAAGCATTTCGCTCTCTGGAAGTCGGTCTGGATGGACTTGAACCCAAAAAAATGATCGGCCGTGATCTTGATCTTAAAAAAATGCGTTTTGCAACTGCCTTTCGTCTGGTAAAGATCTGGAAGGCATTTGAAAACGGGGTTGACCTTGACACCCTGCATAGGATCACTCAGATCGATCCATGGTTCCTGCATCAAATTCAGGAATTGGCATTAGAAGGTATCCCGTCACTTGAACATGAGAGTATTCGCGAGTTTAAGCGGCATGGCTATTCCGATATCCAGATCGCAAACCGAATTTCCATGAGCGAGAATGAGATTCGAGATTTTCGAAAAGCAAACAATATCCTCCCCACATTCAAGGAAGTCGACACCTGTGCTGCTGAATTTCCAGCCCGTACATCCTATGTTTATTCCACCTACGAAACAGAAAATGAGGTTCTGCCTCTGCCAGGCAAGAAAGTGATCATTCTCGGAGGTGGACCAAACAGAATTGGTCAGGGAATCGAATTCGACTACTGTTGCGTTCAGGCTGTCTTTGGATTGAATGAGCTAGGTTATAAAACGATCATGGTGAATTGTAATCCGGAAACCGTATCAACAGATTTTGATATCTCAGACCGTCTTTATTTTGAACCGCTCACTTACGAAAATGTCATGAATATTGTCGATCTGGAGCAACCGGATGGTGTCCTGGTCCAGTTTGGTGGGCAAACACCCTTGAATATTGCCATGCGTCTCCAGGAAGCTGGAGTCAGCATAATTGGAACCAGTCCGGCAGCCATCGATCTCGCTGAGAACCGCAAGAAATTTGGAACCATTCTGGACGAATTGAACATTCCGGCTCCAGCGTATGGGACGGCATTTTCAGTTGATGAAGCCATTGAGGTAGCCAATGAGATAGGCTACCCGGTTCTGGTAAGACCCTCCTATGTATTGGGAGGTCGCGGGATGGAAATCGTGTATGCCGAAGATTCTCTCCGACAATTCATGGCCCAGGCGACAGCCGTCAGCGGACATCATCCTGTTCTGATTGATGCATTCCTGGAGGATGCCTTTGAATTTGATGTGGATGCCCTTTGCGATGGTGAAGAGGTTTTTATTGGCGGCATCATGCAACATATTGAAGAAGCCGGTATTCATTCTGGTGATTCTGCCTGTGTTCTTCCGCCCTATCAGCTGCTTCCAAATCATCGAAAGCGAATTGAGCGATACACCCGCGAACTGGCCCTGTCTTTAAAGACCATTGGCCTGATTAATATTCAGTTTGCGGCCAAGGATGGGATCATTTATGTACTGGAGGTCAATCCGAGGGCAAGTCGTACTGTACCCTTTGTGAGCAAGGTACGGGACGTACCTCTGGCGAAATATGCTGCGCAATTGGCCACAGGGAAAAAGCTTAAGGATTTTGATCTGAGTCGAAAAAAACATAACCTGATAGCAGTAAAAAAGCCTGTTTTCCCCTTTAATAAATTCCCAAAACAGAGTGTCTTCCTTTCCCCTGAAATGAGATCTACGGGTGAGGTCATCGGCCTGGATTCAAGACTGGGGGCTGCTTTTGCCAAGGCAGAGTTGGGAGCAGGGAATCTGCTTCCGACCAAGGGATCTGTTTTTATCTCTGTCAATGACAGAGATAAGCAAAACGTGATCGATATCGCCCAGGATCTTCAGGAATTGGGATTCAAGATCTTGGCAACCCATGGAACAGCAGAGGTCCTCAAAGAGAATGGTCTTGTCGTTCGAGCGATTCTGAAAGTCAATGAGGGTAGACCTCACGTGGTGGATCTGATCAAGAATGGTGAAATTCAGATGGTCATTAATACACCGCTTGGAAAACGATCCCGCGATGATGAATACGAAATTGGGCGGGCTGCTATTCGACATAAAATCCCAGCGATTACAACCTTATCAGGAGCAAAAACAGCTATCAGAGGAATTCGGCGTCTTTTAAAAGACGATCTGACCGTGACCAGTCTGCAAGATATTTTCGATTGATTTTACCGACCGCAGGGGCTTATTTTTTGCGGTATCACCAAGCATGAAAACAGTTCAGTTTATTCAATGCCGATTCGGTATGAAGGGGAGGTTCCATGGTTGCGACAAAGGTCAGCAATGAGACAACATTCACAACGCCTGACAACTTTAATCTTTTTGAGCGAACCTGGAGCCAGGAGGCAGCCAAGGGTGTTGTTTTAATGACGCATGGCATCGCCGAGCATTCAGGTCGCTACGAGCATATTGCCAAATCTCTGAACGCAGCCGGATACTCTGTGGTGGCCTTCGATCTCCGCGGACACGGAAACTCCTCAGGCAAGCGAAATTACGTCAACTCTTTCCAGGACTATCTAAATGATCTGGAGGAAGTGCTTACCAGGACAAAGGAAAAATTTCCGTCCCTGCCGCTCTTTCTGTTTGGGCATAGCATGGGTGGAGGTATCGTTACCTTATTTACCATCGAGAGGAAGCCTGATGTCAGGGGAATTCTCCTCAGCGCGCCTTCAGTAAAAGTCAGTGATGACATTTCGCCGCTCCTTCAAAAAATTTCTGGGCTGCTGAGCATTATTGCTCCCAAGCTCCCTGCAGTGAAGCTGGCGAGCGCTGATATCTCAAAAGATCCGCTGGTGGTGGAGGCTTATGACAACGATCCATTGAATTATCGAGGGGGGATCCTTGCCAGAACAGGGTCTGAACTACTCAAATCCACGAAAAGCATTGGTGCACTGGCATCGACGATCAGGCTTCCCATTCTTATTATGCATGGGACCTCAGATAAACTGGCTGATGTAAGTGGGAGTAAGATGCTCTATGGGAAGGTTGGTTCTGCAGATAAAACACTGAAGCTGTATGAGGGGCTCTATCATGAGATCCTCAATGAGCCGGAGCAGGACCAGGTAAAATCGGATATGATCGCCTGGCTGGACGCGCATATATAGAGGTTCGAGTGCAGGTTTTGACCCGCAATGAGTTATAGTGTTGAAGTCAGAATGTAGCTTTATTAATAAAATAAGCAAAAAAACAGGTAATCATTTTGGCCATACTCGCGATTGATCAGGGGACAACGGGAACAACGGTGTTGTTAGTAGAGCATGACGGGGCGATCGTAAGCAAAGCATATCGTGAATTCCGCCAGTTTTACCCCTTCCCTGGCTGGGTGGAACACGATCCTGAAGAGATCTGGCAGACTGTCATGGATTGTGTATCCGAAATAATGACTAGGTTAGATGGCACCATTGAAGCTGTCGGCATCACGAATCAGAGAGAGACCACCGTCGTGTGGGACGCTAAAACGGGTAAACCCGTGTACAATGCCATTGTCTGGCAATGTCGCCGGACGTCGGCCATCTGTAATAGTCTTGAACCATACAGGGAACTGATCAAGCAAAAAACCGGTCTCCCCCTGGATGCATATTTCAGTGGCACAAAAGTCAAATGGATCCTCGAAAATGCACCTGTCAGCGAAGATCAGGATTTACGGTTTGGAACCATCGATTCATGGCTGATCTGGAAACTGACTGGCGGCCGAGTCCACGCCACTGATTACACCAATGCCTCCCGTACCATGCTGTACAATATTCATAGCAGAGAATGGGACGCTGAGCTCTGTGAGCTTTTGGAAATACCTGAATCAATTTTACCTGAAGTGAGGCCTTCTTCAGGTGATTTTGGCATCGTTGAAAGCATTCCTGAATTGATCAACATTCCTATTTCCGGTGTTGCTGGTGATCAGCAGGCATCCCTGTTTGGACAGCAGTGTTTTACGGCGGGAGAAATCAAGAATACGTATGGGACCGGATGTTTCATCATGATGAATACCGGATCGCAGGCAATTGATTCACAGCATGGATTGATCACAACCCTGGCCGTCGCCCAGAATGGAGAACCCTGCTACGCGCTTGAGGGATCAGTCTTTATTGCCGGGGCAGCCGTTCAGTGGTTGCGGGATGAATTAGGTCTCATCCAGACAGCAGCAGAAAGTGAGGCGGCAGCCAATTCCATTTCGGACAATGGCGGTGTTTATCTGGTGCCTGCATTTGTCGGATTGGGAGCACCCTATTGGGATATGGAAGCCCGGGGCATAATCGCCGGTTTGACAAGAGGGTCAAGTAAAAATCATCTGATCAGAGCCGGCTTGGAATCCATGTGCTACCAAACCTATGATGTTATCAAGGCCATGGAGCAGGATACAGAGCTGCCAATCAACGGGATAGCTGTGGATGGCGGGGCGACGGAGAATGATTTTCTGATGCAATTTCAGGCAGACATCCTCAATCTGGTTGTTGAAAGAGCAGATCGCGTGGAGACAACGGCCTTGGGTGCTGCCTACCTGGCTGGTCTGGCACAGGGTATTTGGACACCTCAGATTCTGACTGAATTCTCTAAACAAAAGGTTCACTTTCACCCATCGATGCTTGAAAGCGAGCGTCAAAAAAATATTGCTGGATGGCACCTTGCCATCAGAAAGGCCCAATGCTCATGACGTACGGTGCAGGTCCATTCGCCACAGATTATCCAGGTCATGCCTTTGTTTTTTTCTCACCACCGCATTTGATTGCTTTGGGTGTTCTTTTCATCCTTTACTTCTGTCTCTGGTATTTCAGAGCCTGGTTCAAATCCTCACAGATCGATTTCAGAACACGCTGGATCATCGCCAGTCTGCTTTTGCTGCAGGAACTGAGCCTGAGCATCTGGCGCCTCAGTATGGGCACCTGGTCTGCCGGTGAGTCTCTGCCCTTGCATTTATGTGGTCTGGCCATTGTGCTTGGTGCATTCTTAATGATTAATCGGAGTCAACTACTCTATGAATTGGTCTATTTCTGGGGTTTGGGTGGAGCGATCCAGGCCTTGCTCACTCCTGATATTGGTCAATACGGCTACCCCCATTACCGTTTTTTTCAATTTTTCGTATCCCACGGTACGCTGATCTTCGCCAGTCTCTATATGACCTGGATAGGCGGTCTGAGGCCCACCCACAAATCTATCTGGAAGGTGTTCGGATTCACGAATATCTATCTGGTCATTATGGCCGGATTCAATTCTCTAGTTGATGGCAATTATCTCTTTATCTGTCACAAACCGGTAAATGGGTCCATCATGGATGCCATGGGTCCGTGGCCGTGGTATATTCTCGTTCTGGAAGGGGTAGCCGTTGTTTCTTTCTATATTTACTATGCCCCCTTTGCCATAAAGGATATTGCTGCTACCATGCGAAACAGGAATAACATATAATATTATCCAATCAGTATGTTTACTGCCATCATCATCCTTCGCAGAGTCAACTTGAATAGCCATAAGCAGGACCTATGGATAGAGAGGTATGATTCCTGACTAGCTTTTCTTCCTGGTGAAATCGCTCCGCAAAATTCACCTGTGTCTCCTGATCCATACTTCGTAACGCGATGTACCAACTTGGAAAGGCTGATGGAGTCAGATAGGTCTCTTTCCACTCATCAACAGGAACCAGGGGCTGGAATACAGGCAGGTCTAACTTGGATCCTTGATTACCCATTTTTAAATAGACCTGCTCTGATCTCAGTTTGTAGTGTCCAAATTCCGCTGAGCACCCATGGGGCAGCCCCAGGCTTTCAAAATGAACGCCTGAGCGGATGATGGCCTTGTAGTAGATCTCATCATAGGGCAGGATAAGCTCGTATGTCTGTCCCCGAAGCTGGGGGAAAATTTTCATATTTACGTTGAGAAACTGAAGACCATCTCCGATAAAATTAATTTTAGCTGTATCCTTTCCCAGGAGGGAACGGATTCTTGGTAAGACGTTTTTCCCCAGGAAGGTGATGGTTACCATGTCTTCATCATGTCCGTTATCCCTTCTTTGGAGCAAATAATTCTTCCAGTCATATTTGAGCGAATAGGGCTGATTCAGCAATACGTTTTCATGTATGTGAACGGAGATCTCCTTGTCAGACAGTCCCGACGGTGCATAGATCGTGGTCGTTCTGATTTCTGGTGGATACAAAAGCACCCATATCTCAATTTCTGATTTTAGCACACCGGTATTTTCCAGTAAGGCATGGATCCTGTAGCTCATTGCGGCATCACCCGGTGCTCGACGATAGACGCAACGACTCCCAGTGGTATCGTGGGGTTTTACGTATAGAAACAACTCTGTTTTATCTTTGAGATAGGTGAAAAACAGCCTGGCTTTGACATCTTTTGAATGAATCATTGATTCCTCCAAATAACGAGCTAAACCATCAGGTCTCGGCTCATTTTCTTCCTGCTTTCTGTCTCGGTTTAGGAGAAAAATAAAATGCTGAGATATGATTCCAAGAAAAAATTTACGATTAATTTAATATTATATAATTTATATCGTATTTTTATTACTGTGAGATATATCACTAAACAACTCTATTTCTCATTGGAGAGGAGCAGAGAATCGAATAGTTTTTATCGTGGCCAGCCCTGAATCCAAAAGCATTCATCAACCCAGACCCTTGTTGCTCAGGAATACCATTCAGCATTACCCCTGGGGGATGAAAAACAAGGATGCATTTATCGCAGACCTTCTCGGCATCACACCCGAAAATGACAAGCCCTATGCAGAATTGTGGATGGGGACACATCCCAGCGCACCATCAACGATTATCGATTTTGCCCATGGAGAGCTATCACTTTCCGACTGGCTTGCAGCCGATCCGGTGAACCATCTCAGTCGGTATCGGAGTGCTGCTTTTTCAACTGGTCTTCCCTACCTTTTCAAGGTATTGTCCGCAAACGAGGCCTTGAGCATTCAAGCCCATCCGGATAAATCACAGGCAGAACAACTCCATCAGCAGGACCCTGAACATTATCCGGACAGCAATCACAAACCTGAGATCGCCATCGCCATCGATTCCCTGGACGCGCTGATCGGTCTGCTATCAGACCAGGATTACGAGCAGGTACTGGGGGATATTCCTGAACTGCGAGCACTTCTGTATTCAGACAACGCCTCAACCACGGGTATTCACGATGATGTTCTGAAAATTCTCAGACTTTGGGAAAATCAGCCGGATGCAATCGAAACCTGTATTGGGTATCTCCATAATCGGCTGGCAAAAAAATCTACCCTGACTGAATCAGAATCATTATTCCTGAACCAGACTGAGATACACGGCCAGCGAGACGTGGGCTTGCTCTTTCTCTTTCTGCTTAATCGCGTTCATCTGGGGCCAGGTGAGGCGGTCTACCTGCCTCCTGGTGTCCCACATGCCTATCTCAGGGGCAATATCATCGAATGCATGGCCAATTCTGACAATGTTGTCCGATTGGGGTTGACCAAAAAATTCTGCGATTCTAAGGCACTATCCAGGATACTGACAAAGGAGAGAAACACCGATTTCAGAGTCGCAACCAGCACGTCAGGTCCCATGACAGTGTATCAAACCAGTGTCAATGAATTCCAGGTAAGCGTGTTAAAAATAAATGCTAAAAAATCCCACGATTTTACTGGTCAGACAGAACTGACGTTATTTCTGATCCTGGATGGGTTGATCAATTTTCATTGGTGTTCAGATGAAGCAGACTGCATGAGTATCTTCCGACGGGGCGATGCGTTTATTTCCCCGGCTAATTTGAGCAACTACAGCCTCAGAGCGAAACAGAACTCAAGCATATACGTGGTCAAGCTCCCCTAAGGATCAGGTAGCCCGCGGAGAAATCCGGAATTTTTCTGAAACAATAGTGGGTTTTACACTGGCCCAGCGCAACATGAGATTCACGGATTCACTCATATTATCCAGCTTGACAGGATCCAGAAACGCCGTTACTCTCAAAAAATACTCATTTTGTGCTGGCAGATCTTCGGTATTGGCGACCGTTAAATTCAAGACTGTCACATACGAATCCTTAGCCGCTTCAACAGTAAAGAAGCGCTCCACTTCCCTGTCCTCGGAATTGATCAGGTAATAGGACTCTGATTCGGTGTCATAGCGAAACCCATTCACAATTTCCTTTTGCTGAAGTGCTTTGGATTCGCCTGCAGTAAAGAGTTCAAATCGAAAATGGAGGGTGATATTCTGTCCGGAAAGTAGCACATCATCGAGAGTCTCCGTAAATGATGGTGATAATTTAGTATTGCAGATAATTTCCTGTTTGTTTCCCTCGTAGTTGATCTCCAGACCCTCGAACCAGGGATTGCTACTCATGACTGTCGAAAGGAACAACTGCGTGACTGCAATGACAGAGGCGTTAAAGGTCTGTGAGATTAGCTCAAGCATGGGACAAAGATGTCATAATCTAACTGCCTGCAAGCATTGCGATTGCCGTAATGACCAGGGTGAGTACCATGACCAATCCCGTTGTCAGCCCATAGCTAAAAAGTAAAAGGAACATCTTGGAGAAGGTCTTCATATAGGATTGCTCATAATAGTTCTTCATAGAGAGATACAGATAGATCAAGCTGGCCAGAATAACAGTCCACATGACCGGTTTATAATCCAGAATAACGGTGAGAATCAAGAGACTGAAAATAAAGGCATGAACATGGAGACTGAAAATGAGATGTTCGATATACAATTTCCTGCGTCGCCAGTACAGCAGCTTCAACTGAAGTGCGGCAACAGGGAGAAGCAAAAACATCATTTTAGCAAAATTATCGGTGAAACTATTTAAAAATTCACCCTGTTCCACATCAAAGGCTTGATCGTCAAAGGAAAGGCTCATGCCTGAATGCGAGCTGTCGGATTCGGCACTTACCAAACCCTGCTCTTCGAAGAGGGCTGTTTGATCCGTTTTCGAGGCTTGCTGGGATTTAATTCTGCTGCTTAAGGATTCTTCTACACCCCCTTTGGAAGTCAGCTCCCTGATAAATTGATTGTTCTGTACGCTTGGCAGCATGGCCTTCAGTGACAAGAGCAGAAAAAACACGACACTGGCCACGAGGTAGATCCTCACTGGGGGCAGGTAACTGATCCGGCGTCCTTTGATATATTCAGTGGTGAGAAAACCCGGCTTGGTGAATAAGGTCCGCATCGTCCGTAGCACCCGCGAGTCCATATCCAGCATTTCTTCCAGAAAATCTGAAAAAAGATCCTTAAACGAAAGGCGGTAGTCTTTGTTTTTCTGACCGCACTGTGGACAAAATTGGCTGCTAAGATGCGCTCCACAATTCAGGCAGTTTATATTGGCGGCGATTCTTGGCTTTTGTTTACCCATCGTTGAAGTCTAAATTTAGATGGAAAAGTTCAAGGGGTAAGTCTTTTTTCAAATTAGCAAGTATTCATACGAGGGCGTACGACATTCATTCTAAGAAAATTATCATCAAATCGGTGGAATTGAATTATGAGATGTTAAAAGATCTTGAATGGATGGTATTCCAGAGCTCCTGGCTCACACTGGAGAAATTCCAAAAGATGGCAGACACACAAACGATATTCCTCGTAGCATATCATGCCGGAAAAGCCGTTGGATTCAAATTGGGATACATAAAGAAAGGAGAAAACGCCTTGTTTTCCTGGCTGGGAGGTGTTCACCCGGATTACCGACGCCAGGGCATTGCCCAAGGCCTGCTAGAAGAGCAGGAGAAGGCTGCACGTGAACTTAATTTAGATAGTGTCTATTTTACGAGTTATGATCGTTTCCCGGCCATGATCGCACTGGGAGAAAAAAATGGTTACCAGAGGATCAGGTCAGAAATGGATGGGGGCGAGTTGAAATATTGGTATGAGAAACGCTTGAATGAACAATAACCTGAATTCCGCTATCGTGCACTTGCACAATTCACACTTTTCCCTGTTTGACAAAGAGGTTAAGTTGCCTGTTCAGTAATGAGGAGATTCACATCATGTATAGCACAATAAAGAAATTCAAAATTCACTTACTTTTGGGACTACTCATCTGCATGCTTCCAGGGCTGCTTAACGCCCAGGGGAAAAAATCAGAAATCGCAATACTGAATGCAAAGATCGATCAGCTTAGCCAAATGCTTGAACAGCTCAAATCTGAGCAAAATCACTCCATGAAACTTGACCAGGAGCTTGAAGCCCCTCGTGGAGATTTTAACAAGCAGGATAGTCTGCGTCTGGTAACATTGCAGAGAAAACAAGCTGCATCCAGTGCCAAGATCGACGCCCTGACCATGGACATCATCAAACTGAGCAGACAACTGGAAGACCCCAAAAAACGCTACGCCCTGGCTAAAAAACTTAAAGAGCCAAAGCCGAGAACGACTCTCGCCCCCACCAGGCAAAAGGATTCTTCCAGCACGATTGATTCGGTTTCAGCCCGTTCTGTTGATCTGGCAGCAGTAAAATTGATACGTCAGGGTCAATCCCTGGACCAGGCACGATTACTCACCATTGAGAAATTAAGTGATGAGCAGGTGCTCAAATTTTACCGGGGGCTGGCTAAAGAGGAGCGCTATAAGCTTTATGACATTGCCGATGATATCGTTCAATCTGAAGGGATTGAAATGATGAATGCCCGTCGCTCTGCCATCTACTTCTATCTGTTTACAAAATAATGATCAGATTTCTGTCCTCCTTGTTGATCCTCATCATCCTGACCGGGTGCAGCTCAGCAATTGTGACCCGCTATGAAAAAGGGGATCATTTTACCCGCAGTTTTCAAAATATGATCCAAAGGGACAAGAAAATCTCCGGTGCGTATTATGAGGTTGAGCGCAACAAGAAAAAGCAGATCATTGCTGTAAAACATTTCTCCGGCAGCAAACAACTCATGGAGAAGAGTTATTATGAGTATGCCAGTGATGGTTCTTTATCGAAACATCATTATGTGGAATATTTTGATAAGGGGAAACCGCGTTTCTTAAAAGAATGGACCTATAATAAGAACATCGTTACCCAGAGAGAAGAACAGTGGTTTACCCGTTCCCGGACACTGGAAAAAAAACTGATCGTATTCTACGACAAGCAAGGGAAACCTTATCTGGAGCAAACTGAAGGCCTGGGCGATAAGATAGAAAGCTCGACGGAATACTATTATGACTACAAAAACAGGCTGGATAAATCCCGCCGCAATTTTTTTCTCCTTGATGGTGGTCTCCGGGATTACTGGTTGACCATCTACAATGACGATATCCAGATCATGACCGAGGAACACTATTACCCTGATAATTCCCTGATCACTTTCTACCGCTATACCTATCATCCGGTGAAGGGTTATCGTGAGCGCGAGGAGATCCTGGATGCGGACCGGAATCTCTTTATCTCCAGAACCTTTGATGCATACGGGCTGGTGCAGCAAGAGGAGGAGCGGGATCGTCAAATGAATTTACAAAAACGTCGGATTTATGAGTATACGGACAAGCATCAACCGAAATTCATTCACCATTATAATTCCAAAGCTGAATTGATTAAAACCGAAAAATATCACAAGCCCCAGTATTTGGAGGCTTTTCGTACACCAGGGACATAGTACCCAGAATAGGGAGGTCTTGAATGAAAAAGGTCCTGGTTCCATTTGCCAATGGATTTGAAGAGATCGAAGCCATCACCATTGTGGACATTCTCAGACGTGCCGGCGCTGATGTGCGGACTGTCGCCCTGGAGAAACGCAATGTTGAAGGGGCTCATGGCTTGAAAATTGTCGCCGATACGGTTCTGGATGAAGCCCTTAAAGAGACCTGGGAGATGGTGGTCCTCCCCGGCGGTGTTCCGGGAGCACCAACCCTGATGGAAGATGCCAGGATCATTCAATTGCTCAAAGACCAGGCTAGTGCTAACAAGACCTCGGCGGCCATCTGTGCTGCCCCTGCAGTCCTGGAGAAGGCCGGACTCACCAGAGATAAGCAGGTCACGTCTCATCCTGCCTGGGCTGACCGTATGACAACAGCGATTCACACAGGTAATCGGGTTGAAGTGGCTGAGCTGCTCATCACTGGGCAAGCAGCGGGGAGTGCCATGGAGTTTGCCTTTAAGCTGGTGGAGACGCTATTCGGTCCGGACAAGGTCAAGGAAGTCAATTCCGGCGTTTTAGCAAGATTGTAGCGCAGTCTATTTCCAGCATGTCACTCTGAGTCCTTGCGGCTCTGCCTGGACGTAGAATCTCAGACTATTCAGAATGAAAGACGCATCACTTCAGATAAACCATCTTCTCAACCTGAGAATATGATCCAGCCTGAAGCCTGGCAAAATAGATGCCTGTGCTGACCTGTTCACCCTGATCGTCCATGCCATTCCACTGCACCCTGTATAAACCTGCTGGTTTTGATTCTGAAACCAGGGTCATGATCTGGCGTCCCTGGAGATTGTAGACGGTGAGCGAAACCTGTGAGTGCTCTGATAGTTCGTACTCAATGCTTGTGTTAGGGTTGAAGGGGTTTGGAAAAGTACTCAACTTGAATGAATTAGTTAAAAATCTATAAGGTTCAATACTGACAATTTGGCTGGTATCACCATAAACATCGCCACCCAGGTAGTATCCAAGTAGAGAACTGATCGTTCCCTGGTAATCGCCAGAGCTATATACAAAACCAATCCCATAGGACCAAATCCTTCCATTTCCAAACTGATCAGAGATCCAGAAATCTACTGAACCATCTTTTTGTGGAGAAAGGACTTCAATTGTTCCATATGAAGGTTCATCAAAATACCAGGATCTTTTAAAGTCGTGTACTAAGATGTTATATCCCGAATACTGGAATATTTGGTGTTTCTTGTGAGGAAGGGTGTATATGACCGACGTATCAATAACAATACCTTCTCCATAACCTGGTGAATACTCTCTGTGTCTAACAGCTTTAAAAAAGCTTGTATCGGAAACTGAGAAAGTATCAATAATTTCTATTCTGTCGCTTATGTAAATTGCCCTTGGTCCGTAATACCTCCAGATATAGCCCATTCCTAATGGTTGGAAGTTTCTCCAATCAGAATATGTGTTTGAAGAAACATAAAACTTAATGTGATCATTCTCAGCGCTTAGCGTATCATAGCTGATCTCCATATGAATCCCTGAGAGCGAGTCGCCAGGATAGTTAAAATATCTTATGTAGGATTGTTGTAGCGAATCAAGAAAGGTAGTACCCACAAAAACACTATCCTTGTTTGAAAGTGATGTCCAATCAATATCTATAACCATGCAGCTGTCATCATTCCACCGCCCCAGAACTGGGGAGGTGATAGCATACTCAATACTGTCATGTTCAGTGTTTGGGAGATAGAAATCAAGAATATTTGGAAGATTACCATTCGTCTCATGATTATCTATTCTGATCTCTCTAAATAAGGTATCGACAGGAAAAATGTATTCATGCTCGAATAAATCCATTTTAAAGCGGAAGTCTTGACAGAATAATAATGGTCCAGAAATCAAAAAAAGGAGAGAAAACCACATCTTGCTTCTTCCCTCTAAATGCGGTTTCGCTTTCTCTGGATAGGCATTGCCATCACACGATTCCATTCTTACTCCCACTTAGTTTAAATTATGCTGAAATGTAGAATATTTGTGCAGCTTTTCAAATTCGCTGCCAACTACCTCAAATAAACCATTTTAACAACACTGGAGAATTCCTCCGCCTGAAGCCTGGCAAAATAGATGCCTGTGCTGACCTGTTCACCCTGATCGTCCAGGCTATTCCACTGAATCTGATAATAACCCGCCGGCTGGGATGCTTCTACAAGGGTACAAATATTCCGTCCCAAAAGGTCATAGACGGTGACAGTAACATCGGAGGCTTGAGGCAATTCATAAGAGATATGGGTGACGGGATTGAATGGGTTGGGATAATTATTAGACAAAGCAAATTCCTCAGGTAATGAAGAAACAGGCTCATCAACAGCAACATTTCGACCTAACCAGGCACCTATGAATGGCGTATACTGTGCATCAGGTATCATCATCATGGAGAAGGCCAGGAAAGTGGTGTTCTCGGTCATTGATGAGTTTGGACTCCATCCCCACTGCTCTGGTCCATAACTGGTAAACGGAGCCAAACTCGGATTTGCAATCGTTCCTCCCGTACCCCAATAACCAATGGGGTCACAAATGTCATTCATGTTGCCCCAGAAGAAGTTATCAGATGCCAGATTAAAGGTATCCAGTTCTGAGGTGTAGACACCTGTTGGATCTGGAGCAATGGAGTCGTTCCCAAAATCATTGGCAGCCCAGTTTACACGAAGGACATCATACATGAATTGACCAGGCTCAAATTCCTGATACTGCGGCCAATCAAACCAGGTGCCGATCATTTCCTCTGAGCTGTAGAGTAAATGTCCACCTTGAGCAACATACTCTGTCAATGGATTGTCGAACGTATTCACTGGCATGCAGGCAGGATCCCAATCACCATAACCATTCCAGATGACTGCAGTGTATTGATCAAGGATCGAGTATGAATCCATGAGATAAAATTCGTCCAGATCATAGTATTCGATAGTAAACCCGGCAGCTTCAGCTATGGCCACCGTCCTGGCATAGTTGACAGAATCATAATTTGCCCCATAGTGCCAGGTGTAGTAATCATCTCCGACATAGAGAATATCTGCTGAGGGTGTGAAATCGATCTTCCAGACTTTATGGGTCTCCGAGTAAAATGAGCACCACCCAGGATCATCCACCGAAATCCTGAAGGTGCAGGTATCACCAACAGATAAAGCTGGTATAGCACCTACTCCATCTGTCATCGGCGCAGAGGACCAGGTGGCTCCATCATCCAATGTATACTTTATACTCATGCTAAGCTCATCGCCTCCACCATAAAAAGGAGAACCATAGACGAGGATATCTCCGGCATTAGCCGCCTGGGCATTGCGGTTTCCTCCCTCATAGTGAATATATCCGTGACAATCAGGTGCAAGGAAGGCAAGAATATTCCTTAATAGGTCTGCTTGTATTTCCCGATCAACAATGGCTTCAAACTGCCAGGGGAGGAAAACGACCTTGTAAGCACCATCATAAACAACTCCGGCACTCACCCAATCCTGATCGAGATAATTGCTATAAACCAGGAATGGTGCTTCAGCATCTTTATCAGGAGTCACTTCATCTGCCCAGTTGTTATAACCGATATGGCTGGGATTTACAACAAATTCTATATCACTGTAATCATCAGATATAATTGACCCGGCGACACCTGTGTAGAGCGTGTCGTCAGATACTCCACTTACTGTTCCGATATTGGCGTCAGGAACATATTGAGCGACATGAAGATGCGATTCAAGAAAGGAACCTGGACTTGATGGATACCAAACACCATCAAAATTACCCTCCATTTCACCGATGTAATCAGAGGATGACAGAAAGAGACTTCTACCGGAATCCAGATAATCCCTGAGAATGGATTCCATGCTGCTGTCTGCCAGGATCCCGGCTCTCTCACTACCCTGCACCCAAATCAGGGCGGCGTAGTTTGATAAAATTCCAGCGGTTGGTGTTCCACTGCTTGCCACATCCCAGTAATCATAGATCCAGCCACCAGCATGCAGGATGGGTGCGTAATAGTCCGCTGCGATCTTACTTGAATTATCATCCATGATAAATATGGAGGCATCGGGATTGGCCTCACGGACTGTGAAGCTCATGGGCAGAGCCGATGTGATTTCGTGAGTAGAGATCCCTGTCGTGTCAGCGGCCCACCAGAAATATTCAACATGATCACCAACAGACAAGCCGGACAGTTCAACCTGGAAGTGATTCTCGACACCCTCAACCGGTACAATTTGATCACTGACATCAATTTCATAGGGCACACCATTGACTGAATATTTCAAAAGGACCGTTGACAGGGCACCTTCCCAATGGCAACCATAGAACCGGGTGTAGGGTATGGTCATTTCAAGGAGGTAGGGACCTGGATCATCAGAATAGTAAACATCGGACAGGTCATTTTCATTGGAAATGAATGGTGGTAGCTCATCATAGTAATCCACCGTCGCCATCATGACAAAATTGAGGCGGGATTTCCAGCCTGCAGCGCCATGATAGTATTTAAAACTATGATACTGACCTCGATCACTCCAGAAGGGACTGTAATAAAGCATTCCGTCAGATACCTCTGCTGGTATTCCAATGACCAGGGCAAAGTCGTCGCAGCCGATTTCAACAGGGCCTCCCCAATCAGCCAGATTCAGGGTGTAGAGATTATTCATACCCAGATCCGTTACAGGAAAAGTTGCCTCCCAGAGGAGCTGGTCATGGGGACCATTCTCACCAACTATATAGTCGAATTGGCTGAAGTCATAGGTCCTGTTCCCCCCATAGGTGGAATCCCAATCTTCCTTGATGGAATACAATTGAAGTTTCGCCGTCTTTCCCGACCAATCGGAGTCACTACCAAAGGCAATATGAACCTGTTCGATGCTACACTCTGCAGCAGGTCGGAACCAGGTCAGGGCAGAATCAGTGGCATCAAATCCAAAGCCTCCAAACCCGCCTGTGGGCCAATTCACATATTCCAGCCGGGATGTAAAAGCCGTTTTGTCGATCTGATCTGGGTCAATTGTGGTGAATGATTTATCTCGGCTCAGGAGAGGCTGGACCTCGGCATGGGGGTCAAAATCAGGGGCTTTCTGTTTTGGATTCACCTGAATATGATTGATCCGTGAGGGTCTACCATCCCGGGGAAGTATTTTTTGGATATCCGGACCCAAAACAGCTTTTTCAGCATAGCCTATGCTCACTGTGAAGAGCAGTATTGCGAAAAACAGTTCTTTCCTGAACATTATACCCCCCAATTGGTGAATTTCAATACAACCTGGAGTACTTGTACCAAGTTATCGGGAAGGAAAGCCCATCGCAACAATATTTACGCTTCACCTCAACAGGGCGGTATATTCAATCCTCAAACCTCTCTCAGAGGAGAATCGGGAAATATTTATACGCAGTTGTTTTCTATGGTGTATTCCTGAGACTCTCAAACCAGGTCAGAGCCAGATAGTAGGATGGGAAAGCTCCCGTTTCGTGGTTGGCTCCATTCAAGGGCACAAGTCCCACATCCAGGCCACCATTTTTCTGCATGGATTCAAAGGCTGTCTGGGAATTCTCAAAATAAACCGTGCTGTCGCTGGTGCCATGATACAGGCGTACCGGTGCAATGGGACCCCAGTTCAGGGGAGAATTTTCAATTAATGCAGCCTCAATCTGGGTCTCATTCCCGGTCAGAAAGGACACCCTGAACTGCTCCTGGAACAGGCTGTCGATCTCGGTGGTCAGAGAATCATGAATGTCAGATCCGCTGTAATTCCCGTTGAAGAGTCTTGGGATCCTGCTGGCAAAAGGTTCCTCAAAAATCTCAGCCAGACGGTCCCATTCATAAATATCGTTGTACGCCGTCACGAGATAGGCCAGGTAGGATGGATTGTCATAGGTTTTGCGCTTCAACATTGTTTCGGTACTGCCTAGCAGATCATAGGGACCCGCCATGGGAGCCACAGCTGTCAATTGGAATTCATCTGCATAATCCATCTCGATCGCCTGTTGTGTGGCCAGGGTAACATAGCCACCTTCAGAATATCCGGCGAGGAACAGTCGGTCGCTCAAGAGCAGTTCAGATTGACAGGCATGAATCCGGGTTGCCCGGATCATATCAATGACTGCGTTCGCCGATAATTCGGCATGTAGATAAGGGTGGAGAAGGTCTGATACACCGAGTCCCAGATAATCTGGCGAGGCAACCAGATAGCCATTCATGGCCGATATCAACCCATCTGCAGCGTAGTATGGCAATTGGGATCCAACCTCACTGCGCTTAATGATAGTTCCATGCTGAACGCTGAGAAGATCAAGGGTATCTATGCCTCGGGGAACAAAAATCACACCTGATGCAATTGTTAAGGCATCATTTTTATCCCGGGTCTCGTAGGTCATTGTGTAGGCGTCCACGGTGTATGTTAATTCCATGCTCACTGGTACTCCAAGGGCACCTGCAAAGGTTTGAACCTGTGCCGGGGTGAAAGTCCCAACGAAGGAAGATGATAGCAGTTCTCCGGCAACACCTGCCGGATTGCAATCATCGATCACCGGTTCCTGATTATCCTTTTCACAAGTAACCAGGGAGAGTTGAATGATGAGTCCCAAAATAAAAATAAATCGAATTTTTAATATCCTAGACATGGTTTTCCTAAAATTGACTCATGACAACAAACTCATCATAGCGTTCTTCCAGATCTTCCTCTTTGAGATAGGTGATCCCTTCCACGGAAAAGTTTTGCACGCAAAAGGATGCGAGCACCGAGCCAAATACGACGGCCAACTTCACGTTGTCAAAGGAATGATCCTGGGATTGGTCCAGATAACCGGCCAAAGCCCCCACAAATGTATCCCCAGCCCCTGTTGGGTCGATCACTTCATCCAGTATTAATCCGGGAACGCTGAAGACCCTGTCCTCATAAAAAAGCAATGCCCCATGCTGACCTTTTTTAATAATGATCCATTCAGGGCCCATTTTTCGAAGCTCGGCAGCTGCCTGTTTATGATTGGTCTTACCGGTGAGCATTTTTGATTCTTCTTCGTTGATGACCAGCATATTCACCCTGGCCATCAGTGAGATGAGATCTTCATGGGCAGTTTCGATCCAGAGATTCATGGTATCCAGGATGACAAAGGCTTCCGACTCCAGCTGATTGAGTACCTCGTGCTGTAGACCAGGATGAATATTGGCCAGCAGGACATGAGAAGCTTTTTTATAATTATCCGGCAGCCTGGGTTTAAAGGTCTCAAATACATTCAACTCAGTAAACAGGGTGACCCGATCATCGAAATTTCCAGCATAGCGTCCCCCCCAGCGAAATGTTTTTCCAGCCACGGTCTGCATCCCCTCCAGGTCGATATGGTGATCCTCGAAAAGCGAGATGACAGAATCGGGAAAATCTTCTCCAACGACACCAACGATTTGGGGATTTGAGAAATAGCTCGCCGCCAGTGAACAATAGCTGGTAGAGCCTCCCGGGACCTCTGACACAGAACCTTTACTTGTTTCAATGGTATCCAGGGCCAGGGATCCGACAATGAGCAGAGACATGTAAACTCCTATAAATAATTACTATTTCAGCATCCTTGCGAAATTGACCAGCAATTGTCCATCCTCCAATGAAATTCATTGAGAACCGTGTTTTCCTGGCTATTTTTCAATCATGAAAACTATTAAAATTATTTTGCTGCTCGCAATCGCCGGGGCTGTGTTCGCCCAAAATTATGAATTCTACAATCAAAAACTGACTGATGAACAAAAGGAAGATGCAATCTATCTGGAAAAAAACATTATGGCTACCTGCTGTTTTGGTGGTCCCATCTATATGCATGGTAAGAATCAAAAGACAGAAGAGGCCAAGATCACGATCAGGCGTCTCTTGATCGAGGGTAAAACGACGGATGAGATCCTTGATCATTTCAGGGAAAGCATCGATCCTCGAACTGGACTGCCCTATGGGAATCGGATACTTGCCTCGCCGAAAGCCACTGAAACGGTTGGTCGTGTTTCCTATTGGATGGTGCTGGGATTCTTCATTGTCGGTTTGGCTCTGCTGGCAGTGGCCCTGCGCAAATTCAAGGTCAAAAAAGACGCTCCGAGCTCACCTGATGAATTACCAGCAGAAACACTCAAACAGGTTGAGTCGGAATTGTCTCAGCTGTAATTTTGATTTTATTCACCCATCAGGGTGTGAAGACGATCTCTTATCCTGGCAGCTTGTTCATAATCTTCACGTGAGATTGCTTCTCGCAGATCCTTCTCCAAATCATAGCGTATTTCAGCCTGTCTGGCAATCTCATTAACATTATCGGCAAAGCTATTGTTTGATTGACTCTCCTGCTCTTCCCTTCCTGGGATGGGCACCGCCGCATCATTAAATATTCTGGCATCGACCCGAATGGGTACCCGTGCTTTGAGCGCCAGTGCAATCGCATCACTGGGCCTGGCATCGATGGTCTCGAGTTTGCCATCTTTCCAGATATTCAAATGAGCATAAAAGGTCCCATCTTTTAGATCATAAATGGCCACACTTTCCAGACCATCGGTCGTTGATTCGATGACAGCAGATAAAAGATCGTGGGTCAGGGGGCGATTGAGGGTGATCTGTTCCATGGCCAGGGCGATTGACTGGGCTTCGAATTGCCCGATGACGATGGGCAGGCTCTTTGAATCATCTTCTGAAGATTGTAGAAACAGGGTATAACCAGGGACGGCCGCCTTGGCAAAAAACAGGATATTCTTGACGATCACATCTATCATTATCAACCTTGGACAAACATACGTCCACAGCAGGCCGAATGTCAAACACTTCTCTTGGGAATTACATGCTTAGTTTTGTCGTCCCAGGATAAGGGTCAGCATTGCTTTAAGCATACTGGCATCCTTAAAAGAGGCTCCAACCAGGATTGCGTTTGCCTCATTCATCCAGGTATTGATCATTCCCTGGGCTCGTTCAATGGTACCATATTCTGTCATCCAGGTTCTCAGCTTTTCCCTGTCGTCATCGCTGAGTTGCCCAGAGTTTCGCATAAGGCTCCATTCTGAAAACTGCTCTTGATTGAAATTTTTCTCCAGATCCTGCCAGATCCAGGTTTTTTTCTCATTAAGGACATCAGAGCCCAGGCTTTTACCCATCATTTCCTGGGAAGAAGTTACTTCCAACAGGTCGTCCTGCATTTGGAAAGCCCGGCCCAGGAGTAACCCGAATCGGGACAGTGCTTCAATATCCGCCTCGCTGCCCCGTCCTATGATACCGCCCAGTCTGCAGGCAAGTTTTAACAAGGCACCGGTCTTGAGATCGATCATTATCTCGTATTGATGCGTTTCAATTTTAGCACTCTTCTCAAATTGCATATCCCAACCCTGTCCCAGGCAGACCTCCATGGCTCCGTCATTGAAGACTCGGAACACTTTGGGGAAAATATCATCATCCATTCTGGAAAGGAGCTGATAGACATAGATAAGCAGTGTATCACCGGCAAGAAGCGCCCGGTCCGGATCAAAGGCCTTGTGAACGGTGGGAATTCCCCTGCGCAGTTCATCACCATCCATGATATCATCATGGATCAGGGTAAAGGTGTGAAATATTTCGAGGGCGGCACCAGCTATCACAGCGTCCTGCCACTGGCCTCCGATTGCCTCAGCAGCAGCCAGGCAAAGCGCCGGGCGAAGCATTTTTCCCTCTGCATTCAAGGCGTAGCGCATGGGTTCAAACAAATATCCGGGTTCTTCAGGAAAATCCGGATGCTGCAGATATTTCCGTACCTCAGCTCTCCAGGTATTCAGCTTCGTTTTTATTTGCGTATCCATATGCTCGGATTCCATTATTGGGTTCACACGTAATTAATTTTTTGCAGAAGGGCTCGATTTCCACTCAGAGCTGGGATGCTTGATACGCCGACACCAAACATGGCTATTTTTAAAGTCTCCCTCCACACCTGCAGCACGTTGAGAACCTCAACAGCATCACCTGAGAGCGCAGGTTTAAGCAATGCTCCTGCGACACCTCCCAGATGGGCACCCAAAGCCAGCGCTTTTGCCAGATCCAGGGGTCTCTTCAACCCTCCACTGGCGATGACCGTCAGCTTCGTTTGAAGATCAGCCAACACCTCTGCCGTAGGTTCACCCCAATCGGCGAACTCTGATGCTGCCAGTTTTAGCGTGCTTTGTTCTTCAGAAAGTCTCGCTGCATCAATATTCACCCAATTGCTGCCGCCAGCTCCGGCAATGTCCACAATTTCGACTCCTATATCTTCCAGTTGTTTGATCACCTGCTTTGATAGTCCCTGACCAACTTCCTTAATGATAATGGGGAGGGGGAAATTATGAACCCACTGCTCAATCGCCGAAAGTGCACCTTTAAAATGAGGCTCTCCCTCGGGTTGAAATACTTCCTGCATAGAATTGAGATGGATGATCAAGCCATCGGCCTGACAATCACGACAGAATTTTGCGGTCTGATCGAGATAGTTGCCCTCGATGACCTGGGCAATACCAAGGTTTGCCAGAATGACTGCGCTTGGTGCCTTCTCACGCGCAACCAAATAGCTCTCTCTCGCCGAATCCTGTTCCAGGGCTGCCCGAATACTGCCCAATCCAAATGCGCACCCGGCCTGCTCCGCTGCTTCGGCCAGAGTCGCATTAAAAGTATAAGCCTCTTCAGTTCCCCCGCTCATGGAACTGATCAGCAATGGAAAATCCAGGGTCTTCCGCAAAAAGGTACAGCTTGTATCAATCTCTGCAAAATTCAGCTCGGGGAGAGCATTATGGATAAACCTCCAGCGGTCAAAACCAGCGGAGAAGTTAAAATTCAGTGATTCGTCTTGCGCTAATTCAAGATGATCGCGCTTACGCTGACTAATGTCCCTCGTCAAGGCGAACCTCGCCAAACTCAGCTATCTTATTCATGACCAGGGTCTGGATTTCTTCCATCCGAGCTTTGGTCTTGGCTTCAAAGCGCACCACAAGTACGGGCTGGGTATTCGATGCTCTTACCAGTCCCCATCCATCCCCAAAACGAATGCGAACCCCATCCACAGTTATGCAATCATAATTTGCTGTGAAGTATGCTGCCGCTTTTTGTGCGATCTCAAATTTTTCCGAGTCTGAATTGCAGGTCAGGCGAATTTCAGGAGTTGAATGGTATTTGGGCAATTCATCAACCAATTCTGAGAGGGGTCGATCTTTTTTAGAGAGCAGCTCCAGCATGCGACCACCATTATATATGGCGTCATCAAATCCAAAATACCGGTCTGCAAAGAAAAGGTGTCCACTCATTTCACCAGAAAAGGGCGAATTCAGGTTTTTCATATGGGATTTAATATGGGAATGTCCTGTTTTATACATGACTGGAGTCCCTCCAAACTCCAGAATTTTTTCCTCAAGGGCCTGAGAACATTTCACATCGAAAATGATCTTATCCTCCTTGGATTTGATCACATCCTGGGCAAAAAGGATCATTTGATAATCAGCCCAGACCACATTTCCTTTTTCATCTATGACGCCCAGTCGATCAGCATCGCCGTCGAAGGCAAGACCGACGTCATAACCACCACGACGAACTTCTTCCTGGAGGTCAACGAGGTTGGCAGCGACTGTGGGATCCGGATGGTGATTTGGGAATGTCCCATCAACATCACAGTAGAGGGCTGTCACTTCACAACCAAGTCTTTCATAAATCTCGACGGCACACAACGCTCCTGCAGCATTCCCAGAATCCACTGCAATTCGCATGGGTCGTTTCAGATCAATTCCATTTACGACATTATCCACATATTCCGGGAGCAGATCATATTCGCTTGGAGCGCCTTCTCCTGACTCAAAATCATCATTTTTGATCAGGGTGAGCATATCCTGAATATCCTGCCCAAAAAACGCCAGTTGATTGTAGGTCAGCTTGAAACCGTTGAATTCAGGTGGATTATGTGAACCAGTTATCTGACAGGCACCATCCACATCATCAAAGTGGAAGACACTGAAATAGTTACCCGGTGTAGGCAAAATGCCAATATCCATGACGTCAATCCCAGTGGAGAGGGCTCCTGCCTTAAAATATTCTTTCAGCAGAGGTGTCGTCAGCCTGACATCACCCGAAAGTGTGATCTTCTTCCCGCCTCTTCGTTTTACGATTGATGCAAAGGCCTTTCCCAGTGCCACGACGACCTCTTCGGGAAAGTCAACGGCGACTTTTCCGCGAATATCATACTCTCTAAAAATAAATTCATTTATATTCATCTAATCACTCTCCTAAAAAACTCGCATCTATCGTTATCGGTTAATTCTATTTATGAGATTTCTCAAGTTCGTTAACTGCATCCCGTACATTCCCTGAAAAACGATCCAAATATAGTCTGCTCTCTTCTGCTGAGGCCTGGCTTTTATACATGACCAGGGCAACCTTGACATAATTATCAGATTTGACCAATAATTCCGCAGCCTCTTCGTATGTGCAACCAGTGATCGTCGATACAATTCGCCGGGCACGATCCTCCAGTTTTACATTGGTCGCTTTGAGATCGACCATCAGATTTTCAAATACTTTGCCCCGTTTGATCATGGCCGTTGTGCTGATCATATTCAAGACCATCTTTGTGGCTGTTCCGGACTTCATCCGGGTCGAGCCGGTTACGACTTCGGCTCCGACGGGCACGGAAATCAACACATCAACATCGATCTTGATATGATTCCGATGGGCACAGGTAAAAAAGACAGTAGCTGCACCGATCTCTTCCGCACGTTCCAGTGCCCCGAGAACATAGGGTGTAACACCACTGGTAGCGATGCCCATTACGACATCCTTCTCGGTGACGCCTATTTCATCCATCAGTTTGCGACCATCTTCAGGATAATCTTCTGCACCTTCGACGGCTTTTCGCAGGGCAGTATCACCGCCGGCAATAAATCCCTGAACACGTTCGGGTGAGGCATTATAGGTCGGGGGGATCTCTGACGCATCCAGGACGCCTAAGCGACCGCTGGTTCCGGCACCGACATAAATGAGCCGCCCATTTCTTTGAAAAGCCTGATCGACCAGTTCAGTCGCTTTTTCAATATCATCTATTTGTTCAGCAACCCGCTCGGCCACGATCTGATCCTCTCTATTGATGATCCTCAAAATCTCACCAATGGAGGCAGAATCCAAATTCATGCTGTTGGGATTGCGTTGCTCTGTTAATAATTTTCCAAGTTTAGATGTCATTGAATTCACTCTTTCCCCAATATTTCTAATTTAACACTTCCAGGGTCTGTTTTGTTACTTGTGCAAAAAGATCCTTCAAGTCATTATCAATAATACAACTAAAGAGACTGGTAAACCAGATGATATCAGCCTTTTTTACCCCGGAATATGCGGTTCCCCGCAGATGAGCCTGATACTGTTTGACCATGCCAGAGGCCATTAGAGACACCAGTACTGCTATTTCACGTTCCTGTAGACTCAGGCCTGGACGTGAAAGCACTCGACCATACCCATCTTCAAGCATCCAGCGGGTGAGGTCGGGATGTAATTCATCCATGATCTCGATCAGTCTGGGATGATGCTTCCCATAGACGATCCTGCTGGTGGCTAATCCCGATTGGCGATGATCCTTCACCCTTTTTTCTGATCCTGGGTTTGGAAAGTACTTCCGAACCTTTTTTAAAGCCTCAATGGTTTTCGGATATCCTGCAAAAAGCAGAGTTTGTAGGACAGTTTCCTCAATGGCATCCTGTTCCAGAACATCCTTGATTCGAGGAAGCCATTCATCCAAAACAGATCCCCTGTTTTGAGTCGTGGCACCTGCGATGTAGCCCAGAGACAGGAATCGTTTCCGATACGGGTCCTGTTCCAGGGTCCAACGCTTCAAGATCATTGAATAACAGTCTATGGAGGGTTCAGAAACTGACATAACCCCATAGGATAAACTTGTTGGAGCGCTTTAAAACTTGTATTTTTTTATCTAAAGAGATAAACTCAATTTCAAACACAGTCTATTCTTCACCCTTGAAACGAACTATATTATTTGTATGTTGAGCATGAAAATGAGCAGAGCCTTCCATTTTAAAATTTACAGCGTATGATCGAGCTAATTTTAGCCATCACCGGTTTGCTCATGAGTTTCCTGTTCGCAGGAGCTGAGATTGCCTTACTCTCGTCAAATCGTCTTCAACTGGAGGTGTGGCAAAGACGAATGGTAAGGGGCTCAAGTGCAGCGATGAAAGCAAGTCAAGAGCCGGAGAAATTTCTTACAGCAACCCTGGTCGGGAACAATGTTGCCAACATCATGACCACGTCGTTTGCCACGATCATGCTCATCAGGGCTATTTCCAATGAATTTTTAATCCTGGTTATTATCTCCATTAGCGTGTTGATTTTTGGGGAAATTCTACCAAAAACACTGTTCCGTGAATTTCCAAACGCTTCCATGCTCTTTTTTGGCCGCTTTGTCCGTATTGCTGAGATCATCCTTGCACCCTTGACCGTCATACTCAATCTATACCGGAAAAAGATTCTTCATAGTGCAGACGTGGAAAGCCAGACAAGTTTGGATATTGAAGAACTGCATCTCCTTTTCAATGACCCGCGTGAAGAAAGCGGTGTGGATATTCATGAGCGTCAGACAATTGCCAGGATATTTACATTTAAAGACACCTCCATTGGTGAGGTCATGACCCCACGCCCGGATGTGCGAGGCATCTCGATTGACAGCTCCATTCAGGAGGTGGAGACAGCATTCATGGAATCAGGCTACTCCAAACTTCCTGTCTATGAGGAAACGATTGACGACATCAAGGGGATCATTTTTCTCCATGACATATTTCGTGGGGCGACTGATCTGAAAGATGTCATGCGTGAAGCCTATTTTGTCCCGGAGACCAAGGCGGCAGCCAAGCTTCTGAAGGAAATGAAGAAAAAGAGTCTCTCCATCGCCATTGTTATTGATGAATACGGTGGAACGGCTGGCTTGATAACCATGGAGGATATTTCAGAAGAACTTTTCGGTGAATTTACAGATGCCTTTGATGAGGAGGATACACCTGTTCAAGTCCTGGATTCGGGGCTTTTGGTGAAAGGAAATGCTGAGATCGACTTTTTGAACAAGCACTACGAATTCGCGATCCCGATCGGTGAATATGAAACTTTGGCTGGATTTATAACCGAAAGTCTTGGTCATATACCCAAGAAAAATGAGCAACTGCTCACAGAAAGACACCGCTTTGTAATTTCATCCTCTACCTCCACCCGAATTGAAACTGTTTTTGTTCAAGAGCGGTAGATTGGGAAAAAGGTTGGGGCTTTTCTCGCTTATTGATCGCTATTTGATCCGTCTGTTTTTCTCAACGATGAGTATGGTTTTGTTGGGTCTCATAGGGGTTTTCACCATTGCGGATTTTGTTGAGAAAATCGATAATTTTGTAGATGCTGGTGTAGGGGCAGAGGTCATGCTGACCTATTATGCCTACAGCCTCCCCTACTTTATTGATATGGCCATGCCCATGAGCATGTTGCTGGCCACAGTCATCTCACTGGGAACTCTCAATAAACACTATGAAATTGCCGCCATGCGAGCCTCCGGGATCAGCATGATCCGTATTGCCCGTCCGCTGCTTCTTCTGGGAGTCTTCTTTACCCTGTTTCAGTTCGTATTCCAAAACCTTGTGGTTATGCCGGCGAACCATATACACAAGGAGATCACCAGAAATGTCATCAAACCGGATCGAAGTCCAAAAAGACTGAAGGACGTTGTGCGTCAGGATGTGAATGGCAATATCATTATCATGAAATCATATGATGTAAGCACCAACAAGGGTGGGGACATTTCAATTCTGGCCTATCGTGACTCCGGCATCACTGAGCGATGGGACTACAGGTACATGCAATGGGTCGATTCTCTTAATAACTGGCAAAAACGAGACGGACTCAGAAGGAAATTCGATGCAAACGGTAAGTTACTGTTTTCCCGTTTGAGTTTGGATGATGATCTCCCCATAACCATCACACCCCTTGATATCCGTAAGGAACAGATCAGACCAGATGAAATGAATATCTTCCAGTTGAATCAATTTATTGCCAAGAAAAAGACCCTAGGTTTAAACCCTCACCGCTGGGAGGTGGATTTTCATTTTAAACTGGCCTTCGTCATGACAGGATTCATTGTCATATTTCTTGGGATCAGTTTTGCGCTGCAGGGAACGCGGGAGAATCTGGCGCTTGGAGTTGGTAAAAGCGTAGCTGCCCTTTTTGTATACTATTTTTTTATTATTGGCGGACAGAAAGTGGCTTACAACAGTATCATGCATCCAGCTATCGCCGTATGGTTCGGTAATGTGGTTCTGTTGTCAGCCGGAATCTGGTTATTTATTCAAACAGCAAAAAAATAGCACCCAGCTTAACAACTTTAAGGAACAAAAAAAACCGGGTTGCCCCGGTTTTTATTTATTTACTCTTCAGACTTTACCGAACAGGTATTAATCCCAAATATTGACCAGATCGGGCAAAAATTAAACACGCCCGTGATCAAAGGGACAAAACCTACCAATGCCCAGTAGCGTGCATTCCCATCCAGAATAAAAAACAGACTGAAGAGAACCACGGCCAGGATCAAGCGGATTATTTTGTCAATTGAACCAACGTTTTTTTTCATTTTTCTCTCCTCCTTATCTTTTAATACGTTTCAAGGCCAGAGCAATGACCTGCTTTTTGAAAAGAAGTTCTTCTCGGTCTCGAAAACCGGCTTAGCGTTTAAACTGAAAATTAATCCCGAACTCAATACCTTCTGCAGTGGACAATGACATTCCACCCAGGAATTTGAGCGCAATGTCTGCATCGAACCAGAGCAGATGAACACCTGTTCCAAGAGAAGCTTCCCTGCCGTAGGGACCACCAAAGGCCATCCCGGACCTGATGGGTATCATTTTAAAGCGGATCCATTCAGCTCCCAGCGCCAGGCGCCAGTTTCTATCTGCAAAATAATAATCATCCAAACCGGCAGATAGATCGGCCATGAAAATAAAATCCTGCTCGTGCTGATAGGTCGCACCAATACGGAAAATGGCTGGATAGTTCATGCGGATGCTATCAGGGACAGGAACATCCTCCTCCAGCATTTGAAAATATTCATCAATATTGTTGAGTCCATTACCGACGTTCACACTATCCATTTCCATCGTATACAAAGTACTGGCAGAATAGATCGTAGAATCAGAAGGGATCCCAAGTATGCTTCGAATCGGCACCAGTGCTTCTACCAAGCTAATGTTTCTGGCAATGGTATTGTCTGTGTTGCCCCAATTGATAAAGCCGATAATATTATTAATGGCCACACCGTATTGCCAATTGCCAATTTTTTCAGAGGTAAAACCAACGTCCACGGCGAGTCCGTTCCCTCCAATCGCTCGGGTATATCGGTAGTACCCATCCGATTTAAGACCTGTTGCCAGTGTCTTAAAACTCCCACCGGATGAATCCACTCCCGCAAACCCCAGACCGGCGAGGTACTTGACAGTGGCACCGATATTGTAACTTTCAAAAGGAATGGCAAATGAAAAGGCGAAGTTGCTCACAAGAAGCACGTCCTGGGATGTACTCAGATCCAAGGCTTTTCCAACTTCATTTCCTTCCAGCATCATAACAAATAGCCCCTGAGGGAGTGTATTTCTTTGGAAATATTCCATGCCTGAGGTGAATGCATAGTTCCCCCATGACACGTTTAAAAGAGGAATGGGTATGGTGACCCCCAATCCCACGGCAAAGCCATCTTCTGGGAGCAGGGATAGCAGGTACTCTTTATGGGTAATATCACGGCCGGGCATTTTGGATTCCAACGGGAAGGGATCCCCATTGACATCCCCGGAGAAATATCTGTTAAACAGGGCCATGGTCATAAAATTGTTATAGGCAGTGATATTTATATCAAAGATATTGGCGCTCAATCTCACTTCATTGGTGAAACCCAGGTTGGCCGGATTAAAGCCGACAGAGGCCACCCCTCTCGACGAAACAGTATAAGCATTGCACAGCGCCAAACCCCGGGCATCTATATGGGCCTGGCCAAATGCAGTGACCAGAAAAGTGCCTAAAAGAAGGGCTTTTATGATCAGTGACCTCATTGGGTCGTGTCTTCCTCAGCGCTGCCGAATAAGGGGGAGGAATTTAATAAAAACTCCATATACGCTGTTACATCAATCCCGGCCGATATGGAAAACAGGGCGGGGTTGGGGGTTTCATTTAAAATGAATTTCATGGCAATATAGTGCTTTTTGGCATCCAGCATCCAGCCTAATTCCCCATAGGGTGTTGTATCAAGCATCAACCACAACTCTTTGCCTGTTTCATTAAGCGTAAGATTATACAGACTGTCAGCAACAGTGGGCGCTGGTATTCCAGTTCGCGTCAAAGCATCGGCCACATCCAGGAACGCTGTGTCTGAGCGGGCAAGCATAAAGGTATCCAAAAAGGCATATTTGTGATGCTTGAGAGTTCCGAAGGTGGAGTCGCCCCCTTCATCATCCAAATTGAAGTCTGCTGAATAGGAATAGCTGCCTGAGCCTTCCATTCCCGGAATGACCAAGCCGGTCTCGTCGGTGGTTCCTCCGGGGATTTCCATCTCCAGTGATCGTGCAATTGGATGAATAATGAGGGTATCCAGATTCAGGTCAACAGTATCTGCAGTCCCATCTTCATCCAGGTCGGCAGAGATCAGCATACGATTCAGACGAGTGCTATAGAAGGGGAAATATGGAATGTCGGAAACCAGTATTTTAAGGCCAAATCCAATGCCTATATCATTAAAGATGATAGTATTGATCGAGGAGCTGATCAACAAATCTGATTCATCGGGGATACCATTATCTCCAGCCAATTGCTTGATCGTGCTAGAATCCAGGGCATCCATTGTCGAGAAATTTGCCGGCATGAATTCCACCCCTCCCGCTTCAACACTGAGGAGAAAGGGTATTTCAAAACGCCAGGTGCCTTGAATTTCAGCTCCGGAGGTGATGGAGCTGATACTGTCTGGAGATATTTTGGCATCTCCACCGACAGAAACCCGATCCGGGAATAAGGCCATCAGATCGACAATATTATTACCTGTATTAAAATGTTGAACGACTACTTCGTTACTGTCCACGAGCTTGCGAACATAATCACGACTGATCTTGATCTCAGTGATGGTAGGATTCCCGGCAGTCCCAGCATCAAAAGTGACTGAGTCAGGATCCAGTTCAACAATGATGCTGTCAGTCCCCCTGTAGCCCTTAACCTGGAGTCCCAATCCTGGCTTAACACCGAATTCATTCTCAAGGGTGATGGCCAGAATTGCTTCACCAAACGAGATTCCACCTACCAATCCGGGAAGACTCAAGGGTTGTTCCTGCTGGCTGATCTCGAAGCTGATTCCAAACATTCCGGTGAGATCCTCAATTCGCAGCGAGGTTATTTCCACATTGACGACCATCTCCATGGCGTCGGGGAAAGGATAAGGGATGGATACGGGGCCCCCGTCTGAACTGAATTCAATTTCGGTTTCGATCAACAGGGAGTCCAGGGGCGTATTGTCCCCCGCCGTATTACTGATCATGTGACCATCCAGAACGACCGTTGTGTCAGCTGTGGAATCGTTAGGAACCGTAAACTCGATTACTTCGTAATCATTTAAGTCCAGTTTGGCCTGGGTTTCATAAAAGTTCATCAGCTTAATACGCATAGCCGCAATATCAAGACCCATACTATTCGCGACGGAAATGCTCAGGTTATTGGTATCCGGATGATCGATATTGTCCCGAAAGGATGCTGTAACGATGTCAACGCTGAAGGTCTGACCACCGTCATCGGTTGAACTGGAATTCAATTCCTGCTTAAATGTAATGGTGGTGTCCTTCATGTTGACATCCAGGCTCTGGAACCCATCGATCGTCATGGAAAAACTGTAATGAAAATACGGGTCTACGCCCTGTGGAAAGAAAAGGGTGTCTCCGAAGTTTGTTCCATTTATTGTGCCACCAAACTCAAATATCAAGCTGTCAAAGACTGACACGCCATCCAGAGATGAGGCTTTGATGCTATCATCCTCGATTCCATCCATGTACCGGGGAAGAGAAGTGAAAAAATGATTATGAAGTTGCGTTGTATCCCCATTGGCTTTTTTTGTATAGACGATCAATCCTGTATTTGAGGCCGTCAAGGGCATCTGATTGCTAATAATCGAATTTATGGAACCAGTGGAAATTTTAATTGATTCAAAGCTCTCTATGGGTGCTCCCGGGGGCAGGCTGGAGGGATCGGGAAGAAGCGCATAGGCCTCTCTGAACGCTGGTAATTCTGCCGAATTAATCAGGATGGTCTGTTCCATCGTGTAGGTGTAGGATGTATCACAGGTCCAGGTCCCGTCACCACAATTATTACAACCTCCTTGGTCACTCGTCGACGGAACGCTACCATTGATCGCATGTTCGTACCCCGGGAAACTTACATCCTGCAAAGCATTCAGGTCACTCGCCCCCGTTCCGAATGAAAACTTAATTGTATCACTCTTGGTTCTTGCCATATCGCCACACTGAGCATCAGGAATATCACTTATGATAATATCTGCAAGATTAAATCCCATTTCAGACATGGTCAGCATTGTATCGACAGGCCCGACCTGGAATCCACTGTCGAGCTCCGCCGGCATGCTGGAGGCAAGATCAATGGGACCGACTCCAATATTCATGGGATCCTGACCTGGGATGAGAAACATGTCAGGAGGAAGGGTGATTGGGGGAAGATCATTTTCCAGGGTAATGTATAGGCCTCCTGGATAATCCGCCAGGGTATCAGGTAAAAGCATATCCATAAACCCGTCCCCATCCGTATCTACAGAATCACCATAGACCAGAATGGATCCGCTATCAGAACCAACCAGGCTGCGTAACGCATAATTTTCAGACACCAGGGGAATGGTCAGGGTAATATTCCAACTGGGGACCACCACTTTGGTTGGAAGACCAAAATCGCATTGCATGACCAGAAGACCCCAGACAATGGCAAGTATCAACCCGGTGATGCGTCCCTTGAAATTCATGGTGAAAATCCTACACCTTTGTCCTAATATCGGTAATTGTCCGGTTTAAAAGGTCCCGTTGGAGAGACCCCCAGGTATTTAGCCTGATCTTTGCTGAGGACGGAGAGATGTACATCAAGATGTGCGAGATGTAGCCTTGCAACCTCCTCATCCAGGGCTTTTGGCAAAACCTGAACACCTGATTCCACGCGGCCTTCAAACAGAGCTATTTGGGCTAGAATTTGATTTGTAAATGAGGTAGACATGACAAAGGAGGAATGACCGGTTGCATTTCCAAGATTCACCAACCTGCCCCGGGAGAGGAGTACCAGGGATCTACCATCTGGAAATTCAAAACGATCAACCTGGGGTTTGATGTTGAATTCGTTTACACCCGGTTGATTTTCCAACCAGCGTACATCTATCTCATGATCAAAATGTCCAATATTCGCGAGGATGGCATTGTCTTTCATTTTTTCCATATGCTCACCGCGGATTACATCCTTGCATCCAGTAGTGGTAACAAAAATATCACCAAATTCGGCTGCCTCCTCCATGGTGACAACCTGATAACCCTCCATGGCAGCCTGGAGAGCGCAAATTGGATCAATTTCAGTTACGAACACCTGTGATCCATAACCTGACATTGATTGGGCACAACCCTTGCCCACATCACCATACCCAGCAATAACAACCTTTTTTCCGGCCAGCATGATATCAGTTCCCCTTTTGATGCCATCAGCCAGGGATTCACGACAACCGTATTTATTGTCAAATTTTGATTTGGTTACCGAGTCGTTTACGTTGATAGCCGGAAAGGGCAGTGCATTTTCCTCCATCAGCTGATAAAGACGATGGACACCCGTTGTCGTCTCCTCAGAGACACCTTTAATTTCAGCATGCATCTCAGGATGCTGTTCAAGAATGACTTGAGTGAGATCACCTCCATCATCCAGAAGCAGGTTCGGCCCTTTGCCATCAAAGTCCAGGGTTTGATCAATGCACCACCAGTATTCTTCTTCCGTTTCCCCTTTCCAGGCAAACACAGGGATGCCAGCATCTGCCACGGCAGCAGCTGCATGGTCCTGGGTGGAAAAAATATTGCAGCTAGACCATCTGACTTGAGCACCAAGCTGGACCAGGGTATCTATTAACACTGCGGTCTGGATTGTCATGTGGATACAACCGGCAATACGTGCACCTGTGAGCGGTTTTGAATCAGCATACCTTCTGCGCAATTCCATCAAACCAGGCATTTCTTTCTCAGCCAGAGCGATTTCCGCTCGTCCAAAAGAGGCGAGTTTTATATCAGCTATTTTGTAATCAATAATCTGTGTTTCCATAATTCCTTCGGTGGCTGGATCTGTTTTCCAGCGCTTATTTTAATTTACTCTTTACTTTTTCGACCATGTCAATTTTTTCCCAGGGGAATTCATCCCTTCCAAAATGTCCATAAGAGGCAGTTTTACCATATATAGGTCTTTTTAGACCAAGATGTTCAATAATTTTTGCCGGTTTCAGAGGAAAGACCTCTCGAACCATGATCTCCAATTCGCTGTTTGTATGTTCTGAAGTGCCGTGGGAGTCTACCATGATGGATATTGGATCAGCCACACCGATGGCATAGGCCAATTGGACCGTGCATCGCCCTGCGACCTTTGCAGCAACAATATTTTTTGCAATATATCGTGCCATGTACGCAGCTGACCGATCCACCTTGCTCGGATCTTTACCTGAGAATGCCCCGCCACCATGGGGAGCATAACCACCATAGGTATCTACAATGATCTTTCTTCCAGTCAATCCTGCATCGCCCTGGGGACCACCAACAACAAAGCGACCGGTTGGATTGATAAAAATCTTCAGCGTCTTATAATCTACCATATTTGGGGGCAGCGTCGGCTTGATGACATATTCAAGGATATCATTATACATCTCTCCCTTGACATCAACGCCCTCTTCGTGCTGATTGGAAATAACGACAGCTGTAACCGCTTCCGGTTTATGGGTTTCAGTATTATAACGTACTGTAACTTGTGATTTACCGTCTGGTCTTAAATAGGGCAGGATTCCCTCATGACGAACTTCATCCAGACGTTTGGTCAGGGCATGTGCCAGATGAATAGGCATGGGCATCAAGGCCTCTGTCTCATTTGTCGCATAGCCAAACATCATTCCCTGATCACCGGCACCTTGTTCATGCTCCTTATCATCAACCCCACGTGAGATGTCATCTGATTGTTTGTCGATGCTGATCAAGACGGCACAGGTCTTATAATCAAACCCCATCATAGAGTCGGTGTAGCCAATTCGTTTAATGGTTCCACGAGCAATGCGTTGAATATCAACGTAAGCCGAGGTTGTGATCTCGCCACCAATCATTACCAGACCGGTGCTTACGAAGGTTTCGCAGGCGACTCGACCCTGAGGATCTTTTTCCAGGATTGCATCCAGGACTGCATCTGAGATCTGGTCAGCAATTTTGTCAGGGTGTCCTTCGGTAACAGATTCAGATGAAAATAGATATGGCATTTAGTTCTCCAGCTAGATTAATTATTCCAAGTTTTTATTTTAGCCTTATTCATCCACTAATCAAGTCAATATAGCCTAAATCCCAAGTCCCTTTTTGATCGGGGTAATTTCTTCGGCCTCAGACATTGATTGGTCATCCAATAAAGCGTTGCTTAAAATCATATTCCTCACGACGGTATCTTTACCAATGATCGCGTTCTCGATTTCTGATCCACTTACAATTGCACCTCCATCAATGGTTACGTAAGGACCAATCGTGGATTCGGAAACCTGGGCAGTCGGATGGATAAAGACTGGAGGAACAAGCTTGCAGTTTCTCTCATTTTCGGGTGAGACACTATGTTTTAATAAAAATTTATGTGACGCCAATAAGGAATCCTTCGTACCACAATCGTACCAGCCATTTATCTCAACAGCCTTGACATCCATCCCTTGCTCAATCATTAATTGTAACGCATCGGTGAGTTGATATTCACCGCGGGTGGTTATGTCGTTTTCAATGAGGGATCTGATCGCATCGGAGAGCGTACGTTGATTTTTGATATAATACAATCCGGCAAGAGCCAGATTTGATCGTGGGTCATCCGGTTTCTCTACCAGGCGCGTAACCCTGTTTTCAGAATTTACCTCCGCAACGCCAAAACGTCTTGGATCGTCCACCTGGACAACTGCGATAGAATTTTGATTGTTCTCAATAAAGGTTCTAAAGTCAACATCAAATATCGTATCACCAAGCAGGATCAGCACATCCTCATCCTTTTCTTCAAGTCCCATCAAGACAGCATGTCCAAGGCCTCTCCGCTCTGCCTGATAGGGAAAATCAACCCTTAGATCAGGGTAGGTCTCACGGACATATTCGATGACCTGCTCCCCCATATAACCAACGATGAGGGAAACGGAAGTCACCCCTGAAGAAGTAATGTGATCAAGAATATGACCGATCAAGGGCTTTCCTGCCAGACTTATCATTACCTTGGGAAGCTCATAGGTAAAGGGACGGAGACGCTTGCCAACCCCTGCTGCAGGAATCACTGCTCGCATTGTATTATTTATCCCCTCCAAACATGTCCACATTGACATTTACATGCTGTAAATATTTTTTGGGGTTTAGTTTGAGGTCTATGACAATGGCATTGATGTTAGATGAAATACTATCAAGTTTCTGGTACAGAGAATCAGAGGTAGTCAGTTTCCCAAGACTGTTTTTGGGATCTTGCAGGCGTTTGCTCAGTTTTGCCAGATCCTCGCCCACTTTATCGAGGCTGGTCAGTGATCGATTTAACTTCCCCTTGTTTTCTTCCACCACAGTATTGAGTGTATTCGAGGCATTTTTCAAATTAGTGACAATAGTATCAATATCTTCCCGTTTTGTGTCGACCATATTCTCTGCTTTAAGCAGGGCACCCTTCATTGCCAGTAATCCAGGTTGAATATCTGCGACCATCAGGGAGTCAATCATGCGGGCGGTTAAATGAATACTATGCAAACTTGCCTGGACATCTTCCTCCATGGCTTTATTCAGCAGCAAAAGCGTTTTATTAAAATTACCAAGCAAGGTTTGAAAATCTGTGGAGATGGCACCGGTTGTTTCGAAGATATCCTCAAGACCACCAGCAAAGGTTCCTCTAAAAACACCGCTCTCTCCGAGCGGTTTACCGGATTTTCCCGGATTTACTTCCACTTTTTTAGATCCCAGTAATTCCTGATTTGAAATGATGGCGTAGGCATCTGAGTAAAGCGTGATATCCTTATCAACTCCAATAATGATGTCCACCGAATCTTCCATGATAATAAAATCATCAACCACACCTTTGGGAACTCCAGATACAGTAACCAGGTCGCCCTCTTCAAGGCCACTGGCTCGGGCGACCCGGACTGTGTAATAAGTTCGAGAGGAAAAAATATCATACTTTTCGCCCCACATGATACCAATGATCATGGCTACAAGGATGATGAGTACAACAGCACCCACAATAATTTCTTGTCTTCTTTCCTCTGGTCTCATCTTAACTACCTTTTTGTTCCATTTACTCTGTTTCTGATTCTGATACAAACTGTTTATCAGGAGAGATCGGACGTTTCCATTTATTTTTATGCCTGGTGAGCTGTTTCAGTATCTTTTTCACAACAAAATCAACAGATTTTGTCAGGTCATCAGTTACCTCTTTCGCCGATAACGTGTCCCCCGGAACGCTCAATACCACCTCGGCAATATAATCCATTTTTGTCTTTTCAACGATGAACTTGCAACCGATGATACGATCAAAAATAGGTTCAAGGCGATGATCTACTTCGCCCTGTATATAGCTTCTGGTCTTTTCGGAAATGTCAAAGTGCCGAGCGACGATGTTAACCTTCATTGGCTCCTCCAGTTTTATGGTGATTGATGAACATTTATTTTTTCCCTGCCCTGGGGTGGGCTTTTTGAAAAACCTTTTTCATTTTGTCAACTTGCACGTGTGTATACACTTGAGTTGTCGAAAGGTTCTCGTGTCCCAACAAATCCTTTAGTGCCATCAAATCTGCACCAGCATTTAAGAGATGGGTCGCGAAAGTGTGTCTGAGAACATGGGGACTCATTTTTTTTAATTCGGCAATGGCCTTGATGGCTTTTTTTACGCGTAGGCGTATCCCCGTTGGTTTTAACACCTGACCATTCCTTCCAAGAAATAGCGCATGTTCTCCAGTCCTTTCGCCAAATTTCTTTTTTAATGCATACTGATAATCATCAATGGCTTCCCAGGCATATTGTCCTACTGGAATAACGCGCTGTTTTGATCCCTTTCCCATAACAGTAACGGTACCTTTATGTCTATTAAGGTCTGAACCTGTCAGTCCTGCCAGCTCTGATACCCGCATCCCGGTGGAATAGAATAATTCCACAATGGCAAGGTCGCGCTTTGCCATCCAGCTATCCGAGCTGTTTAAACTTTCGAGAACGGCGACAATTTGTTTCTCTGACAAATAACTTGGTATGACCCCTGGAAGTTTTGGTGTGTGGACGTAAGCAGCAATGTTCAAGCTCACCACACCTTCTTTATGCATAAATTTGAAGAGTGATTTGATGGCGGCTAATTTTCTGGCCACGGATCTCGTCTGCAAACCCAGGTCTCCCGATAAATGACCCAGGAAGCTCCTCACGACAGTCCTGTCTATCTGGTTTGGATCTTTGACACAGGCAATATCATGACCCTCAAGGAATGTCAAGAACTGGTTCAAATCAATTTGATATCCGCGCAGTGTCTCTGATGAATAGCGTTTCTCAACCTCCAGCCAGGTGATAAAATGATCAATCTGTGTTTTCAGCCCGGGTTTCACTGGAATGCGCTCTCGGTTCGCAACACTTCAAGCACCTGTTCAAAATCATCGTGCATGGGAGCTTTGAGATCCAATGTCTCGTGGGTCAGAGGATGCTGGAAGATCAGTCTCCAGGCGTGGAGTGCCTGACGATTGAGCATGCCCAATAATCTGGCAGCAAGCACCCGGTTCTTCATGTTGAGAGTGATGATCTTTGAATTGCGCCCACCGTAATACGGGTCGCCAAAAAGGGGGTGATTTACATGGGTCATATGTACCCGGATCTGATGGGTTCGGCCAGTTTCCAATTTCACCCGAATCAGAGTAAGAAACTCAAACCGCTCCAGCACCTCATAGCGGGTGAGGGACGGTCGTCCACCTTCAATTACGGTATATTTTTTTCTGTTCTTGGGGCTACGTCCAATGGGAGCATCGATCTCCCCTTTGTTTTCAGTAAAATGACCCCAAACCAAAGCATAATAATACTTCTCAATGGTCCGTTTTGAAAATTGAGAACGTAAATTCGAATGCACCCGATTATCTTTGGCAGAGATCAGCAAGCCTGATGTATCCTTATCAAGTCGATGCACGATCCCTGGACGGAGCATGCCATTTTCATTTGAAAGGTGTTCACAATGATAGATCAGAGCATTTACGAGCGTTCCGGTGGCATTCCCTGCTCCCGGATGTACAATTAAGCCTGCCGGTTTGTTGATTACGATCAGATAGTCATCCTCGTAAATGATATCAAGAGCAATATTTTCACCATAAAGCGTGGGAACATAAGGGAGTTCATACTCTACGCTCACCGTTTCTCTCGGCAGGATCATGTGACTCGCCTTCGCCACCCTGCCGTTCACCCTGATTTTTCCTGTTTTAAGCAGTTTTTGAACCTGATTTCGTGTAATATGGGATGGTAAGCGGGTGGAGAGAAATTTATCCAGACGCAGCTGCTTTTGAAGGGGATCGATAACGATCTCAAATGTTTCAGTCTTTGAGCTGTATGGATCAGCTTTGGTAAACAGTATATTAAATTCCTAATTTATTAGTCAGTGATAGAGGGTATTATGAAACTGGAATTGTCCGATCTGTGCACTTATTACCGCCTTGACTAAATATAGCTGTAGGGGGAAGCAATGAAAAGATTTATGAATGGATACTTGTGAGTTAGTTCTCGGATCCAGTATCGGGCTCTAGCTGCTCTCTCCTGCCTTCTACAAAAAATACATAACCAAGGTACAACACCATCCCAACGTTCACGGCACTATCTGCGATATTGAAGGTTGGCCAGCGCGTAAAAAACAACCAGTCCGGCCAATCAACGCTTATAAAGTCCACCACATATCCACGGATCAAACGCTCTGGAATATTGCCAAAGGCTCCTCCCAAAATAAATGCCAAACCAATGCTCGGGAGAATATGTTTATCTTTATATTCATAAAGCAGGTAGAGCAGCAAGCCGATGGCTGCAATTGCAAGTGTATTGACAAGGGGCATGGGGATAAAGCTCAGGCTGAAGATCATATGGTAATTTTCAGCATAATCCAGACGGAAGAGGGTCCATCCATGCGGCCAGGCCATTTTGCCCTTCAGTTCCAATATTGCCCAATACTTGGTGCCATGGTCCAGAATGACTATGGCGAGAGTAATGCTTAGATATTTTAGCATCTGCTTAATGGCGTTCGATCCCTACAATACATTTACTTTTTCCCAACTTGAATTCAGTCTGGAAAAGACCTTCTTTTGATCCGGTTGCGATCTTCTCGGCCAAGGTCTCGCTGGCAATATATGATTCATGTTCGCTGATCACAGCCTCCAGTGTCTGATCTGCCTGATAGAATATGTGGATTCTGTCTGAAACATCAAATCCAGCATCTTTGCGCATGTTTTGAACATTCCGAATAAAATCTCTAGCCATCCCTTCACTCAGAAGTGCTTCGGTCAGTTTGGTGTCGACTGCGACTATCACCCCAGCCTCTTCCACAAGTGCCTGACCCTCAGGTTCAATGGTTGAAATCAAGACTTCATCAGGTAGCAATTCGAATGACTTGCCATCCCCAGTTAGTTGAACAGTCTCATTTGCTCTAGATTGTCTGATAAGCACCTGTGCATCAGCATTTTTTATGAGATTTGCGATGGTCCCCATTTCCTTGCCATATTTCGGCCCCAGTAGACCAAGATTAGGCTTGATATCGAATTGGACCAAATCATCCGGTTTTTCAATTACCGTTAAAGCCTTAATGTTCAGCTCTTCCAGTACCTGCTCCTCCAGATCCTGGATATACTCTCGGTCAATCGTTGATGGAAAGAAGACCGAAATATTTGCCAATGGCTGACGAACCTTCAAATTTGCTTTATTTCGGGCAGCCCGTCCCAGTTCAACGGTTTTAATAACCACATCGACGCGTCGTAGTAGATCTTCGTCCAACCATTGCTCTTCCACTTCAGGAAAACGACACAGGTGAATGCTTTGTGGAGCTTCTGGATCAAGTGAAACCACCAGATTTTGATACATGGCTTCGGTGAAGAAAGGCGCAACAGGTGCAATAACCTTTGCGATGGTTGACAGGGCTTTGTAAAGCGTGTGATACGCGGCCCACTTATCTGTGTCATTTTCACTTTTCCAAAAACGCCGTCTGGAACGTCTGACATACCAATTGGAAAGATCATCGACAAAGCGGTTGATCTTGTGCATAAGCTTATCTGTCTGATATGATTCATAATCTCGACGACTCTCTACGATGAGACGATTCAGGCGAGCCAATACCCATTTATCCAGTTCGGTGAGGGTGGATTCATCCAGCGGTGACAGGGGGTCGAATTCGTCCAGGCGTGCGTATGTTACGAAAAATGAATAGGTGTTCCAGAGGGTCAGTAATTTCCGGCGCACCTCATCCGCAGCTCCATAGCCAAAATTCAGGTTATTGACCGGAACCTGGGAAGCGTACATCCAGCGCATCACATCCACTCCCATTTTTTCAGCAGCATCTTCAAACCAGATCGCATTCCCGGCAGATTTATGCATGTCGTCACCATGCTCATCTTTTACCAAAGCATGCCCCATTATGGTCTTGATCGGGGGACGATTTTCCATCACTGTGCTCATGGCAAGAATCGCATAGAACCAGTTTCGGAATTGTCCCGGCAAGGACTCTACAATGAAGTCAGCTGGAAACCATTTTTCCCAATATTCTCTGTCATTCCTGTACCCCATAGTTGAATAAGGTACAATACCCGCGTCCAGCCACGGATTGCCAACATCCGGAACTCTTGTTCCAATCAGACCGGTGACGGGATGCTTGATCTTGACAAGGTCGATCCAGGGTTTATGGGGACTCTTACCTTCAAATTCCTTCCAGCCCTCAACGGTTAAATCTTTTAATTCGGTTTCTGAGCCTACGACATAAAAGGAGCCATCTTCAAAGGTCCAAATGGGTAATGCCAAGCCCCAATATCTTTTTTTGGAGATCATCCAGTCGTGCATGTTTTTGAGCCAATCCAGCTCCCGTTCCTTGCCGTAGGATGGAATCCATTCAATTTTTTTCGTATTCTCCGCAATTTCATTCCTGAGGTCATCCATACGGATAAACCACTCATCAACAGGTCGAAAAACCAGCTCTGTTCCATGACGCCAACAGGTCGGGTAACGATGGGTGATCGGTTCACGTTTATAGCGCAGCCCCTTGGCAGAAAGATCATCAATGACCTCGTCACCTATATTCATAACATTTTTACCGGTCCATGGGCCAAAACCCTCGAGATAGTTTCCAAACTCATCAATGGGTTTGATAACCTGAAAGCCCAATTCTTTGGCAAGGGCGTTATCCTCTTTTCCACAGCCAGGGGCGATATGAACGAAACCGGTTCCATCACTCTCTGAAATTTCATCCCAGAAGATCACTGAATGGTGAATGTCCTTCTGTACAGGTAATTCATCAAAGGGGCCTTTGTATTCCCAACCATGTAGAGCAGTACCTTTCATGGTGTCCAGAATCTCATATTCACCCTGGAGAATTGAAAGACGTCCCTGGGCCAGGTAGAATATTTCATCACCCTGTTTCACTTTGACATAATCCAAATCAGGATGAACAGCGGCCTTTATGTTGGATGAAAGTGTCCACGCGGTGGTCGTCCACACCAGCAAGGATTCGCTCTCACGACCGAGTAATGGGAATTTTAGATATATGGATGTATGGGTGAGTTCCTTGTAGCCTTCTGTGGCAATCTCATGTTCAGAGAGTGCCGACCCGCATCGGGTGCACCACGGCATTACATCATAGCCCTTATAGATCATGTTTCGGTCAAAACATTTTTTCAGAAAGCCCCAAATGGTATAATTGTTTTCATCAGACATTGTGAAATAGGAGTTATCCCAGTCCATCCAGTATCCCATCCGCTTGGACTGCTCCGTTTGAACGGCTGAGAACTTGCGAACGCGGTCCTTGCATTTGTTTACAAATGCTTCAATGCCGTATGCCTCAATATCAGTTTTTGATTTGAAACCAAGTTCTTTTTCTACTTCCACTTCAACCCAAAGACCCTGGCAATCAAACCCGTTCTGGTAGCGGAGCTCCTTACCCAGCATGGCGTGGTATCTTTGGAATAGATCTTTATAGGTGCGTCCCCATGCATGATGGACACCCATGGGATTATTGGCTGTAATCGGCCCATCGAGGAAGGACCAGTGCTGGTTTCCTTTGTTCTGCGTTCTGAGTTTGTTAAAGATGTCTTCTTTTTCCCAGAACTCGAGCATCTCGTGTTCTAATTCGATAAAATTGACTTTACTGGATACTTCCTTCATCATGGAGTCATCGGTTCCCGCTTTTATAATCTTTTCCATCCGTTTCATGCTAAGCCCTAATAAGGGAGCGCAATATAAACGCGGTCCCCAGGCGATGCCAATAATGTTAAAGTCCTGGAAATCAATTTCTTATCTTGAAGAAAACACCAGGTATTGCGCAATAAGAGATGATTAAAACGCGAAATGTTTAATCTGTTCACCCTGTTCGGCGATATGGGTCATGGCTTCGATTCCAATTTCCAAATGCAGGTCCACATATTTTTTAGTAACACTCTGATCCAGAGCCTCGGTTTTGACTCCCTCGGCTACCATGGGCAGATCACTTACCAGCAACAAGGCACCACGGGGAATATCGTTGGCCAGACCTGTAATGAAGATGGTTGCTGTTTCCATATCGATTCCAATGGTGCGAATCTCCCGCAGATATTTCTTAAATGCTTGATCATGTTCCCATACACGGCGGTTGGTCGTATAGACCACTCCAGTACGATAATCAAGTCCATGATTCACCAGTATCTGAGAGATGTATTTATGAATTTTAAAGCTCGGCATGGCAGGGACCTCAGGGCGCAAATAATCATTGCTGGTTCCCTCACCACGAATGGCGGCGATGGGTAATATAAAATGTCCCAGTTCGGTCGATTCTTTCAAACCACCACATTTTCCCAAAAAGAGCACACCATAGGGTTTTACAGCAGAGAGCAGATCCATAATCGTGGCCGCATTTGCACTTCCCATGCCGAAGTTAATAATGCTCAATCCATCTTTATTTGTAGCTACCGTCATGGAGCGATTTTTTCCATGAATGGGCACATCAAATCGTTCTGCAAATTTATCCACATAGTTGTGAAAATTCGTTAAAAGTATTCTGTCACCAAATGCCTCCGGTTCAACACCGGTGTAGCGAAATATCCAGTCTTTTACTATTTCCAGTTTCGTATCCATGTGCACAATCTAACAAATCTCGTTGTTTACCAAAAGGTTTTGCGCATTTCCCAATTGTTTAAGTATATGATCGTGATGACCTGAATTCTGCGCTTCGAGAATCAAAGAGGAACAAAACCCTTGTCAATCCAACTCGTCCGTAGGAAATTCAATGACATGCTAAAATTGATTTCATACTTTTCACCGTTTTTAATTCTGTTTGTAGCCTGTACATCGCATCCGGTTGTATCACCTGACCCTTTGAAACCAGGTGAAACCTACCAGGGAGTGCTTCTTTCGGCTGAGAACATTGCGCCCCAGTTCTTGTTTAGAAAGGGCTTAAGCGAGAGAATGGATGCAGGTCTTAGAATCGGTCTCCTTCCCATCCTTGGAACGGGACTTGACATGACCCTTACTTTGAGAGATGAAGGGGAAAAACTGCACACCCTGAATCTGGCAGGCACTTACGCCGAGCAGAGTACAGTGGAAGCTACCTACTACAACATTTCCCGAAAGCCGATCACTTCGATTGTCAAAGTTGATGGTAAAAAATTTAAAAAGACCGAGAAGGATATTTTTAACTATGGCTATCTCGGCCTCAGATACGCCTATCTGATCACAGGAATGTGGGGGGATAAAACCCATCAGTTTGGGGTGCTTTATGGTCTGAATTTCAAGGGCAACTGGGGGGCTGAGATGGGCTATTTCCATGATTTCTCAGGTAGAAAACCAGAATCAGACTATGGCTTTAACCCAAAATATGCTCCCCTGGGTGGCCTGTCTCTACGAATCTGGTTTGGACGTCTCTCAAGAAAATAGGCCAGACGCCAGGTATGATTCACATCAACTGCATTCAAATAAGCAATAAAAAGACGTTGGTTTGCCCATACGACTTAACTATTTTCGGCTCGTGAAATATCTCAAAACCACATTTCTTGTACTTGTGCTCATTTCCGGTCTCTGGGCCGGAAATACGATTTCTGACCTCCAGGGCTGGGCTGAAGATACACGCATCATTTTACAGTGGAGAACTGATGCAGAAAACCAGATCAAAGGTTTTGAAATACAGCGCAGTGCAGATGGAATCAACTATTACCAGATTGGGTTTCTCTTCGCTCAGGGACAGAGCAGTAGCTATACCTACGTTGATGACTCGATTATGGCGAAGGTATCTGGAAGAAATTTTCACTATCGCCTGAAAATCACCAACACCTCGGGTGATAATGAACCAGGCAACTATGATATCACTGTCGAGTCAAACATTTCCAATGTGAATCACACCTGGGGATCAGTAAAAGCGCTGTTCAGATAAAACCAATTTAAAAATGTTTGACTGTATGTGATCCGCTTCTGGCGGATTTTTCATTTAATCGAGTTTAATGGCATTCCAGTATAGTACGTGTAGGCTCTACAAGATATCTATAGCCATTGTAAAGCGTGAATAAGCCATAGGCAATGACTGCGTATGATGCCAATTGGGTCATGATGTGTCTGAATCTCAGTTGTTTGAAAAGACCAACAAAAAAGCCAAGCCCGAATAAGGCGGGGATGGTGCTCAGTCCAAAAATAAACATGACGAATGCACCGGATACTGGACTTGCTGTACTGGCAGCCGTAATGGCGAAAAAATACACAAATCCACAGGGTAGCAGACCATTTAGCATTCCAAGGAGATAGTAGCCGACGATTGATTCTGTCTTTAGAAGTGATTTAAAATTTTCACGATACCATTTTGAACTTGAAAAAGAGGTTTCCAGTAGGGATAGGAACTTGATCTTTCCGAGGAGCGATCCACCAGCCAGAACCATGGCAATACCTGCTACGATCCACAAGATGCCATTGGTGGTATTATTGAAGACAACAACGCCACCGAGAAAACCAAACACAGCTCCCAATACCGTGTAAGTTGTCACCCGGCCAAGAGAATAAAGCAAGTGGGAAGCGGCGCGAGAACCGGTACTGCGGTCATGCTCCAGGCCTGCTGTTGAATAGGCAATGACAATCCCCCCACACATACCAATGCAGTGTCCAAAAGATCCCAGAAATGCGATGGTGATCACTGATAATATGTCTACGGTTTCCATTATTTTTCCAGAAGTTGCTTCCGAACACTCGGATTCGCCAATGTCTCACCTTTCAGCATCAATTGCTGCATCTCGTAAAAATCTACGAAGCCGTCCTTCTGCTCTGAATAAGCACCAAAACCATAGGACATGGGAGTATCATCAGTACGACTATACCAGGCCTTGCGACCATCTATCCATTTTCCACTATCAAGATCCGGGACCCAGATCACAGCATCCTTCTCAAATGGCTTGTGATTCAGCCAGGCCGCCATACAGCCGTGATCATCGAAAAACCAGGTCTTCCCGTCTGGAGCGATCACCTGTGATGCATAGGATAAATCATGAATGATCATTCCGCATTCACTTCCCTGAAATTTTCCCGGGGTCATAATGACCGGTTCCTGTCGCGTGTTACCCTCATAAACAACGATCATCTGCTGGGTTTTTCCCATCGCAATGAATATCAGGATGATGAGGAGTAGAAGAGCGATAATGATACTGATAGGACGAATATATTTCATGCGGATTTAATTTATCGATTGGTAAGAGGTATGGTTAATAAAATTTAAGCGAGATGAGCTTATTAATTGCCCGTCGTGTAGTCCAGCTCAGTGGAAAGACGATATCTCATCACCCGGTTATTTTCAGTATCAGCGATATAGATAACACCAGTCCCGTCTACTGCGACACTTCTGGGATTGCTTAAATTGTCGGCTACTTCCACCTGAAAACTCGTGTCTCGCTCCACTATTTGGTACTCAGAGCCAATCAGAATGGAGTCGGTAATACTTGAGTCGATCAGAACCTTACTAATTCCGATATTGTATAAAAAATTGCCTGATGAGGAGAACTGCTGTATCAGATTGTGACCCGTGTCTGCCACATAAATATTCCCTGTCAGGTCAAGGATGACATCGGATGCATGGTCGTATCTTTCAATCTCCATGATATCATCCTGGCCATACTCAAAGCCTGCGCTTCCACCAACTTTATGGACGCTGAAATTCTCCCCCCACTGCGTATAGTAAATACCACCTTCAGCATCATGGCTCAAACCCTTGGGATCATTGACGGTTCCATTTCCAGTCCCTGTGGAGACGGTTCTTTCAGTCATGGTTCCCCGATAAACAATCATTTCCTCACCATCACCAGTCATAAGAAGGGCTGCCGGTACATATGAAAGTGTGATGATCGCATTTCCGTGTGCATCCGAGATGCGACAGTAATCACCAAAGGTACTCACGCCCGTCACCCTTACTAAATCCGGTTTGATGAAATATTTGGCGACCTGGGCAGCTTCAGAACTTTCACTTGCATCCCAGAACAAGTAGGGATCCAGCCACTGATCCACATTTTCCGAGCTCCAGATCAGCGATTCAACTTCCCAACCGGATGTCTGTAGCAACGCCACTGAGTCAAAATTAGCAACCCAGAGTAATTCATCCTCTGGTGACCGCAATTGTACTGCACTCACCATGGAATCAACACCAACATTATTGAGATATTGATTCCATACAAATAGACGGTTGCTGCTGTCGGCAATAAAAAGATTCAGTCTGGAATCCTGGGCAATTGCCATGGGAAAGATCGATTGCCCTGTGCTGGTCTTCAAATCTGTAAGCGCTGTAAAATCATTACCAAAATCATCGCTACTGGTTAGTTCGACCCCGGCCGCACTTAGTGTGTGGATTCGCGGCTGGTCATGATCTGCTATGAACAGATATCCATCGGCACCCACCACGATATCCCAGGGTCGCTGAAAATCATAGCCACTGGTGAGATCCCAGTCAGGGCTGATTCTAATATAGGATTTGTTGCCGGCTCCAAAGGTTGGTTCGATCAGATAACTTTCTGTGGGGAGCTCGGTTTTAAAACCACAAGCATTGATCAGGATGATCATCAGGAATAAGCCAAGTCGATTGAGGTATTCCATCAGAAGGACCAACCAAAACTAAAATGTTCAGCACGATTCAGGTCATTCATGTCAGCATAGGAATAATCGAAAGAAAATCCAGCCCAACGGAGCCCCACCCCTGCAGACCAGGGGCTTGTATCATCCCCAAATATCTTCCCAGTACGAAGGTACAGCATCTGGGCAAAACCATATTCCAGACCTAGTGATATATTCTCGGCATTGTCTACTGGATGATTTAACTGAATAGAGCTGGTCAGCTCCTGCCGATCAGATTGCAGCCATTCATGGGCGACCCCAAGTCGAAAAATAGTGGGTGGAGAGAAGGATTCATAGTGTGTCTCCACACTGTCCTGATTTAGATAGACACCCTCAGGTCTTGCCGGGCTACCAAAATTGACCAGAGAAACGGCAAAGCGCAGATCCTTATAGCCTGTTCGATAGTAGGTTCCCAGATCCAGCAATATCGCGTGCATGGTCAGATCGGCCAACTGTTCCTCAACTATTTTCGTCCCAAGCCCAAAAGAGAATCGATCTGTCATTCTCAATGCATAGGTCAGACCCAACAACATATTTCCATAGTTGTAATATTCTCCCGTCCCGTCCGGTCGATATTCTGTGGTTATTTCCGTAGGTGGCGCATACAGGGCTAGGGCAGAGACTCCGAGGTGATGGATTCCGCCAAACTGCCACACGCCGGCAAAGCTGGCGAGTTGAAAATCGGCGATCCACTGGCTCTGATCCATGGTAACGTCCATTCTCCCTGAAATCTGCGCTGCACCGGCAGGGTTCCAGAAGAGACTACTCGCATCGTTTGCAATCGCTGTATAGGCGCCTGCCAAACCATGAGCTCTAGCGTGCACAGGTATTTTCAGGAATGAGAAAGATGAGGTGCCTGCTCTCTGACCACCAAGGCGGGGGAAGAGATTCCCCTGAGCAAGTGTGAACTGGACGCAGATAAGAAACAGGAGTATTGAAAGTATCCGCTTCATCAGAACCTCATGCTCACACCGAACTCAACTGTACGCGGTGTATAGTACCGGCCCTCGTTGTAATTGGGATTTGGACTGTTGATATAGCTGTAGGAAAATATTTCCCCCGGATCATAAGCTTTCCCTGTAAAAGGATTGATCAATCTGGGTTGTTTTATATTAAACAGGTTCTCGATGGTCGCATATACTTTCCATTCAGTGGGTCCCAGGTCAAAGAATTTGTTCAGCTTCAAGTCAACAGTGGTGATGGGCTCGGCCAATTCAGAATAAGGTGTATCGCTGTTCGGTGTCCCTTCATAGTATAGCTGTCCATCCTCTTCGCGGAGGGTAACATTCTCCATGGCCGTATAGCGACGACCGCTTTCATATTCGATGCGTGCCGACACACCCCAGTTCTTTGGAAGCTGAACTCCCAGGAGCTGAAATTTATCTTTCGGCCCGACATTAAAATGGAGATTGGTAAAGAGGCTTAAAGGTTGGTCCCAGCGTAGAAAATTTTCTCCAAGCGGTTTCTCATCGAGCCTGCCTGCTTCAACCAAAAGATTGTCCAGAGGGGTCGAGCTTTTCCCCGTGGTAATACTGTAACTCAGATTAGCATCAGCGGAAAAATACTTTGCGAAGCGGCGCTTGAATTTGACTTCAATTCCCCTGGAACGGGCATAATCCATATTCACATAGATGAGATAGGAAAGGTGCCCATAGCGAGGATTGTAGAGAGTCACACGCTGACTGGTTTCGTAATCGAACATGTCCTTATAAAAGGCTTTGATTTCAAGGACCTGATTGGCATCAAATTTATGCTTGATACCAATTTCATAGGCGACTGTGGTTTTGGGGTTCAGGTTGGGGTTTCCAAACAACTGGTAAGTTGCTTCAGCCGATGAACGCAATTTGGCATAGACATAGTTAAAGGTGGGTAATTGTGAAAAATGACCATAATTAAAATAAAGGACATCGGAGTCCGTGACAGGATGCGATATACCAAGACGGGGACTTAAATGGCCCTTCCCCCGTTTACCGAACAATTCAAAAGTATCTGCATAGAATTTTTCCCGGGAAGCATCAGTGATTGTGAGCACAGTGGAATCGGCAATGGCATCTTCCAGATAGTCACCTGGGAACCAGTAGTCGTAGCGAATTCCGAGATTGGCTATCATCCCATCAAAAGTGATCCTGTCCTGGAGATAAATGGATCCATAGTCTGTTGTGACCCTGAAAAAATCATAGTTGCGTCCCAGGCCAGACTCTCCCAGCCAGGGTGAATCAATATCAATTACCTGGAGTTCGGATTGCTTGTGCTCAAATCCAGTCTTGAAGCTGTGGCGCTGAGAAGGTTGATAATTTACATCTAGATCCAGTGATAAATTGTCTGAATAATAGTCATACCAGTCTGGAGCATCGCCATGATCCCAAAATTCATCACCATACGCAATATTGATCAGGCCTGTGATCCCCATCGGATAGTAATTGATCGGCTTGATATCTATGGTTTGCTCATACTCTGTCCAGTGTTTTCCCTGGACTGCGGAATGCAGATTAGTAAAGAAACGACCGGCGGTAATTTCATAGAAGAGCTTAGGTGAAAGCGTATGCGTATACAGAAATGTGGTTAATATGGATTCTTTTGTCAGTGTATTATAATTATCCAACATTTCCTTGTATTCGTATGGAAATCCACTACTGCCCTGAAAGCGGGACATGAAATAGCCCTGATTGATATTCAGTGATCGATCGTAGGAAACACTGAATTTTTGTTGATTGTTCATTCTCCAGGTCAATTTATAGAGTGCGTGCCAGTCATTTTCTTCCCTGAAGGTGAGTTTGCTCATCCATTCCTGGGAGGGTACCAATTCAGAAGCCTGGGGTAGATAGGTATCATTCAGGTGCATATAGCCATTAACAAAAAAGCTGAAATCTCCCGGGATGGGCAATCCCAGTGTCTTCAGCATCCCAGTTACAGGATCTGGACCACTTAGCGTAAATTCAAGGCGATCTTTATTAAAGCTTTCCCATGGCAGCTCTGATAAACCGAAATCATCACTTGAATAGGCCACGGTTCCATGATAATTCTGGGAGCCCTCTTTAATGCGAATATTGATAATGCCGGACATAGCCTGGCCATATTCAGCATTAAATCCACCAGTAATAACCTCCAGCTCCTCGATGGCGTCCACGTTCACATACAGATTGTTAGAATATCCAGAGAGGGGGTCCTTTACCGACATGCCGTCCACGATGAACATGGATTCATCAACACGACCTCCACGGACATGGATTTCATTATCCTGGGAGGTGATCCCCACCTGTTCTGCCAGGATGTCTGAAATATTTTCGACAATATTCATCTTGAGCTCATCTGAAGTAAGTCTCACGCTCGATGATGTCTGGTCGACCTCCAACAGGGGTCTCTCTCCCTCGACAACTATTTCCTGACCGAGAGCCAAGGTGGTTTCTTCAAGCTCGATATTTACTTTTGCCGGTTCGGCCGTGGTCACGACAACTCCGGTTTTCAGAACCACTTTATAGCCGATCATGGTGAATTCAATGTCATAGACGCCAGGTGACATGCCTGTCAGTTCAAATCGACCATCCAGGTCAGTCGCTCCTCCATAATAAGTTCCTTTTATTATGACATTAACACCGGGCAGTGGTATTGAACTGGCCTGGTCTACAACCTGGCCTTCAATCACACAAGTGCTTTGGGAATAAGCCGCAGACAGCAGAAGCAGGGTCAGAAATGTGGTTTGGATGAATCGCACTACTCAAACACCTGATTCAAAATAATGTTCATGACGTGAGTTGTATTGTTGTTTGCGGCGAATTTGTGAAAAGGTAAACTGAAGAACACGCATTGACCTGCAGACGGAGTCGGTTTATAAAGCTGCGCAACGGGTGGATAACCTGTCCAGGATTCAGCAAAATTTGCTCTTGGTTCAGTTAAACGGAAGAGGTCTCTGCTTGATTCTCCGGGCTCAAGATTTGTCTTTGGATAAAAAGCGAAGAGTGGATATGGAATAGATTTCTCTGAGACCAGAGTATCTGGAAGCACTGCATCTGGATCGCTGGCGAAGGGATCCATCATTTGTATCGCAAAGTTTGCCCCAACAAAATTATCTGTGGTAAAATTAAAGCTCGAATCCATGCTGATAAAGGTGTACTCCGGGTTTATGTACAAGGAGGATACAAAGATATTCCCCCCGTTTTCAAGATAGTTTCTGAGGGAGAGGTCTGCATCATCCAGATTCGGAGCCTTGGTGAAATGGTACCAAATGACGGTTTCAAAAAAGCTGTACATGGCAACTTGATCTGTTTGAGAACTGGGTAGAGCTTTTTCATCATCACCAATTTCAAAAACGGTATAGCTGTCAGGTCCGTAGAGAGAATCAAGAATTCCCGTATAGAATGCATGAGCTGTGCCATTGTCATTCACATAATCATCGACGATAAGAAAATTTCCCTGGGGCTCACGAACAAGCCACTTGTTGGGAGTGTAGACATCATTGGAATCGGGGAACTGAAGTAAATTGCTTGCGGAACCAGCAGTATCCACAGCTTGAACATAGAAGGTATGATAGCCGGGATCAATATCTGTGAGGGTAACAGAGGAAATACTTCCCTCAAGATATTTCCAATTGCTGCTTTCATCCAGACGATAGCGAATATGGTTAATGGTCTCCAATCCATCCAGATCCGAGACAGACCAGGCAAAGGTTCTGGTTGGGAAGGTGACATGGGTAACATTGGGGTCATCTCCAGATGTGGGATTGCTATTTATGGAGAATTCAATCTCAGGGGCTGAATTTGCGACTGGTATCCTCAAGGTCGCCGGTGTGGGATCTACACTCCCCTGGTTGTCAATGGCTGAAATCTCAAACACGAATTCTTTATAATTCAATTCGAGGGGCAGAAAAAACGTGTCAGATTCTGCTTCTGTGCTGGTCCAGTCGTCCTGAAAGCTCCACCGATATTGATAGGAAACGACTTCTCCATCAGGGTCTTCCCCCCACCAGAAGAGGATCTGCTGACTTGTCGTCGTATCGGGTAAATAATGACTGTAGATAAAGGTCGTATCAGCACTCGTGTCAGAAATTATCGTGTCGATTGACAGGGGAGCAAAGTTCAAAAACAAATGTGTTTCGGGAGTGGCGTTCTGCAGGCTATCCTGGGGAAGATCCTCCAGGAATGGGTTATCCATAAAATCACAGGCAGCAATCAACAATAGGACAAACAGAATATTGCCTATACTTAATTGCTTGAACCGTTTTTCTAATTTATGCATGAACCCGGATTATACCTTTCTCTTCTAAACCTTATTGAGACCACCATCCCATGAGTCACCAAAGCCCCCGGCTTGAAAGCCGGGGGTTGCTTGATAGCAATTAAATTGCCAATCGGTGATCATTTATTTCAGGTAAGTCATCTTGCCGACCAGCTGCGTATCCCCTGCTATCAATCGATAGAAGTACAGACCAGATGCAAGTTGCATACCCCTGCTGTCCATACCGCGCCAGGCGATTTCATATTCACCAGCATTCAGACTCTCGTCCACCAGAGTAGCTACTAGTTGTCCAAGCTGATTATAGATGAGCAGCTGAACAGTATTTGCTTCCGGTATACTAAAGCGGATGTTGGTGGATGGATTAAAGGGGTTCGGATAGTTATGAATCGCATAGGTATCCGGCAAGATTCTTTCTTCGGCTGAAACCGTATTCAGTATCAGATCACGCACATAAAGGGGGACTAGTTTATATGTGGTCGAATCCGAATACTCACCATAGTGGTGGTAGACCCATCCCCGAACGATGTCATACTTTGATCCAGCAGGTGGCTGGATGTAATTGGCGAGACTGTCTGAATCGTCATCGACATACACAATTCCCGATCCATCATCGATTGCCAATATGTCAAAGTCGGTGGGGTTATTCTCAATAATCCTTGCGTTTTCAACCCTCACGACCACATTCCCCCACTGCTCGGCCGTGGTCGGCCAGCGGAGGTCACCAGTATTTACAAGGGGTTCTGTCGGCAGGTCCTGATTGATGGCAACGACTTCAATATCCTGCGTAATAAAAAACTCGGTCATGGATGCTGCACCATCATCACTGGGAGTCGTGAATTCCGAGATATAGCCAGTAGCCTGGATTTTATAGCCCTCTCTCAGTGTTGGAAAGGTCAGGCTATCCGGGTCGTAGCAAAGAATGGATGACCAGGGACCACCACTCGCATCCTGGAAAATGAATTTTACGCCAGCACCAGCATAAGATAGACCTGTTGGCATGGTGACAAGTCCTTCTACAGTGACTTCCAGGGAATCTGTCCATCCTGCAAAATAGTAACTGGTATCTCTAAAATAGAGACTGTTATCCAGTTCCTTATAATGGGGCAGAAGATCTGAATAATTCACCTGCTGAATGGCCTGGATACGTGTAAAACCATTCGCCATTGGAATATCTATGGCTAAACGCGGTTGAATTTTGAAGGCACTGTGGGAATAATCCAGAATACCAGTCACAGAAGCAAGGGTTTCACCAGCTGGATGCGAATAGAAATAGTCTGCAGCATCATCGATGACCATGGTATTCGTCCCATCGCTGACACTCCATTCTCCATAGCCCAGATCGGGATTGTCGACCACTACATTTTCAATACGAACCAGACATCCTTCATACTGTTCCATATCGGCATCCAGTGCAATAATCATCGGTTCCACATGATGACCTGTACTCAGAACCTCATAAGCTGAAACATCAACGAGCTCAGTCATATCATAATACTCTTCCACCGTGGCCTTGAAACGTATCTCATCTCCTTGTGCCATGGGACGGTCAGGATCATCGACCTTGATCCCTGACCAGGGTGTTTCAGCATCTTGAATAAAATAATAACTCATTCCAAATGCATAGGATTCAGCTGTTACGATTCCTTGAACAGTAACAATGGAATCCACGGCAACCGTTCCATCCTGAATGGACGCGATACTGGTTACAATGCCACCGTATACGATGTAGGAATACTCACTTGATGTGCTGGTATTGCCATAATTATCAGTCGCATTCAAAGTGTATTTAACCAGGGCGTTCCCAGCCTGGGCAGGAATCACACCGCTATAGCTGTTCTCGGCACCAGCGGTCATGGCAACCGCCATTTCCACACCGTTATCAACCGTGTAGGAAATCGAAGCAGATTCTACACTCACGTTGTCGACAATGTTCGCCGTAATGGTCACGTCGTCAGTGGGGGTTGGTCCAGGAGGATCCTGGCTGATATCAGAGATCAGAGGCGCAGGATCACCAATGGGAGTCAAGTCACTATAAAAGCGGGGGAAAACCTGGTAACCGCTATCATAGGGATCTGAACTATCATACTGACTGGCAAAGCCTTTCAGCTCAAAGTAACCCAGCATGGGCTCAGTGCCATAAATGTCAGTGTCAATGTCTATGCGCATGGTCAGGGTTTCCCCAGTCGGATCTGTAATGGTCATGTTCACACCACTCCTTGGGCCGGGATCCGGAGGCCAGGTTCCGCTGACAACCCTGGCACTATCAATGATGATCAATTCTGATTCATAGTTTTCACCGTTCGCAATCAACTCTGCTATGGTAACCGTTTGAAACGCAGGGAGTGCATTCCCACTGCTGATAACGACTACATCTGTTTCAGCATCGGGAATGATCTCGAACTTGCCATTATAGTTATCCAACTCACCGGTGACCATAACCGAATCACCCAGTTCCAATCCATTGTCAAATGTAAACGCATAGAGATTCAATGCAGCGGTAGGATCCTGTACTGTATAGTCGGAACGGGGAGGACTGGTATAGGAAGCACTCAGATTGGGGCTGGTCACAATACCCTTAATGGTCATAAAAGCACCATCCGGGTTCATCTTTGCCTCTGCAATGTCCAGGGGAATCATTGCCAGTTCCATAATCCAGGTGGCGATCTTGTTCTTTTCTACTGTACTCAACCCTCCTCCACTTGGCGGCATCTGACCACCGAAGGTTGCTGAGTTGGTACCATTGATCTTGTTGTGAATTACTGAATTGGTTGTATCGCCGGTCAGCACTCTGTACTTTGCTGAATAACCTGTTGATAGAGTATTCACCAAGTTCGCAAGACTTTGACCGCTTTCAAGACTCAAACCATTCTGCGGTGTAGCGCCACCATGGCATGAAATACAGTTGTTCGTAAAAATAGGCTGAATATCTGATTCAAAATCGACTGTTTGTGCAATGACAGCAGACGAGATAACCAATACCAGCATTAAGAAACGTTTCATGTGCTTCTCCTTCTTATTTAATCACTAAAAATTTACCGACTTGAACTTCATTATTTTCCAAATTCTCAACTGTAAAAACATACATACCGGTAGCAATGGGTTCATCATATTTGCTAATGAGGTCCCAGGCGTGTTCTCCGCCTGAGAATACGGTATTACCTTCTGGAAGAATGGATATATCGCCTCCCTGGTAAGTGTCCGCCTCATGGTCCAATTCTTCGATCAGGTCTCCACCAAGAGTGTAAATTCTTACAATGGCGGAACTGGGAAGATTGCGAAACCAGATCAAACGGTTGCGTTGACCTGTCCCATCCCATTTGGCCTGAACCCGATATGGATTCGGATAGACCGAGGCTGGTCTTAAGATCATTTCATCCGTGGGCGGAGTACCGGGTATGACACTTCTGCGGTTTTCATTTCGAGAGCTTTCCAGACTTTCAAGACCTGTGTTTTTGTCACCACTATCATAAGCTGTGATGGAATACGTTGTTTTCGCTGGCCAACCATTCTTGACCCCTTCGTTGACCCAACGATAGTGATAATAACGGCCTTGAATATTGACAGAGTCCTGAGCTCCTGTCTCATCGGTAATGCGGACCAGATCAAAACCTGTATCATACCCAATTTCATCTCCGATAAGATCGAAGTCTGTCAGGAGGGTATATTGTTCTGTATTACCGCTGGTCTTGGCGCTCCCATATATCCGATATCCGGCAAAATCATGTTTACGGGATACAGGATCGAGGGTGAATTCCGGTCTGTTGTTCCAGTATAGTGTTACCTTCTGATCCTCGGCGATCAGGGCCATGTCAGGCGAGGGTGGTGGCTCCGGGACAATGTAGCGATCCAGGATCCCATTCTGATCCAGATCCTCACCGGGATCGAGGACAGAATTTCCGTTTACATCCTCACCATTAAATGCCTTTTGGGCCCAATCGGCGTTCTTCAGGAGGTCCTGTCTTCTGGGAGAGTCGTTGGTGGATCCCTGGTGGGACCAGGGGGCACCCAGTATGGCAAATACCACCTTGATCGAGCCACTAACAGGGAGAATAAAATCGCCGCCGCTTGACTGGCTTCCAAATGGTCCAGCAGAAACCAGCATCATCCAGGAATCTGGATCATTCAGCCAGGGCTCGCTCTCATAGTCCTGAATAAAGGTTCGATCATAAAAGGGGGATGAGGAAAGCTTTGAATATCTGGCCGTATCTGATTGGGGCATGTTAAACTGCGCGATGGCCGGATGATCCTCCCCTCCCCATTTCCATTGATTATAATAGGTAAACCAGTCACCATTTGGATCTGTATCATATTTGGATCTGCGGTTTGGACCATGAAGGGCCATGACACCGAAGTAGGCTCTGGACCATCCATCATCCCCGTCGTAATCATATTGATAGCCTATATTTCTTGGGTAGCCATTGGCATTGCTGGAACGCTCAAAGGCGTTAATGTTATCGTACCAGCTAAAGCCGGAGCCTGGCTCCCAGCGGCTTTTGTAATTCATGTTATTGACTGAGGCATCGGCCCAGATTCCGGCAAATAGATTCTTGATGTCCCAACCGCCTCCAGACGTATCGGCCAGATTACTCTTGTTTGTGATGGTATAGTCCAGAATCACAAAGGATTCCATAAAGGAATGACTCCAAGCGTAGGATTCGAGGTGGACCTCGATTCCCAGCGGTTCATGCCTGTAGACATTCAGAGAGTAATCGTTAAAATCCGCCAGGAGGTCTTGTTGACTGACTGCATCCAGGGAAAAATAACTGGCCAGAGAGGAGGTGCCGGCAGAGGAAATGGTCGATCTGGTGTGAATGGTATCCCCAGCTGAGGAGGATGTACTGAACTCGAATCCTTCTTCACCATAGTCAAAAGCATTATCAATAATGGCCGTGGAGACTCGGGCAAGCTGGTCTACTCCGTCAACGACAGGGACACCACCGATCCACAGACCGCCATAACTCATGAGTTCGACCATTTCCCGCTCAGTCCCGTATTGTTTGTAGCGGGCAGAAGGTTGATCAGGATTGTTCCAGCCTTCGCCAAGAATTCCAAAATTGGTCACAGTCAGACCGAGTTCACCGACGATAGTATAGTTGTCATAATCGTCTACAGCCACCTTGTGTAATTGGGCTTGAACCGGATTTATGAGGACAATAAGAAGAACTAAAATTGGCGCATTTTTGAGTAGCCGCATTTGGCAAAGATAACATTCGGTCATCCTGGTGGAAGGAAAAACAAGAGCCTCATTAAATTCTATTGAAGCAGAGTTCAGTCGCTAGGGAAACAGCGTGAAGTTTGGATATAGGGGATTGAAGATTTTCGAAGAACAGTCTATTTCAAATTCATTTTGACCAGGTCATTCTGTTGATCCCAGAATCCTCGATAGGGAAAGCGGGGACGTTTAATAATGGCCTCAGATTCCATCATGGCGATCAGGGCATCAGCCGTTTCTCTTTCAAGGTTAAATGCTTCTGCTGTAAGGTCGGCCTGTTCACTTTCTTTGATATTCTTCACTTTTCCCAGCCAACGATTTTCCAAAGCATCAAATTCCTTGCGGACAAGATCATGGCGGTTTTGAAAATCACGTATTATCTGACGATGGAGCTCCTCGTGGTGCCACCAGAAGATATCATCATCAAAATCACCAATGTCCTCACCCATGAATGAAGTAGGTAAGGGATCTGGACCAAACCAGACAGGTTTGAATACAGAGGTGCATGGGCTCGCCGAAGCCGTTACCCAGAAGGTGTTTTCTGACGGTGTCAAATGAGCCACCAAGGATGCTGTTGTTTGGGCCGCCTGTCGGGCAGGGCTGGCTCCTGCATGGGCACATACCCGGTTCATGAGGAAATGAGTATCCGGTCGATAATCAGCCTCACCATGATCGCGTAAATGTGCAAAGGCATCAGTCAGTTTATAGCTTTTCTGGCGCAGCAGTTCCTGAGACCTTCCCTGCCTCACCTTGCAGGCTGAAAAAGTCGTATAAAACTTATCCGAATAGCATTGGGCAAAATTGAAATCTGCTTTTTTCTTGATCCACCCTTTTTCAAGGGCATGATAGATCAAGTCTTCATGCATGAGGTCAAAATCTGATTCAATGGTAAGACCATTGCTGATGGCATAGTAGTCTTCCACTTTTTTGGCTGCCCACAAATTTCCAGCTGTCTCCAGGACCCAGGCTTCAGAGGGATCAGCGATGAGAAAGCTGTTATGGTAATAAAAGGCCTTGTTGCGATAGCCCCCATTGCCACCCTGGCCATACTTGGCTATTAATTCCGTAATGGTCTCCAGGGCTCCATGTGCCGTACTGCGACGTTCCAGAGCCAAACGGACCAGGTCCATTCCGGTCAGACCACCCTCTTTATTCAGGGGCATTTTTGTCCAGACCGCTTCATTTCCAATGACGACACCTTTGGAGTTGGAACCGATCTCTGCTCCCCACATCCAGAAGGGTCTGCTCAGGAGAACTGCATTGGTCTCTTCCACCTGGGGAATACTGATATAGGTACAATCGACCATCTCATGCGGATCATGACGGCATTCCGGGTAATACTCAAAGAGTTGTACCTCAGATGGTTCCCGGTCGCTATTCTTCCCAAAGATCATACTGCCATCCTGGGTTACCGACGGTAATGCTACAAAAGTATCACACATAAAAATTGCTTTCTTTCATCGTTTAATTTTTCCAGGCAATACAAATTCGTATCGCTGCCTCAGGAGTCTTGTCTTGATAAAGCGGTCCAGACGCCTTAATCCCAGGAACAGGCGCCAGATAAGTTTGTCTTCCCTGTAATAGGATTCGATCTGATCTCGATCCAGGGGTTCCATAAGATCAACGCATTGTGAATTAATGATTGCGATCCAGGGATCAACCAGCTGTGCTGCCTGCTCCTTGAAAAGATTGGCAATGAGATCCGTATAGACGAGACGTCGATCATAATAGCGACTCATTACGTCATCGAGGAACTGCCAGCGAATAAGCCAACGCAAAAAAGAGGGTGCGCTCTGGAGGAGCAGTTCAGGATCAAGAACCTCCACTCCCTCCTCATGCATAAGCGGTGTACTGGTATCAATGAAATAGAGCTCACCTGATTCCAGCAGGACCCAGTTTGATAATTGACCATCGATGGCAAGTTTTAGCTGCGGTTCGTTTTGTGTGTTGAAGTTCCAAACCTTTTCTATTTCGCCACTTATGCGCTCTACCATTTCCCTCAGGTAATCCGGTGATTCCGTATGGATAAGTTTATGGCAAAAGCGTTCAGGCGGCAGCTGTTGCTGGAGAATATACAAGACGGACAGAGAACCTTTGCCATTGACTAACATGGTCGTGTCAACTGGAACATTCAAACCAGCTTCCCTGAGTCGGTCGCAGTACGTCCCATAATGTTTAACATATACTTCGGCTGCTTTAATTGTGGAAAAAAGCGGCATTCGCTTAGCAGCCTGTGCGGGATCATTATCGATCATTAAAACGGTGGATATTTCACCATATCCTAATATCTGGCAAGGTATCCGGGAGGACATCGGATCGAGGGGATCCAGGCCAGATTCAAATTCCTGAAGACGCTCTCTGGAAAGACTCATTAATTATTATTCCAGGTTAGAGGGGTGGCGATCTCGGTCCAATGTTGGCCTGCGATGACTTTTGTAAAATTCATTATTTCAAGTCGCATGCTTTGAAAACCGTTTAAAAAAGTTATCCACCTTTTCTTTTGCCAACAGGGCTCCTCTTAATTTCCGGGCAGCGTTCAAGGCCTTGCCCAAATGTTCTAACACCCATTCGATCTCATCATCAGTGATGGTCAGAGGAGGGATGAGTTGGCAGATGGATTTGTCATTATTGGCGTAGATCATAAGCAGATCATTGTCAAAAGCTGCTTTGGTCAGTGCAGGACCTGCATTCTCATCACGCAGTTCCAGCCCGATCATCAGTCCCGATTGCCGTATCCCAGTAAGGAATTTTGGATATTTCGTGCGCAGATCCTCCAGCCCACGACGAATTTTTTCTCCTGCGATCTGAACCCTTTTCAGAAATGCAGGCTCTGAAGTCAGGCTGATGACTTTCTGTCCCACACGGCAGCCTAATTCAGCCCCACCGAAAGTGGAAATATGAATAAAGGGATTCTCCTTGAAGATTTGATCAAGAGGATCGCGAATAATGGTCGCAGAAATGGGATAAATACCGCCGGAAAGTCCTTTACCGATTATGACCATATCAGGCACGATATCGGCATGTTCAAAGGCCCATAATTTTCCTGTCCGCCCCAACCCGCTCTGAACCTCATCCATGATGAGCAGTGTTCCATTTCGATCGCACAGGGACCTCACCTGCTCCAGATATCCAGATTCAGGAATTGGCATACCGAGAGTTGCCGGAATCGTCTCCAGGATCACTGCTGCCACATTTTCATCCAGGGCAGTTTCCAGCGCCTGGATATCATTGAAGGGGATTTGGACCATATCTCCCGCGCCCACGCCAAAGGGCTCTCTGTATTGCGCATCACCTACGGTGAGTGCCAATCCGGTGTGGCCATGATATCCACCATTAGCTGAAATTATTTTGCTTCGGCCTGTATGACCCAGGGCCACTTTCAGTGCAAGATCAACTGCCTCACCCCCACCCACACCAAAAATGCAGACATTCAAATCTCCTGGCATGGAATCCGTCAGTTGTTTGGCCAGATTTGCCCGCTCCTGGCTCATCAGATGGTGATTCCCAATGTCCAGTTCATCAAGCGCAGATTTCAGCGTCTCAATTATTTCTGGATGCCGATGGCCAAGATTGAACACACCCCCGTTGGCATGACAATTAAATAGCCGTTTTTTACCAGCAATATCATACATCCAGGGTCCCTCGCGGCGGCCCATAACAAAATCCATTCCATATTTTTTATAGAAAGACGCTTTACCAGCAGAAACATGCTCTGAGAAATTTTCGATAATGGATTGCTTATTCATGTCCCACTCTCTGATTAGTAAGCCCAATATAAGCTAAAATAATGACGTGGTCCTAAATTATGATCCAGTTGGTAAATGGTGTAGCCCAGTTCAAAGTTTGTTAATGCGAGCCTGAAACCAGTAGAGGGATGAATTTTTATTTGAGGATCTGAGAATTCAAGCTGGGTACCGGCACTGAGCTCAAAGCCCTCAAGAATTGGGTAGCTCATACCCACTGCCAGGGGAAATGAGCCACTATTGATTTCCGTAAAAATACTGAATTTACTCATGCCAGCATCCAAACCTATCCAGGCTTCAGCCGGTAAAGTTGTGTTTTCTTCATCCAGCTTGCCGCTGATTCCCCAGTGACGAAGTCCACCGCTCAGCAAAAGCCTTTCATTCAGGTCATATGCTGCGTCCACATTCATGGATAATCCCGTTGATGATGCATTAAGGGTCCGTTCATAGATTATCTCCCCACCGAGTCCCAGATAGATGTTATTCCATTGGCGGGCGTGGGAAACACCAATATTAAACAAGGCGTATTCAAAAGTGCTGAGGGGATCAACGGTTGGCACCTCATCCCGATATTCAAGTTCTCCACTGTGGAGGGCCTGTAGACTCAGATGGGTGTTTTGCATGCCCAGGCCGATATAGATGCCCTGAATATCCGCGACCCAATTCCAGACGTTGAAGGTGAGCCGATGCTCTGGATCTGTGAGTATCCGAGTTGCTTTCACGGTTGGGTTCAAACTGATTCCCAGAGCAGCGTCCCTTGAATCAGTGGGCGTGTTTAATATATCAAAACTGCTTTGCCCCATGATCATTCCAGAAATACTTAATATGATGAATATTCTTTTCAGCATTAGAATGTTAACCCCCAACCAATATAGTTTCGCAGACCTTCTCCGCTAACGCCAGAACGCAGTCCCAGATCCAGATGCATGGGGTAACGTTGCTTCAGACCAAACCTATAACGGGCGCTGGCACCAGAGAAAAAAGTATCATCTTCATAACTAAGTCCTGCATTTACGTGCAAATTTTTGATTCCATTCCACATGATAGCCGTCCTGAAGATATTTTCTCCAATAAAATAATAGTCATGCTCAAAGGCAAGGGTGAAGGAAGGAAGATCCTGTAACCAGCCCCAGGATATACTCATGGGAAATTGGTCCTGATAATTGCTACCCTGCTCATAGAGGTTCTGTTCCTGAGTCTTCCAGGTATAGCTACTGTTCCAATCCTTTAGAGCCAAAGCAAAGGTACTTCCCTCCACGGGACTGAACGACATTCCAATTCCGGCTCCAAATCCAGTTCCCTTGAGATCAAACCAGTCTTCCTCAGAAATCATCTCCTTGGCTAAATACTTTAAAGCAAGACCAAAGGACAATTTTTCAGAAAAGCGGTTGGAAAATGAGACCAGATAACTCATCTCTGTATCATTCAATTCCCCAGCATAATATCCCCGTGAATCCCTGGCCTGGATATTATTTGTTCCTGCAGCAATTAGACCAATGGCCAAATGGGCCGTTGGGGGCAAGGGGAAACTGCTGCTCATCGTATATATGAATCGGTCAAGCGACAGACGCACCATACCGGCATCAAATCGGCGGTCACTACCAAGTGAAAGCGAGGACGGATTTTGAGTATAGCTGTTTGTTGAGGTACTGTGAAATAAAGTGATCCCTCCCGTTCCTGCTGCAATCGGATCAGCAGTAAAGCGTGAAGCGGTTCCGCTAAAGCCACCCAGTCTTGATGCAAAAAGTGGCTGGTTTAAAATTAAAAACAGGATAATGGCGGTCAGATATACAAACCCAATTGAGGCTACGCCTTTTCTGCGTGCTTTGTGCTTAAAAAGAAATGTCCTCAATTTATCACCATCACTTTCGTCCACTGAACTTCAGATCCAATTTCCAGTCTGATAAAATACGTGCCGTTTGCTACCAGGTACCCCTGTTCGTTACGACCGTTCCAGGTGCGTTCCTGAGCTCCTTCCAGATGGGCTGTTCCCCCTTGAACCACCTTTTTGACTGTATGCATGGCGAAATCGAAAACCGTTATGGTAATCTCTTCACCCAGATTCGCAACAAATCGAATGATCAAATTGCCCTGACCACCAACGACCTTGTCGTAGCGGGGTGTAAATGGATTGGGGTAGGCATAGTAGGTATCATCAGGATCTGCAACCCGAGCCTTGAAAACATTCCAGGTAAGCCCATCATTATAACTTATCGCCAAACCGTCACCAGTACCTACCCAGAGCGATCCATCGGCATTAAAAAATACGGAATAGACCTCATCAGAATAAATAACCTCAGAATAGTCTGCATTGTGAAAGTTTGGCAAGAGGGTAAAATGAAGTCCATCTTTGGACTTCCACAAACCCTCATCAGTGGCAGAATAGACGGAATTGGCGTTTGAGCTAATATTCCAGGATTTACTGATTCCCAATAAGGGGGCTCGCCAATAATCCATCTCTGATTCAAAAAAGCTAAGCCCTGTGATATCTCCTTCTCCAGTGGTCACTGTTGAGGCCCACATGCGCTCCTTGCCATTCTCCATCAATTGACGATTGAGAGCGATTACCCAGTTTCCAGAAAGATTCGAGTTCTGAAAATGAAAATGCTGCCAGCTTTTTCCACCATCAATTGACCTGTTTACTCCTCCCGAGGTCCCAACCCAGACGGTGTCATTCCAGGCCTTAACTGAAAACCCCAGGTGATTTAAATAGCGTACCGGATCAAGGGCATATTTCTCTGGATCATTCAGGATGTCTGCTTTTATTGAATGTATGGTGAGCGAATCAAGACTATTGAAATTATCCCAGGGAAGCATGACCCGTCTCCAGGTATCACCCAGATCACTGGAAACCCTCAACCCACCTCCAAAGGAAGTCGCCCAGAGACGCGTGCCATCATAAGCCAGATCATAGGTGATGTTCTGGATCGGTGTGACCACGTCAACTGTTTTAATCGTAACACCCCAGAGATCCATTTCAGAGTAAGTTGCAAATGTCGTATCGCCAGCAATGATGGTATCGACCCTCAAACTGTCCATGGGTTGTCCCAGAAAGGTCCAGGTCTGCCCGCCATCAACAGAACGACTGATCCCTCCACCTGCCTTGAGATCACCTAGCGCTGTCGTCGAATCAAAGCCCATGGCAACCCAGACCGTGTCCCCATACACTTCCAGGGCAGAAATACCCCCTCGGCCGAGATCTGAGAATTGACGACTATAGCCAATGAAAGTTTCCCCTCCATCAAAGCTGGCGCTAAGACCATGACCTGAACCAAGCCACACTTTATTCCCAGAGCCATCAATATCGGTAATGCTACTCCCGATGAGACCCTCATAGACAGTATCTGCGGCACTTAGTGAGAACTGTGTTGGTCGCATTAACTGCCCGTGGAGGGAGACTGCAAAGATGAGTATGAGAGGAGCAAGAATCTTTTTCATTTTAAAACTCCCCTTCCCAGTATTGGCGGACCAATGGCTGTCGTAGACCCACCTGCACTCAGTACAACCAGGGAATCCTTAAGACTTTTTGCTTCCAGGCCCACCCAGCTCCTTGCATTGAATGTCCAGTAATATGTACCGGTAAGAGTTGTAGGATCCAGGGCGAGTAAAAGACTGTAAACCCCGTCATTCGCCACCTGATCGCCGCTGGTAAAATCGATCCCATTCCAGGTGAAAAAGATTTCCCTGCCACCATCATCGTAGAGTGGGATGGCAGTGCTATCATTGGCAAAGGAACCATCCGGTTTTTCTGACATCATGCTCACATCCCTGATCTCATCCAATCCGTTAGGGTGGCTGACCTCAAGTCTCAAAGTATCCAGAACCAGTGCATTTGAACGTAGCGTGAGGGTATCAAAATGATGGATGCTTTCTATGACTGGTGCAGCAGGAACTTCTGGTTGGTAAGATTGCTGATGTGAGATTTCCTCCATATTTATATCCAGAACAGTCACCTTAACGTTCCACACCTGATCCACCCACTCGACGAAGAGACTATCCGGTAAGAGAAGGACACTGTCCGGAAGCACCCAGTTCCCATCATAATTTCCATCTTCGGCTATAATATCTCCTTCAAGGCCCGCATCATTAAGGAAGATGGAATCCGTCTGGATACTGTCAGACCAAAGCAATAGGGATACCTGGTGAACGGCTTCCGGGCCTGTCACCAGAGCAGTGAAGAAAAATTCCCCTGACAGATAATCGAATTCAATGCTGGAAAGTTCTGTATTGAAAACAGCACTTTCAGTTCTCTCAATGAATGGTTCAGAATCAAGCGTCGTTGGGGCTTGATCACAATACTGGAGCAGCAGTACCAGTAGTAATAATATCAATCTACTTCGCATAAAAAAGCTATCCATTCATTTTTTGTGTATGTATTAATAATTCGCCAGCTTGAGCCCATTAAAAGCGTTTTTAGCTCTGACTCTTCTTCGATGAGCAAGCCGGAAATAATTACACGACCTTCAGGTCGAACAACATTAAAATAATTCGGCAATATGGGGAAAAGTCTGGCTTTGATGATATTCACCACGAGGAGGTCATAGGGAGGATGAAGGATAGGCTGGTCACTGATCTGAAGCCTGAATCCTTTGCTTATCCCGTTTAAGCTCAGATTGTCCTGGATATTTTCTTCTGCCAGGGGATCGTTCTCAATCGCATCGATGTTTGCAGCCCCTAGATGAAGTGCTGTGATCCCCAGGATCCCACTACCAGTCCCAACATCCAGGACGTGATCTTTTTCGCGGATTGACTCCTCCAATATTTGGAGACATAACTGGGTGGTTTCATGCGTGCCCGTACCAAATGCCATGGCTGGTCGGATCCTCGTTTTTATCCTGTGGGGGAAATCCTCAACCTTTTCCCACTCCGGGAGGATGATGATTTGCTCGCTGATCTGTGTTGGCTTGAAAAAGTCTTGCCATTGTTTATTCCAGTTTTCGCGATAAACGACCGTTTCCTGAATCAGCACATCTGGATCCAGATCCATTAGAAATGCCTTCAAATCATGAATAATTGAATGGACCTTGTCATCCATGGGATAGGAAACCTGAAAGGTAGTATCCTTCTCAACCACAGCCGCCCCGCCAACTGCAAGGGCATAATCCATGGCAATCTCTTTGATCTTTTCAGCGATGCTGATGTCAACCGAGATCCACTTTGAGATGATATCCGTCAAGCTATCCCACTCCTGTTCTGCAGCCATTTAAGAAATAGCGGGTCATAAAGGTAGTAACCATCGTCTCTATTTGTCAGCCAGCCTTCGCGTAACAATTTGATGACCGTGTTGTGGGCCGTGCTTGTTGCCGACAGGCCAAACTTAGCGATGAAGCCCAATTCAGTGGGACGTGAGTGCCCGCTTGCCAAACCCAATAAAAGCCTTCTTTCATTCATTCCAAAATTATCCCAATGTGCAGTAAACAGGGCGTTGTGCTCCTGGAGCATCTTTTTGATCGTTCTGTCCAGAAGACTTGTGGTATTCCCTTCCAGCCATAATTGGGCAAGAGAATGGGCGACTTTCTGGGTCAATTGTGGCAGGCCCGTTGTGAATTCCAGAATTGCTGCAGCCAAATCAAAATCATTGAGACCCATTCGACGAAAGCGATTTGTTAAATATTGCTTGAACGTCTTTCCGTCCATCGTCTGTAGTATTAGGTGTTCATATTTATCCAAGAAATGGTTTTTGGGGCTACCAAAGAGTTCTTGCATGAGATCTTCACGGTGACTTACAAAAACATTATTAATACCTGGCTGCCTTTTCAGCTTGGACTTGATCTCTGCAATCGTGTTATCTTTCAGTTTGAGGATGTGGTGAAATTCATCCCAGACCATGACGATCCTTTTCTTATCCAAAATGGCAGTCTCATATAGAAAATCAAAGACAGGTGATAAACTCTCGATCTGATCAGATTCTTGCAATGTTTTGTATTCCGACATGCTTTCCATAGTAGGAAATGCTTTTCCCAGAGCCTGCAATAAAAGATGATAAAGCGTATCCAGGCTTACGACAAAACGCAGGTCCAGATAGATAGCCACCTCAGGTCTTTTTTCCAGCAACGATTGCAAGATACTGGTTTTTCCCGTCCCGCGATTTCCTGAGAGGACCAGTGAGATCTGATTGTCAAGAGCAGTTGCGATCTGCTGCTCTTCAGTTGGTCTGGCCAGATAGGTATTACCATTCACCGGCCCACCCCAAAAGAAGGGATTCGCATATATTTTGCTCATAATGAGTCCTTTGCGGCTCTGGTTTTCATTGTTGATATAGCCAAATTAATAGCGTGTTTCCGACTGCTTCGAGACTTTCCGGACTACACTTGTCAGGTGTATCATTGTGTGTATGCCAGTAGGCATTATCCGGTCCGGGATATTCGAAATCGATAATATCTATGGCGGGGATCCCCCTTTCAATAAACGGGACATGGTCATCGTACATGCCAGAACCCAGTTCCAGACGAAACTGATCATATCCGATATCTGCTGCCAGGGACCATATCTCTTCCATCACTCCCGGTGCTGATTGATATGAGACAGGATCGATCTTGATGGTAAGATTCTCGTCACCCACCATATCCAGCAAAATCACCAGTTGAGCCACCGGTTTATACAGGTGTTTTACATAATATCGACTGCCAAGGAGATAGTGCTGGAGATCCTGGGGTTTACCATAGTCTTCTCCATCAAAGAGAATAATGTCAATTCCCGGATCAGTCGTTTTGCGCTGAAGGTTTCTCGCTATTTCGAGGAGGACCGCAACGCCACTGGCACCATCATTGGCTCCAAGCATTGGCTTGTCAGGATATGTTCTATCGTATTCCGCTCTAGGTCTCGTATCCCAATGGGCACACAGAATAATTCGCTGGGTTTTTTCCGGTTGAAAACGAGCAATAATGTTGGTCAGGTTCAGTTGCCGGTCTGCATAAGGATCCTGCATATCAAAATTCTGCAAGTAGAATTCATCAGCCAGGGGCTCCAATACGCTCTGAAAATATTTAACTGCAGCTTTCGCCCCGACCGAATTGGGCTCACGGGTTCCCAGATCGCATTGCGCAATCAGATCATCGAAAGCACGGTCTGCGTCGAAGCCCGTCTGGGCTGGAGCCGGTATGATAAAGCTCATGAACAAAATGGAATATACGACTCGGATGGTGATATGGCGATTCATAAAATTTCTAACCCTTAATCTGAATATTAACACCAAATTGGAAATCCGAAATATCCTGACGTCCGATAGCTCGCGTATCGATGATGCGATATTCATAGGAGACACTACCGGAGACCTTATCAGTAAAGCTATATTGAATATTGGGTCGAAGCGAAAAGGATTTATTGTAATTACCTTCACCAAAACTTATGGTCGTAATTCCATCATGATCCTTATCTTCTTCCGTACCAGAATAAACTTGTTCATGGGTATAGCTGACTTCCATTCGGAAATCGATCTTGTTCTCAAGATACTTATCCTCCAGCATGGGTAATGGGATTTTCAGTCCTCCCTTATGAGAGTATGAAATACTCGCATTCAGGGATTGGTTGAAGGTCTGATTGGAGGTGGTAAGTTTATCTAAACTGATTGAGTTGCTTATATTTTTTGTTACCCGGTAATTCACAGACCCGTTAATATCCTTTTTCCCCTGAATATTCAACCCGATGAGGGGTGAAAAAGAGATTGAGTAGACTTGTTTGTTTAAGATCCCCTTTTCGCTGTATTCCTCTCCCTTTCCAGTGTAATTCATATCCAGACTGGCGTTGTTAATATACTTTTTAAGCCATTCAATATTATTCAAACCGGCATATCGAATCGTCAGTGTGGGAAAGGGAATTCCAGCATTTCCAAAGGAGGTTGACTCATCTTTTGGTGCGCCGAAAAGACCACCGCTGGGGAAGTAATCCATATTGTTCACTACCACTTTACCTTGACTCCTGTTCGCCATGGAGTTTCTCTGCCCAACACCAAAACTAATTTTGGTGCTGAGTTCTTTGCTGAGCTTTATGCCGGAACGAAAGGTCATGTTAAAATTATCTGAATTAATTACAGGAGTGGTGACATCCGGGTGATTCAACTTGTCCCCTCCCAAATTGAGACCGAGTCGGTAGGCATATTCGATATCATTTACGCTCAATTCATTTACTATGGTAGTAACCACAAGTGAATCAGCTATTCCTGTTGATCCACGTACCAAATATGTCGAATCTTTCTCAATGGATTCGATCTGGCGTGAGCTGGAAGTTTGGCGGCCCTGGGCAATATTGACGGAAATTGGGTCAATTTTATCGAACATCTCATAAGTGAAATCAAGCATGTCTGTCAGGCTGACAGACTGCTTATCTTCTTCATCCGTTTTTTTTCCCTCTGGCACCTCTTTTTCTGGCTCATTTACCTCAGGAGCCTTTGCCCGGCCTCTTCCCCGTACAGGCTGTGTGGCTGGCGTTTTTGAAACCGGGGTCTTCTTTTCAGGTGTGTGAACAAGTCCAAACCAATCCGTGAGCGTGACTGACATTGATGCCGTCGTGTTGGCATTGACATTCAGATTGAGGCCAGGGAGGGTCTCAGTGATGTTGTCCAGTGCCGTAAAATTTGAAGCATACGTAAGGGATGGTGAGAGCAATTTCATGCCTTTGGGATTCCAATTGAAATTGTAGCTTTCCCTGAAGCTTCCCAGATGTCCAAAATCAGCCTGGGTGATAATGTCCTTCTTTCTATTTTTCAGACTATCCAGGTTGTTCGAGAGGTTTGCACTGTATCGAGCTGTCAGCGTACTTAGTAAATTCCAGTCAATATTATACGATCGGGTCATACTGAGCTGATGAGTCTTGGGAAGTGGGATAGCATTTGGATTTCGATAGATGCTGGCAGATTTATTCTCCACCACAGATCCATTGAAACCAATATTACTTGGCAGGTATCCAATCTCAGTCCCAGCGACCTGCTCACCAACAAGGGGTATCGATTTCAGAAAGCCGAAAGGCCCGGTCTTGAACTTATCCCCGAGATTCAATCTGTAGGAAAAACTTCCATCTATCTTTTCCGAGCTTTGTTCTTTCTTCTGAGGATTGGAGGCAGTGCTCTGGCTGCTCCCGATCTTCAGATTCATATTATCGATAGTGTATTTCGGCAGCCAGTGCTCTGATTTTTCATTCTTGGAAAGGGACATATTCCAACTGCGGGATTCATTACGAGTTGTCATAGTCTCAATTGTGTCCTGGAGTGCCGGGTCCAGATCTTCGATCCTGATGTCGCTACCCGATATATATTTTGGACGATCCTCTCTTTGTTGATAGGACATGGAGACAGGAATATTTAATCCCCACGATTGGGGCAGGAATTTATGGGCTGAAAAAGACCCACTGATGTTAACGGACTCCCTATTGAGACCACGTCCAAATTGTTCTTGAACGTTATGGAAATCAGCATCATCCTTTTGGATATCCATGTTCAAAGTGGCAATATCGGCGAATTTCATGTTGAGGGTCGCCCGATAAGCTGTAGCGGTATTTTTTTCAACATCGCTCACACGTAATTCGTCAAGCCAGATCTCTCCGCTCATGCTCCCGGATGATAAATTTGTAAATCCCGTCTTGAGGATCTTGACTCTCGAAAGAGAGGGTTTGCCCTTCACGGCAATGGTGCTTCCATCGGGCAGGATCTTTGAAGCATATTTAAAATCATTCGGCAGATTGGCCCAGGACAGGGTGTCGTAAGCTGAGCTATCCATGTCATTCCCAAGATCAAAAGTCCGATAGATTACAAAGACCGAGTCCTCCAGACTCAGCTTGTAATTCGCCAGGTCGGCCATATTGACTTCCAGATGATTTCTGTCATCCCAGCCTGGATAGATGGGTTTCCGAATCTCGTAGAAATCATTATCCGTTTCCCCAAAGCGGAAGAAGAATTCCAGCATGGATTGATCATTCACCATATAATTGCTAAATCCCGATTCATAGGCTCCCCCCTCGCTTTTATCCCAGCCATGGATGAACATCTTGAGGGTCTTGTAATGAATAAAATCTTTCGCTGTTGAGCCGCTGAACTGTTTATCTGTGACCACTGTATATCCTGGCAAGAGATTATCCGTTCGAATCACAAGGGATTGTTCTTTGGAACGAAGCTGTGTGAGGGGGTCCAAAATTCCCTGCACACCAGCTGGTGGGGCAGAATAACTTCCCGGATTGGCATCCGCATTATAGCGACTGGGATTGTCCTCCGTGTTGATCACCATCACATTCATGGTTCCAGAAGAGGAATCCGTGACGATTGTCTCCATCCCATCATAACGTGAGAACACCCCACGTTCCTGCCATTCATTTCCAACAATATCTATGGTTGCAATTTGAAGGCCTGCTCCACCAGCAGGGACTTCATCCATCCACAGGCGGGCAAACTTGATCTGCGACCAGAGCGGTGTAACCTCACCGACTTCTTTAAAGTCAGCCAGTGGAATACTGATTAATTTCCAACCCGTCTCAGAACCATCACTGTACTGCGTTCTACCGGCTATATACTCGTCTGAGTTCAGATCGATATCCATGGTGAAGTAGACATTTCGTGTATCCAGCGCACCGTCGTTATTCAAATCTTCCGTATTGGGATAAGTTCCCCCCTCAATGGAGATATTACCTTCCGTCCCATTAATATGACTATAGTCAATGGGACTGACATTGGGATTAAACTCATAGCGATCCCAGGAGGGATGATGATATCCATATTTAGCTATATCTACTGGTGTGGTGTAGGGTAGACCATCGATACCAAGGTCCTCTTCTTCAACGACAAATCCGTCACCAGATGGGAATGCCTGGGAGGGGATATCCTCTGTATCAGGTTTGCTGCCATACCCCTTGACAACATTTTGCTCCAGTATATTCACCGTCCATTTTTGATCCTTGTCCTGTTGGTCCTCACTTATGCTCCCCAGATCGAGATGGAGTCGACCCTGATCACCTCGAACCCATAATTCAAGGAATTTGGATTCGCTCTGATCATAATAACCAGAGGAGAGCGCACGCATGATACCTCCCCAGGCTTCTCCTGGTGCTTCACCTGCCTGGACGGAGAATGATGAGTCAGGTATGACTTTCAGCCACAGAATATCCGTCACATCATTCTGAGCCTGTGCGCTGGTCTCCTTGTTGGGCCAAATCTGGTTGGTAAGAATACGATTATATGGATTGTACCAGTAGGTATACGCACGTTCTCTATTACTTCTGCCGCTTCCATCAGCAGGTACAGAGGCCAGACCCCAGCCACCTCTGATGATACTTAGCTGGGCTTCGCGACGACTACCTTCAAAATCATCGAGATAGGCCACACCCACATCTCCCAGTGCTTTCTGCTCAGAGGTGTTTGGATTGGGAATAACCTGGGCAATTTCACCACTAAGTGTTATGCTTGACTGAGCATCTGTTTTGAGGAGGGGCATCCAGTCAAGCCCTCTGGTCAACCATGGCAATTCTCTGGTAATTTTTGTGTTCAAATCCCAAATGAAGTTTTCCATGGGTTCTTTACCGACACGGACCTTCTCGTCAATACTGCTCTTGGAAAAATAGATAGCGCTTAACCCGATGAATGAATTCTTATTCTCGCCAAATTTTATCTCTGCCCTGGTACCAAGTATGACCTTCTTGTCAAGCTGGAAAAATTCATTCAGCTCATATTTGATATCAAGATTTGCACCTGGAGCCAAGGCTGATTCATTCAGTATCAACAACTGGCCAGTAAAATAATCAATGGTATAGTCCTTTGAGGCGCCACGCTCAAGAAGCACCCCATTCAGGGTGACCTCCTCAGATCCTTCGATGACATTAAACCCCAGATTAAAGGTTGAGCTTTGATTGGCATAACTGACATAGAGTCTGAATTTACTGTCCTTGCTATAATCTGATGTTTGTACCGCATTTGTATAAAACGATGTACTCTGATAATCAGGATATTTAACCAGATTTGGGTTGCCACCATTTCCAAGTGGTAATCCCCGCGCATCGGTCATCCAGGCCGGCTGACCTTCAACCTTGGCTGAATCCATAAATGGATAGTGAAAGGGGAAGATCAATTCACCATTCCTCAGATTCAGTATATTCTCATAGTCAAGGTCGATCACACCATCCGGCTGGAGTTCGGCTCCCACTCCTTTTTGATCCAGTCCAAATAGTTGCAGAAAGGGGGTTCCGTCCTCTGCCAATTCAGATTCATCTCCACCCAGACTGCGTTTCATCTTCAGATCAAAACCATCCGTATTAATACCCGTTGATTTCAAGTAGAATACATTCTTCCATTCGAGGTCCCACGATGGATCCCCGGGTAAAGCGTTGTCGGGTTTGATCATCTTCAGGGTGAGAGTATCTGCGATACCTGGAATTCCAAGGGCAACATCACTCCCCTCCTGATAATAGGGTACTGGAGCACCCGAAAGATCATACTCCGGGACAGCCAGATTGTACTCACTGCTGGCGTTGTCAAAATCGAATGTATCAGCGTAGGCGATAGCCAGTACTTCATTGTCCTGGACAGGAGAACTCATCCGGATGAATCCCAGATCTTCCTCCAGGTAAAAATCCTCATTTTGAACCAGCTGGATCACCCGTCGACTGGTGACTTCAGTTGAATCGGTTTCTGGATAGTTGTATATCTTGGCAAAATAGCTATTCTCGTCATCCTGGGCGTAGTTGGTATACTTATAGACCTTGATTGATTTGATCCTGCGGTTGCTGCGGATATAGCTCCCTGCGTTGAGGGGATAAGCTTTTCTCCGGTAGAATTTATTGATATAAAAATAGGTGTTTCTTCGGCGGTTATAATCCTCTATGGTAACTTCAGAAGACTCGGAGTTTCCACTGAGAGACAGCTTTTCTTTGCGACCTCTTTCAAGGGAAGCAATCGCCGTAATATCCACCGGTCCGACCTTTGCCAGGGCTTTGAGACCGAATAGTCCATTATTTTGACCGGAGAACATGGCCAGTTTTGTTCCGGGAAGATTAAGAGAAATGTTACCAGCTTCTATTCTCTGAATAATCTCATCTTCATTTCCGTTGTAGTAGATCTCCATATTGTTCTCGAAATCAAAGTCCCGTTCACTGTCCTGATCTACCTGAATGCTGATCCGATCGCCAATTTTCCCCTCTATCTTGAACGCCTGCTTTTGTTCGATCTGAAAAGTATTGGATTGGTTCTGATTGTTTACATTGGTGGTTTTTGAGCGATCTTCGTTTCGCAGTTTTCCCGTAATATTCACGTTGCCCCTGACCCTCAGGGAGACACGCTGACCGGCGATGTCTGCACCAATGAGTTCAAACGACTGTGAGCTACTTTCCTCCTCTGCCTGCAGGTGGCCAGTGGCAATTTTCCTGAACAATTTCTTTTGATTTTGAACCAATTTCATTTGAACATACGCATCTATGGCAATGACCGTGGGAATACCGATTGCCGTGCCATCCATCCTTTGGGAAAAGATGAAATAGGTCGCCGTACTATCCATTTGCACCGATGGTTTTATAAACTTCGGTGACGCCATGGGTGACGCCATGATGAGCGTACTGTCATGAAAATATAATCCCAGGTTCTCCTGCTCGAATATGGGGCTGCTTGAAGGCTGTTTAAGCTTTGCCTTTACGGGAAAATTGACTCCAATTGCAGGCGCGCCATCATCCTGGGCAAATGAAGGTGCCCAGAGCAAAATTAAGGATAATATATTTAGTACAATCGTTCTCACGTTGGTTATATCAAGTCCAGATTTGTATCCATTTAGGATGAAAGGAAAGATTAGCCTAGATTCTTATCGCAGCCCCACTTTAAAAGCCTGATGTGTGTGGTTTAATTTTATAAGAAGGGATTCAAAAGCCCTTTTTCGATGGCTCAGTCGGTTCTTTTCAGATATGTCCATCTGGGCATAGGTTTTCTGAGTGTCATCGACAATGAAGATGGGATCATATCCAAAACCGGAATTACCCTGCCTGGAGAGCGAAATGTTTCCCTCAACAACCCCTGCAGCAGAGATACTCGTCTTGCCATCATAGAAGACGGCTACCGTTTGAAATTGTGCCTGACGTTTTCCTTCAGGTACTGTTTTCATTGCACCGAGCATCTTTTCAACATTATCATCATAGGTTGCCTGCTCTCCAGCATAGCGAGCAGCATAAATACCGGGTGCGCCATCGAGTGCATCAACAAAAAGTCCTGTATCATCAGAGAGGGTGGGGAGACCACAATGAGTATAGCCGGCTTTTGCCTTGATAAGTGCATTGGCCTCCAGAGAATCGCCATCCTCGACGATCTCGCCTAGCTCAGGATAATCAAGCAGAGAGGCTACATCAATCGCGTACGGCTTCAGCAGACGGGATATCTCATCTACCTTGTGTTTATTTTGTGTGGCCAATAGTATTTTCATGTTTCCAATTTACCGTTTGAACAGAGTTTTGTTCCCTGCAGGTGATCATCTATCACCTAAATTTCATTCCCAAAATCATGGGAATGATTTTAGAGCAGCCAAAAATATACGTGAGGTCTTCCTCAGTCAATGATTAAGACCCTCAAAATTATTTCATTCCAACAAGCAAAACTGCTTTCCATTTCCCGAAATCAGGATACGAATGATACTTAAAAAGAAAGGCGAAGATACTAATCTTCGCCTTTCCGATGTAGTCGGTTGAGACAGGTCAACCAAATATGATACTTATTTCATGAATATCATTTTTTTGGCAAACCTGTGATCCTTGGTTTGTAAACGATAAATATACGTTCCACTACTCACAATATTGCCATGCTGGTCCAAGCCATCCCAGGTGATGTTGATGTACCCGGCAGGCATATTGGAATCAGTCAGCGTCCGAACCTTCTGGCCGAGGATGTTGTAAATATCCAGAGTCACATAGGCAGCCTCGGGCAAGCCAAAGCGAATGGTTGTGCTCGGGTTGAAGGGATTCGGATAGTTCTGGTCCAGGCTATATTCTGTTGGTAATTGGTCACCAGCTTCAACTGACACTATCGTGGTAAGAACCATTGAGCCATCGCTCACATTTCCATTAGCGTCTACCGCTTTTAACATATAATGATAACTCTGTCCAGTGGTTATGTTTCCATCCCTGTACCCCAATTCAGCCAGTTGCGCTATGGGTGCGAGACCTGTAAAATCACCGGTTTCAGAACGATAGAGCTCAAAGTACTGGAAATCAGCATCCGTACTGGCTTCCCATTGCAGTTCATTGTAATTGTCGCCGGCTCCAATCAGCGTGAGCCCGGATGGAACACCAGGATGAATATTGTCAACTGACCATCCCCTATGGGGACCACCGTCAATGTAATTCCAGTTATCATAGTGTCCTGTGACCATGAATTCAGTCTCATACCTCCAGGATTCACCTGCATTGAAGGCATTAGAATCTACCAGGGTTGGAGCTACCAGATTGTAGAACGGTAAGTTCTTATTCGGGACATAGGCAATGAAATCATACATGGGACCCATTTGAGTCTGACTCAAACGCCAGACACTGTAGGCCATGTATTCTTGAATATTCTCTGCATCGGGGCCAAATTCCATACGCACCCAACGTCCCTGATCATTTGGCTGATCCATGATATAATGAATATTGGGACCGAGGAATTCCCTCTTGGTCATGGGAATAGGCAGGAATACATTATTGTATTCCACGAAAACATCAGCTATATAAACGTGTTCATAACCATAAGCATCTACATGTACTTCGTAGCTACCATTCATCAGAGGAATATGGAAATATCCGCTGTCGTCGACTCCGGTCCAATAGCTCATGAAATTCAGGCTATCCATACTTTCCTTATTTGTCACCCAAATTCCGGCATCCCAGATCGGTTCATTGTTTGTATCATCATAAACCCGTCCTGAGATCGCGCCATCAGCAGTAGCAAGCGGCACATCATAATACAGGGTATCGCTGGAAACCCATAGACCATAATCCTCATATGGTAAATATGCTGGATGTTCAACGTAGATTTCATAGATGCCATTGGGCAGGTCGAACCAGTAATTTCCATTGGAATCTGTCATAGTCCAAAAACCGATATCCAGGGTGGAATTATATATCCACACATTGGCATCGACCACGGCTACCCTTTCGAATCCAGTGCCAAGTGGTATTGACGAATCGTCGAAGACCATACCGGTGATCGCACCATCAACAATGAATTCCTGCAGTTCAATTCGATGAAAGACCTGATTATTGTTGATATCAACCTCACCATTGAAGTCGAGGTACCCTGGAGCCCATACATAATAGTAGTAATGACCATTTGGCAGATTAAAGCTGAATCGACCTTCCGCATCTGTCATGGTCCAATCACCCCAGAACTCGTTTCCTATCGACACATCTGCGTTGGCAATAATGGTCTGGGTTTCCAGATCCCAAACGCGACCTTCAAAAATGCCTTCAAACTGAACCGGACTGAGCCAGATATCATAAGTCATCATGCTGCCATCAATGACCAGAGTGTCTGGTTCGGGCCCGTACCAGTTCATGCCCCCGGCTGTGATCTCGTAAAGGCCATTGGGTAGCCAGAGCTCATAACCGCCATCCCATTCATTGGGATTGGCCCAGTAAGACATGCCATTATCAAGATTACGGGCCTCCATGCCGACATTCCAGGGTTCTCTGATGGGTTCATTATTATCAGTATTGAAAAAGGTCCCGTAAATACCACCTGTTACAGTCACAAGGACAATATTCTCATTGCTTGTCCCAGGCTCGACATTCCAGTTTTCCGAGACCTGCACCACGTGAGAGGGAAGATTTTCAAGTTGCACATGGAGATCGTAACCTGTTGCAGCAAAATCTTCGACAGTAGGCATTATCGGATTGAATACGGGGACTTCGTAAAAGCCCATTCCATCGCTCTGGACGAAATTCCAGCCGAAATCCATGTTCCACGCCCATACTCCAGCACCGGGAAGTGGCATTTCATCCAGTAGAACAAAGCCACTGATCCAACTGTTGGGTGTCCATACGGTGAAATCCACAGTGTTTGGACCTGCTTCAGTTACTTCGAGACCCTGATCCTGAGGTACCATGTATCCGGGGTAGAGGTCTTCACCTTCTAATTCAACCCGGAACCAGCCGGGATCAACACCGATTGCATAGTATCCGGATTCATCTGTATAGGCGAAAAAGTCACCGCCTCCATCATCCCCTCCACCATCAAATCTGGCACTGACTCCAATATCGAAGAGAGGGCTTCCATCTTTGTCCATCACATGCCCTGTGATCTGAGCAAGTGGTTCCCGGTATGTGAAATCGATATCACCCATGGGCGTAAAAAGTTCAATTTCATGGCGTTTGGGTTCTGGAATCAGACCATCAGTAACCATGAGGTGATCCCAGGAGCCAATGATAACATGGCCGGAATCCGGCATGAAGAGTGTGTATTGTCCATCGATGTCTGTAATGGCAATCATTGATGGATGATCTCCTTCTTGCTCTTCAGGCGTTGGAACCATCATGCTGTCGTTCCTGGCATAGTCACCCCAGACGACAATTCCTTCCATGGGATCACTGGTCAGTGAATTACGGACAGTACCTGATACAGGATAGGGTGTCGGGAAGGTAAAATATGTCACTGCGGCATCAGCCATCCCGTCATCGGTATAAACGGTATATACAAAGTCATTAATGACATAATTCAGACCATCCGCCATCTGGTTGTCATAAATGAATTCAAAAATGCCATCATCACGATTCAAATCATGCATATCATTATCTGAGAATGGATATTCATCGATGGGAATATCCGTTTCGTCAGTTTCGCCATTATGGTTTTGATCCCAGGAAACGATCAGGGTTCCGGATCTATCCTGATCCATTGTGATTGAAAAATAGGGCTCAGATCCGATGAGTAAGGTATCAGCTTCACGACCATTGACAGAAATTTCAGGTGGAACGGCTGTTTGAGTATCACTGAAATCATTGCTTCCGTTTGTCTGGATCATATAATCAAATGCAATATGCTCATCCGGATAGCTTTCGGAAGTAGACGTTATCAGGAGTTTAACGTAACATTTTGAAGTGCGGGTATAAACAATATATACCTTGCCAACCAGCGCTTCGTTGCTCATACCAGTCCAATACATCTGGGGGTCATCGATTGTGGGCACAATGGATATTTCATCCAGAGCCGCAGAAGCACTGTAGAACATGACCAGACTTGAATCATTTACAAAACTTCCATCATTTCCGAACATCATTCCCGTTCCAATGGCCAATCCAACATCCATACCCGTTGTATCGATTCCATTCATACCCGATAGAAAATTGAAATACATTGAATCTGGCGAGGCATAGGTCATTTTTCCCTGACCATGAATGACGGAACTGACTGGTTCGGTAGATCGATCAAGTCCATCCCACTTATCAAAAACCGGTGTAATGCCATGGAAATCAACCGTTCTGCTGGATTGAATATCAGGAAGCCGATGAGATTTCTGTGCACTGAGTGATTGCCTGAACTCAAGGGCTGGCGACTCTGCCTTCTTGGAGGAAACATCAATACTATTCGCTTTCATGTTGGCGAGTTTTGTTTCCAGATTCTGTGACGCTCGCATTTGCTTAAGCTTGGCCACAGCCTGAGTTCCATCTGTGGATGCAACCAGCCATGCCGGGCTTAGCAGCATGAGCATGACCAGCAATGCTGGAATTAACAATGATTGTAATTTCAAAGACTTCATTTTCATGTCCCCTCTCATAATGTTGTTGAATATTGTACGGATTTTATAACAATTAGCGCAAATTTTTGTGACGTGGAGCACACTTAGCGACCCCCCTTGAAACCTATTTGATATAGATCAAATATAAGCCAATAAACATTCTAACGTACAGAATTTATTAGCGTACTATGGTAATCTTCTGAGTCTGGTGGTTGTCGGCAGCAGTCAGTCTGACCAGATAGACACCAGAGGCCATGACCTCACCCTGTGAACTTGTTCCATCCCACTGGAATGAGTAATTACCGGAGTGGTAATAACCCTCCACGATGGTCGCTATCTCTCTGCCTTGGACATCATAGATACTCAAACTGATCTCTGCTGCCTCCTCCAGTCTGAACCCAAGGTTCACCAGTGGATTGAAGGGGTTGGGATAAGCGTCATTCAGACACATGCTCCCAGGGAGCTGTAGTTCATCATCTGATCTTACTGTCACACTGATCTCAGCGTGGTAAACAATCGCACTGATATAATCCACATCAGCCAAACGGTAGATATAGGTCTCTCCCACATTCACATTCTTATCAGTGAAGCCATAGATAGTCCGCTCTGTGGTGGAACCCTGGCCCTGTAGTTCAGGATCAGTGATAAAGCTGGCGATCTCGGTATAGTCTATGTCATTCTCAGCCTTACGCTCGATAATGAAACCCTGATTCTCGATCTCAGATTCAGTGATCCATTGCAGTTCAACACTGCCGTCACTTGAAGTGGCTGTCCAGCTGCCCAGCTCTACGGGAAGGCTCTGATCACCTGATGTGAAAGGAAAGGTTGCTCCCGTCGTTGTAAAGGTTCCATTGGTTGTAAAACTCGTACTCGCCGTTATTTCTGCTCCGGCAAGATCAGCTGCTGTCGTACCACTGGCGATATCAAAGACCACATAGTAGTAGGTCGCCGTCGATGGAGGTCGTTCTGAAAGTGTTATTGTTGATGTCACAGTTGGCTGGGAGCCTGAAAATGTTGATGAAGCCAGGAAAGTATCATCACCTGTTCCAAGCCAGCCTAATGTTCCTGCGTTTCTCCAGATGGATACTGATGTCACCTGAGTGCTGGTCACATTCCCAGTGAGTCTAACTGTCAAAGCAGTCCAGGAAGAAGCACCGCCATTCCCTACCTCCTGTAATGTGAATTCCAACATCCCATTTTCTGTGGTGCCAGGACCCATACTGCCTGCAATACTTGCCTGATTGGCAAATGTGATCGATCTTGTAGCTGAAAAGACTGTTCCTGAGGATATAAGAATTAACACAGCAGTTATCCGTACTGCATTTTTTGTACAGACAGAGCCGATGTAACTTTTGAACCCCCTAATACTCACCCGATCACTCCATATTTATATTTAATAGTAATTATTATCATTAATAAATCAATATATAAATGATCCAGATTTTGATTATTTTTGTTGCCAGTTGGTTTGAAATTGTCGCCATGTAATTGGCATTCAACGCTAGGGGAGCATCTAGAAAACACAATTGAGGCACTGGAATACAGAGCTAATATCTTGTAGCATATTAACTTACCACCCAAAATAATAATTCCCTGCACGACCTCTCCATTTGTCTCCGCCAGAAGCCCCAAACTACAAGACTATGACATTCAGAGATCCAAAAGGTTAATAATCAAATCTCTATGACCTTAAATGCTAATCAGTATCGATTAAAATAGCAAGCTTTAAGTTACGCTTAAGCTGTATCTTCTTACAGGCTGATAATCAGGCATTTAACGTCTACTTAATGTTCAGGCCGATTATTGTTTTGAGATTTTCCCCCTTTGAGTCTGGAAGCATTCGAGATGTCTTTAAATTGTTTGCTGAACCAGAAAAATTACCAACAGGATTTCCCAACCGTTTATGGTCCAAATATTTTGATAAAAAAGGGGACTTAAAAAGGATCAGCGGGGAAAAACTATCTTAGGAGTGTTACTCGCTGGATCTGATTATTGTTGGCTGAAGTCAGTCGGACCAGATAAACACCGGAGGCCATGACCTCACCCTGTGAACTTGACCCATCCCACTGGAATGAGTAATTACCGGAGTAGTAATAACCCTCCACGATGGTCGCTATCTCTCTGCCCTGGACATCATAGATACTCAAACTGATCTCTGCTGCCTCCTCCAGTCTGAACCCAAGGTTCACCAGTGGATTGAAGGGGTTGGGATAAGCGTCATTCAGACGCATGCTCCCAGGGAGCTGTAGTTCATCATCTGATCTTACTGTCACACTGATCTCAGCGTGGTAAACAATCGC
>JAIPJF010000006.1 GCA_021734325.1 Fidelibacterota bacterium | reverse complement strand
ATCTGATTAATGATGGCATTCTTTACAGACTTTGATTTAAGTCTTTTGCCAAGTTGTTGGTCCATGATACCTCCGGGTTCTGGCAGATAAATTACTGCCGTTTTCCTTTGGTGTCATATGATACTAACTAAAAATAGATGCAGGATTCATTAACCCCCGGACTCATTCGGGGGTTAATGATGATGAAACTGTACCAGGGATATTTCGAGATACTTCCACCAATCTTCCTCTTGGAGAACCTCAGAGTTCGACCTGGCAGGTAAGCTCAGCGTGACACAAAATTTATGTCTTATGAAAATAAAAAAACCCGGGATTCAGCCCGGGTTTTTTGTTCAAACTTGTTGCAGTGGCTTAGCTGCCGTAGCGACGTGTCTGACGACTGCGTTTGGCTGCTTTGGCCCGACGCAAACGACGGTCTTCTGAGGGCTTTAAATAGAAGGAGTTCTTTTTTACGTCCTTAAGAATGCCGGCTTTCTCATATTTCTTTTTGAAGCGCCGAAGTGCTTTCTCAAAAGGTTCATCCCGTTTAACGGTTACCATTACTGACATAGTGCGATCTCACCTCCTCTCTAATTAACCCAGATAGGTCTGCAGTTTGCGACTACGGGATTTGTGCTGGAGACGCTTGATGGCTTTCTCCTTGATCTGACGAACACGTTCCCGTGTCAGATTAAATTCTTCACCAATTTCGTTGAGGGTGAGTGCATACTCACGATCAATCCCGAAATACATACGAATCACTTCACGCTCTCGATCCTTTAGGGTATCAAGTGCTGAGCGAATTTCTTTTTTAAGGGAATCAGACATGAGATCGAAATCGGGGGCATCTTGATGCTCATCCTCAATAACGTCCATGAGTGAATTTTTTTCTTCTTCCTGGAAGGGGGCATCCAGCGAATGGTGACGCTTGGAAATGCGAATGGCATCAGCCACTTCCTCCGGTGCCATATCCAGTTCCTTGGCGATCTCCCGCTCAGTTGGCGTTCTTTCCAAAACCTGCTCCAGACGATCGGATGTCTTGGATATTTTTGAGATAGTACCAACGCGGTTCAAAGGTAAACGAACGATACGTGAATGCTCGGCCAGTGCTTGAAGAATCGACTGACGGATCCACCAGACGGCATATGAAATAAATTTGAAACCACGGGTTTCGTCAAAGCGTTCTGCTGCTTTGATCAAACCGAGGTTGCCCTCGTTGATGAGGTCAGTCAAAGGTAATCCCTGACCTTGATAATCCTTGGCGACAGAAACGACAAAGCGAAGGTTGGCTTCAGTAAGTTTTTTAAGCGCAAGACGATCACCCTGTTTAACACGTTGGGCTAATGAGATCTCATCCTTTGGATCCAGTGGTTCATATTGACCAATCTCCTCCAGGTATTTACTGAGGCTGCGATTTGTGTCTCCACCGATCCGTTTTACTTTCTTTGCCATAGGCTCCTTCTCTCGTTACTTCGATCACAATAGATGCAAAGCCAGCGAAATTAATTTTCCACCCCTGACCTGTCAAGGTAAAAGGGGCTGTATTGTGAATGAAATAAATGCCCTAAAGTACCAAAATATTTCGGTTTACATCAGGCTGATAAGAGCTCATTTTAATAAAGACCGAAAAGAAAAGTCTTTAAAGAGAAAAGAATCTTTCCGTTTTTGTAAGCCATTGCCAAACCAGTCATCGGATTGGATGGTCTACCCCGAAGAGATCTGAAATAAAGAGAGGCTCAGTGTGACAACAAAAATTCAAGCCCGGAATCACTTTTATGATGGCTGGACCTATCGTGTTTTCATCGATCCATCTCTGGGCGGTATCCGCCGCCGGATCGCTAAAATAATCCCCGAGGGGAGCAGTGTCATAGACCTTGGTTGCGGAACGGGTGACCAACTATTGTTTATCGCTGACAAGATCAGTCGGGGAGTTTGCGTCGAACTTTCAGAGACCATGGTAAAAACCGGGAGGCGAGAGGCAGCGGCACGGGGAGTGGATAATTGTGAATTCCAGCTTTCGGATGCAACGAATCTGGACCATCTGGAGGATCAAAGTTTTGATTTTGCCCTGAGCAGTATGGTCATTCATGAGATGCCGGAGGAAAAAAGATTACCCACTCTGCGTGAGATGAAACGCCTTGGCAAACAGATCATCCTCGTGGACTGGATCAATCCCCAGCCCTCTTCCCGGAAAGCGCTGGGAACACATTTTGTAGAATTTTTAGCAGGTAGAGAACACTACTCCGGCTTCCGCTCTTTTATGAAAGCTGGCGGAATGCCAACCTTGATTGAGGAGGCAGGATTAGAGGTGCTGGAAACGCAGATCACAGGCAAGGGAACCATTCAGCTCTGGCTTTGCAAATCCTGGTGAGTGCCTGATTCAACGTGAACTATCTGGCCCACCTCTATCTATCTCCACCTGATGATCTTTCCCGACTGGGGAACATGATGGGTGATTTTACCCGCGATATAGATCGGAACATTCTCCCTGAACCGGTTCTGGCCGGTATACAAATGCATTTTTCAATTGATGCTTTTACCGACTCTCATCCTTTGGTCATAGATCTGCGAAAAAAATTTAGCAGGGAACGACGTCGTTTTGCCGGTGTGATCCTGGATGTCGTCTTTGATCATTTTCTGATCAAGCACTGGTCGACATTCATACAGGTTGATCTGGATGCCTATATTCAAAAATGCTACGACTCACTCTGGCGACACAGAAAATTGATGCCACCGAGAATGGAAATGGTGGTAAGCTGGATGATTGCCAGAAATTGGATAAAAAGCTACTCCGAACTTTCTGGAGTAGGTCGGGCGCTGGACGGTCTTGCAGGTCAACTCAAACGGCAACATGGCTTTCACGGGTCGATCCAGGAGGTTGAACAACTTTATGACAGGATAGAAACAGGCTTTCTGGCCTTTTTCCCCCAGCTGGATGAGCATGTGAAAGTCTACCTGGATAATTCATAAAATAAACCCTGAAATAGGAGGTGAATTATTCTAATATCTCAGGACCTAAAATTTGAGAGGAATTAAAATGCGCTTTAAGATAGTTACTATAGTCAGTTTAAGCCTGTTAAGCCTGATCGCCTGTGATACCAAGGAGCGGGTAAAAGGGGATGCCCAGGAACAAAAAATGCCAGGAAACCACGAAACGATGGCTGCTGCTCATGTTGTAAAAGTCGAAGAAGTTATCCAGGCGAATACCTATACATATGTGCGGGTCACAGAGGGGGAAAAGGAATATTGGATCGCCACGGCCAAACAACCCATCGTGGAAGGTGCCGACATGAGCTACGTCCAGGGTCTGGAGATGAAAGATTTTACCAGCAAGGAGCTTGACCGGACATTTGAATCCATATTCTTTGTTGACGAAATGCTGGGAAAAAGCAGCAGATCTATGCAGGGCAATGTCATGGGCGGTAATATGCAGGCAGCTGCAGACAATTCGATCTCTGTGGAAAAAGCGGCCGGTGGCGTAAACATCCAGGAGCTCTATACTGATATGACCAAGTATGATGGAAAAACAATCACCATTCGTGGGCAGGTTACCAAATATAATCCCTCGATCATGGGCCGTAACTGGGTCCACATTCAGGATGGTACAAGCGCTGAGAAATATTTTGATCTTACACTTACGACCAGTGATGAGGTTAAAAAGGGCGATGTGGTTGTATTCTCAGGTAAAGTCTCGCTGAACAAGGATTTTGGTGCCGGATATAAATATGACCTCATCGTAGAGGATGCTATTCTGGCAAAAAACAGCTAGGGAGCTTCCGGCGATTGTAAATATCTTCAGGTTGGTGCTATGACAATAGACATGAGTCAACAGATGAACGATCCTCTCAGGGTATTTATCATCCATGGTCCCAACCTGAATCTGTTGGGAAGTCGGGACCCGGAACAGTATGGAACCCTGACGCTAAGCAAGGTCAATACTGCCATCAGAAAAATGGCCAGGGAACTAAATCTGGAGACCCGGATCATTCAGACCAATCATGAAGGACGCATTATCGACCTGCTGCACCGCAGACGAAAATGGGCTGATGCCTTTATTATCAATCCCGGAGCTTTCACCCACTATTCCTATGCAATCCGAGATGCTATTGATGCCATTCATCCACCAGTGGTGGAGGTGCATTTATCCAACATTTATGAGCGTGAGGATTTTCGAAAGATATCGGTAATCAAGGATGTCTGTATTGCTCAATTCTACGGTAAAAAGGTGGACTCATATCTGGAGGCACTGGAGTATGTTGCCAGCCACCTGACTTCTAACCCCTAACGCCTAACTCTTGCCAGGAACTCCCATGCTCTCAGTTCTCGACTTTAGCATCATCATTTTCTTTCTTGTCGGTATATCCGCCTATGGCATATACAACAGCCGCTTTAATAAAACCTCAGAAGACTATTTTCTTGCCGGACGAGATATGCCCTGGTGGGCAGCCATGCTTTCCATTGTGGCTACTGAGACCTCCGTTCTCACCTTTATCAGTGTGCCGGGATTGGCCTATCGCGATGACTGGTTCTTCCTGCAATTGGCATTGGGATACATACTCGGCCGTATATTAGTAAGTCTCTTTCTGCTACCGGCGTATTTCAAAGGTGGAATTTCTTCCATCTATGAAGTGCTGGGTCAGCGTTTCGGGATTAAGATCCAGAAAACCGCCTCAGGTGTCTTTCTTGTCACGCGCATTCTGGCAGATGGAATTCGATTCCTGGCAACAGCGGTCATCGTTCAGGTCGTCACCGGTTGGTCCCTGCCCGTTGCGGTTCTGGTGATTGGACTCGTAACGGTGGTCTATACCCTGATGGGTGGAATCAGGACAGTGGTTTGGGTAGATAGTTTTCAATTTGTTCTATATATCGGTGGTGGTCTCATCGCCATTTTCTATATCATGGGTCATAGTGATGCCGGTTTCGGTGCCATGATTTCGCAACTGAATGATCAAGGAAAACTGGACATGGTCAGATGGGGTTGGAATCTCTTTAGCGATCCATGGCTCTTCCTGTCAGCCGTCTTTGGTGGAATGCTCCTTTCATTTGCATCCCACGGTGCAGACTACATGATGGTTCAGCGGGTCATGTCCTGCAGGGATTTATCTTCAGCGAGAAAGGCCATGATCGGAAGTGGTTTTTTTGTCTTTATCCAATTCACTGTCTTTCTGTTGGCCGGATCATTGATTTACCTTTATCTGGGAGGCATTGATATTGAAACGGACCGAGAGTTTTCAACCTTTATTGTTAATGAACTTCCCAGCGGTTTAAAAGGTCTCCTCCTCGCTGGCGTGCTTTCGGCCGCCATGTCCACCTTGAGTTCATCCATTAATTCCCTGGCGTCCTCGACCAGTACGGACTGGTTTGGCGGAAATATCAGCATCAAGAAATCTCGGCTCATCAGCCTGGCCTGGGCAATCGTCCTGATCGGAATTGCTCTGGTCTTTGATGAATCCGACAAGGCTATTGTAGTAATGGGACTTCAAATAGCATCCTTTACCTATGGTGGATTACTGGGACTCTTCCTGTTAACCAAGATCAAGAGAGAATTTTCACAGACCAGCCTGGTCTTTGGACTGATTGCGTCCATGCTTATTGTTTTTGTGCTTAAAAATCTTGGCCTGGCCTGGACCTGGTTTATTGGTTTCTCAGTCCTGACAAATCTCATCGTCGTATATGTGTTTGATTGGATACTGAAGCTTAAAACTGGCACACCATCACATTAGTACCCGATTTAAATCGGCTGCTAATGAAATACGCTGAAGGAATCAGCCAGCAACAATCATGATCACAACTATGGCGATCGTCATCAACCAGGTGTTCAGAAAATGTTGCAGGTGAAGCCCCAGAGGTAGGAGAATATCGCGTTCTTCAGCTGACAATTCTTTTGAGCTGCTTTCAATCGTCCCTGAGCGCTGAAACGGACTGTCCACCCGAAAGATATATTGCTCTATCGGTGAATCCTCTTTTATCCAACTCCAGACACCACGAAAGAAATCATAGTTTCTGAAATAGAAGATCTTTCCAGTGGCCAACTTCAACTGGCTGCGCTGAAAGTCTTTCCAATTGAAACTGATCTCCCCCAGTGATTTTTCTGTTTTTCCATCATAAATCGTCCAGGTTTTGTTTGCCCTGCCTTCTGATTTGAAGATCAGTTTTCGGGCCCCCATTTCTCCATATCCTTCTGAACCCCAGAGCCCCTTTCGGTTGATCTTGCCTTCAAGTTTTGGGCTTACTTGAAATTTAAAACAATGTGGGACAGATTTTTCTTTTGCCCATGTAATCATAGTATTCTCTGACATTTTATAACTCCTTTAGCCTTTGGTCATCCAGCGCATAATGTTTGAAAATTTCAGCGGAACTCCCTGCATGAGTATGGCTGCCCGGAAAATTCTGGCCCCACCCCAAACAACGAACAGAGTAAAAACAAGAACACCAACCAGTCCCGCCCAGGGTTGCCAGCTTGGAATTGTTACGGGAGAAGCCAACCGCAAGGTCATGACCATGGGCGTAAAGGGTGGGATCAGGGAGATAATTGTGGCAAAACTGGAAAGAGGTTCCTTTAATACTGGTACCATGATAAACATGGGTATCATCATGGGAAACATGGCAGGGAAGGACAATGACTGGGCGTCTTTGGCATCATTGGCTACGGATCCCAGACTAGTCATTAAGGCCCCCAGCATGAATAGCAGAATAATCAGATTTACAGTAAACCAGGGGAGGGAATCATAAGGAATGTAGGATTCAAAACCTCTCCATTGCAGGAACGCTATACCACCCCCCAGGTAAACCAGCGTGCTGGTTAGCGCCACAGCGAGTCCTCCAAGAATTTTTCCCAGCATAAACTGGAAGGGAGTAATGGACCCCAGAATGACTTCCACTATCCGCTGGGTTTTCTCCTCCATGACCGCGCTGAGTTGAGGCATGGCTCCCATCATGGACATCATGAACATAAGCATCATCATGACAAGGGGAACGATAATGGCTCGAATTTCATTGCTGGCACCAGCATCAAGGATATTTCCCTCTTCGTCAACTGTGAGCAGCCCCTTGGCTGTGACCCAGGACCAGTGAAAAAGGTCTGGGATTTGAGTTTCATCTATCCCTGCATCTTGAAGTCGGAGTCGACGGAGGTGATTATTTATGGGGTCACGCAGCCAATCTCTAACATCATCCAGGGCCGCACTTTCGCCATGGTAATTCACGAAAGCATTCTCCGGGTTTTCCAGGGGGTGAATCAGCGAGGAGCCGATATGGAGGAAGGCGTGGATCTCACCCTTGCGAACACGATCTGACAAGACACCCAATTGAGTTATTATGGCGCTGGTATCCGCATCAACAAACTCGATTCTGTAAACGGGTTGAACCTGACTACTATCCTCAGGATCAAAAATATGGTTGGAATTGCGATAGGCTGTCTGTTCCTGAAGAACGTCTCTGAATTGGCCAGTCTCATCGACGACGACAATGTAGCGTTCGCGAATATCAACCTGGTCTTTTAACAATGCCATGGCAATCATGCTTCCACTCATGAAAATGGGGAGCATGACCAGGCCGATAATGAAGCCCTTGGTTTTGACTGCTGCCAGATACTCTCGGAGCGCTAATCGAAAGACCTTATACACTGGTCACCTCCTTAGACTCGGCTATTCGTACAAAAATGTCATGCAGGGAGGGCTTGATCATCTCGAAGCTCAAGAGGGTGTTCGAGGCCATGACTTCCCTTAAAATTTTCTGATGATCAACTCCTGATGTAATTCTCAGTTCCTGGGTCTGTCCGAAGTTGTGAACATTTTCAACACCGGTGATGGTCTCAAGTCCCGTGGCCTTATTTTTACACCGGATTCTCAAAGTGTCTGTTCCGTAGGTATTCTGGATCTCATCCAGTGTTCCATCCAACACCTTTTTGCCTTTATGGATCATAAAGATATAATCACACACCTTTTCTGCAGTGGCCATATCATGGGTGGAGAAGATAATGGTCGCGCCATTTTTCTGCAGCTCCAGCATGGATGAGAGAAGCGTGTTCGTGTTCACCGGATCAAGTCCACTGAAGGGTTCATCAAGAATGATCAATTTTGGCTTTGAAATCACCGTGGATATAAACTGGACCTTCTGACTCATTCCCTTGCTCAAGGCATCCACTTTCTGACTAGCCCAATCGGTAAGATCCATCTTTTTCAGCCAGGGATCAATTTCTGATATCACCGATCTGCCTGTTTTTAATTCTCCATAGAACTGAAGAAGCTCTCTGACCTTCATTTTTTTATATAGACCACGCTCTTCCGGCAGATACCCAATTTGATCAGAATGACTCCGATGACGCTGTTCACCGAAGATCTCAATTTCACCGGAATCGGGATAGAAGATGTTCATGATCATTCGGATGGTGGTGGTTTTACCTGACCCATTGGGGCCAATAAATCCATAGATGCTGCCTTCAGGAACTTCCAGGGAGAGCTTATCCACGGCGGTAAAACCATTGAAACTTTTAGAGATGCTGTTTAATGCAAGTGCGTTCATTGTTCAGTCCTAACTTCAAATTTTTGCTTTTGGACAGGCAATTTAAACAGGATTGGGTGGGATATATATTTTTTCAGCATTGGATTTTTATGGTTTGCCTTTTTATTTGCGAAGCCGAAAGCGCTTGAAATTGTTATTATATACCATGTCTAAAATTGATCTTTCTACAATCATACCCCGTTGGGAATGGCGGAGCTTTCGCGACACATTCGGGTCAGCTGAGATGATCATTCAGCAGCACGAATCTACCCGTACGATCGAGAGTGAGGAACTATACATCCTTAGCAGGTTGCATGACGTGAACATCAAGATTCGGGATAGGAAGGTCGAGATAAAAAAGTTGCTAGAGATCAATGACGACGGCCTGGAAAAATGGACCCCGGTTCTGAAAGCGGCGTTCCCCCTGTCCTGTGATGTTGTGACCGACATTCTGAAGGCAGTCGACCTGGTCATGGATAACCAGACGGGGGTAACTATAGAACTGGATGCGTTTCTGGGTACATATGTAAAAACAAATCCAAGCCTTCAAATCGTAGAAGTCACCAAATCAAGATCAGGATACGAGATCGATGGTGTCAGAATCGAACTGGCTGATCTTAAAATTGCTGGGCAGGGCATTCGGACAATGGCTGTGGAAGATGAGGACCCTCGTCTGGTTATCGCCCTTGTAAAAAAACTGGACCTGATTAAGTTCGCCAACATTAATTACATCAGAGCCATGCAACGCATGCTCGGATTCGAGGACGAACGATGGCCAAAGAGATAGAAAGAAAATTCCTGGTGAATAGCACGGCCTACCGAGCATTGGCCACGGGGGTCCATTATCTTCAGGGCTATCTCAATCGCGAGAAAGAGCGGGTGGTGAGGGTGCGGATCATCGATAAAAATGCATTTTTAACGGTCAAGGGAATCACCAAAGGCTTTTCCCGTCTGGAGTATGAATTTGAGATCCCGATCAATGAAGCAAATGAACTGTTAACCGAATTGTGTGAACACCCCCTGATCGATAAACATCGCTACAAAGTGAAATTAGGAGATCTGGTCTGGGAGGTGGATGAGTTTCATGGTGAAAATGATGGTCTCACCGTTGCTGAGGTTGAGTTGATTTCTGAAGACCAGGAATTTTCAATACCAGATTGGATCGGTGAGGAAGTCACCGGTGATTTTCGGTATTACAACTCAAATCTTATTATCAACCCCTATAAAAGCTGGTAAAGGCTAAGCTCAAGTTATGCCCTCATTGCTTATGATAACCACTGTTCCTGCTGCGAATATTTCCTGGTGGGTTTTAATAATGACCCTGTTAGGTGGGCTGGCACTTTTTCTCTATGGCATGGAGAAGATGAGCTCAGGGATGAAAAAAGCTGCTGGCGATCGTATGCGATCCATTCTTTCCGCACTCACAACCAATAGGTATATGGGGATGCTGGTCGGCGCCTTTGTCACCATGATCATTCAGAGCAGCAGTGCCACAACAGTCATGTTGGTCAGTTTTGTCCAGGCGGGTCTTATGACCTTTGTTCAGAGCCTGGGTGTCATACTCGGAGCTGATATTGGGACCACCATTACAGCCCAGCTGGTTGCCTTTAAGCTGACAGAATATGCCCTACTCATGATTGCGGTTGGTTTCGCCCTGATGATGTTTGGCCGCAACGAAAACCAAAAGAATATTGGTGAGTCCATCCTTGGTTTTGGAATATTGTTTTATGGTATGAAATTGATGTCGGATGCCATGTATCCATTGAGAAGCTATGAACCATTTATCAGGATCCTCTCAAGTCTCGAGAATCCACTTTTAGGCTTGCTTATCGGTACAACATTTACTGCACTGATTCAGAGTAGCAGCGCATTTACAGGAATTGTCATTGTCCTTGCACAACAGGGCCTGTTATCCCTTGATGCTGGGATACCGCTGATAATGGGAGCCAATATCGGAACCTGCATCACGGCTGCATTAGCGAGTATTGGAGCCTCTCGGGATGCAAAGCGGGTTGCCCTAGCTCATGTTCTGTTCAAAGTGGCAGGAGTCCTATTGTTTATCTTCTGGATTCCCTGGTATGCTGACTTTATTCGTATGATCTCACCCAGTTCAGATGCCCTGGGGATAACAAAGCTCGGTGCAGAAGTTCCGCGACAAATTGCCAATGCACATACGATCTTTAATGTGGGATTAGCGCTGGTCTTTATCCCCTTTACAGGATATTTCGCAAAATTTATTATGAAATACTATCCAGATATTCCAAATGAAAAAGACCTGACCATTGCCACCTGGCATCTGGATGATTCTGCCATTGGAACACCCCCGCTGGCTCTAGCTCTAGCCCGCTCTGAGATCAACCGTATGGCCAAGATCACCGAGCGTATGCTGGAAGGCTTTATAAAACCCTTCCTTAAAAACGAGGCGGGCATTGATCCTATTCACAAGCATTTAAATGTGATTGAGGGAATTGAAATGAGGGAAAGGAAGATCGATTTCCTGGAAAAGAAAGTGAAGCAATATCTCCTTCAAATTGGGCAACAGCCTCTATCGAAGGGACAAATAAAAGAAGTTTTTGGTCTCACCACAGCATGCGGTCATATGGAAACCATTGGTGATATCATGGAGCGAAACCTCTTACCGCTAATCGCAAAAAAGCGCGCCCTTGATCTGGATTTTTCAGAAGAGGGAAAGACTGAACTGATTCGCTATCATCAAAAAGTCTGCAAACAGCTTTCGCGATTAAAAGATACTTTTTCCGAACTGGATCCAAAAAAGGCGCAGAAGGTGGTCACCAAACAGGAGAAATATGCCAACCTTGAGGAAGAGTATCGAATTGCCCATCTAGAGCGTCTCCATCACGCCCGTCAGGAAAGCCTCAAGACCACAGAGATACACACTGAGCTCATGGAGATCATGAAGCGTATCAATGTTTACACCGGCGAGATCGCCAAGATCATTCTGGATATCTCTAAACCGGAGAGGGAATAGTGTCAAACCTCTTCCTGTATAGGTGACCAGCTAGTCACTATAAATTCGCTTTATCTACCTGAACCCCAATCGAAAAATACCAACACCAGTGAGCATGAATGTTGAATGATGTTGACCAGAGAGTCGGTCCAGCATCGGTTCGGGGCGCGTGAATATTTATTAACCAAGACTCGCCAAATGTAAATTCCAGAAGATGCAAATATCGCTTCCTCACGGCTGCTTCGTAAGATATCTTCAAAGTTTGAATTGAGGATTTGCATGCGTAGTGAAAAATTGATTGTCCACGGTGCTCGAGAGCACAATCTCAAGAATGTTAATCTTGAACTTCCCAGAGACAAATTTATAGTCATCACCGGTCTATCCGGATCCGGTAAGACATCCCTGGCCTTCGATACCATTTATGCGGAAGGACAACGGCGATATGTTGAATCCCTCTCTGCCTATGCTCGTCAATTTCTGGGACTCATGGAAAAACCGGATGTAGATTATATCGACGGCCTTTCTCCAGCCATATCGATTGAACAAAAATCAGCCGGAAGAAATCCAAGATCGACAGTGGGTACGGTCACGGAAATCCATGATTATTTGCGTCTCCTGTTTGCCAGAATAGGGAAGCCGGTTTGCTATAATTGCAGTAGACCCATCACGCGCCAGACTGTTCAGCAGATAGTAGACTCAATTTTAAATTTAAAACAAGACTCACATATTCAAATATTATCTCCCATAGTCAAAAGCAGAAAGGGAGAGTTTAAAGATACATTTAAAGAGATTAAACGAGAGGGGTTTGTTCGCGTTCGAGTTGACGGTAAAATCATCGAAGTATCAAAAACCACTTCACTGGAAAAGAACAAACAGCATAAAATTGAAATCGTCATAGATCGCCTTATTATTAATGACGAGTTTAAAGATCGCCTCACTGACTCAGTCGAGCTTGCCTTAAAGCATGGTTCTGGAATGGTGATCATTGACGTGGTTGGCGAAAGTGAACATATATTTTCCGAGCATTATGCCTGTCCCTATTGTGAGATAAGTTATCCAGATCTTGAACCGCGCCTGTTTTCATTTAATGGACCCTATGGCGCCTGCCCGGATTGTGATGGTCTGGGTATGCAAACCAGCATGGATATCAACCTGATTGTCCCAGACAAACGTAAATCCCTGCTTCAGGGTGCCATTGCGCCCTTAGGGGAACAACCACGTGGAAACTGGTATGCTGCTATCCTGAAAAGCTTGGCCACCCATTATAATTTCAAGTTCACTCAAGCCTGGAGCAGCATCAGCGAAGAAGCCAGGGAAGCCATCATTCGTGGGACCGGAAGCAATAAGATCAAGATGGCCTATGAATCCGAACGCTGGAAAGGGGAATACGAAGGTGGCTTTGAAGGGGTGATCCCGAACCTGGAAAGGCGGTATAAACAGACAACTTCACCAGGCGTCAGAAAATGGATTGAGGGTTTTATGTCTTCCCTGCCATGTGAATCATGCGGCGGGTCAAGGCTAAGGACTGAAGCCAACCATGTTTTCATCGGTGGAAAGAGTATTACAAATTTAAGTTATCTCCCCATAAAGGAACTTCAAGTATTCTTTAATAACTTAAAACTTACTGAGACAGAAGAACAGATCGGAAAACAGATACTTAAAGAAGTTAAAGAAAGATTAAGCTTTCTGGTAAATGTGGGGCTTGATTATTTAAACTTATCAAGAACTGCCGGTACGCTCTCCGGTGGTGAAGCCCAACGCATCCGACTGGCCACTCAAATCGGATCCCAGTTGGTTGGCGTTCTTTATATTCTGGATGAACCATCCATTGGCTTGCATCAAAGAGATAATCGGCGTCTCATCGAAACTTTAAAACATCTAAGGGATCTGGGGAATACCGTGCTGGTGATTGAGCATGATCAGGAAACCATGGAAGAGGCGGATATGATCGTCGATATGGGGCCTGGTGCCGGCGAACATGGCGGTGAGATTGTTGCCATTGGCACACCCGGGGAATTATTAAAAAACCCAATATCCCTGACTGCAAAATACCTCTCAGGAGAGTTGTCCATACCGATCCCCAAACAGCGGCGTGAAGGAAGGAACAGCAAGATAACCCTTCATGGAGCAAGGGGTAACAACCTTCAAAAAGTCACCATGGAGTTTCCTCTGGGTAAATTTATCTGTGTGACCGGCGTTTCCGGTTCAGGCAAATCCTCCCTGATCAATCAAACACTATATCCCGCTATGGCACGATCCATCTACAATACAAAAATAACTTCTCTACCCTACGATCGAGTTGATGGTCTGGCATACATAGACAAAGTGATCAATATTGATCAGTCACCCATTGGAAGAACACCTCGATCCAACCCGGCGACCTATACAGGCGCATTTACCTTTATCCGGGATCTCTTTTCTCAGCTTCCAGAAGCAAAACTCCGCGGGTATAAACCAGGTCGCTTTTCTTTCAACGTGAAAGGTGGTCGTTGTGAAAGCTGTCAGGGCGACGGAATTAGAAAGATTGAGATGCATTTTTTACCGGATGTCTACGTCCAGTGCGAAGACTGTAAGGGGAAACGCTATAATCGTGAGACGCTTCAGATTCAGTATAAAGGCAAAAATATCTCAGACATATTGGACCTTTCGGTCGAGGAAGGGTATACCTTTTTTAAAGCCATCCCCGGATTAAAACGGAAGCTGAGAACCCTGGTGGATGTGGGCCTGGGCTATATCAAGCTGGGGCAACAGGCAACCACCCTCTCCGGTGGCGAGGCTCAACGGGTAAAGCTGGCCAGCGAACTCAGTCGGGTCGGGACGGGGAGAACTTTCTATATTCTTGATGAACCGACAACAGGTCTCCACTTTGAAGATGTAAAAATGTTACTCTCAGTCTTGGATCGTCTGGTAGATAAGGGAAATACCGTATTAGTCATTGAGCATAATCTTGATGTCATAAAATCCGCCGACCATGTCATCGATCTGGGACCGGAAGGTGGAGATGCTGGTGGCGAGATCATCGCGGTGGGTACGCCTGAAGAAGTATCAAGGGTAGCCCGATCCTATACTGGTTATTATTTGAAAGACATGTTAAATAAGTAGATCATGCCATCTCATGACTGTACTTGGAATCAGCCCCCCTTGCCGACTATATTTGCCGGCATCTTTTGTGCTACTGGGATATCGGCTAAAACAATGGAGAATATAGATTTTAACGAGTATTTATGAGCGATCTGACCCAACCTCAATTAATGACTGAAGAGCAGGAGTTTGATCGCGCTCTGCGGCCTCAAACCCTGGATGATTTTGTTGGGCAAAAGCATACGGTCGATCAATTGAAGATATTCATTGAAGCTACCATTCAACGTAATGAAGCCCTGGATCACGTTCTGTTGTTTGGACCTCCCGGACTAGGAAAAACGACGCTTGCCATGCTGGTTGCCAAAGAACTGGGTGTAAATATTAAAGTCACTTCCGGTCCGGTTATGGACAAAGCGGCTGATCTTGCTGGCCTGCTCACGAATCTGGAAGATCGGGATGTATTCTTTATTGATGAGGTTCACAGACTGAATCATGTGGTTGAAGAATATCTCTATTCCGCCATGGAAGACTATCGAATTGATATCATGATAGACAAGGGCCCGAGCGCCAGAAGTGTTCAATTGAACCTTGAGCCCTTCACCCTTATTGGAGCAACCACCCGGGCTGGTCTATTAACACCACCAATGCGTGCTCGTTTCGGTGTCGTCCTCAGATTGGACTTTTATGAACCGGAACAACTACAGCAGATCATCAAGCGTTCTGCGAATATTCTCAACGTACCGATTGACGAGGAAGGCTCATTAGAACTGGCCCAGCGCAGTCGAGGAACTCCTAGAATTGCCAATCGTTTATTGCGCAGGGTGAGAGATTTTGCCCAGGTAAAGGGAAATGGCAGTATCACCAAGGAGATCGCTGACGAAGCTTTGAGCATGTTGAATGTTGATGAATACGGTCTGGATGATATGGATAAGCGAATCCTGTCAGCATTGATCGAAAAATTTGACGGCGGACCAGTGGGTTTAAATTCGCTGTCAGTTGCAGTTGGCGAGGAAGCCAATACGTTAGAGGAAGTATATGAGCCCTTTCTCATCATGGAGGGTTTTCTGGTACGGACTGCCCGGGGACGGCAGGCGACTCCGCAAGCGTACCGACACTTAGGGTTTGTGCTCAAGGGTGAGATCCCACAAACTGATCTATTTAAAAAAGGGAAAGACTAAGATATGTTGTTTGATCGTGCAAAAGCGTTAACCCTATCAGACTTTGATTACGAGTTACCGGAAGATAAAATTGCCCAGCGTCCTACTGATAAAAGGGATGGCTCCAAGCTTTTGCTGCTGGATGCCCAAACAGGTGAAATAGAGCATAGCAAATTCTCAAATATTGTAAATGCCCTGAAAAAAGGTGATGTCCTGGTTATCAATAACACCAAAGTCTTTCCATCCAGACTGTTTGCCCATAAAGATAAAACGGATACCGAAATCGAATTATTCCTCCTGCGAGAATTGGGCAATAATCTATGGGAGACCCTGGTAAAACCTGCCCGCAAAGTACGTGTCGGAAATAAACTGGTTATCGGCGACAAGATTACCTGTGATGTCGTGGACAATACCGTGTCCGGTGGAAGGGTGGTTCGTTTTGATAAGAATGGAGGAGATTTCTATTCCATTCTTGATGAAGTGGGACATTGGCCATTGCCACCCTACATCAATCGTGAAGCAGATGAGGTGGACAAGAAACGATATCAAACCGTTTATGCTGAACATCGGGGAGCAGTTGCTGCACCGACTGCAGGTCTGCATTTTACAGATGCTTTGCTGGAAAAGGTTAAAGCCAAGGGTGTGGAAATTCAAACAGTGATTTTACATGTTGGTCTGGGCACTTTTAGACCTGTTAATGTTGAGGATATTACCAAGCATCAGATGGATGCGGAATATTATAATGTCCCTGAGGAAACAGTTGCCGCGATCAAAAAAGCCAAGGCTGAAGGAAGACGTGTCATTGGCGTGGGAACAACAGTGGTCCGAGCCCTGGAGTCTGCAGTCATGTATCCCCGGGAATTGGAAGCCGGTGATGGCTGGACCAACAAGTTTATTTATCCTCCCTACGAATTCCGCGTTGTCGACGGGATCATCACGAATTTCCATCAGCCAAAATCAACGCTCCTGATGCTGGTATCTGCATTTTCATCCAAGGAAAAGATCCTTAAGGCCTATAAAGTTGCTCTTGAGAATGACTATCGCTTTTTCAGTTATGGCGATGCCATGTTTATCCGGTAGGGATACAAAAATTTAACCACGGAGCACACGGAGAGCACAGAGAAGATCTATGTCAGAAGCACCTAACGCCAAACACCAACCCCCCAACTTTAGAATAGGCACAGGCTATGATGTCCATCGTCTTGTAGCAGGCCGTAAATTAATTCTGGGGGGAGTTGAGATCCCGTTTGAAAAAGGGACCCTGGGCCACTCGGACGGGGACGCGTTGACCCATGCTATTGCAGATGCCCTGCTGGGAGCGCTTGCCCTTGGTGATATCGGTCAGCATTTTCCCGATACTGATCCCGCCTACAAGAATGCTTATTCAATTGATCTTTTGGCCCATGTAAAACACTTAATCGAATCCAAAGGATATGCTGTTTCAAATGTGGATGCCACGATTGTCCTGCAGCAACCCAAGGTCATGGGATATCTGGAGGAGATGAGAACAAAGATCTCGACCGCACTCGGGATCGCACTTGTAAATGTTTCGGTCAAGGCCACAACCACTGAAGGGCTTGGAATGACAGGCTCAGGCGATGCCGTAGAAGCTCAAGCTGTATGTCTGTTAATTCGAGAGACCTGATCAATAAATACACTGGATACTCAAGCTCAATAATGAACAACGGAGATATGTCATTGCGAGGAGCCCTGGCGAATGGACAGGGTGACACGGCAATCTCAAATTCGTGTTTGCTTCGGTGCTCCGCATCTCGCAAAGACAGTACTGGAAACTATCTATGTTAGAATCAATCTTTCATTTTATTGAGCTGGCCCCTCCATGGCTGGTCTTTATCACCGTTTTTCTGGCCTCTTACATAGAAAATATTTTTCCGCCAATTCCTGGTGATACGATCCTGATTTTTGGTGCCTATATGGTTGGACGCGGACATCTCTCATTTGCCATGGCCATGGTAACCACCCTCTTTGGCAGCGTAATGGGGTTTATGACCTTGTATGTCCTTGGTTTCAAGTATGGGCGGGGGTTTATGTATTCCAAACACCAGACCTGGTTTTCTCAGAAAAGTCTGCAGCGAGTAGAAGCTCTGTTTGAAAAATGGGGTTATGGTGTCGTTGCTATAAACCGTTTTCTTGCAGGGCTGCGCAGTGTGGTGGGGCTGTTCTCTGGCGTTGGGAAGTTGAAGGTCTGGAAAGTGGTCCTGTTTTCGACCATCTCCAGCCTGTTCTGGAACGGAGCCCTCATCTGGATCGGTAGTTCAGTTGGTAAGAATTGGGAGCAGATAGGCATCTATCTCAGACGATACAATACAGCGGTTACTGCGATCATTGTTTGCATCATTATTGGATTTTTGGTTCACCGCTATGTCGTTGTGAAAGATAACCTGGCAGAAAAAGAGAAGGCTTAAGCAAGCGATCTTGACCTTTACTTCCTTTACATTAGACGCACACAGCAAAATCAATCTTGGCCTTCAGGTTCTGAGAAAAAGATCAGATGGCTACCATGATCTGGACACTGTTTTTCTGGAGCTGAAGTGGGGTGACCGTCTCCATTTCGAAGCAGCTGATGTGTTTTCGTTTACCACTATCGGTCTGGTCTTTGATGACGGCGGAAAGAATATTTGTCTCCATTCAGCAGAACTGTTCCTGGAAAAACTGGGGCAGAATATCCCAACAAAGATCACCCTGGATAAATGCGTTCCACCAGGATCTGGCCTGGGAGGAGGAAGCGCTGATGCCGCAGCAATCCTGAAGGGTTTGAATCAAATAGCGAACAATTATTTCAGTACTGCCCAGCTTCTGGAAATGGCATCGAAGCTCGGTGCGGATGTGCCATTTTTTATTGAGGGTGGACTTCAACGGGGTCAGGGAATCGGTGAGAAATTGGGGAAGCTGGAATTGGGTTTTGATCCTGTCATTCTCCTGGTCATTCCCCCGATTCAGATATCGACAAAACAAGCCTTTGATGCATTAAGAATAGCATTGACAGCCCATAAAGCGCCGATTACTTTTGGCCGCCTTTTAGATAAGGCGACACTGGTACGGTTTTTTGAAAATGAATTTGAATCTGTTGTCTTTCATATGCATCCAGAAATTGGCACCCTTAAAAACGAGCTTCTTGAAAAAGGAGCATTTTATGCCAGTTTGTCGGGTAGTGGCTCGACTGTGTATGGGATCTTTGACAGCCTGGCGCAAGCCCAGGCTGCTCAATCGTTTTTTATAAACCGTTACCATACCCAGATAACCCACCCTCACGACTGATATAATATTTCCTCCGGGATCGTTCAATGGTAGGACATCGGCTTTTGGAGCCGAGTATGGGGGTTCGAATCCTCCTCCCGGAACATATTCTCAATTCACGTCCATCAGCACCCTGATTTCGACAAAAGACGGAGAAGGGGCTCTGTGAATTGGGAACTAACTAAAAACGCCAACCCAGAAACGGAAATCGAGCTTATGCAGACTAAAAAGCCAAAACTGTTTTGTGGCCGGTCCAATCCCGAATTCGGGATCGCCGTAGCCCAATATCTGGATTTAGAGTTAGGCAAAATGACCATCAAACCATTTAGCGATGGAGAATTGTGGATTCGCTTCGATGAAAATGTCCGGGGTGAGGATGTCTTTATCATTCAAAGCACGAATCCGCCGGACACAAATATTCTGGAATTGCTCCTCATGTTGGATGCGGCAAAACGCGCTTCTGCCAGAAGGGTCACGGCTGTTGTTCCCTATTATGGGTATGCCAGACAGGATCGTAAGGATCAACCACGGGTTCCGATCAGTGCAAAATTATTTGCTGATCTGATCTCAACGGCTGGTGCCGATCGGGTGGTTTCCATGGATTTGCATAGTAGTCAGATTCAGGGTTATTTCAATATCCCCTTTGACCACCTCTATTCGAAAAGGGTATTGGTGGGTGCCATCGAGGATTTGAACATGGAAAACATTGTTGTGCTGGCGCCGGACATAGGATCGGTTCCCATGTCCCGTTCGTATGCCAAGTTGCTGAATGCCAGTCTGGCCATTATTGATAAGCGTCGACCCCGTCACAATGAGGCAGAGGTCATGCACCTTATTGGTGAGGTCGGAGGCAAAAATGTTTTGATCATGGATGACATGGTCGATACGGCAGGTACTTTGGTTGCAGCTGCGAAAAAAGCCAGATCCATGGGGGCAGTATCGGTCAATGCGGCTGTTACTCATGGTGTTTTATCAGGTCCTGCGATCAGCCGTCTCAAAGAAGCTCCGATTGACAGGATTCTGCTGACTGATACGATCAGGATCCCGAAAGAGAAACACCTGGATAATATGATGTCCATAAGTGTGGCTCCGGTGTTTGGAGAAGCGATCCAAAGGATTCATAATGAAGAATCGATCAGTGTATTATTTGATATAGAATAAAGATGTAAAGGAATCTAAAATGGCTCATACAAAAGCTGGAAAACGTTTCGAATTGCAGGTTGAGCAAAGAAGTGCATTTGGACGGAGAGCTGCTAAAGAGCTCCGTAAACAAGGATATTTGCCGGTGAATTTCTATTCAGGTGGTGATGCCGCACATAGCTTTGTTATGACAGAATCACATTTTCGCGAAGCAATGCATTCAGGTGAACAGATTTTCAACATCATGATAGATGGCGAACAGCGTCGTGCCATGGTGAAGGACATCCAATATCACCCGGTTACTGACAAAGTGATACATATGGATTTACTGGGTATCCGTCTACGTGATATTATTGAGATTCCCGTGGCCGTTCATATGGTCGGGGTTGCACCAGGTGTCAAGGAAGGTGGTCTCCTGCAGCAAGCTATCCATGAGGTAGTTGTTCGCTGTAAGGGTGAGGACGTTCCGGATGCTGTGGAAGTAGATGTCTCTGGATTAAGTATTGGTGATACTGTCCATGTTCGTGATCTCAAGGTGAAAGACTATGAAATCCTTCTGGCCGGCGACATTACCCTCGCCTCGGTCGTTCTGCCTCAGAAACTTGAAGAAGTTGTTGTTGAAACTGTGGAAGAAGGTCTGGACTTTGAAGATGAAGAAGACGCTGCTGATGGCGATGATTCTGAAGAAGACAGTGACGAATAATCAAGTCTGACTATAGAGAGGAATTGTGCTTCGAGCAATCATTGGACTGGGTAACCCGGGAGACCGTTATGCCAAAACCAGGCATAATGCAGGTTTCATGGTTATCGATGAGCTCGCCAGGCGTTGGCAGGTCAACTTCCGTCCCGGGAAAGGCAGTTATGTGTATGCCAGAAGTAGCAGTCGGGATGCCATTCTCATGAAGCCGACCACTTATATGAATAATAGTGGACAGGCCGTGCGTCACCTAAAGGACTATTTCAAGATTAGCGAGAACGACATGATGGTCGTGTTTGATGATCTGGACATTCCCTTTCCTGAGATCCGACTGCGAAAGCAGGGCGGAGCAGGGACCCATAAAGGAATGCAATCCGTGATCAGTCACATGGATGAGCAAAGCTTTCCCCGGACACGAATGGGAATCGGTGGCGCTCAAGGCCAACGTCTTTCTGAAGATTTCGTTTTGGAGAATTATTCAAAAAGTGATTTAAATATCCTACCTGAGCAGGTGGAAAAAGCTGTTGAGGCGATTGAGTATTGGCTGACAGAAGACATTGACAATGCAATGAATCGCTTCAATATCAATCCACTTAAAAATCAGACCGAGGATACAAAGGAGGAAAATAAATATGAGTGAAATGATGATCTGGGTTCCTGTCATGGGATTTGTTGCCTTGGTGTTTGCGTTCTGGAAAACAGGCTGGATCAATAAGCAGGACGAGGGTTCTGACAAGATGAAAGCTATCGGCAAATACATTTCTGATGGTGCCATGGCCTTCCTGAAAGCCGAATATCGGGTTCTAGGCATCTTTATTGTTGCCGTCGCCATCCTGTTAGCGTTTGCCAACAGAGGTGAAGGCATGCGTTATCTTGTATCCCTTTCATTTATTGTGGGTGCCCTGGCTTCAGGCCTGGCAGGTTTTCTGGGTATGCGTGTTGCAACCAAGGCCAATTACCGGACAGCACAGGCCGCCCGTACAGGGCTGTCCAAAGCATTGGGTGTAGCTTTTGCTGGCGGTTCTGTCATGGGTTTGAGCGTGGTAGGCCTTGGTGTGATTGGGCTGGGTGCTTTATTTGTGGTTTACACTCCGTTGTTTCCCGATATGAGCCAGCGTTTGTCAGTTCTCTCTGGTTTTTCACTGGGTGCCAGCTCAATTGCTTTATTTGCCCGTGTTGGTGGTGGCATATATACCAAAGCAGCTGATGTTGGCGCAGACCTGGTTGGAAAGGTTGAGGCCGGAATTCCTGAAGATCATCCACTCAATCCTGCCACGATCGCAGACAATGTTGGTGATAATGTTGGTGATGTTGCCGGTATGGGAGCGGATCTATTCGAATCCTATGTTGGTTCCATTGTTGGCTCCATGGTTTTGGGAGCTACCATCTATGTAGGCAGTAACCTGGCAACAGAATTTGTGTTTCTGCCTCTTTTGATAGCCGCCGTGGGTATTCTGGTTTCGATCGCTGGCACATTTATGGTCTCTGTTAAAGAAGGCGGTGACCCCCAAAAGGGTCTCAATGTCGGTGAGTTTGGCTCTTCAGCCATTATGGTTGTGATTATGTTTTTTATGATCACCATGATGCTCCCCAGTACATTTACCCTGGGTGGTGTCGATTACTCCAGCTATGGCGTTTTCTGGGCCACGACCATTGGTCTGGCTGCCGGTTTGGGTATTGGATTCATCACGGAGCATTACACGGGGACGGGCACAGGACCTGTTAATTCGATTGTGAACCAATCGCAGACAGGTGCAGCAACCAATCTCATCGCTGGAATTGGTGTAGGAATGCAGTCTACAGCTATCCCCATTTTGATTATTGCTGCCAGTATCATGGGTGCTTTCCACTTTGCTGGGCTCTATGGTATTGCCATGGCTGCCCTGGGTATGCTTGCCAACACTGGGATGCAGTTGGCTATAGATGCATATGGACCCATCTCAGACAATGCCGGTGGTATTGCTGAAATGGCACAGCTTCCACCTGAGGTTCGTCAGCGTACGGACAAGCTCGATGCCGTCGGTAATACAACTGCCGCAGTGGGAAAAGGTTTTGCTATTGGATCAGCAGCATTGACAGCCCTGGCGTTATTCGCAGCTTTTCGTACCACTGTTGAGGTCATCAGAGGTGGCGATCCCATGAGTATCAGTATCACTGACCCCACCGTTATGGCAGGCCTGTTTGTCGGAGGTATGCTCCCCTTTCTATTCTCATCCCTGGCGATGGGGGCAGTGGGTCGCGCAGCCATGGCCATGATCGAAGAAGTACGGCGTCAGTTTAAGACTATTCCCGAGTTGACAGCAGCTTTGAAGGTCATGAATAAATATAAAGAAGGACAGGAAATGTCAGCAGGAGATAAGAAGATCTTTGACGCTGCTGAGGGAAAAGCAGAATACGGGAAATGTGTTACCATTTCAACCGAAGCGGCTATCAAAGAAATGATGCTTCCAGGTTTAATGGCCGTTCTGACGCCTGTTGTTATTGGATACATCTTTGGTGCTGAAGCGCTCGGTGGTCTGTTGGCCGGAGTTACGGTAACCGGAGTTCTCATGGCTATTTTCCAGTCAAATGCTGGCGGTGCCTGGGACAATGCAAAGAAAATGATAGAGAATGGTGTGGAATTCGACGGAATCAAGTATGGAAAAGGTTCCGATATTCATAAAGCCGCTGTCGTAGGTGATACTGTAGGTGATCCCTTCAAGGATACCTCCGGTCCCTCCCTTAACATTCTAATTAAATTAATGTCGGTTGTATCACTGGTCATCGCGCCATTGATCGCAACCATAGGCTTATAAGGAGGTTCGCTCTTGAAAAAATATGAGTGCCTTTATATTGTAAATATCAACTATGATAGTGAGGGGATCTCCGCAGTTACTGCCAGAGTGGAAGAGGTCCTGAAAAGTATTGGTGCCAAAGTTGCGAATACGCAGCATTGGGGTAAGCGTAAACTGGCATACGCCATTGACAAAGAACGTTATGGTAACTATGTATTGCTCCATTTCGAGGGTGAAGATCCCAACATTTCTGAGCTCCATAGAGAATTTGAGATCGAGTCAGGCGTGTTGCATTATCTGACCATTCGCCTGGACGAATTTCCTGATTTTGATACGCTTGCAGTACCACAGGCCTACGAAACAGAGCGAAAACGTTCTGCTCCTCCTGGGGGACATAGATCTCGTCGTTATGAAGCTGACGATGTGGCCGACCTGGATGATGAATTAATTCTGGATGGTGTGGATGATCTCGATGATGAAATTGAAATTATCGAAGAGACCATTAAACCTGTTAAGGCTAAACCTGAAGAGCCCAAGAGTGTAGAATTCACCGACGAGGCAGATGGAGAAGCTGCAGACGCTGACAAAAATGCGGATGAAGCATAATCGGCCGGATTAGAGAAAGAGAGTATTTATTATGAAAATGTTCACCTATAGAAAAAAGATCTGCAAATTCTGTGAGAACAAGAAAATGCAAATTGATTACAAGAACCCAGCCATGTTACGTCGCTTCGTTACGGAACAGGGTAAGATCCTTCCTCGCCGTATTACAGGTACCTGCTCCCTCCATCAGAGAGCATTGGTAACTTCCATTAAGCGTGCCAGGAACATTGCCCTGCTACCCTATAGCAACGATGTAAAAAACGCCTAGGATTAAGGAGTAGAGCATGAAAGTAATTTTACGCGAAAATGTTGACTCCCTGGGTCAGGCTGGCCAGACTGTCAATGTGAAGGATGGCTTTGCACGCAATTATTTGATTCCTCAAAAGCTGGCGTATCCAGCAACCCGAAGTTTTTCACGGGTTTTTGATGAAGAGAGGAAACTCAAAGATAATCGTGATGCAAGAGCAACGGTAGTAGCAGAACAGCTGGCTGCCAAACTGGGAAATCTGTCCCTGGAAACCTCTGTAAAAGTTGGTGAAGAGGATAAGGTTTTTGGCGCTGTCACAGCTGCAGACATTGCCGCACTGCTGGCTGAGAAGGGCTATGAGATCGATAAACGGGATATCCTGCTTGAAGAGCCACTAAAAGCACTGGGTATCTATAATGTCCCGATTAAAATTGCCACCGATATCAAAGCTGAAGTCAAGGTCTGGGTCATAAAAGAATAAGCTGGCCAAGCTTAATAGGACGGGATGAAAGTGGCGATTGTGTTTACAATCCTCATTTTCGTCCCGTTTTTGTATCTGGCCTGAATTCAATGAAGACACACTCAATTCATATCTTTAGCAAACGGGAAGCCTATTTCCTCGTTGCTTCATCCATGTTTCTCGGGCTTTTCGTTACCCTGGCCCTACAGGGACTCACGGCCGGTTTTGAGAATAAGGTTCTCATTGATCGACTGATTGTCCTTTTTGGTGAGTTAGCTTTACTGGTAGCCCCGCTCCTGGTATTGAAACAACGCGGGATCAGGGTCCCAGAGATAATACCATTAAAGCAGTTTTCCCCATTTACGCTCTTGATGGCGATTATGATGGTCACCGGTGTAATTGGGTTGGTATCAGTTTATGAGGTTATCATCTTACCCTATTTCCCGATTCCAGCCTTTTTGCAGGACCTGGATGTTGAGTTATCGCAAGGTGGGGCCATTGATATCCTTATTCTGGTGGTCGCAGGGAGTATCGTGGCACCCCTCGTTGAGGAGTTTCTTTTCAGGGGTATCCTTCAGCAAAGTCTATTCTACAGATATGGATCTCTGTTACCGGCCATGGTCGTCCCAACGGTCATTTTTGCGCTATTCCACGTTGCCTATCTGTTTTATTTCCCCGCCCTCTTTGAGTTGATAACTCTGGCCCTGCTGCTGGGGTGGCTGATGGCCAAGACAGGGAATCTCATCATTTCTGTCATCGTGCATGGGTTATTCAACCTGTCCTCTTTTAGTGGTATTTATCTTTTTGAACTGGATGAGACAACGACCCTGTCGGATCTAGGTCTTCCCTGGTTAATTATCTCAGTACTTCTCTCTTTGCTTGGATGGATCTATTTTAAATCCATGCCCCTTTCAGTTCAGGATGACGTGTATCTGATCCCGCCGCTGAAAAAGAAGGAACACTAGAGTGCTGGAAATGAGCAAACTGGTTAGCGTTGGCCTCGGAGGCTTTGTTGGGGCTGTCAGTCGATACTGGTTGAGTGGTCTCGTCCAGAAACTAAGTGATCGATTTCCCATTGGAACCCTGTCGGTAAATTTGTTGGGGAGTTTTTTGCTGGGTTTGTTAGCAACGCTGTTTTTAGAGCGGGTGATCGTGAATCAGGAACTTCGTCTGTTTGTGCTGATTGGCCTGCTTGGTGCCTTTACAACCTATTCCACATTCTCTCTGGAGACCCTGAATCTCATGAGAGGCGGCGAATGGTTGTTCGCTTCAGTTAACATTGCTGCCAATGTTTTGGGAACACTTATTGCTGTGTGGGCAGGGGTTAGTATAGCTAAATTGTGGTGATTAATTACTGGGGGTCCTATGCAGGAAAATTACGCAGGACAAAAACTCTGTATTTATATTGGTGAAGCCGATAAGTACGAAGGACGGGTTTTGCATAAGCTGCTATTGGAAACCGCTTTGGATAGTGGTTTGTCAGGAGGAACCGTTTTCAGAGGCAGAGAAGGCTTTGGCGCCCACGGTGAGATCCATTCATTGAAAATTTTGAGACTGGCAGAGAATTTACCCCTCATGCTTGAATTTATTGGACGCGCTGAAAAGATTGATAAATTTGTCATACGCATCCAACCGATGTTAAAAGAAGGTTTGATGACTCGTACTGAAGTTTCCATCAGCAAGTTCAGAGTTCAGAGTTAAGAATTGAAAGGGAAATGTGCCCGGCATCACACGCTATTACTGGAGTTGATAACAATCACAGAGAATTTGTTTTAGGGCAATATTTTAGCCAGAATTTCTGAATAGAAATATATGAAGGAGATAAAAATGAAAAAGATTTCATCATTAATACTGATTCTTGTCCTTGCTTCCACACTCATGGCTCAGGGATCCAACTACCTGACAAGACGTGCTTCAGGAGCACTCATGATTTCCGGCATGGGAGCATACAGTACAGATCTGAGTCAGGACCTGAGGAGCTCCACCTGGAACCTGAATACAGACGTGGCCCTTTTCCTGTTTCCACAGTTAGCTGGAGGCATTGATTTCGGATATATGAGAGACATGCAAGAAGCAGGAGATGTTGACGATCCAACGATTTATAAAGATGTGACAATGTCCCTGGGGCCCAGGGTCTATTTTTTCCTCGGTGGCGAAAAAAGTGAGCTGACCCCATTTATAAAGGGCGGAGCCAATTACCTGATCAATAAGCATTTGCGGGATGATGAGATCATTGACCAGGATGACCAGGAATTGGGGCTCGTGGCCAGTGCTGGCCTGCTCCTCAATCTGGCAAAAAATGTTGGCCTTTCCATCGAAGCTGAATACAATTTTGAAAAAGGGACGGCTGTAGAAGATATTGATACTCAGTTGCTTCTGATCAAATTTGGGATCAGGTCGTTCCTGACTGATTAGTGCTTCACCAGGCACTGGAGACATTATTGAATGTGGCTGTTTATCAAGCTGATTGATGAACAGTCACATTTTTATTTTGAACAATTGAGAAAATATGATTTCAAATTTTGATGAGTTATTGGAACTGGTAAAAGGCCGCCCAGAGCAACGGGTCGCCCTGGTCTCAGCAGAGGATGAGTATCTAATAGAAGCGGCTGTGAAATGTCAGGCTTTGGGTTTGGCCCGCTTCATCCTTATCGGTGACGCAAAAAAGATTGGTAGGCTGCTTGCAGAGTCAGATCAACAATTTGACATAGTGGATTCTGATTCTCCAGCTCAGGATGCCATCGCTCTGATCCAAGCAAATCGAGCCGACCTGTTGATGAAAGGCAGGATTACCACAGGCGAACTGTTAAAGGCTGTCCTGAACAAGACTTCCGGTCTTCGACAGGGAAAGCTGCTGAATCATATTGCTGTGATCGAATCCCCGTTCTATCACAAGTTCCTGTTCATCAGTGACGGTGGCATTAATCTCAGCTTTGATGAACAAACCTACGAACATATGATCAGAAATATTGCCGATTATCTCAAACGTCTGGATATTACACACCCACGCTTTGGAATGATGACCCTTATTGAAACCGTAACGGAGTCTATTCCAGAGACGATCGTCGCTCGAGATGTAGTTGAAAAAATGAAATCTGAGTTTCAGATCGAAGGCCCCATTGCTCCAGATGTGGCCTTGTCCAAAGAAGCAGCTGACAAAAAGCAATTAGACTCAGATATTGCTGGCGATGTAGATGTCTTTCTCATGCCCAATACCACGGCTGCCAATCATCTGGTCAAAGGTCTCCATGCCCTTGGCGGGTGTAAAGTAGGTGGGGTCATTGTTGGTGCGAAGGTCCCGATCATTCTGCTCAGTCGTTCATATGATGCTGAGAGTAAATTTCAGTCGATTCTCTTAGGCCTGGCATAGGACCTGCAACACCCACGGACAATCCGCTTTATCCAGAATAGATAATAACCACAGTAGCCTGCGACTTATGTCGTGGGTTACTAAGCATTAATAAATCTATGAACCGTCTTAACGGTTTTCATGCTTAAACGGCACTTTTAGTGTATTCACATCCACTTCGTTTTACCTGTAAGAATTAAAACAACTCAATTATAAATGCTTCCTGAATCCTTTAGCCAGCACACCGCACATGTGTAGATCCGACCCCTCCCACAGTATCATTGACAGGGTAATATTTTCATTATATTTAACCACTTAAGAGTTTAAAAAGCCTTTTAGCGAAGCACTTAATCGTCAATCGAAATTATAAGCGGGGTAAGCTGCTGACGAATATTTTCATACAGATTGAGCTAAATTTAGGATCTAGATTTTTGTTAGAAATGATAATTTACGAGGAGGGGACAACATGAATAGGTCAACACTCTTTAGAATATCTACTTTGTTGTTAATTGTAAGCTTGCCATTGATTGCCCAAACGGGGACGAGAATCGATTCATCCGTGACAGTTATTGTCCGCAAGCCGCCATGCAATTATTCATTATACATCCCTGCGGGGTGGGATATAAATAGTGACACAAATGCAATGATGGTATCTATCCACCCGTGGAATGGTATGACAGCAATCAATTGGTGTGATAGACTGATGGATTTTGCTGAGCAGAATAAATTGCTGCTTGTTTGTCCCCAGGGAGTAAACGAGTATTTTGGTGGTGATCAAGCAGAAATAACAGAACTCATTGATACAGCTCTCGTCAGTGTGTTGATCAAAAATCTTAAAGCGGAATACGGCATAAATAATAAAAAGGTCTTTCTGATGGGCTATTCGTGGGGTGGATTAAGAACATATAATTATGGTTTGAGCAACCCCCAAGTTTTTGCAGGATTTATCCCCTTGGGAGCCTTTGTTACGAGTGCAAATAAATATCCTATTACTGCCATAGCTTCCAATGCTGAGGGAAAGCCCTTTTATCTAATTCATGGCTCGGAGGACACCCCCCAAGTGAGCTATTTCGGCATGATTACCCTACTACAGGAGAACAACGCCCTCGTAAATTCCATATTATTAGATGGGGTGACTCATAGTGGAACCATAGGCATACCTGATTTTGAGGAAGTATTGTCAGTAGCATATAACTGGGTTGATTCTGTTAGTAGTGCTACACCTGTATTCATTGATCGACCAGAACAGCTATTTCCAAAAGATCACAAGCTATATCAGAATTATCCCAACCCCTTTAACCCAAGGACAACCATTCGCTATGATCTACCGGAGGTTGCGGATTTGAGTCTGAGCATCTACGATATCCGTGGTCGACTGGTGTCAACTGTGTCTGAGCTCTCTCAGCCGGCAGGTACTTATGAGATCCAGTGGAACGGGACGAACCAATACGGAGAGCCCGTGAGTACAGGTGTGTATCTGGCACGGATCCAAACACAGGCCTACAGCAAAACCATCAAGATGTTGTTCCTGAAATAACCGACAATCCTTATCGCCCACGACGTTAAAACCCACGACTTAAGTCGTGGGCTATAAGTCGTGGGCTATAAGTCGTGGGCTATAAGTCGTGGGCTATAAGTCGTAAGCTACTAAATAATCCCTGAACCCGTCTCCCGAAACTCTCTTATCGCCGCATCACTAAGGGTATGAAAGGAGAGTTGGGAAAGGGTTTCATAGGGCAGGGTCAAGTGGTGGGCTCCCGCCGTCAGGGCAGCTATGGCCTCATCTGGAGATTTGAGACTGGCAGCGAGCAATTCCGTTCGGGATCCCTTTAACACTTCTGAAATATCTCGGATCAACTGGATACCATCACCCATGAGTCGTGTGGCTCGATTCACATACACGGCAATATACTGAGCGTAGACCTCCCTGGCGATAAGCGCCTGGGCCGGGGCATAGATGGCCGTGGGACAACAGGCGATTTTACTGGAGAGTTCTGAACACACCCTGAATCCAAGATCATTTGGTGGGAGTTTAACCACCAGTCGTTTTTCCAGGATTTCCAGAGCCTCTTCGGCCTCATCCAGCATGGCTTCAAAATTTTCAGCCACCAATTGATAAAAGACGGGTCCGGCGGTTAGCTCTTTAATCGCCGACAGAACTCCCCTGGCCTCCAGGTCTGACTGATTCAAAAGAATGGGGTTCGTTGTAACCCCACGGACCCAGCCCAGTTCCAGTACGGACCGAATGTGCTTCAGATTTGATGAATCGATATATATGGCCATGTTTACTCCCTGTTGTGTGACAAATGATATGTATGGATGCCGGAAATCAAATGATTATTTACAAGACCTGTCTCTACAAAACACATTACAATTTTTTATATATAACATTTCATTACATTCGTGGCATGGAGCCCATTAACCTGCAAAAGAATCATACGCGGAACACCTTTTTGAATGCCATGGGTGAAGGCCTGTGGGGATTTGCCATGGCTTTTCACAATATGAATTCGGTGATCCCCATGTTTCTGGCGCAGCTGGGTGCTTCTGCCTTTATCATTGGACTCATTCCCGGCGGGTTTATGCTGTTGGTTGCCATACCACAATTACTGTCGGCTGCACTCTTTCGGAATGCCCCGAATATAAAAAAATTGAATATTGGGTTGCATTTTGCCCTTTCCCCAATCGCGCTGCTCCTTGGCGTAAGTTTTTATGTCTTCGAATTTTCGGGTCAAACAGGGATCCTGATCTATTTACTGTTGTGGATACTTTGGTCCATGGGGGTAGGATTTCTGGTTCCGGTCTGGGCAGATTTTCTGGCTTCTGTTACAGTAATGGGACGGCGCGGTCGTTTTTTTGGGATCACCTTTACGGTGAATGCCATTTTGGGGATGCTGGGGGGTTATGTACTGAAGGAGGTTCTGGCTATGGAAGGTCTGGGATTTCCTCGCAATTTTGGTCTCGCCTTTCTGATCATGACGGCCGCAATCCTGGCAGGAAATTCCTTCTTTCTATTCATGAAAGTTATCCATCCTCCAGCGAAACGGAAGGATCACGCTGAGGGCTGGTTTCAGCGGGTGAAGGCGATCTATCTGGGCGACAAGAATTTCCGTAATTATATCCTGAGTCGAGCCCTGGCCGCCTCAGTCATGATGCCCCTGGCGTTCTACGGCGTTGATCTTCAAGCGCGTTTCGCCCTACCCTTGAGTGCCGCCGGGACCTTTACCTTCTTCCTGGTTGTTGGCCAGGCCATATTCAACATTCTTTTCGGCTATCTGGGAGATATCTATGGGCGAAAATTGGCCATCAGTGGCTTTTTTGTTGGTCATTTTCTGGCAGCCGTCATGGCCCTGTTTGCCTGTGAACCCTGGATGGCTTATCTGGCCTTTGTCTTTGTCGGGATGGGATTTGGTGCCGGTCAATCCTCCTTTATGGTGTTTGTCTATGAATTTGCCGGAGAGGGTGGTGATCGGAAATTGTACTATGCAGCGCTTGACACGGCCATTGCCCCATTCATTGTGGTTTATATCTCCATCGCCGGATTGATCGTCGAGACCTTCGGGACAAGCGTTCTCTATTCACTAGCCTTGGCCCTGATTGCAGCGGGTTTCATGGTCTTTCTTTTTAAAGTGCAGAATCCAGAGGAGAGTGCGCTACCGCTCAACTCCTGAGTTAAAGATGACATAACGTTCATGTCATCACTCAACCTTATATCACTATAAATGCATATAAAACAGTACTTAATATCAAAATGAGAAGTTCGTTTAAAAATTATTTCGCGCATAACGCTCATTTTTCTTGAAATCAGCAATTTAAAATGTATCTTTCTGGAGTGCTGTCAGGAAGATGGCCTTGGAAATTGAGATTTGGAGAGTTGATATGCGATATAGTTTAATTTTAATTGGAACCCTTTTTGTAAGCAACTTGCTTTTTGCACAAACCCTGGGAACGATTCAGGGGCGCATTACCGATGAACTCACGGAAGAACCGATTATTGGTGCAAACGTGATTGTAGAGGGAACAAATCGTGGTTCAGCGACAGATATTGATGGCAACTTCTATATACAGAATGTAGAAATAGGAACCTACCGACTAAGGGTCGATTATATCGGTTACACATCACGCATCATCAGTGATGTGGTGGTCAAACCCAGTAGACCAGCCGTGATAAATATCGAATTGCAGGAAACGGTGCTGGAATTGGAAGCTGCCGTTGTTGTTGCGGAATACTTTACCAGAAGTCCAGATACTCCCGCCAGTACACAGGTACAGTCAAGTGAGGAAATTCGACGGCTTCCCGGTGGCTTTGAAGACGTGGTCCGGGCCATATCAATCCTCCCCGGTGTCGCCCAGGCAGATGGCGGACGGAATGATCTCATCGTCCGTGGTGGAGCCCCCAGCGAAAATCTCTACATCATTGACAATATCGAAGTTCCCAACATCAATCATTTTGGGACACAAGGTGCCAGTGGTGGTCCTCAAAGCTATATCAATTTGGATTTCGTTGATGAAACATCCTTTTCAACCGGCGGCTTTACTGCAAAATATGGCGATCGCCTGAGCTCGGTACTGGATATTTCCCTCAGGGAAGGCTTGAATGATCAATTTGCCAGCAAGACCACCATTTCAGCCAGCCAGTTCGGCTTCAATCTGGAAGGGGCACTGCCTCAGGATGGAAATTTCCTCTTCTCGGCGAGACGCAGCTATCTGGATTTTTTATTCAAGGCAGCCGGGTTTGGGTTTGTTCCGGAATATTGGGATTTTCTTTCCAAGGCTACCTTCGATCTTAATCAGACTGACCAACTCACTTTCCTGGGGATTGCCGCATTGAATAATGTGAAATGGTTCAATGATACAGAGGAACAACGCAATCAGAACAGCCAGATTCTGGGTAGTAATCAACAACAATTCGTGGCTGGTGTCAACTATCGCCACCTGATGAACTCCGGTTTGCTGACCAGCAGCCTGAGTCAGGTAAATGTTGAGTATGATTTCTCGCAAAGAAATGCAGACCTGACTCCCATTTTCAGCAATATTTCCCATGACCGTCAAACCGCACTGAAGACGGATTTGAGCCTTAGAATCAACCGCAATATTCGCGTGGGAACGGGTGTAAAACTAAGTCGCACCGACTTTTATTCTAATCTGGTTCTTAATCAGAATGACGTTCCAGTGATCGGATCAATTAATATCGATGAAGAGTACCAGAAATCGGGCTTTAAAACCGGGGCTTATGCCCAATTATCACAACGCTGGTTCAGATTCTCCTATATACTCGGTCTGCGGGCAGATCACTCTACCTTTATTGATGCCCCGCCAGTCGTGTCCCCGCGATTGAGCCTGGATTATGACTTGACAGGTGATGTGAGCATGAATGCCAGTGTCGGACGATACAATCAGTACCCCAGCACCATCTGGTTGGTTTCTGATGAGAGCAATCGTAAGCTTGACCCCATTCAGGCGGACCAAATTGTTTTGGGCCTGGAATATCTCTGGCGCGATGACACAAAGATATCGCTGGAAACCTATGCCAAACAGTATCGCAAATACCCCGTCAGCCTCACCAGACCCTATCTTGTCATGGTGAACACTGGTGCCGGCTTCGGTGGATCCACTGAAGGCTTCGCATCCTTTGGTGTGGACCCTCTCAGTAGCGAAGGGACAGGTTGGGCCAGAGGAGTAGAACTCTTTGTTCAGAAAAAAATGTCGGAAGTTCCCTGCTACGGAACTATCAACATGAGCTATAACCAGTCCATGTTTAAAGCTCTGGACGGCATTGAGCGCCCGGGAAGTTTTGATCAGACCTGGATTATGAATCTGGGTGGTGGTTACGTCTTTAACGAAAAGTGGGAATTCAGTACCAAATTCCGGTATGCAACAGGACGCCCATATACTCCTCTGGATGAAAACGGACGACAGATTACAAGTGCCTACAATAGTGTACGCCTCGATGCAAATCATAGTCTTGATGTGCGCCTGGACCGTCGTTGGGCGAACAATGGCTGGGGACTCATCACCTATATTGACATTCAAAATGTTTATAACCGGAAGCCATCATCTATTCCACAGTTCGATCCAAACACTGGCGAAATTTCTGAGGGAAGCGCTTTGGGTATTCTTCCAAGTATTGGAATAAGTGCAGAAATTTAGGAAATGTCTGTTATTTTGAATTCGTCGGAAAAAGGAAATTGAAGATGCAGAAAACAGCCGATAATGCAGCGATGATCAGTAGCATCGATGTGGCTAAAATTCTAGGTGTGAACGTTGCGACCATCAAACGCTGGACAGATTCGGGCAAACTGGATTGTGTTAAAACAGCTGGCGGGCACCGGAAATTTCTGCTGCGTCATCTGGCGGCCTTCGCCATGGAGCATGAGAAATATTCCCAACGACTCTCCCTGCTTCCTATTGATAATCGAGAAGACCTGGAACTCAGTGAGCAGATCCTTCATGCTGATTATGGCCGACTGATTCCCCAGACGCTGGAGTTATCCCTGAATTGTAATCAGGAGTCGCTGAATACCATATTAAGTGGATTGTACATGATCCACCAGGACCTGGCCTCAATTTATGAGGACCTCCTGACCCCCGTACTTCGCGTTATCGGGGAAAAGTGGATGGATGGAAAGATAAGTGTTTCCCAGGAGCACCTGGCATCGCAAACCATTCGTGACGGGATCGTAAAGCTCCAGAATGTGGTGGTAAAACCAGAAATTCTCAAAGGTAAAGCTTTCGTATTGACCCTCAGTGAAGAGCTCCACGATATCCCGGCAAAGATGGTTCAGCACCTCCTTGAGCTACGAGGCTACCAGGTCCTGTATAGCGGGCAGAAAACACCAGCTGAAGATACCGTTTCTGTATTTGAATCTTTTCACCCGGACAGGGTCTATCTTTCATCGATCTATGCTGAGAACATAAGCGATGCGCAATCTGAGCTGAAGGAATTGATCAAATTGTGTGCTGATCATAAGATTGATTTATATGTCGGTGGTTCTGGCCTGGATCAACTGGGGATTCATGAAGATAAAAATATCACTGTGCTCAATTCTCTTCGGGCAGTTTTTAATTCCTGAGCAGAACTTCTAGAGGTACATCCGCTGACAGCCTGGGCAAAAATGGGTACCCCGCTGGGCTAATTTAATTTTTTTGATCGCAGTTTCACAAACGATGCAAGGTTCGTCTTTTCGTCCGTAAACCTGCAGGGCGGTCTGAAAAGTGCCGCTTAGATTATCACCATGGCTAAAATTGAGAATAGTCGTACCCTGGGCTTCGATACTTCTGGAGAGAATGCTCTGTATCGCGCCATGGAGAGATTGAATGTTTTTCCAGGGAATGGATCCGGCTTTACTTTCGGGATGAATGCCTGCCTGAAACAGCGCTTCATCCACATAAATATTCCCCAGACCAGCCAAAAAGGTTTGATCCAGAAGCAGGGGCTTTAGCTTTTGTTTTCGTCCTTTAAGCATCGTCCAAAATAATGTGGGGGTGAACTCGGCGCTTAAAGGTTCTGGTCCCAAATGACTTAACAGGTTCTGGGGATCGTCTGTGTAAACCATACGTCCGAATTTTCGCATATCCTGGAAATACAGGGCATTCCCTGATTGAAAATGGAGAATAACGGTGACGTGTTTTTCCGGGTATACGGGCGTCAGTTTGCCAGTCATCCGCAGATGAACAACCAAAGCCCCTTTTTCAAATTCGATGATGATGAATTTTGCCCGACGACTGACAGTTGTGATCGTTTTTCCCATGAGGGAATCATAGGCATCATCAGGAGAAAAGGCTTTTTCCCAGGGTATCTCCAGATCGATCAACGTTTCACCAACAATGGTTTCCTGGAGACCGCGAACGACTGTTTCTACTTCAGGGAGTTCAGGCATAGATAATTTCTGGTCTTTCTTTCATCTTTGTGTCTTCCGAGTACAAAGTAATTCTGTTCTTGGTCATTGCGAGGAGTGAAACGACGAAGCAATCTCCCAATTAGAACCAACCAGCGAAAATGAATCTCCATTTTAGTTAATTATCGGGACAACTGATTAAGCCTCAATTTGACAACAGTTATAAATACGGAGATCGCAACTCCCGACACTCGTGTCGGGATCGCGATGACGTGTTGGGATAAGCATCATATTATTCTCAGATCCCTAATGATTTCTACTTCAGGGAGTTCAGGCATAGATTATTGACAAATCCTAATTGTGTCATCCTGAGTGAATACGAAGGATCTAGATTGTGCACTGGAATACTGAGATTCTTTCCCTTCGACTTGGGTCTTCGCATATCAGCTTCGCCCCACAAGCCGCTCAGGGTCAGAATGACGCTATTTTTTAATGCTTGTTACCTATTTCAGTACCAGACTGATGGGACAATGATCGGAACCGGTAATATTGGGATGGATCCGTGATGCGATCACCTGGTCTGTGAACTTCTCACTCACCAGAAAATAGTCAATTCTCCATCCAACATTGTTCACCCGGGCATTGGCCCGGTAGCTCCACCAGGAATAGTAGCCCCTGGCATCTGGGTGCTCCATGCGAAAAGTGTCCACAAATCCTGTATCCAGATAGCGGTCGATCCAGACCCGCTCTTCAGGAAGAAAACCAGAGGTCTTTTCATTTTCCCTTGGTCGCGCCAGATCAATGTCAGTGTGGGCAGTATTAAAATCACCAGTGATAATCACCGGTTTAATTTTATCCCGCTCCCGGATATGTTCCTGGAGTGCACCATAAAACCTCAGTTTATAATCAAGTCTATCCTGATCTTTTTGCCCATTTGGGAAATAGACATTGTAGAGAAAGAATTTTGGGTGTTCAGTGAGGACAATTCGCCCCTCTCGATTAAAAGCCTCATCCAGGATATCTGTTTCCACAGATAGAGGCTCAGTCTTGCACCAGGTTGTGACGCCACTGTAACCTTTCTTTTCAGCAGAATGGTAGTAAGTGTGATAACCAAGTGGTTTGATCAGAGAATCTTCCAGTTGATCAGGCTGAGCTTTGGTCTCCTGCATACACAGGATATCTGGTGTATCTATATTGAACCAATCAAAAAAGCCCTTTTTGGCGACTGCGCGAATGCCGTTGACATTCCATGAAATAATCCGCATGAAAATCTCCTTTGTTCTTCGAAAATAGCCCAAATCCGGGTGGAAGGAATTTAAATATGGTTTCGGCCGTTCTTGCTTTTCAGGTAAGTTTCTCCAGGCCTTTGAAGAAGTAGAGCGAGGAATTATATTGATTCTGTCTGATATGAAATATGATAGGATATATGAAAAAAGAACGCTCACTTTATCATCCAGAGCGGAATGGCGACAATGGCTCAGTGCCAATCATGCTCTCGTCAGTGAAATATGGCTGGTGTATTATAAACAGCATACGAATAAACCCACATTGACAAAGGTGGAAGCAAATATGGAAGCCCTCTGCTTTGGCTGGATTGACAGTTTAATAATGGGGATCGACCAGGATCGCTATATGCAGAAATTCACCCCCCGCAAACCGGGCAGTATCTGGTCCGAATTGAACAAGAAAAGGGTCAGAGAGCTTGAGACCCTCGGTTTGATCGAAGCGCCAGGACAAGTCCTCATTGATCATGCCCGGGCGAGTGGAGAATGGGAGAAGGATCGCAGTGACCCAATCGCTGTTGAAACGCCGTCCTTGTTAGCAGAAATGCTTCAAGGCAACAATAAAGCTCAGCAAGCCTGGGAGAAATCTCCCCCCTCTCACCAAAAGCAATTTAGTCTGTGGATACTATCGGCAAAGCGGGAGGAGACACGAATGAAACGCAGTCAAAAAACCATAAAAATGCTTATATCCAATCTTCCCCCGAATAGTTTATGATCAAAGAAAAGGAAAGTAATATGATTCGACGACTCACTGCTGCATTTATGACCCTGCTGCTTGTAATCTCCTGTGCGAAGGATTTGAAAATGACCCCTCAAACGGTAAAGGAAACTCCCATCCAGGTGGAGCTCGAAATTGTCACCAGGGAAGATTGGGGATGGGTACCGCTGACGGACAGCATTCCCACCCATGAAATCAAGTACATTACCATTCACCATGGTGGGGAGGATTTTGCAGAAGATAAGGATGTCATTCAATACCTGAGAGGATTGCAGTCCTGGAGTCAATCAGAAAAACATTGGATCGATAATCCGTATCACTACATGATCGACCTTAAGGGCAATATTTATGAAGCAAGACCGATTCAATATCCCGGTGATACAAACACCGACTACGATGTTAGAGGTCACGCCCTCATCTGTGTCGTGGGGAATTATGAGAATCAGATCCTGAGTGCCGGCCAATTTGAGCAGCTCGCCCGATTAACAGCCTATCTGGCGGATAAATACTCGGTAGAACCGGAGTTCATCAAGGGTCACAAGGATTATACAGAGACCCTTTGCCCGGGCAAGGACCTGTATAGCTATCTGGCAGACGGAAGTTTATTAAAGCGTGTGGCAGCAATTCGTCATTAATTTCCAGAAAAATTGAGATAATCCAAAATGGTATTTGAAAAAAAGAAACGGTATTTCAAGCAATCGGGCGTGATTCCAGTGTATCAGGGGAAAGTGGTTCTGATTACTGCCAGGGGAAGTGACCGTTGGATCATTCCCAAAGGTTCCATAGACTGGGAATTATCTGCCCAGGAATCTGCCGCCAAGGAAGCCCTTGAAGAAGGCGGTATAAAGGGAGAGGTCCATCCAGAAGAAATTGGGACCTACTCATATGAGAAGTTAGGTGGACGGTATAAGGTTCGGCTGTATTACATGGAGGTTAAAAAGCTTAAGGATACCTGGGATGAAAAGCATTTCAGAAAACGTAAACTTGTTACCTCAAAGCAAGCTATCAAGAAGGTGGTCCCTTCTGCGGTTTCAAAGATCATGGCTGATTTTTTTCATGAAAATCGTCATCTGATCAAAAAAAAGAAAAAAAAGGTGAAGAAAAAAAAGGACAAATGACATGATGGAAGCTTCTTTGATCGGTGCCTGGAAATTATTGACCGTTGTATATATTTCAGGATCAGATGTCACGACGATCGATCCGGCCCTCCCAGGACTATTTATTTTTTCTGAGAATCATTACAGCATGACCTGGATGCCTCTGAGGAAGATGCAGGAAGATTATGCAGATCTATGGCATCCCACAGACGCTGAGAAAGTGGCAAGCTATAACTCCATTGTGACCAATGCCGGTAGATACGAGTACTCAGATTCCAAATTAACCACCTTTGTGGAGGTGGCAAAAACACCCGCCTTTGTCGGGGGCAAAGCGGTCTACAAGTGTGAGGTATCAGATGATATGATGCGTCTGGAGATTATTGACAATGTCGCTCATGATAATACTCGTGACACTGCATACCTAAAATTCAAGACCATTTTAACACTGCAAAGGTTCCCAGCGACAGACCATGAATAAGCAGAGCAAGTGGGAGCGGATCTACTCTGTGGTCAAGCAAATTCCCTATGGTCAGGTTGCCACCTACGGACAGATCGCAACGCTGGCAGGCTACTACCGCCAGGCCAGACAAGTTGGATATGCCCTCCATGCGGTGCCTTCAGATGACATACCCTGGCATCGCGTGATCAATGCCCAGGGTAAAATCAGCTTGAACCATGAAATGGGAGGAGCTGTGCAGCGAAAAATGCAGGAGAGCGAGGGCGTGGTCTTTAGCCAGGCAGCTATTATCTCGCTGCAGATCTATCAATGGCGGCCAAAGATCGACCCGCTTCATAACCTGGAATAAGGATTAAGGTCAAACCCTGTGTTCTCATCCTATTAATCCCGGATTTCAAGCCCGTGAATGAATCAAAACACACAGCCCCTCTAAAATCCAAAAAATGTTTCTAGAGGGGCTGCGTTCTTATGTCAGATTGACGATGTGCCTAGGAGTCTGCAGAATTCGTTTTTAGTTCTTGAACTCTGATTTGCAATAGACGGGTTTCCCTGGCCTGGGGCGCCAAAGTTGCCAGACGGTTGACCCAGGTTTCACCCTCTACCACATTCTGGTCCTTTAAATATGAGCGGGCGACCTCATAAACGATCTGTGCACTCATCGGCAGCTCCAGACTCAGGGGCAGCAGGATATCACGGGCTTTTTCTGTTTCGTCATATAAATCATTCCAGAGAGAAGCGACTTTCACCCTTTCTAAAATGGGTTGTTTTTCACGACCATTACTCAGGGCATTTTCCAAATAACGTCGGGCACTTGTGTCGTCCTGAAGTTCATGATACATCTGGGCGATCTGGAGATACAGATCCATGTAAGAAATGGGGATGGTTTCATCTGGAACCAGCTCATCCATTTTATGGAGAACTTCTAGTGCTTTTTCGCGACTTTCCTCGCCAGTCAAGCCGTATTGATAAACCAGCTGTAAAAATCCCTTGCGATAATTCTGGATCAAGCGCTGAACGTTTGGTGGATAATAGACATCCGGATTATTAAGGTTTGTATATCGATAGGTATTGATGATCTTGTCGTACATGACATCCTCATCGATCCCCAGATTGACCTTATAGGGCATGAGTTGGTATGCCTGGCCATCCATGCGTAAATATTCATCCAGACCGATCTGATTGCTTGGTGAGACAGTGACAGCAAAATAGATCGGGTGTTTCCAGCGGGTCATTCGAATGATCTCATAGATCATCACATCCTGAACCCTTAATCCACCAATTAATTTGCCAGTCTGAGGATTTACCTGCCTGGAAACGGTCGGCTGTAAATTCCATTTTAACCCGGTGGCGTCCGGCTCCAGGGTTCCTGTTTCCGGTTGATCATAAGACTCCTCCGGTGGGGCAATAAACATTTCCTTTTCTTCCCATCTCCAGAGACCGAGACCATCTATCTCTTCGTCTGATAAGCTGATGGGTACAGCGGGCTCCATCTCTTTTAGCTGCTTGATATACCAGGGGGTGTTCAACAGGCTCAGATTGACCACACGGACATCCTTGCGAATACCCTCCACTTCCTGGATGTACCACAGGGGGAAAGTGTCATTGTCGCCATTGGTGAAGATGATGGCATTGGGTGCACAGGTATTGAGCAGATTGTAGGAATATTCCCAGGCTACATAATTTCCTGTTCGGTCATGGGTATGGTAATTTGCACGAAGCATATTCAAAGGGATGACCAAAAGCATGATAGCGAGGGCGGCACTATAAAACATCGGCGAATCCTTACGCCATTCTTTCAGTTTTTCAAGGGCTGCAGCAGCACCAATACCGATCCAGATCGCAAAGGCATAGAATGATCCCACATAGGAATAATCCCTTTCCCTCGGTTGGGGGTCATCCTGATTCAGATAGATCAGAATTGCCAGTCCAGTCAGAACAAACAGGGACAGCACGGAAAAAGCCCGTCTGGAATCTTTGGAGAAATGATGACCCATTCCAAGGAGTCCAAGGAGAAATGGCAGGGCCCAGAGTTGTGATATATCACTCACATCACCATTTCGTCCCCAGAATTGCCACTTGAAATACCTGATGTACATGTGATTGATCTGATACCGCCAGAAGAATTCAGATTTTGACCGATACCCATTTACAACTTCATTAAGGTTGGAAATCTTTTGATTCACTTCCCTGCCGTCGATCTCTACAAGAGCCTGATCACCCTGGGCGGAGATGATCTCTCCGATTTTCCCGTTTGTTTTAACTTTGACGATCCTGCCTGCTGTGGCTGTACGCTGGTTAAGTGGGTTTTCTCCCCAGCGGTCCCGATAGAAAATGGGATAACTTCCATACTGCTCACGTTCCAGATAGGAAACGGCACGCGCCACGGTTTCAGGATCATTCTCATCGATATTTGGATCCTGGGAGGAGCGGATAAAAATGGTTTCGTATGATGTAAAGCCCACCAAAACCATGAGCAGGGCCATGATGCCAAGCCTGATCTCCGTCGCCCGCGCCTTATAAATGCTGGGCGCAAAATAGATCAAGGCCATCAGGATCACGATACTGACAGAGAAAGTGGCGCCGATGGCAGTCACTGCATTCTCAGTGTTCAGCATACTGCCCATGAAATTAGCCATTTTGGGCATACCCTTGATGATCCCCAGGTAAATGATCAGGTAAGCCGCAGCGGATGCACCCATAACGGCTGTGTGCTTCCAGAATCGCTTTCGACGATCACCCTTGAATAGTTGAGAAAGTCCATATAGGCCACCGGCAGTGATGATGCTAAAAATGATCCCAAAGACAGAGAGTTTGGATCCTCGATCACCATCAGAGAGCCGTAGGTATTCAAGGGATGTTTCCGGCAGGGCCATTTCAATTGCTATTAGAACAGCGACGAGCATGATACCGGCCACAGCCAGCATGTGGATCATCATTTCAACCCCGTCATCTTCCGGATTGAGCTTCATGTACATGATCAATGCGATGAATGGAATGGTAAGCAGGTTGAGCATGTGGACCGAGATGGCCAGGCCCATCATGTAGGAAATGATCAGAATATAGCGAACACCTGCACCTCCGGTATCAACTTTCTCGGACCATTTGAGAATAAGCCAGACAACAATGGCGGTGAAAAAGATACTCATTGAATAGACTTCTGCCTCTACGGCATTAAACCAGTGACTGTCTGAAAAAGCAATGGTCAGGGCACCCACAAGACCACCCCCATAGGCGATCCATTTATCAGCGTTATTCTTGATCGGTCCACGCCATTCAGCGACAAGACGTACAATAATGAGAAAAAGGAACATGTTGGCAAAGGCCGTGGCGATGGGAGACAGCATGTTGATTCGATAGGCAATGGTATGAAATTGAGCCTCGTTGAGTATGGGATCAAGGGCTGCACCGCCATTGAATGGTAACAGGGAGATCACACGCCCCAGCAACAGATAAAGTGGTGACCCGGGGGGGTGGGGAACACTCAGGGTGTGGGAGACGGCAATAAATTCACCACAGTCCCAGAATGACACAGTGGGTGCCATTGTATTCAGATAGATGATAAATGTGAACACCAGCACGAAAGCTGCCATCAGTGTTTTCACCATATCGCGGGGTTTTAGAAAATCCATTGTCAGTCCTTTTTCAATTTGATGTGTTGATCACACAGTCAATTTTATAATCAAATTTTGTCGGCACTGCTACCATAAGAGTAGCATAATTCCCCACCGACTACATCCATGTAATTTTCATTACTTTCACCCACCCATCTGGGCAAGGCCAGCCAATATATATGGATTGAAGTCTGATGCCAAGTTGATGTTCCAGAAAGAGATTGCGATCCTGCTTGTCCATGAGTAATGATTATTGCTACGGATTAACATTGATATCCACGGAGCGAAATCCAATATATTGCTTAACAACACCAAGATACTCAAATGAATAATTCTCTTCGATTTTCCAATACAGCATTAAATTGCCTCTCATTATATGAAGCTCCCCATTCACATACTGGCACTGCTAATGCTTGTGGCCTGTCCGAAGCCAGAAGATGAACCAGCAGTTTTTGAATACCCATATGCAATCGGTATAGGAAATTCTCCTGAATGGTCCATAAACTCTGATACCATTGTCTATGAGAAGGATAATGATATTTACATCTTTGATTTGTCAGAATTATCTAATGAGAGGGTGTTTGAAAATGGCCGAGATCCAAGTATCTCTCCCGATAGACAGTCCATCACATATGAATGGGACAAACAGATATTTATCCGCAATCTGAATACGGAGAGTATCACCAATGTGGGACCTGGTATTACACCAAGCTGGAGCGAGAATGGCGAATGGGTAGCTTACGCAAATGCCACAGCTCATCGTAAGTTATCGAACGGGTCAACTGAGTGGGGTTATCCTTCACCTGACAGTAGCCTGTACTACTATTCCATTGATACTCAAGAGATTCACAGGGTGATAGTTGAAAATTTTCCGCAGCTCAGCGGAACACGTCAATACAGTATGTCACAACCGGAATGGGGCAGAGGAGATTCTCTTCTTTTTTTGGGGACTGAAGAGGGGATATGGATGGTAAATCGTGAGGGTGGTAACGCAGCAAGGTATGATTCACTTTCTTACTATTTGCCAAAACATGGGCAAAGTGCATTTGATGAATTCCATGAGTTTGGTCAAGCATCATGGTCCCAACCATTGGAGGCTCTAGGCTACACAAAATATCAAAGCACAACACACGGATCTGAATATTACATTCGCCTCTGGTCGGACGACCGCTTTAGCGTTAACGCTGACAGATTTAGCGGGCACGCAGATTTCTCGTGGAGCCCATCGGGAAAGATGGGTGTAGCTGTAGAAGTTCAGTCAAATGAAATTTATCTCGATTCTTTAAATCTAAAGGTTTGGTAACCCAAGATAAAGCAAACCCTCGCTGAATGACTTAAAATGAGATTGGATGGTGTCTTAATCCTTGCTCAGCTCATACAGCGCAATACCCAGCGCCATGGCCGCATTGAGTGACTCCCCCTGGCCGATTTTATTAATGGAAAGAGACGTGGAGACTGACAAGAGCTGATCAGAGACCCCATGGGCTTCAGAACCGATGATCAGGAACAGACCCTTCTCCGGCTGATACTTGCCAAGATCCGTTCCAGACATATGTAAGGCAGCAATCTCTCCGTTAGCAGTTTTCCACTCTCGGGAGCTGGTCACCAGATTATCAGTAAAATGTAGATTCATGCCAGCAATCGCCCCCATGCTGGCCCGGACAACTTTTGGATTGTAGGGATCAACACAATCGGGTCCCAAGAGAATATCCGTCACTCCGAACCACAAGGCTGTCCGCAAGATGGTACCCAGATTGCCGGGATCAGAGATGCGGTCTACTGCCACTAAAATGCTTCCCTGTTTTGGAGCAGGTAATGCCTGGGGCTCAGGAATTTTAGCCACCAGAATGATCCCCTGGGGATTCGGATGATCACTGATCTGCTGGATCTGGGTCGAGCTTGCTTCAAATTGAGGAATGGCATCTGGAATACTGAGTGTCTCAAAATTCTTTGCAGTGATACAGGCAACAAGCTTCAGATCCGAGTTGAAGGCTTCCTCGCAAAGCCGAACTCCCTCCAGCAGAAAGAGCCCTTCCTGTTTCCGGAATTTGGACTGCTTTAAGCTGCGATACAGTGTCGTTTGGGATTTTGAAAGATTTTGAGTGTGTGACATCTTCAATTAAAATTTCTTAGGAAAAGATCTGCCTTTGTAATTTGTCATTGCGAGTCCCTGGGATTCTGACGGGACGAAGCAATCTCACATTTTGCATCTAATAAATGGTTCGAGATCGCCGCGGTCATCCCGACATACATATCGGGATTTCCCTCGCGAAGACGCTCACCGGTAATTGTTAATAGTTTCAACAACCCTGTCAAAAGCAATGGCCGATTGCTCACCCGTTTCAAAATTCTTGAGCTGAACCACGCCCTGGGAATATTCATCGTTTCCGAGGATGGCAGCAAATCTGGCCCTCTGACGATTGGCCTCTCTCAGCTGGGCCTTCATACTGCGCTTCAGTGTATCAAAATCGCAGCGCAGCCCGGCCATGCGCCACTTCTGTATGATTCCTGGAGCATGTGCTCTGAGTTCCTCTGCCTGGACCACCAGAAACAGATCCATTGTTGAGCTGCTTTCCGCCGGTTTTAGTGCATCGACCACAAGCAGCAGTCTCTCAATACCAGATGCCCAACCGATGGCAGGGACATCATTTCCCCCCAGTTCTTTGACCAGGTCATTATAACGACCACCACCACAGATGGCATCCTGGGCACCGAGGGCATCACTGGTAAACTCGAAGATGGTGTGAGTGTAATAATCCAGACCCCTGACAAGCAGGTCATCCTGGACAAATGGAATATTCATTTCCGTCAACATCTGTAAAACCTGTTCATAGTGATCAACAGAGCTGGCATTCAGACAGTCGCGGATTTTAGGGGCGTCCTTTATAATTTCCCGATCATTCGGCGCTTTGCTGTCCAGAATGCGCAATGGATTTGTTTCAAATCGATGTTGACTGGTCTCTGAAAGTTCATTCAAATGCGGTCTTAAAAAATCCTGCAGTGCTGTTCGATAGCTTTGGCGACTTTCACTATCACCAACGCTATTGATCTTCAGGCTTACTGAGTCGGCAATACCAAGTTCCTGAAGGATGGCATGGAAGAGGGCAATGATCTCAACATCCTGCTCTGGATTGGGAGACCCGATGGCTTCTGCCCCCAATTGCCAGAATTGACGATAGCGTCCTTTTTGCGGACGTTCCTGGCGGAACATGGGTCCCTCGTACCACAATTTCTGCACTGGAGATATCTGCTGAAGATTGTTCTGAATATAGCTTCGGACCACGCCAGCTGTGAGCTCAGGACGCAGGGTGAGGGAGGTGCCGCTCATATCCTGGAAACTGTACATCTCCTTGGATACAATATCCGTGTCCTCACCAACACTCCGGGCAAAGAGTTCGGTCTTTTCAAAGATGGGTGGTCGAATCTCACCATAGGCGAAGCGAGCCATCACCTGGCTGACAACTGTTTCCAGATATTGCCAGCGGGAGGCTTCCACCGGAAGGATATCATTTACACCTTTAACACGCTGAATTTTTTCTGACATGGATCAATGGGCTTTCATCTTTGGTTCATCACAATCACACCCAATATAGGAAAGAGCTCCCCCGATTGACATTTTTTCTATGTCCGACCGTAAAACAGTTTTCAACAAGCAAGGCGAGTCAAACTGTTTTACGGTTTCTTGTCACCTGTCCAAATCCAATTTAGCTACGCGGAAATTGGATTACACAAGCCAGGGCAAGCCAAAGCGAGTCAAATTGCTTTAGTTGATCGTTGGATCTAGTGGTATACATCTTTTCTGTGAGCAATTTTTATGATCGTGATAATCAGTATCTGGTCTTTAATCTCATAGAGAATCCGGTATCGACCAACTTTTAATCTATAGAGATCAAGACCGATTAACTTTTTTGATTGAGGGGGTCGCGGATTTTCAGTGAGGGCTTCAATTTTGTTTAGAATCCCGACAACATCACTTTTGGGTAATTGCTTAAGATCCTTTTTAACAGAGCGTTTGAATTCAACCCTATAGTATGCCATCACGTTTTAGCTCTTGGACAAAAGTCTGGTAATCAACTGTGGGCTCATTCACACGTTGGGTGAAAGCTTCAATATCTTCAATATCTTCCAATAATTCAGCCCGAAGGGCATCATTGATCAATTGTGAGATAGATAAAGATGTTTGAAATGACTTTATGCGTAAAGCTTTATGGATAGTGGGCTCGAGGTAGACAGTTGCCCGTTTTGTAAGATTGCTCATGGCTGATCCTTCCTTAATTTTCAGAAGAAGATAGCGTCACAACGCCATAACGTCAAGGCGTTTTGTTCCGATACTTGAAACCCATGATTTAAATCATGGGTTTCAAGAGCGGGGTTTCTAGACTAGATTTGAATCGATCTGCTAACCCACAATCGAGACAATAACTTCAACACCCATACGATCCCAGACCACACGACCGATAGATCCCATGAATTCATTCATGGGTATTGCGGAATCGAGAAAGGAAAGAACCACATGAGTCACTCACTCCCACGAGTATGGATACACGGTGTCTTCGGCACTAAGTATCGCCAACCCTTACTCAAGGATGATATACGCGAAGACCTCATGCGACATATCCGAGTCGAAATGGAAAAAATGGGGTGTGGAGTCCGGTGCATCAATGGAACCCCGGATCATATTCATGTACTTTTCTTGTTGCCCAGAAATCTTTCTTTGGCACAAGTCATGAAATCTGTAAAGGGTGAATCCTCTCGCTGGATGAATCAGAATAAAACTGTCTTAGGCAATTTTTCCTGGCAGGTAGGTTACGGTGTTTTTTCTGTGAGTGAGTCGGCTGTTAAGAGAGTTGAACGGTATATTTAAAACCAGGAGGAACATCACCGGACCAGGACTTTTATAGAAGAGTATGAGAAATTATTGGGAAATCACAATCCATATGTAAACCATTAAATTGGATCTGGTTAACCGGTCTCATGAAAACCCATGATTTAAATTATGGGTTTTACAGCCATGGGTATCACAGTCTCCGGTACCACACTCATGGGTTTTACTCATCCTCGCCAGGTTCATAATCGATAGCCTCCAGGACTGCCTTAGCCTCAGCCAGTTTGTCAGGCGGAACCAGGAGGGTCGCCTGGTTGCCAGCAAGGGAAACAGAATGTGCTCCCAGTCCGGAAGCCAGCATGCTGCGTTTTATTTCGCAGGGCACATCTGCATTTCTAAGGGCTTCACACAGCATCTCTGCTGTGATATCTCCCTCGACTTTACGCAAGACAACCCAGGGTTTTTCTGTAGATTTTTTCATATTCTTCTCCACTATTATTATATACCTGAAATTAACCCATATTAAAGAAATATCCTCAAGTTAATCTATATGGCATAGCGACAGGCCTTAGACCTATCGCTACTACATGAAAACATGGATTCTTGTAAAAAGTCAATTATAATCAGGGGCGGGCCGGGGGTAGATGAAGTCGCGACGAAGCAAGAGTACCGAATACTATACTGTGCATGCTCAGCTTGCTTTGCGTAGGCGGATGAAAGGATTATTGGGTGCAACCCAAAGACATAGAACATATTTTACACACCAGGATACTCCAAAAGGTCTCTAAGCCTGGACGATATCTTGGGAATGAACACAATATCATCACAAAGAACTGGGATGAGATAAATGTCTCCATGGCGTTGGCTTTCCCCGACGTTTATGATACGGCCATGCCTTACAATGGATTTCAGATCCTGTACCATATTTTAAATCGGGAACAGGACATTGCTGCCGAGCGCGTCTATGCCCCCTGGCCGGACATGGAAGCATTGATGCGGGAGAACAGCCTGCCCATGCATAGTCTTGAGACAAAACATCAATTAAGTGATTTTGATATTGTCGGCTTTTCTCTGCCCTACGACCTGCTCTACACCAACCTGATCAACATGCTGGATCTGGCCAATATTCCCATCTGGACAAAGGACCGTCGTGAGAATGATCCCATCATCATTGCCGGAGGCACAAATGCTTACAATCCAGAGCCCGTCGCAGACATCTTTGATCTGGTTGTGATAGGTGATGCAGAGGAACTTTTGGTGGATCTGGTGAGACTCATTGGCAAGGGTCGGCGTGAAGGTCGCAGCCGGAAAGAGATCCTCATGGAGGCTGCAAAGCTGCCAGAGGGCATCTACGTGCCCGCGTTCTACGATTTTGAATATGATGAAACAGGGACATTGCTGGCCATTAATAAAAATAATGATTCTGCTCCCGATCGTGTCAAATCAGCAAAGATTCCCACACTGGAAGCATCGAATTATCCCATAAAACCCATTGTTCCTATTGTGGAAACGGCTCAGGACCGATTTGCCGTGGAAGTCATGAGGGGCTGTACCCAGGGATGCCGTTTTTGTCACGCCGGCATGGTTTATCGACCTATCCGCGAGCGTATGCCTGATGAAATCATTGAGTCTACAAAGGCAACCCTGGCAGCGACAGGGCAAAGGAATATGTCACTCCTGTCCCTTTCAACCAGCGACTATACCGGTTTGGGAGAAGTGGTTGAGGGAATGAAACCGTTTTTAAAGGAGAATCGCGTCTCTGTTTCCTTTCCTTCCTTGCGTCTCGATAGCTTCACCAAGGAAATTGCAGCCATTGCAGCGGAAGAACGTAAATCCGGACTGACCTTTGCACCTGAAGCCGGGACCTGGCGTATGCGCCGGGTCATCAACAAGCTCATCAGTGATGAGGACCTGTATTCCTCTGTTCAGATCGCATTGGATGGTGGCTGGAAGACCCTAAAATTTTATTTCATGCTTGGCTTGCCCACAGAAACCTGGGCCGATCTGCAGGGCATTGTTGATTTGGTTAGTGATGTTCGAAAAATGGCACAGCCTTATGGCAGGATCAAGATCAATGTCACACTGTCTACCTTTATTCCCAAACCGGAGACTCCATTCCAGTGGGAAGCCCAGAATAGCAAAGAGATGATTCGCGAGAAAATTGATTTTCTCATGCAAAATTTGAAGCACAAGAATGTGAGAGCATCCTATCGAGATCCAAAGTATTCTGAGATCGAAGGTGTTATTTCACGGGGTGACCGTAAAGTAGCCAAAGCCATTTTCCACGCCTGGCAGGATGGTGCGAGATTTGACAGTTGGGGTGACTATTTCCGTTATGAGCGCTGGATGGGTGCATTTGAAAAAGCAGGGATCAATTTTGAAGATTACCTCAGGGAACGGGATGATCAGGAACACCTCCCCTGGGAGCTGGTTGACAATGGCATTCTAAAGAAATTCCTGCGGAGAGAGAAACGCAAAGCCTATCAGGAAGCCACGGTGATCGATTGTCGAGACAGATGCCTGGCCTGTGGCGTATGCGATTTTGAAGAGTTGGTCATGCGCCAAGTGAAGGATGGGACAGCCAGGGACTCGAAGATGAAACCCGAGAAATACATACCGCCAGAGCGTGAGCCTTTGCCTGAATTATTGAATACAACGCCAGTATTTACTGCCCGCCTGCAGTTTTCGCAGGCAGGCCTGGCCAGTTATCTTGGGCATCTTGATATCCAGAATGCCCTGTTGCGAGCGATCAAACTCGCCCAAATACCGGTTGTTTATTCACAGGGATTTAATCGTCGCCCCCGGATCTCCAGCGGACCGGCCCTCCCTCTCGGATACACCTCAGAAACTGAATTTATCGATATGCTCACCTATCGGCGTGTTGACTCCATCATTGCAGATCTAAACGCCCAGCTTCCCTCAGGCGTCAAAGTGCAGGACGTAGAGTGGTTTGATGGACGGGAAGAACCGATCACCGGACAAATAAAAGCTGTTAAACAGGAAATCACCTTCGAGGATGCAGCACTTGAAATGTCCCTCCTGGAAATGAAACAAAACTTTGAACACAAAAAAAATGTGTATATTGAACGCGAGCGAAAAAATCGCAAAATATCTCTGGATGTCAAAGCCTACATCCAGTCTATTGAAATAAAGGGCAATAGCCTCGAGGTGGTAAGCCTCGTTAAGGACGGCAAGGGAATACGGTTAAATGAATTCCTGCCCTCGTTTTTTGAAGTGCCGGTCGAAGGCCTTCCCATTCATACTGTTCACCGAAAAGCGGTGTATTTCAATAAAGCGGTTTGATGGGATACGCGATCGGTTAAAAGAATGTTGTGAGAAGAATCTGATCAATACCACAATACCCCTCTGAATTGCGGTTTATCAAAGGTTTGTTCCTTGAGGATCAAATCGATATACTGACTTATTGTGTGCTGAAGGTTCTTGAACAGATCAACACGTACCCGCTTATATAAAAAGATTTACAAGGCTGGGATACGCTTTTCACAACGATCATGACAGGTATGATCTGATTATTATACCTGTTCGAAATGTTGGGCAGACAACTGCCAAAACCGGAATGGTAAAAGAATTGACTCGATTCATGCACATGTTTGGAATCGAGAGTGCGCAAGATCGAACAGAGCGGGATTGAATTAAAACTTTGCACGCTGAGCAAGCGCAGAAAAATTTTGTGATCATCTCATTCAGACTGTAGGAATGAGAATCTGTTGAGAACAATCATCTCAACCTTCTTCTTTTACTGCTTCCACATACATATGAGGATTGGATATGAAGAAGGATATCTTTATAAACCAAACGAATAAGGAAACGCGAATCGCCATCCATGAGGATGACGTATTGGTGGAGCTTTATGTTGAAAAGCCGGAGAATATCCGGATAGTAGGCAACATCTATAAAGGTGTTGTGGAGAATGTTTTGCCAGGAATGCAAGCGGCCTTTGTTGATATAGGCATTGGAGCAAATGCCTTTCTTCCCTTTTCAGAAGTCGAAGGGGATTCCCCGCTTCTTGATCAGGATGACGATGATCCAGATGATGAAAAACCAGCAGGCTCAAAGAGCAGCCATTCCCGGGGACGTGATCGACACCGGGACTCACACCGCTCAAGCATACCCAAATTAAGGACAGGTCAGGAAATTCTTGTCCAGGTCATTAAAGAACCCTACATGGGGAAGGGTGCCCGCGTTACCACAAACATTTCACTGCCGGGACGATTTCTGGTTCTGGTTCCCAACGCTGACTATATTGGGATTTCCCGCAAAATATTTAATAATTATGAACGCCGTCGGCTCCGTCGGAGTTGTCAGACGATGAAACCAGATGGCTTTGGACTCATTGCCCGAACGGTGACAGAGGGGAAAGATGATGAGACATTGGGCGGAGACCTCAACAATCTCATGGATTCCTATAAACGCATGGAGAAAGCCATCAAGGCCAAACCAGGTCCGACCCTGGTTTACAAAGATATGGAGACAGTCTCCAGTCTGATCAGAGATCTCTTTACCAATGATGTTCAACGTGTGATCACTGACAGCAAGGCAATGCACAAACAACTAGTAAGCTATCTAAAAGGTGCTGCCCCTCAGTTGTACAATCGTCTTGAGTTTTATAAGGGAAAATTACCCCTTTTCGATGCATACAATGTCCAGAAGGGCATTGATATTTCCATGTCCAGAAATGTACGCCTCAAGAGTGGAGCTTCCATTGTTGTCGAGCAAACCGAGGCACTGGTATCCATTGACGTCAACTCAGGGAAGTTCGTTGGCCGCAAGGATCATGAGGCGAACGCCCTGAAAATAAATCTAGAGGCTGCAAGAGCAATTGCCCAACAATTGCGTCTCCGCGACCTGGGAGGACTCATTGTCATTGACTTCATTGATATGTCCCGTGAGGAGAACAAAAAGAAAGTCTATTACGAACTTCGTCGGGAACTGAGAAAAGATCGTGCAAAGGTAGCCGTCAGCTACATTTCTGATTTTGGGCTTCTTGAAATGACTCGCCAGCGAATCCGCCTGAGTTTGCTCCTGTCGGCAACAGAGGAATGCCCCGTTTGTCATGGTCGTGGCAGGATCATGTCCAAGGCCGCACTCGCCACTCAAATTGAAGGTTGGTTCAGACGTTTTCACTCCCAAAAGAGGGAATTTAGACTTCAGTTGATTGTTAACCCTGAATTGGCTAAGTTTTTACGTTCAGGCAGAAAAAGCGTGGTGCGAATCATTCAATGGCAACACTTTGTAAAAATTGACATTGTCGAGGACGAATCAAAGAACATGGATGAATTCAGAGTTTTCAGTAAAAAGCAGGGAAAAGATATCACTGACGAATATTGATTTTCCCGAGGAGCATGTATGAGTAAAGCAGAAAGTCTGGCCAAGAAGATTTTTAGCGATCAGGATCTGGAAGCAATTTCCCAGGCGATCAAATCCTTTGAGAAACAAACGAGTGGTGAGATCGTCATTAGCTTTAACACCACCTCTCATAACCAACCCTACAAGACAACCCGCAAAATCTTTGAGAAGGCCAAACTCCACGAGACCAAGGAACGAAATGCCACACTCATTGCCATGTTCCTGAGCGAGCAGAAATTTGCCATTTATGGTGATGTGGGTATTCATGAAAAAGTACCCTCTGATTTCTGGGAATTGACAGTTGCTGAGATGAAGACTCATTTTGCAGCGGGTAGAATGCAGGAAGGTTTGCTCCATGGTATTCGTGAGCTGGGCAATAATCTGGCAAAATATTTTCCTGTACAGGCAGATGATGTAAATGAGTTGAGCGATCAGATCAATTATGAAGGTTCAATCGATGAGTGACAGATGCTCCGTTTCCCATGTCTTCAAACGAGATGGAACACTGGTCCCCTATTCAAGACTGCGGATCACGAATGCAGTTTATCGTGCTGCCGTTGCCATGGGTGGCAGGGATAAAGGAAAGGCTGAACATCTGGCCATTATTGTTGAATCCATTCTCTGTGACAACTACTCCAATGAGCACCCACCCATGGTGGAGCAGGTTCAGGATATTGTCGAAAAGGTTTTGATTGAAGAGGGACATGCTGCCGTTGCCAAACAATTCATTCTGTACAGGGCATCCCAGGACAACAAGCGCAAGGCAAAGCTCAGTAAGAGCAAGGTTCACCAGGGAAATATTCCCTACCAGAAGATTTACGAAGTTCTCGTCTGGGCTGCGGATCACAACTTGAACTCTGTGGAAAAGTTGAATCAGCGTATCGCCAATGGCGAATTCCGGGAGATCTGTCTGGAATCTGACGCCGCTTATGAAAACGACATCCAGGCAGCGGCAGAGTTGATCACAGAAAGGGAGGGTGAAACCCGGATCGTAGTTGTTGCCGGACCTTCGTCCTCTGGGAAGACCACCACTACTAGAAAATTAGCTCAGTATCTGGCAAAAATAGGCTTTGGGCTGGTTGAGCTCAACATTGATCATTACTTTTTTGATCTGGAATTGCATCCGGTGGATGAGTTCGGGGATCATGATTTTGAGACACCCCAGGCCCTGGATCTGGTCCTGATCAACCAACACGTGAAGCAACTCCTTGCCGGTGACGAAGTTCTCATCCCAAAATATGATTTTGCCACTGGCACACGGGCATTGAACCAGACTCCAATGAAGATAAAATCCACGGATATTATCCTTATTGATAGTCTGCATGGACTTTTTGGCGACATGCTGGATGGTATTGACGAGAAGTGTATTTTTAAGGTATATATCGAAACCCTGTTGCAGATGAAGGGCAGCAACGGCAAGTTCATTCGCTGGACCGATCTCCGCCTCATGCGACGCATGGTCCGGGATGAACAGCACCGGGCCTATGATCCGCGACAGACCTTGACCCACTGGCATTATGTCCGTAATGCCGAGCAACGCAATATTCTACCTTACATCAATACTGCAGACTATATCATCAATGGTGCCGTTCCCTATGAGCTACCCATCATGAGGAATAGATTGTTTGAGCATTTCAAACAGTGGGAACAGGATTATAAGTCAGACCCCCGGCGCGTGGATGCATATATCAGAGCAAAAAGGGTTCGCGAAATGCTTGAATCAATAACCCCTGTTGCTGACGAGTCCGCTGTACCGGAAACATCACATTTCAGGGAATTCATTGGCGGCAGTATCTACGACGTCCATTGAATTAAGCATATTTCTACCATGAAATTGAGAGTCCTCTGCATTTTTGTTCTCCCCCTGCTGATCTTTAGTCGCGAAAGCTATAAACTTTATGATGACAGCGAAGTAGCCACCATCATGATTGAGGTCGCCCCAGAGGATCTTCAGTGGATGTATGAAAATGTACAAAGCGATTCACTCCATGAAGCAACGGTACATTTCAAAAATGCCTATATCGACTCCACCATTGAACAGGTTGGATTTCGTCTCAGAGGCAATACCTCCCGGGATTCACAAAAAAAATCCTTCAAATTGTCATTCAACGAATTCGTTCCAGGTCGTGAGTTCTACGATGTGGACAAAATGAACTTGAATGGCGAGCACAACGACCCATCCATTATTCGCAGCAAGATAGCCTGGGACCACTACCAGAAAATCGGGATGGTCGCCCCTCGAGCAGCCCACTGTGCCGTTTACATTAATTTCGTTTACTACGGTCTTTACATTTCCGTAGAACATATTGATGATGAATTTTTAAAGACCAATTTCGCCGATGATTCCGGTAATTTATGGAAATGTCTTTATCCTGCCGATCTGAGCTATCGAGGTCCCGATCCAGCGGACTATTATCCTTATGCAGGAAATGAGAAGCCATATGAACTAAAAACCAACGAGAGTGAATATGATTTCAGTCAGCTGGCACATTTGATCAAGATTATCAATCAGACTCCCCAGGCAGATTTTAAAGACTCAATTGAGAAGGTTCTATTTGTGCCAGAGGTGCTTAAATATGCTGCCATGAATGTGCTCATGGGTAATTGGGATGATTACTGGTTCCTCAAAAATAATTTTTATCTCTATCATGAACCCTCCTCTAATCGTTTTCATTGGATCCCCTATGATTATGACAACAACTATGGAATTGACTGGTTTAATACTGACTGGACCAATGTGAACCCCTATACCTATAAAACCATTGATGGCGGATCACGTCCGTTAATGGAAAAGATCATGGCCGAGGATCAATACCGGGATCTGTATTCACATTTTTTGGAATTTTTCCTGGAACGGGTCATGGTTCTGAGTCTCTGGGAAGCGGATCTGGACACATTAAGGGAACGGATAGCTCCCTGGGCTGCGAATGATTATTATCGAACACTGGACTACAATTTCGACCTGACGGACTTCGCTCAATCATATTCTCTGAACAGCTATTCAAATCAGCATGTAAAAAACGGGCTAAAACAGTTTGTAAACCTACGGAATGCCTCTCTCCCCGGTCAGCTCGAGTGGAATGCAAGCCCGCCTATCATTTACGAGCTGGATTACTGGCCAAGGAATCCCGGACCCGACGATAGCATTTATGTGCAGGCGGCTGTTTTTAGTCATGATGGCATCAAAAAACTGGACATTGCCTTTCAGCCAGGTGATCTGACGGTAGTTGAGTCCTACCCAATGCATTTTGCCCCAATCGAAGCAAGTACTATTGTGGAAGAGGCCGATCGCTGGCTGGGAATAATTCCTCCCCTTGGTGCGTTGGGGGCTGGACATTTTCAGCTTGCTGCAGAAGATATGCTTGGCCGGACCATGCTATACCCAAGAGGTGATTTTGTGTCTGTGTCAGTTGTTGACGCTGATATGAATAAGTTGGTCATTAATGAAATTCTATCCAAGAATGACAACGCCAATGTGGATGAGGCTGGAGACCATGATGATTGGCTTGAGATCTATAATTATGGTAATGAAGCGCTGAATTTAAGTGGCATGTATCTCACAGATAATCCCTCCAATCTCACCAAGTGGAAATTTCCCATGGACGATATTGTCCTGGCAGCACACGATTATTTGCTGGTCTGGTGTGATGAAGATCAGGAGCAGCCAGGGCTTCATACAAATTTCAAACTCAGTGCTGATGGTGAATTTATTGCCCTTACCGGGATTGATGGTGCGAGTATATACGACTCCCTCACATTTATTCCCCTGGCTGCAGATGTCTCATACGGAAGAATTCCCGATGGTTCAGATACCTGGGAAATTATGATGGAACCAACTCCCGGTGCCAGCAATACTCCAGATGCAACCAGCCCGGAGTTGCTCCTTCCAGCCAATTTCAGACTGAATAATTACCCCAACCCTTTCAATGCTGAAACGATCATTCATTATGATCTTCCAAGTGATTCGGAGGTCAGGATGTCTATCTTTGACATGCGGGGGAAACAAATAGTAGAGCTCGTTTCAGGATCTCAAGAGCGGGGTCAGCATCAGATTACATGGAAAGCAGTGGATAAGGTCCAAAGGCTTGTTCCGGCAGGAATCTATATTATCAAGATACAGGTTGACGGGATAGACGATGCCCGCAAAATTCTTCTGCTGAAATAGTCATGAACTGGATGAAAATGATCTCCTGCTCAGTTTTCCCTTGTCATGAGGTGGTTTTTGGAGCGTAAGCCAAAAAAAATATATGAGATCAAGTATCTCGGCTGGACCAAAGCATACATCGACAAAGCCAAGCGTGTATCATTCCCGGGGTTTGACAAGGTCCCTGTATTTGACGTGGCTCTTTTTTTTATCCGGGGAATCCGTGATGGTGCTATCATCACCAGGGCTGAATCTGTTGCCTTCAATTTTATCCTGGCGCTATTTCCAACCGTTCTTGTTTTCTTCACTCTGATTCCCCTGATTCCCATCGACAATTTCCAGACCCAAATACTTTCACTTATCCAATCCATTGTGCCAGAAACGACGTATAGTGTGATCCAGAGAACCATTGAGGACATTATTATCATCAAGCGTGGAGGTTTATTTTCTATCGGTTTTGTGGTGGCGCTCATCTTTTCGACAAACGGGATCGTTTCTCTTATTCAATCCTTTAATGCTTCCATTCATGTGGAAGATACCCGAAGCTGGCTAAAGCAGAGGACCATATCACTGATGCTGGTTGTGATCCTTTCGTTGCTCGTGACGCTTGGTATCATGTTGATCACCTTCACCCAGACCCTTATGCTGCTACTCGTTCACAAGGGTGTGATGCAGCAAAATTGGACCTATTATCTGGTCACAGGTGGAAAATGGGTCGTTATCCTGGCTCTGTTCTATTTCGCCTATTCCTTTGTGTTTTATTTTGGGCCAGCCAAAAAAAGTAAATATCGATTTATTTCAGTAGGTGCGACCCTGGCAACGGCCCTTACCATTCTTGTCACTGTGGGGTTTGGTTTTTTTATTGACCATTTTGGACGGTATAACGCCCTCTATGGATCTATCGGAACTTTACCGGTTATTATGCTGATGATCTTTTTAAACAGTCTTTCCATGATCCTCGGGTTTGAATTGAATATTGGAATTGTTGCAGCCAGGAAGGTCAATGGGACAAAGAGTGTTGAGAAAAAAGGTGGACCTGGGAAAGGTGAATAATCGCAGCTTACCGGGTGATTCATCCATATTCAGCCATTGTTTTTGTAAATTCTGTGCGCGAAAAATCTGAAAGGAGCTACTAATGGAAGTCATTGCCCTAATGGTTCTCTCCTTTGCCGGGTACATCATTGCCTATCACACCTATGGTAAATATTTATCAAAAAGAATTTTTAAACTATCAGTTGATCGAATAGTCCCGGCGCATGAGTTCGAAGATGGCCTGGATTACATCCCCTCAAAAAGGGGTATCATTTTTGGACATCATTTCACTTCAATCGCTGGAACAGGACCTATTGTAGGTCCGGCCATTGGTATAATCTGGGGATGGATACCGGCCATGCTGTGGATTTTTCTGGGTTCAATATTCATGGGTGCTGTACATGATCTGGGTGCCCTGGTCCTCTCCTTGCGCAACAGGGGGGAATCCCTCTCAGAATATGCAGCAAAATACATCAACCCACGGGTTCGCTATATAAGCTTTTTTGTGATCTACCTCGAGCTTCTCATCATCATCGCCATATTCGGTCTGATCATCGCTCTCATTTTTAAAATGTTTCCACAAGCGGTTTTTCCGGTATGGTCTGAGATTCCCATCGCCGTCCTGATGGGATGGATGGTCTATACCCGCGGAAAGAGTGTGCTGCTCTCCACCATCTTGGCTGTAACACTCATGTACCTTACCGTCATTGTGGGACATTTTCTTCCGTTGAATATGCCAGCAATAGGATCTGTGCCGGCTACTGGCATCTGGACCATCATTTTACTGGTCTATGTATATTTTGCCTCAACCATTCCAGTCAATCGACTTCTGCAACCCAGGGACTATATCAATGCCTGGCAACTATTCGTCGCCATGTCCCTCCTGGTGTTAGGTATCATCATGTCCGGTATTTCCGGCAATCTGAATATCGTTGCACCGGGTGTTAATCTTAACGCCTCAGGGGCTCCACCCATGCTCCCATTCCTCTTTATTACCATTGCTTGTGGTGCGATTTCAGGGTTTCATTCTGTGGTTTCTTCGGGAACGACATCAAAACAGGTTTCCAGTGAACCAGATGCATTATTCATTGGCTACGGTTCCATGCTCATGGAGGCTGCTTTGGCAACGCTGGTTGTGATTGCTGTTGCAGCCGGTATTGGAATGGCCTATGAAACGATAGATGGAAATATTCTCACTGGGACCGCTGCCTGGCAGGAACACTACGCGACCTGGTCGGCATCAAAGGGTCTGGCATCGAAGATCAATGCTGTTGTCATCGGATCAGCCAATATGATGCAAATCCTGTTTATCCCCAAAACGCTGGGTATTGTTATCATGGGTGTATTTATTGCCTCTTTTGCCGGGACAACGATGGATTCAGCCACCCGTATTCAGCGCTATGTGATTGGAGAACTGTTTAGAGATATCAAATACAAGCAGTTGACAAACAGATATATTACGACTGGCTTTGCAGTGCTAACGGCGGCTATTCTGGCGTTCGCGACAGGCGCAAACGGTATGGGTGCTTTGAAGCTGTGGCCTTTGTTTGGTGCAGTGAACCAGATCCTCGCGGGACTGGCACTGGTGGTAATAACCGTGTTCTTAAAAAATCGTAGACCGGGACTCAGTTATCTAATTTCCGGAATCCCAGCTATCATCATCCTGATCATGACCATTTGGGCAATTGTATTGAGCGAAGTTACCTATTTAGCGGATGGTCATATTCTCCTGGCAGTGATCAATGCAATGGTGTTAGTCTTAGCCCTCTGGATGGTGGGAGAAGGTGTGTTAACCATAATCAAATCAAAACATGCGAACACCTAAACAAAAAAATATGAGAGCCCTATAAACAATATGAGAACTAAGAACTTTGAGCGACTATTTCCCGATTCTAAGCCCTTGATCGCCATGATTCACGTTCAGGCTTTGCCAGGAACACCCAAAAATATGCTTAGCGTAAAAGAAATTGCTGACCAGGCCTGTAGGGAAGCGAAGGTTTTAAGTGATACAGGAGTTCAGGCCATCATGCTGGAAAATATGCACGACGTTCCCTATCTCAATCGAGAAGTGGGACCTGAGATCGTTGCATCACTGACCAGAGTGGCTTCAGAGGTACGATCTACGACCCAATTGCCCCTGGGACTCCAGGTTTTAGCAGGCGCAAATCAGGCAGCACTTTCAATTGCCCTGGCTACCGAGATGCAATTTATCCGGGCCGAGGGCTTTGTCTTTGGACACCTCGCCGATGAGGGATTCATGCAATCTGATGCAGGTGCCTTATTGCGGTTCAGGAAGAAGATGAATGCGGAGCATATTCAGATATTTACCGATATTAAGAAGAAACACAGCAGTCATGCCCTGACCAGCGATGTTTCACTGGTGGATACCTGCGATGCCGCTGAATTCTTTCTCAGTGACGGTGTGATCATTACCGGACCCCATACGGGAAAACCGGTGAATGACGGCGAGTTGAGTGATATCTACACCTCCGCCAGAATTCCTGTGCTGGTTGGAAGCGGTGTGACTCCACAAGGTTTGTCTCTTATCTGGGAGCATGCGGATGCATTTATTGTGGGGAGCTATATTAAGCGGGATGGGCGCTGGCAAAACGAGCCGGACAGAGAGCGTCTCGAGGAACTTCTCCATGCCAAAGAGGCCCTTCTTTAATGCCTGTGGCAGAGATCATTTTTACCAACGCTCAGGTACTTACTCGGGATAGTGATCAACCACGAGCTTCCCAACTTGCCATACAAGGGAATCGTATTGTTGCTGTTGGTGATGATCTGTCCTCTTGCACTAATGATGAAACGGTTTCGATTGATTTAAAACGCTCGATTATCGTTCCGGGCTTTATTGATGCCCATGTTCATTTTCTCTGGGGTGGCGCGAGCCTTCTGACCATTCAAGCCCAAACTGCCAGATCCCGACAGGAATTCATGGAAATTGTTTCGCGCTTTGCTCGCGGTCGTCAGCCAGGATCATGGTTAAAAGGAGGGGGCTGGAATGAACATCTTTTTAGTGACAAAGGCCTTCCCCATAAGTCTTGGCTGGATGAAGCAGCCCCGGGATACCCCATGATTCTGCAACGCCATGACGGTCATTCCGGGATCGCCAGTAGTCGGGCTCTGGAATTGGCAGAAATCACTGCGAGTACTCCCGATCCAGAAGGCGGATTGATCGACAGGGATGAGAGCGGAGAACCGACAGGTATTCTGAGAGATTCAGCCATGGGGTTGGTGATGGACCTCATCCCAGAGGAAACAGAGCTTGAGCTTGATCAGTATTTCAATGCGGCCCAGAATCATCTTCTGGACCATGGCGTTACAGCCATCGCAGATATGATTCATGATTTGAAGCATTTTCAGTTTCTCCAAAAGATGGCAGTTGAAGGAAAATTAAAGCTTCGCGTAACAGCCTACACCCCACTCCTGAAATGGGAGGAGATGAAGGCGATCCTGGTTGAAGGGATTTATGAGGACGAGTGGTTTCAATTCAAAGGTCTCAAGGGTTTTTGCGATGGAAGCCTGGGTTCCCGAACAGCCCTCATGCTTGAACCATACGAAAATACACCCATATCATCTGGTATTCACGATACGGACTGGTCCAATGTCGATCTGATAGAAAAAATACTTACCGAAGCGGATCAAAATGGTTATCAGGTCTTGATCCACGCTATTGGTGACAGAGCCAACAGGGAAGTTCTGGATATCTTTGAAGCGGTGATCCAGAAAAATGGTCCAAGAGACCGGCGCTTCCGAATCGAGCATGCCCAGCATATCCATCCAACGGATCAAAAACGGATTTCAAGTCTGAATGTTATAGCCTCGGTTCAACCGGCTCATTGTGTGGACGATTCACGCTATGCTGACGATTTACTTGGAGAGAGAAGTCAATATGCTTATCCATTCCAAGCCTTTCTGAAAAAAGGGGTAAGACTGGCTTTTGGATCTGATTGGCCCGTTTCACCCCCAGATCCCATCGCGACTATCCATGGAGCGATCCATCGTGGCGGATGGAGAATGGAGCAGGCCCTGGAATTTGAACAGGCCCTGGATGCACATACGCAAGGTTCTGCCTATGCCTGTTTTCGGGAGCATGACCTTGGGAAATTAAAAGCCGGACATCTGGCTGATTTTGCGATCCTTGGTCCTGAATTTGCTCAATTGCCTGGAGCTGAAAAGATTCCGGAGAATCTGATCCGGAGTGTATATGTCAACGGAAGTAAAGTGAGGTAAATAGAGTGACAAAAAAACCGCTTATCGGTCTAAGCCCATCGTTCTACGAACACAAAGAGATGGACCGCAGCATTCTGGGAAAATCTTATACAGACAATATTCAAAAGGCTGGTGGATTACCCGTGTTGATCCCGCCGATCATTGACAAACAAGACCTCTCGCAACTTCTTCGTCGTCTCGATGGGGTGGTGCTTACTGGTGGAGATGACCTGGATCCAACATACTATGGTGAACAACCTGGACCGAAAACACCCAAGGTATTTCATCCTCGTCGTGGTTTAAATGACAAACAAATCTTTGAATATGCCTGGGAAAATAAACTCCCTACTCTGGCGATCTGTCTTGGGTTTCAGGAAGCAAATGTCTTTCTTGGAGGCTCTCTGTATCAAGATATTCCCAGTCAGTATAACGACCCGATTATCCACAAAACTGGTGATTGGTTTGATGCCCGTCATCAAGTTCAGCTGGAAGCGGGATCCCTTTTGCACCATTTGACAGGTAAGCTGTCGGTTGAAACCAACAGCGCCCACCATCAGGCGATAAAAACGGTGGCTGATCAACTTAAAATAGGTGGTCGTACTGAAGATGGTATCATTGAGGTTCTCGAACCACGGGACGCTTCCATCCCCCTCTTGGGAGTACAATGGCATCCTGAATCGGAGACCAACGATGTGGTCGGCATAAATCTGCTTAAATGGCTCGTTAAACAGTCTGCGGATCGGGCTTCAATTTCAGCGTAGATCCGAAAAAATCATAAGCCAAGTAAACATAACAATCCCAGTGGATGTTAATTATACTGGAACGCTATAGTATGATCATTAAAGAGGGAGATCTCTGCATGTCGCGCTCACGAATTACAATTATTTCAATCATAGGTCTGACACTTGTATTGTCTGCATGTGTCTTTACTGGCCAGAAATCCCACTCAGGCATAGACTTGGATGCTCAACTTCCCCTTGATCCAAAACTGGTTCAGGGTGAATTGGATAATGGCTTAAAATATTTCATCAAAGAGAATCACAAACCTGAGAACCGGGCAGAGTTACGTTTGGTGATCAACGCAGGTTCCATATTGGAGGATGACGATCAACTCGGTTTGGCCCATTTCCTGGAGCACATGTGTTTTAACGGGACAGAGGATTTCCCAAAGCAGGACCTTGTAAACTACCTGGAATCCATTGGAATGAGATTTGGACCAGACCTGAATGCCTACACCAGTTTCGATGAGACGGTGTACATGCTTCAGGTCCCAACTGATAGTGCCAGCCAGCTGGACAAGGATTTCCATATTCTGGAAAATTGGGCACATAAAGTGAGCCTGGAAGATGAGGAAATTGATAAGGAACGCGGGGTCGTACTTGAGGAATGGCGATTGGGCCGGGGAGCTGGCAGAAGGATCTTTGATAAACAGATACCTGTCATCTTCAAAGGTTCCCGCTATGCAGATCATTTGCCCATTGGATCGGTCGATGTAATTAAAAATGCCAGCTATGAATCGGTTCGACGCTTTTACAATGAATGGTATCGCCCGGATCTGATGGCCATTGTTGCAGTAGGTGACTTTAAAGCTGAGGATATTGAAGCCAGGATCCGATCCCTGTTCGGTAATCTGAACGATCCAGTGACGGCCCGGGAGCGTCAGGTCTATGACGTCCCAGGACATGCCGAGACGCTTTTTGCCATCGCCTCAGATCCTGAGGCAACGCGGTCCAGTTTCAATGTCTTGTATAAACATCCTGCCCGTATCGATCGAACTGCCAGGGAATATCGCGATAATATTGTGGAGCGACTCTATCATGAAATGCTGAATGCCAGATTCAGCGAGATTTCACAGCAAGCTGAGGCTCCCTTTCTATATGCCTATTCAAGCAAATGGGCCTGGGCGAGAAAATCGGAAATGTTTGCCCTCGGTGCCGGTGTTGTTGACGGAACCGTCCCTGATGGCCTTGAAGCCGTCCTCGTTGAAGCAGAACGGGTTCGCCGCTACGGATTTACCATCACTGAGCTGGAACGCGCCAAAAGCGAAGTACTTCGCAGCATGGAGAAGAACTACGAAGAAAGAGATAAACAAGAGTCGAGGGGTCTCGCCGATGAATTGATCCGTCATTTTCTGGAAGAAGAAGCAGTTCCGGGCATAGAATACGAGTATGCACTTTACCAGGAATCGATCCCGGGAATTCAGTTATCTGAGGTCAACACCCTGGCTCAGACATTCATTTCAGATGAAAATCGTGTACTTACCACCTCTACACCTGAAAAGGAAGGATTAACCCCACCCACTGAGGAGGAAATGAAAGCAGTGCTGGCGAAGATTGGTTCTCTTTCCATAGAGCCTTATGTGGATAAGGTCAACACCGAACCCTTGCTGGCAAATTTGCCTCAACCAGGGAGCATCAGATCACAAAAACATTACGACGATATTGCTACAGATGAATTGGTATTAAGTAATGGTGTCAAAGTTGTACTCAAGGCCACTGACTTTAAAAATGATGAAATCCTTTTTCACGCATTTAGTCCCGGGGGCTACTCTCTTATCGCTGATGAAGATCTGGCATCAGGGAAGCTGGCTGCGAGCATCATGGATTACAGCGGCCTTGGAAATTTCAGTCTGATCGATCTGCAAAAGATGTTGGCCGGGAAACAAGTCTCGACCACTCCCTATATCCAGCCTCTATATGAAGGGCTAAGTGGGTCAGCCTCACCTGTCGATCTTGAACTTCTGTTCCAGATGATATATCTTCAGTTCACAGAGAGCCGTCAGGATAGTGTTGCTTTCAGATCTCTCCTCACCCAGTATAGATCCCAATTAGAGAATAAGAGCCTGAGCCCGGAGGCTGCCTATCGGGATACCTTTAGTGTAACCATGAACGGACATCATCCCCGACGCAAACCTATGGATCTGGGAATGCTGGATCAGGTTGATCTGGGAAAGGTGCAGGCCGTCTACGATGAGCGATTGGCAGACGCCAGCGATTTCACTTTCCTCTTTGTGGGAAATTTCAGCAAAGAGCAGATAGAGCCTCTGTTGCTTCAATATCTCGCTTCGCTTCCGGCCACACACAGGAACGAGCACTGGGTTGATGAAGGGGTAAACGCTCCCAGGGGACGGATAAGCAAAAAAGTATTCAAAGGTGTTGAGCCGAAAAGCTCTACCCGGATCGTCTTTACGGGTCAATTCGATTATACACGGCAGAATCGTTATGATATGTATTCCATGATGCAGATTTTGAATATCCGCCTGAGAGAAGTGCTTAGAGAGGACCTGGGTGGCGTCTATGGAGTAAGTGTTCACGCCAGCATGTCCAAAGAGCCAAATCCTGAATACTCCTTGACCATTGCCTTTGGATGTGATCCCAATCGGGTTCAGGAACTGACCGACGCAGTTCTTTTAGAGCTTAAGAACCTGCAGCAGAATGTGCCTGATCAAACCTATGTGGATAAGGTTAAGGAGACTCAGCGGAGGGAGCGGGAGATTAACATTAAAAAGAACTCATACTGGCTGAATTCTCTAGCAGTTTATTATCGTGAAGGTCGAGACCTTTCCAATTTTATGAAATTTAATGAGCTCATCGAAGGGTTCACAGGAGAGGCTGCTCAGCAGGCTGCTGTGAGATATTTTAAAATGGACGACATGATTCAGGTGACCCTTTATCCTGAAGATTAGATGCTGATGGCCTCAAGTATTGCCTCACTGGATGCGCATGGCCTGGCCGAGGGTGTAAAATATCTCTGTGAGCGGGAACCAGTGTTTGATGCCATCGTAAAGAAATATGGGCCGCCACCTTTGTGGGCCAGAGAGCCTGGTTTCCCAACCCTGGTTCATATTATTCTGGAACAACAGGTTTCACTCGCATCGGCGAGAGCATGTTTTGATAAGTTGCTGATCCGCTTGCCCACCTTGACCCCAGAGCATTTTTTAGGTCTTGCTGATGAAGCATTGCTGGACATCGGCTACAGTCGGCAAAAAACACGCTATACCAGAAATCTGGCACAGAAAATCTTTGATGGCCACTTGAAACTGGATGACTTCAATCAAATGGAGGACGAAAAAGTCTTTAAAAAACTTGTATCTTTGACCGGGATTGGTCCCTGGACAGCAAATATTTATCTATTGATGGCGCTCAGAAGGCCTGATATCTGGCCAGCGGGGGATCTGGCATTAGTCGTTGCCATACAAGCCTTATTCAGGTTGGATGCACGGCCAACAGCAGATGAATTTCAATCTTTTAGTGAAAAGTGGAGACCCTATAGAGCTGTTGCTGCAAGGATATTATGGCATTATTATCTTTCTGCCAAAGAGAAACAAACTATTTGATCAATTTCTAAAGGAATAATATGTCAGTAAAGAACTTGAATACCCCACCCATTGTCGCCATCAAGGATGGTGAGAAAACATCAAAGCAAATCCTAATCTCAGCTGATGAGGCACCCAATTTTGCCATGCGAAGATTCATCATCGAACCAGGCGGATTTATGCCTCTGCATACAAATTCAGTTGAGCATGAGCAATTTTGCCTGGGAGGAGAAGCCGAAGTGGTGATTGGGAATGAAACCATTATTGTAAAAAAGAATGATGTTGTTTTCATCCCCGCCGGTGTACCCCATTCATACAAAACCCTCAGTGATGACGCTTTTCAATTCCTGTGTCTGGTTCCCAACCAGGACGATGTTATTGATATTAAAAAGTAATTCAACACAGGTCTCGCGTATGAAAAGAGCAGCATATTTTCCCATTGTCCTGGTTATTTTGATCACAATGATGACTGGCTGTACAGAGAAAGATAATATGAACATCGAAAAATCCCGCCTGCTGGAAACAGATCAGCCTGAATGATCACCATTATTTAATAAAGGGGAGTTGATATGGATATCAATGCCATTACAGAAAAAATTATCATTTTTTCAACCGATTATGCCTGGAATATTCTGGGAGCGGTCCTCATATTTGTGATAGGGCGATGGCTTGCCCATCGAATCATCGCTTTGTTTGTAAAACTTCTCCGTCGACAGAATATTGATGAGACCCTGGTCGTATTTTTGAATAATCTTAGCTATTATGCCCTGCTGATTGTTGTACTTATGGCCTCTGCCGATCAGCTTGGTATAAACACCAGCTCTTTTCTGGCCATCTTTGGTGCTGCCGGTTTAGCTGTTGGCCTTGCCCTGAAAGATTCATTGGGAAATATTGCCAGCGGTGTCATGCTGGTATTCTTTCGTCCATTTAAGATCGGTGATACAGTCACGGCCGGAGGCGTCACTGGAAAAGTTGAACATATCAGCGTCTTTAACACAATATTTTTGACTTTTGATAATCAACGCTTGATCGTCCCAAATGGTCAGATCACCAATGGGGTTATCACAAATATCACTGCGAATCCAACACGTCGACTGGATCTGGTCTTTGGTATCTCCTATGAATCGAATATTCTCGCTGCCAAGGCAATATTCAAAAATATTCTTGAATCTGATGAGCGGATACTGAAGGATCCGAAACCAATGATCGTGGTCTCAGAGCTGGCAGACAGCAGCGTCAACTTTTTCGTGCGTCCCTGGGTCAAGACAGAAGAATACTGGGATTTAAAATTCGATCTTATTGAAAAGATCAAACTTGCCCTGGATGAGGCCGGAATCAAGATTCCCTATCCACAGAGAGATGTGCATCTCTTTCAGGAGGGAGAGTAGACAATGCTCCAAATCCTGAACCGGGAAAACCAATCCCGAACCTTCTGGGTTTTATTCGCGTTTACCATTGTGGTCATTATTGGAATGCAGCTAACCGGTGGTCCACTGAAAACGGATGCAGCTCCAGGCGGCATTGTCACGTTTGAAATAATAGGCACCTTAGAGGGTAGTCTGGATATCATAAATTCATGGCAAGGTCAATCCATGACCTGGGCCGGAATAAACATGGGGCTGGATTTCCTTTTTATTGTACTCTACAGCCTGACCCTGGCTATGGCTTGTCGCCTAATCGCGGATAAATTCGTTCATCCCCTGATTAAGCAAAGCGGTATCTGGTTGGCAAGAGCTGTATTCCTGGCGGCCATGCTTGATGTCATTGAAAACATTGCCCTGATAAAATTGCTTACTGGATCGCAGAGTGAGTTTCTGCCAATTCTGGCCAGGTGGTGTGCTTTACCCAAATTTTTTCTGATTATTTTGGCGCTGATATATGTGATCCTGGGGATATATCCCGCAATGATCAGACCGACAAAAAATTAAGACTTATTGATGGCCGTTTGCAATTCGGCCCGCAATTCTAGAACAGCCTTCACATAATTTTTCGATGGGTTGTATTTGTAGACAGCCCGCCAGTTGGCAGAGTCTTCTGAAAAATCCAGACTATCAGTCTGATAATTGCCGCGTTTTAATAAATAATTGGCAATGCTTCCGAAGACGTCGGCCCATTCATAGGGCTCTCGAGATCCGTCCCCATCCATATCAACGGCATATTGCTTGAAGCTGGTGGGCATGAATTGACCATATCCGAAAGCGCCGGCATAGGAACCCTTGACATCATGGGGACCCAGACCATCAAGTCGGCAGATCATGAACCAGGCCACCATTTCATCTTCTGCCCACTTGTCCCGACGAGGCATGGTGTGGATAATGGTGTGGAGGGAGTTAAAGACGGAATAAGTTGAGGTATACAATCCATATTGAGTCTCCACACCGACAAAACTCAGAATGAGATAGGGATCAACGCCATATTTATCCGATACCAGATTTAAAAGATCCTTATGCTCAGCATAAAATTTCACACCGCCGTCAATTCTTTGATTATTCACAAAGATTCGGCGATAATCCGAGTATTCCATTTTTTCCGCTGGTCTGGAAAAGCGTTCTGAGATACTTTCGTCTATCGTAATACCAGGGTCGGAAAACACTTGCCAGGCATAGGTAAGCGGTACGCCGCTGCGACGTAATCGTTTAATAACACGCGAGTAGACCTTCCGGCCGTTATCGTTCTTGGCGATCAGGGAGATCAGGTCCTCTTCTGCCTTGTCCGACCAACTGGATGGTGCAGATGCTTGTTTAATATCCAAATCTGCCATCAAGAATGAACAGCTCAAAAAAAGCAGGATAACAAGTCTACTTATCATGGGAATCTCGCGAAGGCTTAAGCATCCATCCTATTTAAGAACCGTTATTTTCCGCGAGACGGAGGCACCTGGAGCAGACAGCCTGACCAGATAAATGCCTGAAGCAACATGGGAAGCGTTCCAGCGTGTCACATGCTGACCGGCCTCTAAGGAACCTCCGAGGACCTGCTCAATCAGTTCACCCTTCAGATTATAGATGTCCACGCTGACATCAGAAGCTTCAGGAAGGGTGAAGGGAATGGTCGTCCAGGGATTAAAGGGGTTGGGATAATTGGGCAACAGGGCGAACTCCATGGGTAGAATCCCAGTGTTGCCATCGAGAGCGAGATAATTGCGTGTCGTCACACGCAGATCATCAATATAAAAAGTACCAGTAGTGGATTTGCCCGCTGTGTGACCAAGCTGGATACTATCAAAACGAAGGGTACCATCAAGATTACCATCACCCAACCAGGTTCCGGTGCCATCATGGGTCATATCCCAACTGACCAGTCGCCAGCCGTACCAGTCGACTACAAACCAGGGGCTTACCTCATGATTTTCAGCGGCAGATGTTGGATAGCGATCATCCAAAGCAAAGCGGAACAAGTTTCCACTTCCATCACCGAACACATACGCTTGAAGCATTTTTGAGCTGTTAAAGGTAACACTACGCGGGGTGCCAGCTGATAAATATTCCCTGATCAACCAGGTTCCAGCTTCTGCATCCCAACTGTAATTCAAACGCATGGAAGTCGTGCTCTGCAGGTTCAAGGCCCTGACAGCCGTACTTGCTACAACAGATGTTTCTGGACCAATGACGCCTTCTGTACTCCCGCTTGTCGTTGGTGTCCACCAATTGGCAGAAATCCCACTGTCAAAATTATCTATGCTTGTGACTTCATACCCATAATTTGGTGTTGTAAAGATAATGGTCCTGGTGCTGCTTTGCACATTTCCAAACAGATCTGTGAAACCAGACAAAACGCGTAGCTGATAGGACTGAGCATAGCTCAAAACCTGTGTGGTGTAGAGTACAAGAACGCTGCGGTTATTAATGACATGATGCTCTAAATAGGTTTCCTGTAGCTGCAGGTCATTGAGATGCTCCAGCTTGATCAGATCGTTTGAGATACTTTCTGGATCAAGTTCTTCATCCCAGACAATATTGAACACAGGGTGTAGGTCGATCATGTCGTTGCCAGATGCAGGGTAGATGTTAGTGATTTCCGGTGCCGTGAGATCCGGTGGTCCAGTTCTAAAGCTGATTACCCAATCATCTCCTCCAACACCATCCTGATTGCCATCCAGGGGGTGGTCATAGATGTCTGTGGCTGTTCCTTTGATCGTTATTGTATAGTCCATAAGAAATTCGAGCGTATCTGTTGGTACATACGCCATGAGCTTGTGATCTGAAGAGAAATAGAAGGTACCATCAAAAAAGGGATCTACCGAAAATGCAGATTCAAGTGATGTATCATTCATGGCTCGGGAAAAACTGAAATTGGGAATCTGCCAGGCTGGATAACTTGTATCTCCCTGTGCCGGATGTGACTCCAGAACAATTGGTGGAGTATTGGGGATGAGAGAAACATCCAGAAAAGTGGCAAAATTATTTACCATATCTGTTATTTGTAATGTGTCTGGATAATACCCCGGGGCAGAAACGATGACCTCCATAGCCTGATCGGGAAGGTCTTCAAAATAATAGAACCCGTTATGCAGTTTGTCAGGATTAGTGGTATACTTGTAAAACAGTGATTCATAAGTATCCGTCGTGTAGGATTCACCGTTTACCTCTATGGTTGCGCCATTGACAGGAACCTTTGATTCAATATCACTTACAATGCCGGTCAGAATTCCAGGATAGGGTCTGGTGATCCCTTTGAGATCAAGCACTGACCAGAAAATGCTGTAAGCGACCAGGCGTGCGTGTTCATTGTTCATTTGTCGGTTGTTCTGCCAGGGAACGGTATGGTGTCCCGATTCACTAAGCTCACTTGCCATGAGTGTATTTCGGTTGACTGAGAGATACGGTCCAGATGAGACGCCATAGAATACACAATCACCGTATGTACCCTGACCACCTGCCTTTGGAATCCGCATGGCGTTGGCCATTATATCATCCATGATATGGCTCATGGCCTTGCCACCATTGGGGGTCTTTTCAACACCGGGACTTTTCTCACCGTAAAGCAGGAGCACCGTCGAATTTGTTGATGAGGGGGCATTGCTATGTATTGAGTGGAACCAGTCTGCATGAAGATTATTCGCCATAACGGATCGGTCATAGAGACCGACTAATTCGGTGTCGTTTGTCCTGGAAGTCCACACAATGCCAATATCCGTTTTGGTCGTCAGCAGATCCTTGAGATGGAGGGCTTCTTTAAGATTTGACTCAGCTTCTGAATACCCATTAACCCCCATGTTCTCGTGCTGGCTGTGACCGGGATCGATAAACAGACTCCAGTCGGAAAGACCGGTGACCTGGGCATTGAGGCTTAAGGCAAGTATGAAAAGAGATGAGATGAGATGCTTCATGATCTAATTCTCCTCCACTTCAACAAGCCAGATACGACCGTCATGTTCATTTTCATATGCGATCCATTTCCCATCTGGAGACCATGCTGGATGCATTTCGTGTATCTCCGGAGTCTGGGTGAGTCTGGTGGCGACACCACTTGTGGCATTATAAATGATCAAGTCAGCACTGGTAAACACATGACCATCATCGCTGGTTATCATGGAGACGATCCACCTGCCATCGGGAGACCAGTCTGGGGCTGTTCCGCGACCAAGTTTTTTCCGTTGGGACCCATCAATATTTGCAAGCCATAACATTTCCCCGACAGTTGAATACACAAATTGATCACCAGAGGGTGAGATTGCCAGGTGTAGGACTCTCTGCTGAGGATCAGAGATCAATATCTCAGTTTCGCTTTCCAGCTCTCTTTTATATACGCCAAGGTTATTAAGATAAACAATGGAGCCTGTCATTGGATCGGCCTTCTCAACATCGGTTGCAAAAGCTTGAAACTTGGTCCCAGACTTTAAGTAGACATGTTCTCCGGTTTTGGACCAGCTTGGAATTCCCGCGATGGAATGTTTTTTCTCTGACAAGGCCTTTTCGGATCCATCTAACTTAAAAAGCATCAGTTGAGTTTGCCTGCTGTAGTTGACATAATTGGAAATCTGGGCTGCAATGGCATCACCTTTCGGGGACCAGGAAAGGCCGTATCCAGCGCCATCATGATCAGTCAGCATTTTCATCTCTCCACCGGGAATATTGATCAGATAAATCCCTGTATACTTACTTCCACTCACGGCAAGTTGCGAACCATCAGGTGACCATTTTGGTGCCAGATAGATATCACCTGCGTTGGTCAGTGGCATGGGCTCACCAGTTGTGACAATTTGCTCTGCCCAGACAAATCCTGTAAGGATGAATAGTGAAAGTGCGAATTTTCCCGCGTATCGAAACATGTTAATCTCCAAAACTCATAAACCGTTTACCGGTTGTTTTATAGTTTGTTAATATTATTTCCAAACCCAGCCACCAAGCTATACAGCATAAAGCTAATTGCCGACCATAAAATTTACTGTGATCCAGGATAAATATGGTATGAATGAGCACCGGAAATACCAGCAGAGAACGCGCCTACCAGCGAGTAAGAAGAATACTGCCCATCTGCACGTGTACAATTCCTCCTTGTGGAATATCGCTCAACTAAAAGAGGTTCATGACCTCATCACTTGAATGGGGGAAGCGCGAGAGTTGTTTTTTGGAAAAGATCAGTTCATCATCTCGCCATATCTCATATACACCACCACCTGAAGGCAGGATGGTGAGAGATTCAACGTCATTCCCAAATCTCTCAAGAATATCTGCAACCAAACTGGTTGCTCTTGGTAGATAGTTTCAGGATACACAGTATTCAATTTTTATATGCATTGGATTCTCCTTCTTTTGAGTAAGCTAAAACAGAAACTGCTATTGACAATGATTGAAAATTTGAATTACAATGAACGGATGTCTAATCTTAACACTATCGAAAAACATCCCCTTATCATCTTTGATGGGATCTGCAATCTGTGCACTGCCAGTGTCCAGACCATTATCAAGAGAGATCCGTCCTCTATTTACCAGTTTGCCAATTTCCAGTCACCTGCAGCGCAAGCTATACTTAGCCAGTTCCCGTCAGATGTTTCAGGGCTTGATTCGATTGTCCTGGTCACTGGGTCACAGATACTGACAAAAAGTGATGCGGTTCTGCAGATCTGCAGGTCCCTCAGCGGATTTATTCGCTATCTATATGTGTTTCGGGTTTTACCGAAATCGCTTCGCGATTGGCTGTATGACTGGATCGCAAGAAACCGATATCATTGGTTTGGAAGCAGAGAAAAATGCATGATCCCCACTCAAGAACTAGAGGATCGGTTCTTAAGCTAAGGGTTTGCCGTCTGATGTCGTATGTCTGCCTTGCGGATGCTGGTGTTTATGAATTGGACGGCAATCAATGAAATAACACTCATGAAAGCACCAGCGAAAAAGGGAATCCGATAATCCACGACCCAGGCCAAACCACCGAGAACGGGAATGACCACTGCGGCTATGTGATTTATGGTAAACCCCATGGCCATGGTCGGTGCCATGTGGTCAGCGTCACCGACCTTTTGGAAAAAGGTACGTATTCCAATTGAAAAATTAAAGAAAATATGATCGAAGATATACAGTGCAGCCATCAATGCCTTGGATTCGACAGAAGCATAGGCCAGGAATATGAATATCAGACTGAAATATTCCAGGGAGAGGACTTTTTGTTCTCCAAAGCGAATGATCGCCTTTCCGATAAGGGGGCTAAGAAAATAATTCACGGCATTATTCAACATGAATAGCAGGGTGATCTCTTTGACGCTGAAATGAAATTTTTCAACCAGGAGAAACACTGCAAAGGCAACGAAGACCTGTCGACGAGCACCAGCCATAAAGGTAAGGAAATAGTACAGTCCGTAGCGTTTTTTGAAGATCATTTTTTTCTGCTGAGGCACCAGATCCTGGCGTGTTGGATTCTGGAGCATGCCCCAGATACCGGCAGCGATGATCAAACCACCAAGAATGCCAAACATCAATTCATAACTAAGTACTGAGCTGGCCCCCAGCAGCACAAAACCAATGACAATGGCAGAGGCTGATGAATAGGATCTCAATTTCCCCATTACCCAGGGTGATGTTGTTTTTTTAAAATATTGAAGCGTCAATGATTGGTTGGTTGTTTCAAAATAGTGAAAACCAAAACTCATCAAGAGGGTTGTAAATATCAGGCCTGTAAATGAAGGGAATACACCCGTCAGACTTATTCCCAGCCCCAAAATGACTATGGACAAGGCCGACAGGCGATGTTCTTTCATAAATAGGATGACATAGACCACCAGCAATGCCAGAAAACCAGGGATTTCCCTCACAGACTGAATGACCCCAATATGATTTCCGCCAAGACCAACCACTTCCACAGCAAAATTATTGAAGAGGGTGCGCCATACCTGGAAACCCATTGTGCTGACAATGGACATGACGGCCAGAAAGATAAACATTCGATCTTTTTTAATATGTTCCATTGGCGCTCAGGCTAATCAAATATGGGGTGGAATGGAACGTCTTTTAGCGCTATTTAGTGGCATCATAATGTTTACAAAAGCTATTATTTTTATAATTATGTAAATAATACTTGACATAAAGTAATCAATAATATACATTTCAGTTGAATTATTGAGAGGATCTATGGAATTAACTAATGAATTGAAGGTCTGGCGGGCGAGACGGGATATCACCCAGGCTCAATTGGCCCAGGAAGTTGGTCTCAGTCGTCAGACCATACACTCAATTGAAAAAGGCAAGTTTGTGCCATCGGTATTATCTGCATTGAAAATCGCAGCCTATTTTGAAACCAGTGTTGAAAAAATCTTTTTTGTGAGGAGGGAAGGGGAATGAATATTCGCGGGAATTATATTCTTTTATTTATAGTCCAGTTTTTGAGTGGGTTCTGGACCTATTACGCCTGTGTTCAATTTGGAATCATGGGGGTCATTTACGGCTTCATTCCCTTCGCTATTGCCCTCATCGCCGTTCAAACAAAGTATTTACCTGATGAGAGAGAACTCGCCTTGATTCATAAAACCGACAGTGTGCAGGGCATTGTTATCGCCATTCTCATGGCAGTGGTTTATCTGTGGTTTCCAGAGTTAAACTGGTTTTACATTTTTATCGCAAATATTTCGATTGTCCGTGGGGCGATAGGCACAGCGTTATTCTTGATTTCTTGATCTCGACCCCAAGATCACCCCTGAGGTAGGACGTAGACCCTTGTCTTGCAACGCGACGATCTCGCCTCGACGAAATACCATTTCAGGGAAAATGGCAGGCAGTCCCGAATAGGCATTCCAATCCAGATGGGTGTGCAGAGTCCCCTCCCAATCGGTTTTTACATTATGGGGATCAACGATGAGGAGGTCAGCATCCATCTGGGGATTGATTGAGCCCTTGCGAGATGAGATTCCAAAGATTTCAGCGGGTTGCTTGCTGGTCAGGCGAGTTAAAAGGCAAAGATCTAATCCTTGATCCAGAAATTTTGCGAGTAATACAGGAAAAAGCGTTTCTACTCCGCCCATGCCATTGGGAATTTCCTGGAATGGGATGTTCCTCGCCTTGTCCTCAAGGCAAAAGGGGCAATGATCTGAACCAATGGTGTCGATATGTCCATCAATAAGACCCTGCCACAATGCCTCCTGATCTGCTTTTTTCCGCAGCGGTGGACTGGCTACATACATGTGACCATCTTCTTGATCATAGACCCCATCGTTGAGGAGCAGATAGTGGGGACAGGTCTCAAGCTTCAGGTTTGGGTACAGGGTGGCAATCTTCAACCCTGCAGCCGTATTCAAGTGGACAATGTACATAGTGCAACCACTCCTGGCAGAGATGCCACCCAATCTCCTCACTGCAACTACTTCTGCTTCTGCAGGACGGCCAAGCGGGTGAAAACGCGGCGCAGTTTCCAGTTCTTCTAAATAGGGCGACATTGCTGCTGAAATGACGCCATCATCTTCAGCATGCACCATGAGAACACCGTTGTGGGCGGCGATAATCCTGGCGATGACTTCAATCTGTTCATAATCGAGCATCATGTGGGATTCTTTATAGGTCGTAAAGACCTTGAAACTGGAAAACCCTGCCTTGATAAGGACAGGTATCTCCTTAAGAATATCAGGATCAAACCGGGTGATATTGATATGCAGGCCAACATCGCATACTGATTCACGCGCCAGGTTTTTCCGCAGCTCCAGACTTTCCATCAGGGTTTGATCCCGCTCAAGGACTGTAAAGTCCAAAATCGTCGTGACCCCACCATGGAGCGCCGATCGGCTTCCGCTGGCAAAATTATCAGCGGAGAAACCGGATTTGATGGGTATTCCCATATGTGTATGAGGATCGATGATACCTGGGAAAATTAATTTTCCAGTTGCATCTATGATCCTTGTCGACGAGGGAAGTACAAGGTTTTCACCAATGCTGGTGATTGTTTCACCTTGAATGAGAATATCGGCTATTGATTGCGAATCTGCATGAATGATAGTCCCGTTCTTTATGAGCACAGAATTCAATGATCCTCCCGGCGATAATCTGAAATGATCTCGGAAAGGATACTGATGGCGATCTCAGGAACGGTTTGGGCTTCAATATCCAACCCTACCGGAGCATGGACTTTTGAAACGGCATCTGGATTTACACCATTTGACAGAAGGCTCTTCGAAAGGAGTTCCCATTTTCGGGCACTGCTGACCAGACCGATGTATCCTGGATCAGAGTCCAGGAGACCCAGTAAAAGTTCATGATCATGTTTGTGCTCCCGGCTGGCGATCAGGACAAAATCGGCATTATTCAATGTCGGGATGTCTTCCCATAATATTGGGAAGTGAATAGATATTCTTTGGGCATAAGGGAATCGCTCAGGTGTGAGGAGCGCATCCCGGTCATCATAGACCTTCACCTCAAGTTCATTGAAATGGGCCAGTTTGGCGACTGCCTGACCCACATGACCGGCACCAAAAATATGGAGGGTGGGGAGGCTGAAGGGCTGCCATATCAAATAGTGGACGCCCTTGTATTCAAATGATTTTGTTTGCTGGTTTTCAAAAATGGTCTTGATTCGCTGATCGAGCTCCGGATCAGGATCGCCGATCATCTTTCTCGAACTGATTAGCTGTCGCTCAACTTTAATCTCCGGATACTGAAAGATGGATAATTTGACCATGAGCTTCTTGTTTGATGACTTCTGACTGGCCAAATGAGTCATAAAATTTTCAATGTATAAGGTAAAAGGTTCTATCAGGACCTTCAATGTGCCCCCGCAAAGACCGAGGTCGCCAGCGATATCATCTCCGGTCATGTCAAAATCCAGCAAGCGTGACGCGCTTGTTCCAATCATCTCTCTGGCAGCATGGATCACTTTGAGTTCCATGGATCCTCCGCCGATGGTCCCCAGTATGTTTCCATCCTCGAGAACGAGCATCAGGGGATAATCCTTGCGGGGGACCGAGCCTTTCCACGCTACGATGGAGCACAGTACAGCCCCCGGTTTTTCGCGTACCTCAGACCATTGTTTCAACAGGACGCTGAGCATGTTATCTATCCTTTGAATGCAAAAGAATCGCTTCCAGAACACCGGCTGCAATGGACCTTGCCTTGTCAGAGATCTGAAGGTATTTAACCTCCGCTCCTCTTGGATCTATATCACCGATTTTCATGTTCTTGATCACAGGGGTTTCTGGAGAAATCAAACCACGAACCATGCCCTGAAGAGGTGAATAGAGCGGTGCACCATCATCCATATTACCAAGGATCTCATGCGCTGTCACGAGATCACCAAAATCCACACGCCAGTTAATTCGACCGGCCCTGGGAGCTCTGATGATGCGTTTCGACGTTTCTCCACCCACATTCCCGGGCACTCCCGTATCCTTCTTCGGTCCACCGTGGGAAATAATTCTGGCCAGATCATGCCCGCGCATGGTCTCAATGACCAGGTGACAATTCTTTTCGGTATGGAATCCAGGACCCAAACCAATGACCAGTCCTGCCCAGGGACGGAAGTCTTCCGCGTATATTTTTTTCATACGAGCATCGATTATAATTGATGGTCGCAATTCCTTTAGCAATGTTGGAATATCCTGGAATATGGGGACATGCGGCCAGGGATATTTTTCCGGAAGTTTGACCTCGGTATCATACTTTCCGACCACACCCTCAACATCCGTTGAACCCAGTAGAATGGCATCGCTGAAAGTGACTGGTCGGCGAATGGCCAGGGGAGGGATGATCTCCGAAACGAAAACGCGAAAACCAAGCCGGAAGATCAGGTGAACAATGGCACTACCCAGTTCACCAGCACCTCTGACCCAGATCAGATGCTTCTCAAACATGTTCCGAATCCAGATAACGATCCATATCCAGGACCACTCCATGATCGGACACATTCAGTTTCATGGTTCTGTTTTGGTAATTCTCAATCAGTTGTCTTCCGCCGACATCCCCGTTGATGGTTAGGAAACTCGGTCCCAGTTCCCTGGAAAAGAAAATGGGGTGTCCAATCTGCTTGCTGTAATAGGGTGCCAGGATCAGCGGCGTTTTTTTCTCGAGTCGGTTAAGTAATTTTAACACTGTTTCAGTCTTGATGAATGGTTTGTCACCCGGACAAAAGCACCAATAGTCGTATGCATTTCCAGCCTGCCGGATGCCGGCGATAACGGAGCTTGAGAGACCCGATCTGTAATCCGAATTATAGACAAAGGAAACATCCCGTCCATTGCCTTCAAGTATCTTTTTTTGGACCAGATCACCCTCATGTCCAAGTACCACATATGTATCAAGATGAAAATCTGCAAAGGTGTCCAGAGTGTGCTCTATGCAGGTCTTTCCTGAAACGTCCTGCAAAAGTTTGTTGGGAGGAAATCTTGTTGACAGACCAGCAGCAGTAATGATTATGGCAACTTCCAGCATCAGCTGAATTTCTCCAATTGACGTTTCTCAAGACTCCCATAGAAAACAGGTGCATTGCTATGGCGGGCAATTGCCTGGGCTAATTTAAAGGACTCTCGAGGAAAGGTGTCGGCCTTATTCACGAAATAAGAGATTTTAGAGCTGTGTGGCACCTTTTTCATATACCCATATTGAGAGGTGAGAACCTTAGCAATAAACGGGGGTGTCAACACGAAATTAGCATTTACATCCCAGAGTTCACGGAATAATTCAGGTCTGTGGACCAGTTTACCATCTATTTTTGCCCCTACGGCGTCAGCCCCCACAACAACGATGGTATGGGTAGCAAAATGAGGGATTTCCGGGTCATAAGGTTGATGTGCTTTAATTGGACGTTTTCGGGCACCATCGCATTCAAAAATGGTAAGATCAGATGCCTCATATAACTGTTCCAGCTGAGCTTCCTCAAGTCCGATTAATTTTTCACTGTGCTCGTATTCCCCCATGACATACACAGGATTGTTTTTAAGTAAAGCAGCCCTGCTGTCTTCAGCCTCAAATTCTTTGTAAAGGTGAGCCGGGTGATGGGAGGATATTCCGGATTTGGTAAGGGAAGATAAAATGACTTGAGAATAAGTTTCGGCCAGTTCATCGCCTAAATTATAAAGCAGGGTGGTTTTTCCACCACCACCAATGATCCCAATACAGGTTTTATAGGCATCAAGGGGCGACTTAAAGAGGATTTGAGAAAAATTCATCCTGGAATATAACCCGATAATACCTGGCTAGGATTTAAAACAGGGATAAGACAAAAGAGGTGAACATCATTTTTTTACAGCAAACTGGCTTCTGTCAGTCTGTGACTAGGGATGAACAACAATCTTCCCCATACTCTGCCGGGATTCCATAAGTGTATGGGCGGCGGTCATCTGCTCGAAGGGAAATTCATGTCCGATAACAGATCTTATTTCGTGTTTGAGGGTGAACGCTCTCAGGTCCTCCCAAATGCGGATCATTCGCTCTGTATCTCTGAGCAAATATCCGAGATGACTGGCACCAACAACCTGGGATGCAGTTGCCATGGCATCGATCTTGACCCTGGGGATGTCCTTCCAGGTTTTCCACCAGGAGAGGGGATTCAGTTTGTTGAGGTTCAGACTGGCAAAACCGATTACCACCAGTCTCCCAAAAGGGTTCAGGAGAGACAGGCTTTTCCTGAAGACTTCTCCACCCACCACTTCGAGAACAACATCAACACCCTGTCCGGCAGAAATATCTCTGATATAGCCTGAAAAATCCTCTCGACTGTAATTGATGGCATGATCGGCACCCAGTGACTTGATCAAATTAAGTTTTTCATTATTGCTCGCTGTCCCGAATACTTCGCAACCAAATGCATGGGCTATCTGAACTGCAGCTGTTCCCACACCACCAGCAGCTGCCTGAATGAGGACCCTGTCGGAAGGTCGCAGGCGGCAGATTTCCATAAGCGCGACCCAGGCGGTCATGAACTGGACTGCAAAAGCAGCATTTTCAGCAGGACTAAAATTCTCAAAAGCAGGCAATATTTGGCCGGCTGGAACGACAATTTCCTCAGCGTAACAGCCATATTGGCCGACAACGATGACAGTCATTCCCGTTTTCAACCCCTCAATATCCCCTCCAAGTTCTTCAATAACCCCACAGGCCTCCATTCCGGGTATATATGGACGTTTGGGTGCCCAACCATACAGACCCTTGCGACTCTGTATCTCAGCGTAATTAATACCAATGCTGTGAATTTTGACCCTGACCTCACCATTGCCTACCACCGGTCGATCTATTTTCGCGATCTTAAGGACACTGGCCGCCCCGGTCTGATCTAAAATATATGCTTTCATAATGACTCCTTATTAAGGGCTCAATTCCCGCCAGGTCCCTGATAACAACACAAAATGCACCTTTGTGACAATAATCACCTGTCAATTTTCAGGCTCAAAATGGGGTGATTTAATGCTTGTTGACCCATACAGAGCCGTCTATACTAGCGGCTCAAATACAATAACCCCATGAAAAAAATCAACTTATTTATAAAACCAGCAAAAATCACTTCGCTTAGAGGACACATGAAAAATAAACACATCATCATATATGCTTCAATGGTACTCGTCTTTTTGACAATTAATATGTATCAAAAATCACAACAAGAAGCTGAACTTGAAAATATTCTTAACCATGAAATGCAGATCAAGGATTCCCTCGCTATCTATATTGAAGAGATGGCGGCAGCTCTGGATCTCTTTACGGAAGGATATCCCCTGGTCTTTACAGCATACAATGCCGTCGTTGGCCAAACCGATGATACACCAAACATCACAGCGAGCAACAAGGAAATATTTCCTGGCGTGCTTGCATTAAGCCGGGAGCTGATCACACGCTATGGGCATGGAGGTGATATTCAATACGGTGACAAGGTATGGGTGGTTGTTCCCATGCAGGTCGAGGACACCATGAACAAGCGCTGGCGGGGCCGTGGAGATGTCTACATGATGAATTATGACCAGGCTCGCCAATTTGGCCGTCGCTCCGGGATCCTCTATCATGAAGGTGAGGAAATTGAATTTGCCAGTGTGATCGACAATTCAGATGAGGGCTTCGAAGAGCTAAATTAGTAACACTCGCATTCAAATTATTGTTGAGGGGTCTTATACCGGGACCCCTTTTTTTATTAATCGTGTAATGAATCAGCTGCAGATTCCACCCGCCCCCCTATACTACCTCTTGTATCATCAATTGTCCCTTCAGCGAAAGCAGGTGCCCATCAAACGGGCATAGAATCATTTTGTTTGAAAAAGGGGGTTTACCTACATGTTTCGGTTAACAATCGCTTTAACAAGTATCCTACACATTTTGACGCTTCTAACGAACCTGCATGCCCAGGATATCATTCAGGATTATGATGGGAACGAATACCATAGTGTGATCATTGGCAATCAAGTCTGGCTAAAAGAAAACCTAAAAAGTCTGCACTATGCTGACGGCACGCTGATTCCAGATGTTGCTGTCTATAACAACAGTGATAGAAATGCCAATGTTTATGGCCGTCTGTATACCTGGGATGCTGCCATGAGGGGATCTACAGATGAAGGTGCCCAGGGCCTTTGCCCAGATGGCTGGCACATACCAAGCGATGCAGAATGGAAGGAATTGGAGAATTATTTAGGCGGTGCTGCAATCGCCGGAGGCAAAATGAAGGAGGCAGGAACTTCGCATTGGAACACCCCCAATACTGGAGCAGACAATAGCAGTGGATTTACCGCACTACCTGGGGGTGAGTATGATGCCTTTTATCAACCATACTCGTTCCAGTTGCTAAATGAATACGCTGTGTTTTGGACATCCACTGAAACCAGTACTGATCAGGCACGGGAGCGATATCTGGCCTTCAATAGTGCTGCCAGTGCCATCTACGATTGGTATAAATCAATGAAATATTCCATACGTGCTGTTAAAGACCAGGTACAAACAGACCTCAAAACCTATAACGAAGCACAGCCAGAATCGGGGATTTTGCACCCCAATTTTCCGAACCCTTTCAATCCAAACACCGTGATCCCTTTCCAGGTAAGCTCAAAAAACCGGCTTACGATCCGAATCTACGACAATAAGGGTGGCTATGTAGCCACGCTTCTTGACCGGGAGATGAACAAAGGATACAACGAAATCGTGTGGACAGGAACCAATGACCAGGGTGTTGCCATGTCCTCCGGGATGTATCTCGTTGTGTTGGACTCGCCGGATAAATCGTATTGCAGAAAAATAACCCTGCTGCGCTGAATCGCATCCCGATCCCAATAAGCAATGAAATAAAAATTCAATCTGTTTGAATCTCTAAAACATGAACCTATATTTATCCTGTAAATGAATTGGCAATATACATATTATTTTTTTACGAGATCAGGGTGATGGTTTAGGTCGTGCTATTTAGACATAATCACCCTCGTCAACTGACGGGGGTTTTTTTTATCATCAAGCGCAGCTTGATGATACAACGACGTAGCAGGGAGCGAAACCGGGTAAAGCATGTTTGCGCTGCAAGGAATAAGGAACGGGCGGCTTGATGAGCTGCTGAAAAAGAAGTCAAGTATTTATACAAGTTTATGTAGAGGGATAAAATGAAACAAAAAATCGGTCTCATTGGATATGGACGCTTCGGTGCCCTGCTGGCGGAATTGTTGGGGAAAGATTTTCAGCTGGTCATCAACGATGAACGTGACCTAACAGATCAGATTACTGGAAAGGGCTTCGAGTGGGGCGATATTCAGACGGTTATGGCTCAGGAAACGGTGTTTCTTGCTGCTCCGATAAATCGCCTGGAGGTCTTGCTAAAAACCATTGCACCCCTATCCCATGACGATCAACTCATTATCGATGTTGCTTCCGTCAAGACCCGTATACGAAACTGGATGATGGAGGAACTCCCACCAACTGTTCAGATCCTGAATACTCACCCCATGTTTGGTCCTGATTCTTATCAGAGGGATACAGATCTTCGGTTGGTCTACTGCCCAACAAGAATCAATTCTCAGGCAAACGTCTTCTGGCAAAAGCTATTTGAATCATGGGGCTGCAGGATCATTGAACTGAGCGTGGAAGAACATGATAGGCAGGCAGCCCGTTCACAGGGTATCACCCATTTTGTTGGCCGAGTCATGAAAGGGATGAAAATTCAACCCACCGAGGTTGATACCCATGGATTTCGCCAAATCCATCATGTTGTGGAAGAGACCTGCCAGGATACAGAAGAATTATTTCATGATCTCCAGTATTACAATCCGTATACTCCGGAAATGTTGACAGATTTTTCCCGCTCTGTGCATGCTGTCAAAGCCAAGGTCTTCAGCCCCGATGCGCCTCCAAATATTATCGGGTATCAGGGTATTCCGGGCAGTTTCTCCGAGGAGGCAGCCCAAACCTATATTGATGCCGAAGGTCTTGAGGATATCATTGCCAAACCCTGTTTGAGCAGTCGGGGAGTGATGGAAAGTCTGGCAAAGTATGAGATTGATCGGGGGATCATTGCCATGGAAAATGCCCGGGGGGGTGTTGTCCATGAAAGTATCCATGCCCTTGCCAAAGCACGCTGCAGTGTAAGGTCCATGTTTCATATTCAGGTCAATCAGTGCCTGATCACACATCCTGGTTTGGATATTGATCAGATAAGTGAAGTGAGATCCCATCCACAGGCTTTGAAACAATGCTCAAGATTTTTAACTGAGAACTTTCCGAATGTCCCCGCCATTGAGGCAGAGGATACGGCTGAAGCTGCCAGAAAATTACATGCAGGAGAATATTCCCGAACCACAGCTGTGATAGCACCGGCCCGGGCTGCCGAGCTATATGGTCTGGATGTCGCTGAGTTTGGGATCCAGGACCTCCAGGACAATAAGACATTATTTTTGGTTGTAGAACGCACCGCAGCACCCTTTTAGGTTGCAATTACACAATGAATGGAAAACCTTATAAGCCATTGAAAAAGGACAAGGTACGCAAATGATTGTTATTATGAATATAAATGCTTCTCAAGCATCTATCGATAGAGTCCAACTGGAGATCGAAAAACTAAGCTATACCTCCCATCTGGTTGAGGGCAAGACCCGAACTGTAATTGGTGTATTGGGAACGAAACCGCTAAGAGGGAAACAGCACCTCCAGACACTCCCCGAAGTTTCAGATGTTCTGGAAATTAGCACACCCTACAAGCTTGCTTCCCGCGAATGGCAACCCATTGATACCATCGTCGGGATAGGCTCCGCCAGAATAGGGGGAAACCATGTTACCGTGATAGCCGGTCCCTGTTCCATTGAATCCTATGAACAGACCAAAATAGTGGCAGAGGCCGTAAAAGCCGCTGGTGGTCACCTGTTGCGCGGAGGAGCTTTCAAACCCAGAACATCGCCCTATTCATTTCAGGGTCTTGGTGTCGAAGGCTTAAAAATTATCCAACAGGTTGGAAAAGAAGTTGGGCTGCCAACAGTTGTTGAAGTCACCGATACTGAGGTCTTGACCATTACGGCAGAGCACACAGACATGCTTCAGATCGGTACCCGGAACATGCAGAACTTCACCCTCTTGAAAGAAGCAGCAAGGACCAATTTACCCATCCTGTTAAAGCGGGGTATGTCAGCCACTGTCAAGGAAACCATCCTGGCAGCAGAATACATCCTGAATGAAGGAAACAATCAGGTCGTTCTCTGCGAAAGGGGAATCCGGACTTTCGTGGATCATACCAGGAATACCCTCGATGTAAGTGCAATCCCAGCTTTCCAGCGTTTGTCACATCTACCCGTGATCGTTGACCCCAGTCATGCAGCCGGTAAAAGGCATAAGGTTATTCCTCTGTCCCTTGCCGGTGTTGCTGCCGGTGCTCAGGGTGTCATGGTTGAAGTACATCCCAATCCCGAAGTCGCACTGAGTGACGGTCCCCAGCAACTGCTCCCAGAGGATTTCAAGGATCTGGTTGACCGCATCCGCATGGTGGCAAAAGCAGTGGGCAAAGATTTGGCTTAAACAAAAAGGACATCAACATGGCGATACAAGGTGAGATCACATTACCGGGTGATAAATCCATTAGCCACCGGGCGCTCATGTTCACTGCTCTTGGAGATGGACTCAGCAGAATTGAGAATCTGAACCCCGGTGCCGATGTAAGTACCACAAAAGAAGCTCTACGTAACTGTGGCATTAAAATTGAGGACAAGCCAGGTGCCGTGCATGTTCAAGGTGGCGGATTACGACCCTTTAAACAACCTGAGCATCCATTGAATTGTGGAAATTCAGGCACGACGGCTCGCTTGATGATGGGCCTGTTGGCTGCTCACCCCATTCACGTTCAATTCGTCGGAGATCCTTCCCTCAGCAAGCGACCCATGGACCGTGTCTTTCGACCGCTCCAGCAAATGGGTGCCAATGTTTCTGCCAGGGATAGAAGATATTTACCGGTTATGCTCAGCGGGAGAGATTTGTGGGCTCTGGACTATAAGCTTCCCTATGCCAGTGCCCAGGTAAAATCCGCCATTCTTCTGGCTGGTTTGCATGCGAAAGGGGTCACGTCCGTAAAATCACCAGCTTTTAGTCGCGATCATACCGAACAATTGTTAAGGTCCATGGGGGCCAAGGTGAAAATTGATGGTAAAACGGTCAGTATCTCAACCCTTACAAAGCCTTTACATGCCATCGATTTTGTTGTGCCTGGAGATTTCTCTGCCGCCGCTTTCTTTATTGCCGGGGCATTACTGGTACCTGATTCTGAACTTATTATAAGAAATGTGGGTATGAACCCAACCCGGACGGCTTTTTTAAGTACGGTTTTGGAAATGGGTGCGAAGATTGATGTTGTCAATCAAGTGGAGCACCACGGTGAGGCAGTCTCAGATCTGCGTGTCTCTTATTCAAAATTGAAGGGCGTCACCATTCATCCCGAAGAAATACCAAATCAGATCGACGAGCTCCCATTGATAGCCCTTCTGGCCACACAGGCTGAAGGTGAGACCATTGTAAGAGGAGCTGAAGAACTTAGGGTTAAGGAATCTGATCGTATAAATTCCGTTGTCACAAACATGGGTGCATGGGGAGCAAAAATTTTTGAGCGACCGGATGGTTTCAGTATTGAAGGTCCCACAATTTTAAAAGGGGGACTGGTCAAGACCTTTGATGACCATCGCATCGCCATGAGTATGGCAGTCGCAAGTCTGGTCAGCAAGCTGCCGGCTGTTTTTGACAACCCAGACTGTGTGGATATTTCCCATCCAGGGTTCTTCTCAGAATTAAGGGCACTTTCGAGTTAGTGATAGCCCTGCGAAGGTTTTACGCAGGGTAAAAGGAGTAAAGAATGAAATTAGCAGTTATTGGTGATCCAATCAAACAGAGCGTGAGTGACTTCATGCATGAATGGATTTATGAAAAATTGGCCCTGGAAGCTGAATACAAGAAGATCAAAGTCCCAGCGGATGGTCTGGAACATTGGCTGGGACTCCCGACTGCAAAAAAACTGGATGGTTTTAATGTGACCATTCCCCATAAGTCCCGTATTATTCCTTTTCTCAATGAGATCAATGACAGGACAGCTCCCATTGGTGCCGTTAATTGCGTTCGTCGGCAGAAGGATGGGAGCCTGACAGGATACAACACGGACTGGTATGGGTTTGTCAAATCGCTTGAAGCAGCCAAGGTAGATCTTTCTGGCAAAAGAGTTGTTGTTCTTGGAAGTGGCGGTGCTGCCCGGGCGATCACTTTTGGCCTGGCTCGCATTGGTGCAAAACAGACAACCATCATCGCCCGTGATCCAGCGCGTGCAAAGACCTTGATCAAAGAGTTGGCAGGAGCCGCTGAAGGGATGAAATTGGTGGGTTGCGCCTGGGATGAAAGTGCTGTTAAACCGATTGAAGATGCTTATTGTCTGGTGAATTGTACCCCTATTGGCATGAAGCCTGCACACCGGGAAACACCCATCGACGGAGATATCCTGGAGTCGCTCGATGTTGTTGTGGATACAATATTCAATCCCTTGAACACAAGATTGTTGTCCGAGGCGATCTTCTCCGATTGCCAGACCGTTTCCGGATTGGACATGTATTTATATCAGGCCATGGCTTCTGTAGATATCTGGTTTGGACCCCAGGACTGGGGTCGGATTAAAATGAACGAAATGCGAGAAGCAGTCCATAACAAGATCACCGGCTTTAAACGGAAATTCGAGTGATATAGGATAAAATATGTTGGGTAAATTAAAATTTTTAACAGCAGGCGAGTCGCACGGTAAAGGTCTCTCAGGAATTCTGGAAGGACTTCCAGCCGGTATCCCTCTCTCCGAAGCCGATCTGGCCATTGATCTGAAAAGAAGACAACAGGGCCATGGTCGTGGTGGTCGCATGAAGATCGAAACCGATCACGCCGAGATTCTTAGCGGGCTTCGTCATGGTCAAACCCTGGGTTCTCCCATCGCCCTCTGGATTGAGAATCGTGATTGGGAAAATTGGAAAATTGACAAGATGTCCCATGAACTACCCAAGGGGCCAGTACCTGAAGTGACCCTGCCAAGACCTGGGCATGCAGATCTTGCCGGAGTCCTAAAATACGGCTTTTCAGATATCAGAAATGTTCTGGAACGTTCGTCTGCCCGCGAGACCGCCATGAGAGTCGCTCTGGGGGCTATCTGCAGAAAATTCCTTAGGGAGTTGGGTGTTGAGATAGCCAGTCATGTGACCCAGATTGGACCAGAAAAAACCCAGGCCACAATCGGCTCAAATCTGACTGAAATCAATCAACTGGCAGATGATTCACCTGTTCGATGTCTTGACAAAGTGTGTGAATCCAGAATGATCGATCATATCGATGTTTATCGAAAGGCCGGGGATTCCATTGGCGGTTCTTTTGAAGTCCTAGCCTCAGGTGTTCCCGTTGGGCTGGGGTCCTATACGCATTGGGACCGTAAGCTGAGCACCAGAATTGCTGCCGCCATGATGTCCATTAATGCCATGAAATCTGTAGGCATTGGTGATGGTGCTGATGTCGCTGAAGCATCTGGTTCCCAGGTCCACGATGAGATTATAAAAGAAGCTGGCAAAATTAGACGCGCCACCAATCATGCCGGCGGAATTGAGGGTGGCATGTCCAATGGTGAGGTGATTCGTGTTCAGGTAGGTATGAAACCGATTCCCACCCTGGCGCGCCCCCTGCGATCTGTCGATATTAAGACGGAAGAGCCCGGGTCTGCCCATAAGGAGCGAACAGATGCCTGTGCCGTGCCTGCGGCCTCTGTCATTGGCGAGGCCATGTTGGCTTTGGTGTTAGCTGATGCCATGCTGGAAAAATTCGGCGGGGATTCACTGGAGCAGATCAAGGCTCATCTTGCAGCAAGTGGGGTACGATAATCGAACGAATTTATCTGATTGGCTTGATGGGTTCTGGGAAAAGTACCTGCGGGCAATTGTTGGCAAAAAGATTAGGATGGGATTTTCTGGATCTTGATCAGGAGATTGAGAAAACCGCTGGCATGTCCGTCTCAGACATCTTTGGGAATTTGGGTGAACCAGAATTCAGGATCTTTGAAAGCCAAAGCCTGAGTGAGACCAGCCAGCAGACCCATACCGTTATAGCCTGCGGTGGTGGCGTGGTCACTCGTCCTGAGAATATTGAATATCTAAAGAAAGAACTGACTGTCTGGTTGGATATTTCACCTGAAGCAGCGGCAAAACGCCTGGAGTATGCAGATGATCGTCCCCTTCTCACAGAATGTAAAGATACATTGCTCCAGCTTGGGAAAATTCTGAATCAGCGCCGGGACGCCTATGAGAAATCTGCCAGGATACGCATAAACGCCGATCAGGAACTCGCCGAAAAAGTCGTCGAGGATATCGTGAAAGCATTAAAGGATATTGATGCCTGAAATACAAAGACTTGAATTAAAACATCAACTCGGGAAGTATGATTGCCTGGTTGGTTCTGATCTCCTTCCCAGGCTGCCTGAATTTCTGCAAAAGATCAATGCTGCAGGACCCATTGGTATCATCACCAACAAAAAAGTGAATGATCTCTATGGTGATACTCTCCGGACGAGCCTCCAAACGGCAGACTATGTGACCCGGACCATACTCATTCCAGATGGCGAAGCCTACAAGACCCTGGCCACGGTTGAACAGGCCCTGTCAGCATTGATAGCCCAGGGTATGGAACGGAGCGGGACCATTGTCACTCTAGGCGGTGGCGTAAGCACGGATCTGGGTGGTTTTGTTGCGAGCATTCTTTTTCGTGGAATTAAACTTGTCCATATTCCCACAACCCTTTTGGCTATGGTGGATGCTTCTGTTGGTGGGAAAACGGGTGTAAACCATAGCAGTGGAAAAAATCTGATCGGGAGCTTTTATCAACCGGATCTGGTGCTCATGGATATTGATACCCTGAAAAGTCTGGCTGTACGGGATCGAGTCTCAGGCTATGGGGAGATGTTTAAGATGGGGGCAATTCGGGATGCAGAATATCTGGAATTTCTTTCCACCCATATGGAAGCTCTCATTGAGGGAATTCCAGACGAAAATTTGACAAAAGCCATTGCCAGAAGCTGCGCCTTGAAAGCCCAGGTTGTTGAAGCAGATGAGAAAGAATCTGACCTGAGACGTATTTTGAACTTTGGTCATACCATTGGCCACGCGATTGAAACCAGTTTGGGGTATGGTGAAATTCGTCACGGTGAGGCAGTCATCCTGGGCATGTATGCAGCCGGATGGCTTTCAAACCAGGTTGGGAATTTATCTTCGTCTGAGTGGGAAAAGCTCGCTGAGCTACTCAAGCGAATACCCATGAAGCTTAATTTGGATAGTCTGGATCCGGCCACTATCGAAAAGATTACCCGACTGGATAAAAAGGTGGCAAATTCCCAATTGAATTTTGTCCTGCTTAATAAATTAGGTGAAGCTCAAATTCAGGTAGGGATCCCCATTTTAATGATCAAGCTGGCCGTAGAGGCCATTAAAAAAGCCTGGAAGAAATAGCTATGACGCTTGATATAAGTGGATTTATGCATGCCTTTGTGACGCTCCTGGTCATTATGGACCCCTTTGGGGGATTACCGGTATTTATGACACTGACCAAGGATTATTCAGAGGAGAGAGCCAAGTACAGCGCTCATCGAGCTGCCCGGGTTTCTCTCATTCTACTCACCATCTTTGTTTTTATCGGTGAAGGGATATTAAAATTCTTTGCGATCTCACTCTTCTCTTTTCAGGTGGGAGGTGGATTGATCCTGCTGCTCATTGGGCTTCTCTATGTGCTGGATATCACCCTTGGGGACGATAAGGACTACACAAAAGACATTGTTATTCCCATGGCGACACCCCTGATCGCCGGACCCGGTGCCATTACTGCGATCATCTTGCTGGTCGCCCAGCACGGATACTGGATTCCACTCATCGCCATGTTGTTGAACCTGTTCATCTTCTGGGCAGCCATGTACTATGCCCGATATATCAAGCGTTTTATCGGTGAACAGGGTCTGGAGATTATGAGCCGGATCATGGGCTTGCTGCTGGTTGCCCTGGCTATTGAGATGATCCATTCTGCCTGGAGCAATTTATTGTAGGTTTGAGCACCGCTTTACAACGAAGCGAACGAAAGTTACGAAATGTTTTTTGACTGTCTTTGCGAGGGAGAATTTATTCGACCGCAGCAATCTCAAATTTGAGTAGTCTCCGCTTCCGATTATATTAGCGCTGCTTTTTTAGCTTTTCAGTGTGTCATCCTGAGATTTGCGAAGCATCTCTCTGGTCTATGCGATGAGCTGCTTAGTGTGCTTAAAGAAGCAGGAAATTGGCAACACGGTCGATTAGCCTCCGGCTACGTCTTTCAGACTACGCCGCGACAGGCAGCAGGTTAGATCGGGTTTAAAAGGACACAAAATTGGCAATATGGTCGATTGGCTCAGTTGGTTAGAGCGTCCGGTTCACATCCGGGAGGTCACTGGTTCGAGTCCAGTATCGACCACGATCCTGATTCAACAGCGTAAATCCTCCTGATAATTCGTAGAGCCATTTGTGTATCAAAGCAGTTGAAAAGCTGGATGAAGTGTTTAAGTTCTCTTAATATTTATTGAGAATATTCAATACACTATGTACCATATATTGATCCCATCACCCTTCCACTTACCAAAAGATATCAATAAAACATGCCGGCAATCTGTCGACAAATGAGGCCTGTATGAAACTTAGATTAAAATTACTTTCAGCGTTTTTGATGATGGCGATTATGCTCATTGCCGCCGGCATATGGTCAATCAACGGTTTTAAATTATTAGAGGTGTCGGTCCAGGGGATCCTCGACGAAAATTATCGTAGCATCCTGGCTTCTCAGAAAATGGTGGAGGCAGTTGAGCGTGAAGACAGTGCCATCCTTTTGCTTATGCAGGGGTATTGGGAGCGTGGACGTTACCAGCTAATGCAGTCAGATAGTGTGTTTAACGAAGCTTTTCAAATTGCCAGGGGCAATATAACAATCGAGGGTGAAGCAGAATTGCTGAACACCATCCAGCAGCACTATCAGGCTTATAAAGATATTTGGGAGCGTCCCATCGTTGATACAGACAGGGAGGGGAACTGGATTTGGTATGAACAATCAGCCCACAGAGCTTTTCAAGTTCTGAAGAATGATCTGAAAGGTCTGGCTGGGATGAACGAGGACTCCATGTATGAAACCGCCTCCAATCTTGAGACCATGGCCGAAAGGTCCATCATGCCCGGGATCGTTGCTATTATTGCAACCTTTATCCTCACATCCATGTTTGCTTATTTTGTTTCTGCTTTGATCGTGAGTCCAATCTTGAGAATGACCGACCGGGTTCGAGCCTTTCGTGAGGGTGGAGACCTGAATAAGCTTGACATTCACACTCACGACGAAATTGGTGATCTCGCCGATGAGATACGGTTACTTGCCAAACACCATTCAAGGAAGGGACAGGTTTAACGATGCGATTCTATGTAGTCCTTCGATATACTGTTCTCACGTTTCCGATTCTAGCTCTATTCCTGATCCTGTCTGGCGGAATATCCTGGTGGGAGCAGACCGCAGATACCGGCCCCCTGTTCTTTACAGCCTCATTAGCCCTACTGCTGACTGTCTTTCCCATGCTCTTTGTTCCGAAAGTCATGAATATCTCGAACAAGGAGGGATTGATGATCGTCGTCCTGAGCTGGTTGTCAGCCTGTGTTTTCGGTGCCATTCCTTACATTATGTATGGTGGACCGTTTACGCTGACCAACGCCTTTTTTGAGAGTGTCTCAGGCTTTACGACCACAGGATCAACCATACTGAGTGATATTGAGGCCTTGCCCCATGGACTCTTGTTTTGGCGATCAGCCACCCATTGGATCGGGGGTGTGGGAATTGTGATTTTCACCCTTTCGCTCTTACCCTTTCTCGGGTATTCTGAGGTTATTCTTTTCCGCAGCGAGATTTCCCACCTGGCCAGACAGGATTTTCAGATGCGCGCCCGCAAAGCCACTCAGATCCTCGTAAGTGTCTATTTCGGACTTACCCTGTTTGAGATCGTTTTTCTGATGATAGCCGGAATGGGCGTTTTTGATGCCGTGACCCATTCCTTTGGAACCATTGCAACAGGAGGATTTTCACCGCGGAATATGAGCGTAGGAACCTTTCATAGTATCTGGATCGAAGCCATTATCATCGTTTTCATGATATTATCCGGAATTCATTTTGCGGTGATGTATGCTTCTATCACAGGCAGATCATTCAAGATCTGGATGCGATCCAGTGTCGTTCGTCTTTATCTGTTCATGATACTCTTTGGAACGATTTTGACGACCCTAAATCTGACTCAGCATACTGGATTGAGCCTCGGGAGTGCTTTCAGACAAGCTTCCTTCAACCTGATATCTGTGGCCACATCCACTGGATTTGCTTCAGCGGACACCTCCGTTTGGCCGGCCTTCTCAAAATTATTGCTTTTATATTTTGCGCTGCAATGTGCCAGTGCAGGTTCAACCTCGGGAGGGATCAAGGTTGACAGGGTGCTTTTGATGTTAAAAGCGATCACAAGACGCATGCGGCAGATCATGCGACCCAGGGCACTCATTTCCATCAAGGTTGACGGGAATGTGGTTGATGACCATTTTGCCAATAATGCCGTGTTGTATATTGTCGTCTATATCCTCATTGTCCTCGGTGGAACTGCCATGCTTTCATTCAGTGGGGTAAATCTTGAGGAAGCATTCTCGGGGTCAGTTGCAGCGATGGGAAATGTAGGTCCCGGCTTGGGACGCATCGGCAGCCTCGGAAACTACAGTGTCCTGCCTGAACTCAGCAAATGGGTGCTGGCTGGATTGATGATGCTTGGTCGTCTGGAGATTTTTGCCTTGCTGGTCTTCCTGACTCCTCACCAGTGGAGACAATCGAAGGCTTATTGAGCGAGGAAAATTTGCTTTTAAAAACAGCCCCGGACCTTGAGCGTATCAAGGATCGGGGCTGTAATTTTTGGTCACTGAAATGGACGCTGAGGAGCTCGAAGCGTTCTCGAAATATCCACATTACACTTAACATTCGAGGGCTTCAAGAAACTTAGGCTCAGCCTACTCCCCTTCGACGACCGCCTTGGATCCCGGAATCCCGCAATATGCGGTGGCTAAAAGTGGAAGTGGAGGGGCAAGGGAGCCTCAGAATCCGAAAGCTGTTTTAATAATTACCCGTGCTCGAGATTGCCACGTCGTTCCGCCTATTGGCTGGAACTCCTCGCAAAGACATTATAAGCTCTGCGTCTCAGCGTGCTCTGCGAGAAAAGCTTTTTGGAATGATGATTGGACTTTAGAGTGACTTGGTCAACACCTCATTGAGTCGTTTGACAAAATCAGCCGGATTTTCCAGCTTCATCCCTTCCAGCAAGAGTGCCTGTTCATAGAGTAACTCGGTGGCATTATCAAAATCCTTGGATTTACGCATGTCCTTCATTTTCTTCAGGATCGGATGATCCAGATTGATCTCAAGGATGGGTTTGACATCAGGCATGTCAAACTGACCCATGGCGCGCATCATCTCCTGCATCTGGAACGTGGGATCATCGGCATCGGCAACCAGGACAGAGGGGGAATCAGTGAGCCTTGAAGACACTTTCACATCCTTCACTTTATCGCCGAGGACCTTTTTGATCTTCTTGATAAAGGGGGCTACTTCCTTGTCGTCTGGCTCCTTCTCATCTTCATTCTCTTTTTTCAATTCGTCACCGGCATTGCTGCGGTTGACAGATTTGAATTCGTGTTCACCAAACCTGGCGACACCGGGAAGGATGATCTCATCGATTTCATCGTCAGCGATAAGCACTTCGATATCTTTTTTAGTGTACATTTCGATCAGGGGTGATCGCCTCAGGGTGGCCTCATTGTCACCCGTCACATAATAGATGGACTTCTGATCTTCCTGCATTCTGCTGACATAGTCCTGTAAAGAAGTGTAGCCATCGACTTTACTTGATTTAAAACGGACCAGCTTTTCCAGTAAATCGCGATTATCTCGATCCTGGTAGTAACCCTCTTTCAAGGGACGACCATATTGCTTGTAGAAGGCCAGATATTCTTTGTCCTTTTTAGCCAGAGATTCAAACGTTTTGAGCAATTTCTTGACAGAGGCCTTGCGAATATTATCCAGAACCCTGTTCTGCTGCAGGATCTCCCGGCTTACGTTCAAAGGTAAATCTTCTGAATCAATAATACCTTTGATGAATCGTAAATAGGTTGGCAGGAGTTCTTTTTCATCATCAGTGATGAAAACGCGTTTCACATACAGTTTGACCCCTGGTTTATAGTCTGCATAAAACAGGTCTGCCGGGGCTTTTTCAGGGACGAAGAATAATGTAGTATAGTCCATCGCACCTTCAGCCTGTGTGTGGACATACAGGGCTGGATCCTTGAAATCGTTACTGAAGGTCTGGTAAAATTCATTATAGTCCTTCTTTTTCAGACTGCTCTTTGGCTTCTTCCAGAAGGCAGTGGCATCATTGATCTGCTCAGACTTCAGTTCTTTGATCTCTTTTCTATTCTCACCCTCACCTTCAAAATTGCTTTGCTCATATTCGAGATAGACCGGGAATGCGATGTGATTTGAATATTTCTTTAGAATCTCCGTAATGGTCCAGCGGTTGCCAAATTCTTTACCTTCATCATTGAGATGCAGGGTGATCTCTGTTCCCGTTTCTTTTTTGACTGTTTTTTCAAGTTCGAAACCACTTTTTCCGTCACTCACCCAGCGAAAGGCATCCTTCTCACCGGCTTTGCGGCTAATGACTTCAACTTCATCGGCGACCATGAAACTGGAGTAAAAACCCACCCCAAATTGTCCAATGAGATTCGAGTCTTTTTTTGCATCACCAGAAAGTTTACCGAGGAAGTTCTTGGTCCCAGAACGGGCGATGGTCCCCAGATGCTCGATGAGATCCTCTTCGTTCATACCGATCCCAGTATCCTTGATGGTCAGGGTTCTGCCAGCGTCACCATCGGTGAATGAGATATCGATTCTTGGATCAAAATTGATCTTCTTGAATTTGTCCTCAGTCAGGGTCAGATATTTAAGCTTGTCAAGGGCATCCGAGGCGTTTGAAACGAGCTCACGTAGGAAGATCTCCTTGTGTGAGTAAAGCGAATGAATGATTAAGTGAAGAAGTTCATTTACTTCTGTTTGAAATACGTGTTTGGTCATTTTATGTGTTTCTCCATATAGGTTTTTTATTCTTACAACGAATAAACGAAATCAACGAATTCGTTGTTTAACTGTTCTAGGTATTTGTTGCATCAATATCATTCAATTTAACGAGGCGCTTGAATTGAAGGGGTAATTGACCAAAATTTAGTAAATACCCGACTTCAATATTTGTCGCCTTCAGATAGTTGATCATTTGAGCATAGTGCACTTTTACAAGCGTTTCAATAGCCTTAATTTCTATTATTACCTTTCCATCTACAACTAGATCAGCGATATAATTACCAACTAATCTGCCCCGGAAATAAACGTCCAAATGTTTTTGCTGTTCCACGAAAAGATTTTCATCCTGCAAGGCAACGATAAGAGAGTTCTCATAAACACGTTCGAGAAAACCAGCGCCTAATTCTTTCTGGACCTCGATGGCTAATTCGATAATTTTATCCGACAGTTCTTTGTGAAGTATACCCATTGTTTTTCACCAATCCGACTGGCTTTGGGCCCATTTATTACGTTGAAGAAGGGCTCACCTACTGCGTAGCTTTCGCTAACTTCGTTGTAAAAAGTTAATAACTTATTATTTCTTTTCATAAAGCGGAGCAAATATAAAGGTTTCAGAAAGGGCTCCAAGAGTAATTGCCATAAGCTGAGATCATCCAAGGGCGACATCCAAAACCATCATGAGAGTGAAGCCCAACATGGCTCCGATAGTTGCTGGATCAGTGTTGCCAGATCGTTGGGACTCCGGGATGAGTTCTTCAACGACGACAAAAATCATGGCTCCTGCTGCAAAGGCCAGGGCAAAGGGCAGGATGGCTGTTGATGTGGTAACAATAATGGCACCGAGTACAGCAGCCACAGGTTCAACCATTCCCGAGAGTTGGCCATACCAAAAGCTTCTACGGCGGCTGAAACCCTCGCGCCTCAGAGGCATGGAGACAGCCAGACCTTCAGGAAAATTCTGGATTCCGATACCTATCGCCAGCACCACGGCACCCTGAAGGCTGGCCGACGGGATATCTGCCGCCAGCGCGCCAAAGGCAACACCGACAGCCAGACCCTCGGGAATGTTGTGGAGGGTAATGGCCAGGATGAGTAAGGTGGTTCGTCGCCAGGAAGTGGGGACACCCTCTGCATCTTCCATGGGCGCTCCCAGATGCAAATGGGGCAGGATTTTATCAATCCCGTACAGCACAGCCCCTCCACTGAGGAATCCTAAAGATACGGGTATCCAGGGAGGGAGGGAACGACCTTCGGCCATTTCCAGAGCAGGCGCCAGAAGTGACCAGAAACTGGCAGCAATCATGACACCAGCGGCAAACCCCAGCATGCCATCCATATTGGAAAAGGATTTTTTGTTATGGAAGAGTACTCCTGCCGCTCCAAGTGCTGTGAGGCCCCAGGTAAAAAGCCCTGCGAAGAGGGCTAGCATGACAGGGTGAATGCTTAGCAAACTTTCCATTTTTTATCCCCCTATTTGATTATGCACTGAAACATGTTGATCTCAAGTGAACATGATGGTTACAATCGATTCTGAAATAACAGCATTCTAGACCATGCTAAACCTGAAATTTCACTTGAGTCATATCCTGAGATATTTCCCACAATCGAGCCGCAATATCAGTATCATGGGAAGCCTTGTTCGAAAATACCCGCTTCGGATATCCCCGCCATCCAGACAGCTTCGAGGGTCCGAAATAATCTCCATTTTTTGCTGAAGGGTCTGTGGCAGCCATCAGGGTGGGAAGCGCTCCCATGGAGCCACTCTGGGCAAATAAAGAATTAAAAAATCTGATACCTGCTCCTTTAGCAAGGTTGCTGGAGGTAAGACCAGGATGAGCTGCGGTGACCATGACATGATGACCTGCAGCTTGAATTTTCCGAGCAAGCTCGTAGGTAAAATACAGATTGGCTATCTTGCTGTCTCCATAGGCTGTCCAGGAGACATACTTCCGATTCTCCCAATTGAGGTCATCCAGATTTATTTTCCCCATTTTGTGAGCGTTGCTGCTGACATTCACGATCCGACTATTCGACGTTGATTTTAAAAGATCATAGAGTTGTGCAGTCAGCGTAAAATGCCCCAGGTGGTTTGTGCCGAATTGAGACTCAAATCCGTCCACCGTTTTTCCGTAGGGCGGAACCATAATCCCGGCATTGTTGATCAGGAGATCCAGTTGCTTATAATCTGCCTTCATTTTGTCTGCAAATGCTTTTACAGAAGCCAAGTTGGCGACATCCAGCATATGTACCGAGAGCTTGGCACCGGGAACTTCAGACGCAATATGAGCGGCGGCCGCTTCACCCTTGGACTGATTTCTGACGGCGAGAATGACTAGGGCATTTTTGGCAGTCAGGGCTTTCGCAGCCTCAAATCCGATCCCACTATTGGCACCGGTTATAATGACCACCCGACCGCTTTGATCAGGTATGTTATCTGTTGTCCAATTTGTTTTTCTGATAAGATTAATCCTTTGCTTTATTTTTTGATGCCAACGTGACCATATCAAGGACATCAACAATTGGTTTGTCAAATCCACTCAGGGATGTTTCGATCATCGCCAGACCGATCTCTTCCAGTGAGCAGAATAATTTCGGAAATAGCTTCCTCAGAAGCGGTAAAACTGGATTTCCCAGCTTATACATCAAGTAGGTGTTGTCCAACCCCTTGGTTGGTTGAATGATACCGGCACGGAACATGAATGCCTGCTTTAGGGGCAGCTTCAGGAGAGTGTTTTCTGTTTTGCCTTTGATTCGGGTCCACATCAGTTTCCCTGCTTCAGTGGAATCTGAGCCCATGCCGGAAACGTAACACAAACTCAAATCTGGATTCAACCTGGCAAGGGTCCTCGCCAGGGCCAGCGTCATTTCATAGGTAATATTGGCGTAGTCCTTTTCACTCATCCTAAAAGAGGTGGTTCCCATGCACAAGTAGGCTGAATTGTAGCCGGTCAGTAACTCTTCAATCTCAGAGAAATCAGTAAAATCACTGTGGAGGATCTCTGTTAATTTCGGATGCAGCTTACCACATGATCGTCTGTTGATCACCAGTACAGATTCCACATCTGGATGATTCAGGCATTCATGAAGGACTCCTTCACCTACCATGCCTGTTGATCCGGTAATGATCGCTTTAATTGCCATGTGCCAATTCCTTTTTTGATAAATTTACATCATTTGCCATATTTTGAGGGAGAAAAGGAACCCACCAGTTTTTGGTCTCCATTTCCTCTGGATATTTTACGATCTGTCCGAATATGGGGGTTAATAGCGCCACTCCTTCGGCCTCAGCTGCGATACTCACCCTTTTCATGGGATCGAACCAGTCATGAAAGGCCAGATTGAACGTTCCCCAGTGAATGGGCCACATGTATCGGGTTCCCAGGTCAAGGGCTGCTTGAACGGTTTCCTCAGGAAACATATGCACAAAGGCCCATTCCGGATTGTATGCCCCACACTCCAGGAATGCCAGATCGAAAGGGCCATATTTTTCACCGATCTTTTTAAAGCCCTCGAAGTACCCAGAATCACCACTGAAATAGATATTGTGAGCCTTGGTTTTTAAGACATAGGATGCCCAGAGTGTTTTGTTTCGGTCCGTCAACCCACGACCGGAGAAATGCTGTGCCGGGGTTGAAACGATGGTCAAATCATTAAAGAGGGGCAGCTCATCCCACCAATCCAGCTCAGAAATCTTTTCTCTGGCAACACCCCATTTTTCAAGCTGTGCGCCAACACCGAGGGGGACCACAAATCGTTTCACCTCATGGTGGATGGTCTGGATGGAATATTTATTCAGGTGGTCATAGTGGTTGTGGGATATGATGACCACATCAATATCATGGAGCGCAGTCGGATCCAGGGGAATCTCCCTGTTAAAGCGGGATGGACCCACAGGACTGATCCTGGCTTCATAGACTGGATCCGTGAGGATGCGATAGCCATCCATATTGATAATGAGTGACGAGTGACCAACGTTGGTGATGTTCAAATAAGTACTATCTGGGGATTCCAAACTTTCTGGATTGATCATTTTCTGGGGAAGGGGTTGGTCCGGCTTTCTCTGTTCCTTGCCAAAGAGCATTTTGCGGATCAGGCCAAAGGATGGACGATCCTTCCAGGGGAGAGGGTTGGTAAAAACCCCATCTTTGTGCTGAGGGGAAGCTTGAATTTTATTCAAAGGAATATCTCCCTGATCGTATTGTGCCGCAGAAAGGGCATTGTTGATGGTAAAAATAAAACCGCCCAGGATCAGGATCAGCAAGATGATGATCTTTCCAGGCTTTAAAAGTGCTGTATTAAAATGAATGTTCATTCAGTTATCCTGTTAAAAAATTTTACAGTTTAATTGCGTCCCAGGCCATGGACATCGCCAGCTCGATATCTTTTGGGCTTGCCTTGAAGTTTGGATTCAGCCGGGGATTGGCCAGATTGAAGATAGGGTAATACAGGTGTGAATGCAGGAGCTCAACTGGTACATCCTTGATGATCTTTTCTTTAATACCCCGTTTGAGCATATCGAATAAGGGTTGAAAAACCTGCTCTATCTCTGTCTTGTCCACCAGGTCATTGTAGGGGGAATTGGCAAACTGTTCGGTGAAATAAAACATGTCAGCATGCTTGGAAATATAGTTGAACAGGTTGATTCCTGCGTTCATCAGGGCGTCGCGAACGGGAAAGGAAGGGTCAAAGTGATCCATCAGGGCCTGGCCGAGGCAGGTTTTTATCTGCATATAGGTTGAAACGAGGAGGTCTTCCTTGTTTTGATAGTAGATATAAATCGTCGCCGGAGAAACATTGGCTCTTTTGGCAATTTTGGCAACAGAACTGGAAACGAAACCGATCTCGTTCACCAGATCTACCGTTGCCTGAATAATTGCCTCTTGTTTTATTTCGTCTTTGACTCTCATGGCTCTATAATAAATGAACATTCACTTATAACAAGAGTATTTTTTGTGGATTCATCTGCTTAAATGTAAGCTAAGATAATGCAGTATTATTTCATGTATGTAGCTTTGACGACTTGCTTTAATTCCGGATTTGAAGCAAGCCAAACACTAATCAGATAAACGCCTGATGGTCTTTCGACGGACGAAAAATCAATTGTCAGCCTATTGGACCCAGGTTTGCCATTATGATTGGCAGACAAGATGTGTCTTCCTTTGAGATCAAAAGCATCCGTATGTATCAAATCAAAGGTGTTTAGCTGGTATTGAAACGCTAGGCTAGAATTGAATGGATTTGGATATGGAGCTCCAAGCTTAAATTGCCTCGGGATTAAATCATCCGGCTTAATGCCAACGGGAGCGCCCAACGACCCGTCAGGCCTAATCCTAACCAAGCCAATCTCAGAACCATTGTAGATCGGCACTATAAATGATCCGTCGGTTGTCACGACAGTGTATGTAAAATCTTCCCATATATGATGCCACTCCTTTGAATGAAGGAGTTTCCAGTCACTCCACATCGAACCATCCCGGTTAAATCTCTGAGCATATAATCTTTTATCATTTTGAAAAGTTCTGCAAACGTAAACAGAATTATCTGGGCCAGGTGTGTAATACAGGTGTCTCCAATTAAATCCATCCAATGTGTCAATCGTGATCCCATCAGGACCATATTGTTTGTTTAGATTCGAGTCATACCACTGATAGATGAGGGCAAATTCATTTGTGATGGAATCCAGTCTTGCTGACCAAGTAAAAAACTCTGCATTTTCACCATCCTTTGGTACAATAGCTCTTGCAACGCTACCAATAGCCTCCACTTCTGCTTGAGAGAGCTGATCGATGCCGTTTGAGTTGACAATCTGTAATTTTGCCCCCTTTGTGACTATATATAGATCATCTTTATATCGCTGTGGTCGCACAGTCTGATTTTTGAAGCTAAAAATATCTGGACTGACCTTTACTCCGGGACCGACCAGTATCGGATCTCCTGTTGCATCATATTTTTGAAAATAAAGGGCTGTGTCACTAGCTGAAACAAACACATCAAAGCTTAAATTTTCATTAATAAATATCCCCTTTACTTCTGATAACCATAAATGAGGGATTCCTTTATCTGGTGCGTCCAACCATATACCGTTTTGTTGATATTGCTCCTCTGGGTAACTTCCTTTATTGTGGATATATTGAATTTTATCTTTGTAGTAAAATGTCGTGGAATCAAAATCCCGCCAGTGAATGAACACCCCTTCAGCACTAGGATCATGAATCAAATCACCCATTTTAGGATTTATTAAATTTGCATTCACACTATCAGCAGCTAACCGGAAGGGTTCATTCCAGGAAAGTTGACCGTACTTATCAAAGTGTGTCAAACAGAAATAAGGTCTGTAATATAAAGTTTCATCCCACCAAATTTCAGTATCCACATATAATACATATAAACTTCCGTTGGGGCCCGGTTCCAGATCCATTAGATATGGGTAGTCGTGCTGAATGGGATGGACATTCACTCCCGATTGACCCCAGAGTAACTCCCCATTCATCCCCATATGCTGAATACCATATCCCCCATCTGTATGGCTCAAAAATAAACCGTTTTCTTTATCTGCAACCGGTAGCATTATTGTAGGCGAAACATTTCCAGGTAAATTGCCAACTGGAGGAACATACATACTGTCAGGAGTTGTGGGCCATTGAGCATTGATAGAAGAAGCAGCAATTAGAGCAACTATCAGAATTAAAATTGGTCTCATACAAAACACCATGTTCAAGCCATTCCAAAGAATAATCTTTATTAGAGGTGTTTTTCCCAAATGCGTTTCCCCCATATCCTGATTTGCACAGGTTTGGTAGTAAGGCATGTCATTTCACATGAGAGAACAAATCGCATTATATATAATGACTATTTATGAGAGTTGCCACTACCATCTGCACAAAGGAAGGCTCTATAACAGGAGCGATCGTTAGCTTTTCTAAATTGGCATCCAGATAAGTTTTATCAGTGAAGGGGAGGAGACGATGATAAACCCCACAGAAGTTTCACAAACAATGGAAGACCTCAGTGGCTTGAGAGAAATGATCTCAAACGGATTTTATCTTCGACACACATGGTTAATCACAAATAATTGGCAGATGTATCGTGAAGGTGCTACCTACTCCCTTTTCGCTTGTTACCGTAATGGTGCCCCCCATCTGCTCTATCAGGCCATGGGTTACAGACATGCCTAAACCAGTACCTTCACCTATCTCTTTCGTCGTGAAGAATGGATCAAATACTTTTTGGAGCGTTTCCTCATCCATCCCGACCCCTGTATCTGAGATGCTTAACTCCAGAAATGTCTGCCCCTGCTTAGCCACGCCCCTTCCATTTTCATCAGGAGAAATTATTTCCTTGAGACGGATGGTTAACTTGCCGCCATCTGGCATAGCACTGTGAGCATTGTTGTACAGATTCATTAATATCTGTTGCATTTGTATTAAATCGCATCGAATCTGACTACGATCAGCTTTATACTCTTCTATGATCTCGAACTGAGACGACATCAGAGCCCTTTGAAGCTCAATTGATTCACGAAGGATGGACTGAAGACTATATGTTTTAAAATTTGTTTCGGACTGATGGCTAAAAATCATAATCTGTGACACTATCTTCTTCGCGTGCTCAGTATTGTCCATGATGGCTTTTAAACTCGTTTTGCTCTTCTCATCACTTATCTGATTTTCCAGTATCTCGCCGTAAAGAAAAATTCCCTGCAGGACATTATTTAACTCATGGGCAATACCATTGATCATCGTTCCCAGAGCTTCCAATTTCTGTGCTTGATGGAATTTCTTTTCACCTTCCTTTAAGAGCCTGTCTGTTTCTACATTTCTAGCTATCTGTTTTAATCCTTGCCAGATTGGAATCAATAAGGCGAGCGCTGCAAGGGTCATGGATGTCAGCACGTATTCCCATCTCTCAGAGTATGATTCCTCCTCAGTACCTGAAGCAGAATTAATATATGGCTCAAGGAGAAATTCCCAGGTAACCATAAGACAGAACAAGATTACCAGACTTGAAAGGATTAAGACGAAAAGCTGTTTTTTGCTCATTGCTTTGCTTTCATTTAACACATTGACGATAAATGAATATCATCAGAAGTTTTCAGAATATTTAGGATGAATTCAGGGCGAAGTTAAACAACACGTTAGCGTTGTCCAGTTAATTAAGCTAGCGCTTCTCTGTGCAGTGATTTCCCGTTAAGGAGACCCCAACAGAAAATGATTATCCAGAATCACCATATTTGTCATGTATCTGTGATAACGTTCTAACTCAACCCCAGGAGATTCTCCAGCGCAAAATATCTGTGGGGAGTGATGCAAATAAAAAGACCGCCTCACTGAGACGGTCTTTTATGTAAATTGAGCATACCGCTTTAAGCGAAAAGTTTATCCCTCCTCAGGAGCAGCTTCTTCAGCCGGCGTGACTTCCTCTTCCACAGGGGGATTCATCAGTTTTTCGATTTCATCATCGATCAACATGATCATCTCTTCGATGTTGGCAGCAGAGAGCTTTCCATCCACACTAAAGATCACTTTACCTGTTGGATCAAAGACAACAATATTGTTCGAGTCGTCAGCCAGCCCCCAGACCTTGCCAACCTTGTTGTCGTTATCACGGACATAAACAGTGCTGGGATAATCCTCCTGTTTACCTGCCAGGATCAAGTTGATGGCAAAATTTGGTTTCCAGGTCGCCGCCATGTTGATCAGAGCAACGGAGCCGTAGTAATCCAGGTCATAATCTTTCGCCTTCAGGGCCTCTGTCGCCGCGTTGTTCATTTCGCTTTCATCGGGATCAGCGTGAACCACGACCCATACTTTTCCAACCAGTTCAGTACTACTCCAGGCAGTGTCATCCACTCTACCGCCAGCATCGCCGGAAAGATCCAGCCGTGGTGCATTTGCGCCAAGGGGAAGCCCTGCGAACAGGCTACTACTTAACAACAGTAAAAAGATACCAAGTGTTCTCATCGTAATTCCTTTTTTTAAGATTGACATGAAAAACATATAAAATGATTTATATGGATTGTCAGATGGCTCTAGTATAGGGATTCCTGGAAAATTGGCAAGAAATATCCAATCATTAAAAATGAAATAGAATGGCTTCGGTGGACAATATTTCCCTCTCCCCATTTTTGACACACTTCTAGAAAACCACGCCTAACATGGACTTAGACAGCTTTGATTTTTATATAATGCTAATAAGCAATATTAGTTTTTAAGCATTATTTGCTTTTTATATAACATTAAGTCAATTATTATGGAATGATGGCATATTCGGATAAGCGAATATGGTGCTATAAGGAGATGCTTCAATGGATAGTGCTGCCGGCCTTCATGCCAACCTTTGTCAGGCGATTGCAGACCCGACTCGTATCGAATTACTCTATGCTCTCGACAAAAAACCTTGTCATGTCAATGAGCTGGCTGAGCAGCTAGCCCTGCCCCAGGCAACCACTTCCAGACATCTCAAGATCCTGCGGGAGCAGGGCATTGTGACAACGCTTCGAGAAGGTCCGTTTGTGATTTACACACTCCGCTATCAACGCATCATTCAAGCTCTGGATATCATGCGTTCAATAAAACTGGATATCATCCAGAATGAACATGATCTGATCAACGAGCGATCCGAATAAGACCAGGGGTTCACAACCATCCACCAAAATGACACACCCAAACATGCTTAGACAAATAGAGGAATGATGAGAGACTCAAATCGAACCTGGCTAATTGGAACCAGTATTTCCCTGGCCATTATAATAATTCCCATTCTGGTGGCCATCCCGGGCAAAACACCTCCAGTTGATGACCCCCACAGTAAACTTTCCGTTGTAAATCCACATGTGGACCACAGCTCCCTGATGAATGATTCGTTGACCACTGGCCAGGAAGTTACCCGGGCCTGCCTGGTCTGTCATCCAGATGCCGGGAATCAGGTTAGACACACGTCCCACTACACATGGGAAAGTGATTCTGTTTATTCTCCCGATCACGACCGCATGGTGACCCTGGGAAAGAAAAATGCCATCAATAATTTTTGCATCAGTATTGAAAGCAACTGGCCTGCCTGTACTGCCTGTCATGCCGGCTATGGATGGAAAGATGCAGAGTATGATTTTTCAAAGGATGAAAATGTCGACTGCCTGGTTTGTCATGACCTTTCCGGTGGCTACAAGAAGAGTAAGGAAGGGCTGCCAGAAAAAGGGGTTGATCTCCTTGCTGCTGCAAAAAGTGTCGGCTCTCCAAACCGGGAAAATTGTGGGGGATGCCATTTTGATGGTGGGGGTGGAAATGCCGTTAAACATGGTGATCTTGATGAAAGCCTGAAATATCCCTCAGAATATATTGACGTCCATATGGGTAGATATGACTTCCAGTGTATCACCTGTCACAGGAGCACAGATCACAAGATCAGAGGTCGCGCTTCTTCGGTGAGTGTCGGTAATCTGAATAAGGACAATCAGGTGCTGTGTACAGACTGTCATGCTGAAAAACCCCATTCAGACATGAGATTGAATGAGCATACTGAAACCGTTGCCTGCCAAACTTGCCACATCCCCTCCATGGCGAGGAAGGAAGCTACCAAAATTAACTGGGATTGGTCAACTGCCGGTCAGGATAGACCGGAAAATGCCCACCAATATCTCAAGATCAAAGGTTCCTTCGTTTATGAGAAGAACCATGCCCCTGAATACATATGGTACAATGGAACGACAAAAAGGTACCTCAAAGGGGATATTATGGATCCCACAATTACCACTCCTTTTAATCTACCCAACGGAAACATCAAGGATCGCGAAGCAAAGATCTGGCCTTTCAAAGTTCATTATGGAAAACAGGTCTACGATACAAAGTACAATTATTTTCTTTTACCCAAGACGGTGGGTGAAGGTGGATTCTGGACCGAGTTCGACTGGGACCTTGCCCTCAGGCTTGGTGCTGAAAATTCAGGTCTGGCCTATTCAGGGAAATACAATTTCGCTCCAACCTCCTTCTATTGGGCGACAAGCCACATGGTCGCACCAAAAGAGGAAGCACTGCGCTGCATTGATTGTCACAGCGATGCCGGTCGACTGGATTGGCAGCAATTGGGATTTGATGGTGACCCGATCACCCATGGCAGCCGTCGTTTGGCAGGAGGTGTGAAATGAAAATGATTAGACTGAAAAAATCTCTCTTGAGTGGTTCACTGCTTTTACTAATGGTCATTCAAAGTCTGACAGCGAAAACGCCCGCTCTTCATCCTCTATTTAAACTTTTGGATAAGAATGGTCAGAATGTCCTGGTCACGGGAAAGGCGCTTTCAACCATGAACACCTGTGGTACCTGCCATGATACCGAATTCATCAGTTCCCATAGTCAGCATGCAGATGTGGGGCTGTCAACCCTGGATCACATCGAAGCAGCAGAGAAGAACTACTCCTGGGATATGGGGAAGGGTTATTTCGCCGCCTGGAATCCCATTTCATACAGATACTATTCACCAGAAGAGGACAGTTTTCCAGACCTGAATCAGGCCGAATGGATCATGTCGCAGGGTTTTCGTCATGTCGGAGGAGGGCCGGCGGCGTTTGATGCAGAGGGAATACCTTTGGACCAGAATGAAAGCTCACAAACATGGGATTGGAAGAAATCGGGCGTGGTTGAAATGAACTGTTTCCTCTGCCACATGCCGAATCCTGACAATACAGCCAGAATTGAATCCCTTGAGAAGGGTCATTTCCAGTGGGCCAACACAGCAACCCTGTTACGGACTGGTATCGTTGAAAAAAGAGGCTCGAAATTCAGCTGGAATCAGACCGCCTTTACAAAAAATGGTGAAGTAAAACATGAATATTTTACACCCTCTGATCCCTCAAACGCAAACTGTGCTCAATGTCATGGTCTGATCTTCACAGCCGGGGATGAGAAAAAAGGACTCACCAGCTGCGACTGGAATACAGCAACCCGGGGAGAGATTATTGGTCCCCATCTGATCAACCGGACCGGATTGAATTTGAAGGACAAAGAGAAAATATCCCGCTCCTGGGATGTTCATGCTGAGCGCGCAGTAAAATGTGTGGATTGTCACCCCTCCTCAAATAATCCCATTTATTACCGGGATTCTGAAGAGCATCGTCTTGAACACCTCATATTTGATGCCCGGCGTATTGATGTTGTCGACTATCTGTATCGTCCATCGCATGAATTTTCCAAGGTCCCCGATGAAGCAGAAGATGCTGAAATCATTGCAGGGATGCGTACCTGTGATGCGTGTCATGACCCGAATACGGCTCATGATTGGCTCCCGTACAAGGATGCCCATTTCCAAAAAGTTAGTTGTGAGAGTTGTCATATTCCAAAAATGTACGGACCAGCCTACGAGCAGATCGACTGGACCGTTCTGACCACCGAGAAAAAAGGCAGTCATGATTGTCGCGGTGCCGAAGGTGACCCCAAGAACATTAAAAGCCTTATCTATGGCTTTGAACCTGTCCTCCTTCCTCGGCAGGACTCAAAAGGCCAAATGAAATTGACCCCTTACAATCTTGTCAGTTCATGGTATTGGGTCTATGGGGATCCGCAAATGCCGGTTCGCCTGACAGATCTCGAGAAGGCGTTTTTTGAAGGGGATCGCTATCGTCCTGATATCCTGGAGGTCTTTGATGCCGACCATGATAACCATATTTCTGAGACTGAACTGCGTCTGGATAAGCCAGAAAAAGAACGGCGTGTAAAGGAAAATCTTGAGGCTCTGGGGCTGACTAAGCTCAGTATTCAAGGAGATGTCCAACCCTTTAAGATCAATCACGATGTGACAAATGGGAAGTGGGCTCTCCGTGAATGTACAGATTGTCATGGCGACCAATCCAGAGTGAGCATGCCTGTCGAATTGGCCAGATACATACCAGGTGGTGTCTTGCCGACATTTACTGGATCACTTGACTTGGAGCAGATGGGTGACCTGACAGTGAGCAACGAGGGTGTTCTGAATTATCAGGTTGATGTTGAAGGAAATGCCCTATACATCTTTGGTTTAAGTCGGGTAAGATGGATAGACTGGGCAGGTATTCTGATCGTCATAGGCACCATATTCGGAATTTTCATTCATTCAAGTATGCGTGTCTACTCCGCGCGACTTCGACAGAAGCATACCCCCAAAATCAAACAAGTCTACATGTACACCTTTTATGATCGTCTCTGGCACTGGATTCAGGTTATGGCCATTTTTCTTCTGTTGATCACTGGACTGATCATTCATCGACCTGAAATGTTCAGCTGGTTTTCATTCCCGTATATGGTTCAGGTTCACAATGTGCTGGGATTTATCCTGTTTGCCAATGCGTTCCTCGCTGTTTTTTACCATCTGGTCAGTGGCGAGATCAAACAATATATACCCCAGCCCAGGGGTTTCTTCGATCAGGCAGTCATGCAAGCCAGCTACTATTTAAAAGGAATTTTCCGCGGGGATGGCCACCCCTTTGAAAAGACTCCAGAGAAAAAATTAAACCCGCTCCAGCAGATAACCTATTTTGGTCTTCTGAATATTTTATTACCCCTACAGATTATTACTGGAGTACTGATCTGGAGTGCCCAGACCTGGCCCCAGTTTGCAGAACGTCTGGGCGGATTACCCGTCTTGGGACCCGTTCATTCCCTTCTGGCCTGGTTGTTTGCCACCTTTATCGTTTTGCATATGTATCTGACGACAACAGGTCACAAACCGCTGGACGGTATACGAGCCATGATCATTGGTTGGGACATCGTGGATGAAAATATTTCACCTGATCAGGCCAAGCCTGATACTCAGAACAAGGAGCATGAATAATGTCTGAAGCTCTTGTAAAAAAGGCCAAGCCCTACACGAATCCATATGTTGCAGGGACGCTTCTTGGCATTGTTCTTTTTCTTGCCTTCCTCCTTACTGGCAGTGGTCTTGGAGCATCGGGACCGATCAACAGGATGCTCATCTATATCGAGGACATTATTGCCCCCCAGCACATAAATACAACCCCCTATCTTATTCCCTATGCAGGAGGAAGTACCAATCCCCTGGATAATGCCTTCGTCTTTTTGACTGTTGGTATTCTGATCGGTGGATTTGCATCAGGGTACCTCCATCATCGTCTGAGTTTTACCACGAGCAAGGGTCCGCGGATAAGTAATCGAACCCGTTGGGGAATGGCCTTTCTTGGCGGCGCCGTCATGGGCTATGGTGCACGTTTTGCCAGGGGGTGTACCTCCGGCCAGGGACTCTCGGGAGGTGCTGTACTCTCTGTTGGTAGCTGGGCCTTTTTACTGGCGGTTTTCGTTGGAGCCTATGCAGTAGCCTATACGTTAAGAAAATTGTGGATATAGGGGTCGGCCATGGAACAATTCTTCTCTGCCTTTCCCGGTCCCCTGCCATTGCAGGTTCTGTTCGGTAAAACAGGATTCTACTTAATTTCACTCCTCATTGGGATTGCCTTTGGATATGCCCTTGAAATTGGTGGTTTTGGAAAATCCACAAAATTAGCCGCCCAGTTCTATTTCACCGACATGACCGTATTCAAGGTCATGTTCACCGGAATAATTGTCGCCATGGTATTGGTCTTCGGGGCCAGTTCCCTCGGTTGGCTTGATTATGGTCGGGTGTATGTCAACCCGACCTATTTATGGCCGGGAATGGTCGGTGGCTTGATCATGGGTGTCGGGTTTGTGGTTGGCGGCTTTTGTCCCGGAACTTCCCTGGTGGCATTGGCAACTTTCAAGAAAGACGGGATCGCCTTTGTTGCTGGTCTGACCGTTGGCATTTATGTATTCGGGGAAAACATCGATGGTCTGTTTAGTACCTTCTGGAATTCCTCCAATATGGGGCGTCTTATCCTGCCAGATCTACTGGGAGCGCCCATTGGCGTCATAGTCTTTGGCATCGTCTTGATGGCTCTCTTGCTGTTCTGGTTGGTAGAATATGTCGAGGACCAGATGAACGGGACACAGAATCGTCGTCAATACTTGCCACAAAAGCTATCTGGAGCTGGTTTTATCCTGCTGTTGGCTCTTTTCGTTATGCTAAGGGGACAACCCACTGTGGAAGAAAAATGGGAGCGTATTGCTGCCGTTGAACAGGCAAGACTTGACCAGCGTGAAGTTCAAATAGCGGCAGGAGAGCTTTTGGATTTCATTCAGAATGATCTTGTTCGTACAGAGCTCATAGATGTCCGGAATGAGAGTGACTTTAACCTGTTTCATCTCATGGGTGCGAAACGGGCCGAGATTGAAAATCTGGGTCAACGCGCAGAGAAAGATTTTCTCCAACGACCAGTCAATACACTGTTTGTTATCATGAGCAATGATGAACAAAGAGCGACAGAAGCCTGGAAGATCATCCGGGCTCATGGGGTGGAGAACGTTTACATCCTGGAGAATGGTGTTAATGGGTGGCTGGATACTTTCACTGAGCTTCTCATTGAATCAGACCCCCTGAGGGGCGATATGCCCGTGCCGTCAAAGACATTGGCCGATATGGATGATGACATGCTTCGATATGAATTTGATGCAGCATTGGGGAGTAGCTATGAAGTGGCGGAACCTGAACTACATGAGCACAAATTAGAATACACACCGAAAGTAAAAATGAAGGTGAAAAAAGCCTCTGGCGGTGGGTGAGGCTGATAGTGCACCGCCGGTGGCGGTCATGATTTAAAAGCTCCCATTTGAATGGGAGCTTTTTTTATCTGATAAATGCGAGGAGGATGCTTTTTTCAATTTCATTATAAACCCCTTTCAATGAGTTTAAATTGTGCCTTCAGAGTAATCGGCAATTGACGGGTTTTCCGTCATGCAAACGACAAATAATTGGAAGGGAACTCAGGGGAATGATCAGGAAACTAATCTTGGTGTTATTGTTTGCTGTGTCTGTAAACAGTCATCTGCTTGTGGGGAAATCAGACGATTTAGAAAAACAAATGATCACCCAGGAGGCCATTCAGCATCTTCCGGCGCCGGTCCAGCGTTGTCTGGAATTCAGCCAGGTGATAGGAACGCCCAGAGTAAAAAAGGTTGAGCTCCAGCAAAGAGGTTTATTCAAGATCGCGGCGGATAAACCCTGGGCTCCTTTCAAGGCGAAACAATGGTTTAAAGTTGATCAAGCCGCCTTTGAGTGGAAAGTGAATATGAAGATGGCCCCTTTCCTCCATGTTAGAGGGGTTGATCGTCTGGACGAGGGAAAAGGACAGATGAAAATTCGTCTTCTGGGATTCATTCCCCTCGTCAATGCGAAGGGTCCTGAAATTGACCAGGGGAGCATGACAAGGTATTTATCTGAAATGATATGGTTCCCACAGGGTTTTCTTGAAGACCAGATCCAATGGGAGGCTATTGATGACTCAAGCGCGAGGGCGATCTTGACATTTGGCGATAAGTCTGTAGATGGCGTTTTTCATTTTGACGCTCAGGGAAGAGTTTGTGCGTTCACATGTGATCGCTATGCCACAGAAGGGAAGGAAATGGTCTTAAGACCCTGGCGAGCCAGTGTTTACGAATATGGTGAACGGGATGGTATTATGATGGGGACAAAAGCAAAGGTAACCTGGGAAAGACCGGAGGGTGATTACACCTATATAGATCTGGAAATAACAGAGCTGAAATATGAATAGCCTTTAATCTTTAGATCATGGCCAGCAGTTTTTTCTTCTCTCTTTGATACTCGCGATCGCTTAACAATTCATCAGATTTCATTTTGTACAGCATCTCGATTTGAGCAATGATCTCAGCTGTTGAACTGATGCTTGCATCTGGATTGACAGTCATGCCAATACGATTTAAAAGGGTCGTTTTACTGCGCTCGAAATCTTTCTTTGTGATCATGCCACGGGACATGAGCTTATTCAACGCCTCAATGTCGCCGACAATATCATCGGCACTCAGTACGACCAGGTTTTGGGGATAGCTTGTGATCTTTGTCGTGGTTATGACCGCTGGAGCAAAATATCTATAAGAGCCATAAGCATAATAAGAGTGCGGGTAATAACGCTCGCCATAACGAGTGTAATAGTAATTGGCGTGATAGCTTGGATGAATTCTATGTCTGCGATGAGGATTTGCCTGCGCAAATGAGATGGCGATTAAAAGTAGGATTAAAATTCGATCAAGTTTCATGTTACACCTCCAGTTAAAGTACTCACTTTGACCCTTGATGATCCCAAATAGTTAAGATTATCAGGTTGATGTTGAATCAGAATGGTGTCTTTTTGCGATCAGAGCAGCTCCAAGTGCACCAACTGTTTGGGGATTCTTCGGCACATTCAGCTTTTGCCCCAACTTTTCTTCCAGCACCTTGATCAGGCCCTGGTTTTTTGCAACACCACCTGTGATGGTCACCTCTCCATGTATCCCGATACTCACAACCATGCTCCAGATCCGGTTTACGATCGAGCGCTGCAAGCCATTGACAATCTGTTCACGCGGTGTGTCCTTGGCGAGGAGCGAAATGACCTCACTTTCTGCGAATACAGTGCAGGTACTGCTGATCGGTGTGCTTGGACCAGTGATGTAGGCTGGATTACTCAATTCATCCAATTCCAGTTCAAGTCTATCTGCCATGACTTCCAAAAAACGTCCCGTTCCCGCAGCACATTTATCATTCATGCTAAAATCCAGCATGTGTCCTCGATCGTCGATCTGGATGACCTTGCTATCCTGACCACCAACATCAATCACGGTTCCTGTGGAAGGAAAAAGATGATGGGCACCAACCCCATGACAGCTGATCTCTGTTGTTTTCCCCGTGGCAAAGGGAACTGAAGCCCGTCCATATCCCGTGGAAGTCAAGGCTGCAATCTGAGATTGTGCTAGCTCTGCCAGTTCAAGCGCCTGATTCAAGGCCTTCTGAGCTGCCTCGGACCCATTCACACCTGTAATCAGGACCACTTCAGCCAGAACCTGCTCCTCAGAATTGATGATCACGGCCTCAGTACTGAGTGATCCAACATCAATACCACCAAAAAAGAGATCAGCCACGATTTGTATCCTCCAGGCTCTCACAAAAGGCTTCCAGTCGGGTCTGAATCTGTTGCTCAGACCATACCCGTTCATCTGCAATATCGGCATCAATGATGACAGAAGGCAGGTTCAGGGACGTGCTTATCGCTTTTCGAAGATCGTACTGTCCCACAGAATAGGGTTTGCAGCTCCGGGTTGAATGCATGACCATTCCATCGACAGAAAAGTCATCGATCATCCTGCGCATAAGTCCCAGGCGATGTTTCAGGTTATTATTTAGTATGATCTGGCCGTAGGTCCTGGCCATGGAGTTCCAGGGATCCTTGATATTCAGATGATCGATCGTTTCCGCCCAGGCATTCGTGTATGTCGCAGTGACGAAATTCATTTTCCGCTCTGCAAAAAAGGTGGCCAGGTATCTGACCTTATACCAGATCGCAATATTGTCCCAGATGAGACGATACTTTTCATCACGAATGGCGCCGATACCTTTACTCACCCGGTCATCGATTTCTTCAGCCAGAATGTTGTAGTAGTCCTGTGCCACAGGCAATCCCCGCAATGAAACAATGGGTGCCAGATGTCCGAAGGCATCAAAAATGGTCATTGGGGCCGGTTTTGCCTGCATGGCTTTAAGAATGTTCCCCCAGGTTCGAGAACTGTCCTGGGAGCGCTTGAGGACTGCCTCAAGATCGCTCATGTAGAAAACATTACCACTCACCTGCTCCAGAATGGGAATCATGTCCTGAAGTTGTTGAGCCATATAGCGAATATCAGCTTCAGATTGCCTATCGGATACGAAGGGGGCATCGAAGTGAATCAGAGGAATATCCAATTCCTGAGAGATTGCCTTGTACCAGTAAAGGACGGTCTGGCAAATATTGTTTGAGCAGAACAACAGATCAGGCTTGGGAAGCTTCCCGGCTGGAGACTTGCCTGAGAGCATATGTCCCAGATCTATTCGCGCATAGGAACAGAGATCCTGACTGAAGCTATCCCCTTCTGCAATACCACAGTATTCAGCACCCTGTTTTTTTGCGCCGACGAGAGCGGAATGATTTTCTGGATAGATGGTGTAGAAATCGAAGACCCTGAGCAATTCCACAGGGGCTCCGCTGGTCACCCAGGCAACCTTTTTCACACCGGGAACGAATCGGGAAAGATAGTAATGCCGGGTGAGAATTTCCTTGAGTCGAGCATTGCTTTCCAGGGGCGGGCCAAAGGCTGATGGCGTGGGTCGTGATCTTCGCCTTTTAAGACCTTGAAGAGACATGAGTGCTGGAGCACCATAATCTTTCATGAACTTATATTTAAGTTTAGCACTGAGACTCACACCGGCACCCCTTCATCCAGCATTTCTAAGAACGCCTCAATTCGGGTTTTTTCCTGGCCCGATAATCCAGGTTGTAATTCTGTTTCCAGATTAAGGACCGGTAGTCCCATCACCTTCATCGATTTGATGAGGAAATGCTGGTCAAAGAGCTCTGGTTCACAAAATTTTACCGTATTGAACAAAACCCCGTGACACCGGCTTTTAGCAATCAGTTTTTTTAGGTATTGAAGTCGTTTATCCAGACCACCGGCTTTGGTGGAGCAGGGAGGCAGAAGAAAAAAGCGTTCTACGAGGTACTCCATGGGATCATCTGGTTGATCCATCTCAACGATGGGGATCCGCCGGCTTCCAGACAACAGGTCTTCCGATACAATGCGAACACGAGATTCATCAAGGAAATTGAGAATGTCATCACCGGGTGGTAGAATCCCTGTTACCAGTAGGCGGGCGCGAGGGGCCACTCCTATTTGCTCATTAATCTCAACGTGATTTAACAGATCCAGATAATCCTGTCCCTGCATGTATTCAGCAGCCCTGATGAGTTGGAAATATTCCCGGTTACTCAGATCGAATCGATCCTCCATGAGGGCAGCATGGAGCATCTGGCGTCGGATATCAATTTTATGACCAAGCTCGCAGGCTGCCTTCAATTGATTCTGACTCAAGAGGCCGTGGCTCTTTTCAAGAGTCTTTTGAAGGTTAAATAGAATTTCTGAATAATATCTTTTGCTTGCCTTATTAAACTCACCCTTGGGATTATAGAAGGTATAAACCGGGACGGGCACACCGATCAGATCCTTTACCTGGGTCCCCAGGTTTTGCAGTGAATCGCAGGTATGTGGAAAGAGGTAGCCGCTATTGATGATTTCCGGCGATTTGAGAATGAACTCAAGACCACGTTTTACGATGGGGCAAATACTGGCCTGTAAATGGACGTTGGCCAGGAGGATCTCTCCCGGAGGATCCCAGATCTCAGCCGGTAGAATATTAAAGGCCCAGAGCAGCTCCCTGGGATACAGAGCCGGGAGGACACCCATTATTTCCTGCCCTGACCGCCTTTGATCTCGAAGGTAGTCAGAACGATCAGGTATTTTCAAAACCTTATCTTTTGTATCATTAATGCTCATTGCGTCTATTTGAGCCCTTTGTTCTAGATCAGATCGCTTATAATGATCATCCCGCTGTAGATAAACAATTGCATCGAACGGGTACACTAGGTCTTAATGTATACCACCTTGGCGGAATATCTTTTTCCATAGGCCTCGAGGGAAATAATATATAGCTGGTTTGCAAGAGTCTCATTGCCCGGGAGCGTTACCTGCAGGGAAAAGGATGATTCTACAGAGCTCTCCAATTGAGCAATGAAACGACCCCGTATATCATACAAACTGACCTCTTTTGAAAAACTTGCCACAGGGTCTGACAGCAGAATCGTGATCTCACGTCCGGCGCTGGGATTTGGAAAAATTGCACAGTGGGTGACATCAAGATACCTGGCGTCTTCAAACAGGCTGATCAACTTTGGAATCCCAAAACCGTATGTGTTGTTCGGACTCTCACTGCGATCACCATTCTGGTGGAAAAGTGAAATCACGGAGTTGGGAGATAAACCGGGTCGTGCGTCCAGGAGCTGGGCTGCCAATCCTGCGATCAGTGGCGTGGCAAAAGAAGTCCCTGTACCACCGCTAAAATGATTTGTTCCAGATGCAACGACCAGAGAGGAGCCCATGGCAACGACATCAGGTTTGATTCGGCCATCATAGGTTGGACCACGACCTGAGAAATTGGTGATATCGCCATTTTCGTAAATGGCCCCGACACTAAGAATATTTGGACTGTCGGCCGGCGCCCAGAGTGACATGTCACCGGGGCCTTCATTTCCGATTGCATTGACGACGAGGATTCCCCGCTCCGCTGCAATATTCGCTGCCCTGGTCACAATGGTCGTGTTCCCATCAAGGGCACGCAGGGAGTAATCTTCTTTGGTGCCATCAAAATCAAAATAAAGGAGGGAGGAGGAAATAATATCGGCACCGAGAGAATCTGCCCATTCTACAGCAGCAAGCCAGTAATGTTCTTCCACTCGGGTCTCAGTGCTTGTTTCCTCCGTTCTGGCCAAGAGATAGGTAGCGCCATAGGCCGGACCGATCAACTCTCCTGGATAATAAGCACCAAGGACACTCAATACCATTGTCCCATGCTCATACAGGGTGTCCCGACCATTCACATCACGATCCTGCTCTATAAAATCGTAATAGTCGGAAATATGCATTTGATCAAAGGCTGGATGCTCCATGTCAAATCCTGAATCAAACACGGCAATAGTGACCCCGGAACCATCATAGCCCAGTTTGTGGATAGCCGGTATGTCTAGCATCTGATTCTGTGCCAAGGATTCTCCATAGGTCAAATCGGATCGCTTGGATAGCCGTTCACCTTCAGGAGGAAGGGGTCGTCTCACAATGCGCGTTGCTACAGGTTCAATCGATTTTACAAAGGGGAATTGCATGATTTGCCTCAGCTGATCCCGGTCAATGATTTCAGCGCTTGCGGCATTCAGGAATCTGGAAACTGTCCTGATTTGGATTCCGGACTGTTTTAATTGCTCAAGATGGCTATGAGAAACAGCCCTGTTTCCTCTGGCGGTTATAGACCCCCTTGTTTCTAATCGATCCCAGGCTTTCTCTGTCAGTTTAGCCGCGGGCCTTGATAGGTCCTCTTCAAAGAACACCCAATACATCTTTGCTGTAACTGTGCTTGACAGTAAAAAAAGGAGTAAAATGTAGCGAATGAACAACATGGCTCAAAAGTAGGGTGCCGAAGGAGAGACAGACAGCACTTTTTAGTCCTATTTCATTCTCAGCTTCTTGGTTTCAGACGAGCTGTAAAATGACGTAAGACGGCAGCTTCATATTCGATATCATATCCACGTATCGCAGTTCGGGTTTCGTAGATCTCGATGATGTTTTCAGCCACATACTGCATCTGACTATTGGTGTAGACCCGTCTTGGGATAGCCAGGCGTACCAATTCCAGGTCTGGATATTGAACCTCACCTGTGATGGGGTCCTTATGAGCAAACATGAGACTCCCAATTTCCACTGCCCGGATTCCAGCATGGGTATACAGTGCGACTGTGAGTGCAATTCCAGGAAATTGTGATTGGGGAATATGGGGTAGAAATCCCTTCGCATCGAGATATATGGCATGACCTCCGGCGGGTCTCAGGATGGGCACCCCGGCATCGATGAGTCGATCACCCAATTCTTCGACCTGGGAGATGCGATAGGCAAGATAATCCTCATGGAGAACTTCTTCCAAACCGCGGGCGATGGCTTCCAGGTCACGACCCGCCAGTCCACCGTAAGTAGGAAACCCCTCAATTAGAATTAGACGATTGGTGATCTGTTGAGCCAGTTCTTCATTATTGGTTGCGAAAAAGCCCCCCATATTTACCAGACCATCCTTTTTGGCACTCATGGTACAACCGTCAGCATAGGAGAACATTTCATTGGCGATGTCCATGATACTCTTGTCACGATAGCCAGGCTCCCGGGTCTTTATGAAATAAGCATTCTCGGCAAAGCGACAGGCATCAATAAAAAAGGGAATTCCGTGCTTGTGCAAGAGCTCGGAGGTGCCTCTGATGTTCTCCATGGAAACGGGCTGTCCCCCGCCAGAATTGTTGGTGATGGTCAACATGCCAATGGGAATTCGTTCAGCTCCGACCTCCTCGATCAGTGCTGTCAGTTTTTTTAGATCAATATTCCCCTTGAAATTATCCAGCACCTGGGTGTCTTTGGCAATATCGACAACCAGATCAGTCGCAATCCCGCCATTATATTCAACATTGGCTCGTGTTGTATCAAAGTGGTTATTGTTGGGGATGACGAGCCCGGGTTTGTCTTTCAGGATGGTTGAGAATAAAAGGTTTTCGGCGACCCGACCCTGATGGGTGGGGATGACGTATTTGAAGCCAAAGATTTTATGAATCATTTTCTCAAAGTGGAAATAATTCTTACTGCCTGCATAAGACTCGTCCCCGAGCATCATGCCAGCCCACTGATTGTCACTCATGGCACTGGTGCCGCTATCTGTCAGCAGATCGATATAGATCTTCTCTGCTGGAATGTTGAATACGTTGAAACCAGCGTCTTGAATGATTGCCAGCCGCTCCCAGTCCGTTGTTCTGGTAATGGCCTCAATGGTCTTAATTCGAAAAGGTTCTGGAGGATATTTCATTTTTGTACCTCTTTAGGGTGTTTTAAGCGCTGGGGCCGGCAATTTCTCCTGGAAAAATCTATGCACCCGTTCCCAAAAATCTTTATGGTGGTGACAGTTGGAATGTCCATAGTTTGGAATACTCCAGCATTCACATTGATTCTCACGGGCAGCTTGCTTGAGTTTTTCCCCTTGGGAAGGGAGAACCACCTTGTCCATTTCGCCGTGGATGATTAAAAAAGCAGCCCGAGCTCTGGCAATGTTATTCACCGGCGCGAATTCCTCGTATGAGATGCCGATTCTGGATTCGATCATTCTTAATACATACCATATAAAGATTGCAGGGAAATGCTTTTTCTGGAAATCTCTTCTCATGACATCCACCGGGTGGGCTGGTGCTCCTACAGTAGCCACGGCTTTGATGGCAGGCTCCAGGCTCGCAGCATAAATAGAACCGGCACCCCCGATAGACAGACCGATCACGCCGATTCTGTCCAGATCAATGGATCTGGTTTTAACGTAGTCAACGGCTGATTTGACATCCTGGCCAAATTTGTACATGGAGCCATGGCCATCTTCATCACTGGAACCATGGTGTCGGGCATCAAAAGCCAGCAGATTATAATTCAAGGGGTGAAGATGTTCGATATAACGAAGCATCCTGCCCAGATTTCTTTTCCAGCCGTGGACAAGGATCAATGTGGGGCGCTGTTCCATTTCAGTATCAGCAGGGATCCACCAACCATAGAGTGAGCGATCATTTTTTGTAGGAAAGTGGACTTCCTCAAAAGCAAATCCAAACTTTTCAGGGGTCTCCTCGTGGGGTGTCAATTTTAATGCGTACATCTGAGGAATAATAAATCTCAAACCTGCTGCTAGTACGATTATGAGCGTCAATAGAATCCAGGCAAAGGTAATCATCAGGCAGGCAAGCTAAAATTAATCATAAATAAATGCTAGCGATGCATTGAGGTCGTATCGATTTATCAGAAGAAAAAAGTACTGTTTTATATGGAAACAAAAATCATTTTAAGGCATGTATATGAAGGTCATGAATGCCCAAACATGTAAGATCATTCTCTTATCCCTTTTCATGATAGCGGGGATCCATGCAAAAACCCCATCCTATCAATTGCTCACCTATCCTTTTAGTAATCGGTCAGCAGCCATGGGTGGCTCGCGGGCCATTGATCCCTCGGGGAATATTGACATTCAGGGCAACCCCGCAGGAATGAGCTTTATCCTGGAGCCCCAGGTTCAGGCTGGTTATGTAAATCATTTGGTGGGCATCAAGGGGTATTCAGCGGCTTTTGTCTTTCCGCTTGAACGCCATCGTTTGAGTCTTGAATCCATATATTTTGACTATGGTCTTTTTGACAGGACAGATATAAACGGTCTGACAGATGGGACCTTTGGCTTTCAGGACATGTCCACCGCCTTAGGTTATGCCTTTCAGTTTTCACCGGCCATCCGTCTTGGAACCAGAATCGGTAGATACCAACGGACGGCTGATCAAGTTTCGTCGAGTGAATACTATTATGATCTTGGCGCAGTATATCACAAGGAGATCGACTCTCTCACCATTGGTGTTTATCTGGCTTCCGCCGAACTGGGCGAGAGCGAAGAAGCCTTTCCAACAGAATTACGCATCGGATCATCAAAGATATTATCACATTTGCCCCTGCGCTTGAATGTGGAAGGTATCTATGCTTTTGATAAACAATTGAGACTGGCCCTGGGAGCCGAAGTATTGCTTCACCACAATTTTACAATACGACTGGGTATCAATTCAAACCGTTTTGATCTGCAAACCGGTGTAAGTGAATCTGACTTCATTGCAGGTGCGTCCGGTGGTTTTGCCCTGCAGGTGGGGGGGGCGCTGATTGAATCTGCCTCCCAAAGCTTCGGTGCGGCAGGCTGGATTAGTCAGATGTCAATTTCTTATCATCTTTGATCAATTCACAAAATTTATAATCAGCAAAAAAAAACCCATCGACTTGCGATGGGCTTTTGTCCTGTTTGGAAGTAGGATCAATACAGGAATTTCATAATGAACATAGCACCAATGCCTGCCAGGGTGATCAGGAAAGCTCCCATTTGCCGAATCGGTGTCTTGGGGTCCTGAAAGACGTTAACCTCAAACTCATGTAAATTCGAAGAACCCCGGGAGTCGATCAGCTCCACAATAAATTTATTTGAACCCTCATTGGAGGCATCTGGGGTCCAGGTGATCAATCCTTCCTCTTCATTCATGACCGCACCGCTTGGCAGCAATACCTTGGAATAGGTGATCTTGTCTTCATTGAGATCACGGGATGCCAGTTGATAACGATACTCGCGGTCAGTCAGGACCACTGCAGATGGCGTGGATGTTACTTCAGGCAGAGCATTCACAAAGAGATCCACCTTTTGAATATTCGTAACGTAGCCGTCGCTCACACTGACCTTGAACTGGGCCTTGTTGATTTGGTCTAATCCCGGTGTCCAGGTAACGACATTCCCATTCCGAATGAATACGCCCTTGGGTGCTTCAAAAACCTTGTAGACAAGATCTTGATCGGTGTTCAGGTCCAGAGCCTTGATCTCGTATACATACTCTTTCCCGGCGATCGCCATGGTGTCTGGTTTGGAAACGATGGCAGGTGGAGCATTGGCATAGACGGCAAACTTGTGTGTGTCTGAGCTGTATTTATCAGAGACCTTTAAAAACACCTCATTCCACCCCTTTTGCTCTTTGGATGGGGTCCAGTTAATCTGACCAGCCGGAGAGATTGTCATCCCTTTGGGTGCTGTAAGAAAAGCAAAACTCAGGGTTTGATCTTTATTAAGATCCGTTACAGGAATCGTTGTGGTATATGGCCGCGCCACCATGGCCAGCGTGTCGGCAACTTTCCCGATAACAGGCGGACTGTTCACATATACATTAGCCTTTTGAAGGTCATCCCTCAATCCGTCTGATACTGAAATCGTGAAAGATTGAGCTCCCAGCTCAGCTTCAGTGGGTGTCCAGGTGATCCGTCCTCGGCGACTGATACTTAGATTTGGGATACTGCTCTCAGAAAGCAGAAAACTTATGTCTTGATTATTATTGGGGTCTTGAACCTCAACATTGTAATGCCAGGGTTTGCCAACGGGGACGTGTTCATCATATTTCGATGTTATTATCGGTGGTGTATTCGCAAAAAGGGTAAATGAGTCCAGAGCTTTGGACATATCGTCAGTAATCTCAAAAAGGATATCAAAGAAGCCAGTTTGCCTGGCCTCCGGCGTCCAGCTTATCCTGCCTGAAGATTCCATGACCAGATTTTGTGGTGCTCTTAATGGAATAACCCTGGCTGTGTTTGGGTTATTTTTGTCCTTAAAACTGATCTGGCCGACATAGGGTTCATTGATAAAAGCTACAGGTGCCGGTTTTTCCATGATCACTGGCAAGCTGTTCACATAGATCGTAAATTTCTGGAGCGTTCTTTCAAAGCCATCACTCACACCCAGGGTGACATATTGTGAGTCAAGTTGAGTGTCACTTGGGAGCCATCGGACAAGACCCTCCTCATCCACCTGCATACCGGAAGGCGACGTAATGAGTTCATATTCAAAGAATTGTTCTTCGTTTAAATCTTCCAGTTGAACCTGATAGAGATACTGCTGCCCGGTCTGTGCCAGAGGAGGTGGGGTGGAAAAAATATCCGGCAGGTGATTTACATATAAACTGAGCGTCGTATCAAGACTTTGCCCAAAAGAGTATGAAATCTGATGATAACCCAGTTGATCTTCAGCGGGATTCCATCTTAGTACAAAATCTTTACCCAGTCTCATTCCCTCAGGATAGGTCTTGAATTTTACATATGCCTGTCCTGGATCCATCTCTTCCTGTCTTGGGATGTTGTGCACAAAACTCTCACCCACGTGAAGAATAATATCCGGTGTTTTTGGTCTTCTCTTAACTTCTGGAACGATGGTCGGTTTAATCGAATCCTCCGCCAGAAGTTTTTCCATCAGGGGCGGCTTTGCTGCAGGTTCCTCTGTTTCAGGTTCCATGGAATCAGTATCTTCGGATTCAACCACTTCAGTAGGTACTTCGGCATCATTTTCAGCAACAGCATGGAATTTGTAGCGTGTTTGATTGCCCACCAACAGACCATCGCGAAAAGCAACTACATTATCGGCAAAAAGATCATCGTTAAGGAGGGAGCTGAATCGATCAAAATCAAGTCCCTTGGATTCCTGTTCAAGATAATAAATACGATTGCCAGTTCTGATCAGTGCTTCAATCAGGCCATCTGCATCCAGATCGGCAAACTTCAGTTGTTCGATGGGTTCTGACAGGGTCCTCCAGATTTGGCTGCCGCTGTTTGAATCATACAGATAAATATTCCCCGTAGAGCTGCCTAAAAAAACTTTTTCGAATGAGCCATCCAGATTTGCAGCGACAACACTATTGGGTTTGATGATCTCGGCTGATCCCGAGCGCAAATGTAAAGGAGCAAGTGAGCGATGAGCATAACTGTCCTCACCCGTGGAAAGAATGCCACCGGCGACAAGTTTTTCACCCTGTTTCTGGAAGAGCAAAATATCAGTATTTTGATCCTTGTCAACATCACTGAGGACCATATGCAAAGCGACTGGTATTTGACTCAGGTTGGCCGGTAGTCCTGAAAATTCTGTCTTAATTTTTGCAGATCTCAGGTCACCATTGAATTCAATAATAAGCAGGTTTGACTCAGGAGCGCTCAGAGAAACAATAAGCTCACTCAGTCCATCTCGGTCAATGTCCCCAAGTTTGATCTGGACCGGTCTGGCATAAAGGCCATTTTCAGGTGCCCATCCCCACTGAAAACTGGGAATAAATTCGAATTCAGTCCCGTTCCATTCAAAACCGTACATCCAGGGAGCCGTGTTGCCGGATTCTGCAGAGACCAGCTTGGCAATAGCCACAAATTCTGGTCTTCCATTCAGATTTAGATCGGCGAGCGTAAAGTCCACCCAATCGCCGATCAGATTCCCAGGCAAGGCAAAACGCCAGGTAAGGTCGAATTCACCAGACGGCGAAACACTGAAGGTTATTAATTCTGAATTGGAATTGGAGACCTTACGAATAGCCCCAAAATCATTGTTGCCATCATGGTCGAGATCACCAAAATCAACCACACGCTGGATGTTTCGTAACTCGCTTGCCCCCCAAAGACTGCCCGCTGAAAGAACGACCAGGAGTGGAATCAGCAAGATGTGACGTAGTATTACATGGCTAAAAAAATGTTTGCTCATCATGGAAACCCATTTCTTTACAATTAAAACTTTTGAATCCTACTCCAAACTTTAAGCCAATTTATCGGGCTAAGCTACTGTATGCAATATAAATTTAAGCTGACACTTAAAGTAAATTCTTAAAAGACTTGTGTAAAAAATTGAGACAGCATATATTGTCTCAACATCTTGTTTTGAGATAAAAAGAAGTTCAAGTTACCGGGTATTCTTGAAAATTGATATCAGTATTGCTCAGGTCCCATAGCTACCGCAAGCCCAAATGAGGAGGTAAAGCTAAAATGAAACGATTAATCAATATGTTGGTGATCACAGCTTTGATGGCAGGGAGCGTGTTGGCGCAATTTGCAGAAGGTCAGCCAGCCCTTAGAGCTGCTATAGGACCCTCATTTTCCTATTTACTTTCTTTTAAGCTGGACGAAACCGCCTTTGCCGCGTTAAGTGGCTTTACCCCCAACGGTGATTTTGATCTTGGCGATCCCAACAATACCTCGATTATCAATAGCGAGGGGATGTTGGTCACTGGGTTTGAAGGTTTTGGCGAAGTGACACCTCACTGGACCATAGGTATGTATGCTGGTCAGGGCGAGTATCTTGCCTCGGCACAGGATGCTGCCAAAGTTGATTATTTGATAAATTTTGTCGTGAATCAGGTTGGTGTCACTGCTGAATTCAACACCCATTCGCGATCACGTCTCAAATTATTGGGAGGCTCCCTTTTTGGGATTGGCCAGGCTACTCTGAAAGCCAGTTCTTCAGCTGTAAATGAAAGCTGGACTGAGATATTCTCCGGTGACTCACTCCGCCAGGCATTTGAACTATCAACATGGACACCGGTAGTCCAGCCATATTTAGGGTTACGGTTCGACATCTCCCGCACCATGGGATTCAAGCTGATTGCCGGGTGGAACGAGCAGGTCGCCTCAGCCGGGAGTTGGAAGCTCTATCATACCAAAACGATCTCTGATTCACCAGAAGTCGCATTCAGGGCCTTATTCTTCCGTTCCCAAATATATGTCATCCTTTGATCGACGGAAAAGCTCGCTTAGCCAGAAAATAGCCCCAGTTACAGAATCGTCCCCCGTAGACGGGGTACAAAGATTATAATTCTTATGTAACAGCAAATGGATGCTTTCATCAAATCAATGTGTCCACTATTTTAAAGGTCATAAACATTGGTGGAACTTTAGCAGTGATTTGGAAGTATTAAATTTTATGAAAACATTAAAATATATCTCAGTTGTTGGTCTCTTACTTGTTGGAATATTCGCACTCAGCCCGTCAGGGCAGGTGATTTTTGCCCAGGGGGGTGACTTCTACAATAAATGGCGCGACTTCCAGGACATGGTCAAAATCATCAATACCAACTATGTTGATGAAGTGGACTGGGATAAGACCATGCTGGGTGCTCAAAACGGACTCATGGAAGCACTGGATCCCCACTCTGTCTTCATTGATGCCGAGCGTACGGAACAGATCAATGAAAACTTTCGAGGTAATTTCGAAGGTATCGGGATAGAATTTGATATCATTGATGGCTATATCACTGTGATCACACCCATTGTCGGCTCTCCCTCAGATGGTTTGCTACATCCGGGGGATCAGATCGTCAAAATTGACAATGAATCTGCTTATAAGATCACCAGGGATGGTGTTTTTGATAAGCTTCGTGGCCCGAAGGGGTCCCGAGTTGATCTGGAGATCGCCCGTCTCGGTGAGGATGAGTTAATACCAGTCACCATTTTTCGTGATAAGATCCCTATTTATAGTGTGCTGGCGAAGTTCGTCATGGACGACAGCACGGGATACATCCTGTTAAATCGTTTTGCTTCGACCACTTCTGATGAATTCTTCACGGCAATCAGAGAATTGCAGGCTCAGGGTATGCAGCGTCTCATCATCGACCTTCGCAACAATAGCGGAGGCTATATGGATGAGGTGATCAAGATGGTTGATTTTGTCTTGCCTGGAGGGGAGAAAATTCTTTCAACCAAGGGTCGCCTTAAAAATGCCAATGAAGAGATGTTCTCAAAGCATAAGGCAACTTATTACAACCAGCCGATTATCGCCATGATCAATCGTGGATCAGCCTCTGCCAGTGAAATCTTTGCAGGAGCCATCCAGGACCTTGATCGCGGGATCGTTGTCGGTGAAACCAGTTTTGGAAAGGGTCTTGTCCAGAGACAATACCCGCTCAGGGATGGTTCTGCAGTTCGGGTAACAGTGGCCCGGTACTATACCCCCAGTGGCCGGCTCATTCAGCGTAAATACGAGAATGGACAAGCCAACGAGTATTATGCCGATCTCCATGACCGTGACCTCGAGCTTGAAGTTGATACGACAAAACTGGAGGACAGACCTCAATATAAGACCAAAACTGGCCGGGTCGTTTATGGCGGTGGTGGTATCTCACCTGATTATTCCCTGCAGGATCCTGCAGTGATGAGTCGTGATATGGCCAAAGTTCGGCGCAGTGATATCCGATTCTTCTTTAAAATCGCTTCCGATTATGCTGCCGCACACCTTGAGCTTGGCGAAGATTGGGCAAAATTTAAAAACGAGTATGAGGTCAGTGATGAGCTCATGGAAGAGACGATTCAGAAAATACTTGCTCTGCCTGATCTGGATCTGAACGAAGAGAACATTCGTAATGACAAAGAAACAATTCGCTTTTTCCTGAAAAGTGAATTGGCAGGAAAATTATGGGGAAGAAATGAGCAGTATTACATTCGGACCCAAATGGACAACCAGGTGCAGGAAGCCCTGAGCTATTTCAACGAAGCTCGTGATATTGCCGCCGCAGCCGATTATTTATAAGGATTTGGCTGGAGGGTATTTAAGAGCGGGGATATGGCTGGAATTTGATTGACTTTAGTTATGTATCAAACTATGATTGTGTGCTTGACCAAGTTAAGTTAGAATATATATAGGATTGGAGGATTTCTCGAATGGTTGCATGGTTTTTTAAGGGTGGTGAATTTATGTGGCCCATCCTTTTCGTGTTTATGGGTGGACTTGTCTTTGTTGTCGAAAGATTTTTTAGTCTTGTAAAAACAACAGTACAGACAAAATCTTTTTTGAAAAAAGTTGATGTTACCTTAAAAGAGCAAGGCATTGATGCCGCATTGGAAGTTTGTCGTAGCACACCTGGTTCTGTTGCCCAGATTTATGTTGCTGGACTTTCTCGTGCTGAACGTGGCTCCGAGGCGGTTGAAAAGGCAATTGAAAGTGCCGGCTCCATCGAGATGTCTTTCCTTGAAAACAATATGATCTGGCTGTCTACAGCCGTTTCCCTCGCTCCCATGCTTGGTTTTACCGGTACAGTGTCTGGTATGGTTAACGCGTTTGACTCTATTGCCGCTGCAAATGATATTCAACCGGCCCTTGTTGCTGTTGGTATCTCGCAAGCATTGTTGACGACCCTGTTCGGCCTTATTGTGGCCATGGTTATTCAGTTTTTCCAGAATGTATTCACCTTTATGATCGATAAATTGATCATAAAAATGGAAGAATCTTCCATCGATCTCATCGATACGATTGAGACCCTGAGGAAAAAATAATAACATCTAACCGGGGTTAGCTCACATTATGCTGGTAAAGAAAAAAAGAAATAAAAGCGGCGGTGAAATTCCCACAGCATCCCTCCCGGATATTGTGTTCATGCTTTTGCTCTTCTTTCTGGTTACCACGACCATTGATATGGACAAGGGACTGGGTATGGTTCTTCCTGATAAGGGGGAATCTGTGGAGGTGCACAAAAAGAACATCACCAATATTCTGGTAAGTTCTTCCGGTAAAGTTGCTGTTGGTAGTGGGGGAGACATCCGCATCGTGGATGTTCGCGAACTGAAACAAATTGCCCAGCAGCTGCTTGCCACGAATGACAAAATGATCTTTTCTGTAAAAACAGATTCTCGGACGATGTACAGGGTCTATGTAGATGTGATTGACCAGCTGAAACAGGCCAATGCAACACGTATCTCCATAGCGGACCCGGAGAGTTAGATCATGCGATTACAACGAAAAATGAAAATTGAAGCAGGGATCCCAACCTCCTCTTTGCCCGATATTATCTTCATGCTACTGATCTTTTTTATGGTTGTTACGGTTTTACGTGAATTTCAAGGTCTTAAACTGATCCTGCCTGAAGCTAAGAAGATCGCCAAGCTGGAAGGAAATAAACACGTTTCCCATATCTGGGCCACGTCTGAAGGTACGATTTCCATCGATGATGAAATTGTCGATATGGGAAAAATTCGTACCATCATGTATGAAAAGGTAGTTGCTGATCCACAGCTGACTGTTTCTCTGAAAGCAGATAGACAGACAGAAATGGCAATCATCACAGACATTCACCAGGAATTGCGTGAGGCGTCTGCACTGAAGCTCAATTATTCAGCAAAACCGAGGGAGTAGGATTATGCTAGAACAACAATATCCTCATGTCTCGATTAAGCTGCAACACAGGAAATTCCTTGAGATCGGTGCCATGATAGTATTGGGCCTTTTTATTATCATCCTTTACAGCTTTCCAAAATTTGTGGTTGAAGAAATCAAGCAGGAGGAGTTTGTAGCTCCCATCGAAAACATTGAGATTCCACCGGAGACCCAACAATTCGATAAGCCACCACCGCCGGCACGCCCTTCAATTCCAATTGAATCTGAAGATGAGGAAATTGACGAAGATTTCACCATTGAAGAGACGGATCTGGAAGATTTTGAAATTTTGAGCGAACCACCACCACCACCTGAAAGCAATGTCATTTTCATCGCGTATGATGAGCCACCGGAGCCCATGGGTGGTTATGCTGCGATTCAGAAGGCAGTTATTTATCCTGAAATTGCCAGGGAGGCAGGTATTGAAGGTACGGTGATTGTCCAGGCGACCATTGGTAAAGATGGACGAGTAGTTGAAACGGTCATCCTTAAGGGTATCCCGAAGACTGGTCTGGATGAAGCTGCCATGGATGCCATCAAGACGATAAAGTGGAAGCCGGCTTATCAACGTGATAAACCTGTTACCGTTAGAATATCCGTTCCTGTGGTCTTTAGACTGAAGAACGGTTAATCCTTATAATCCTTATAAAATAAAAAAGACCCCGGCAATTATGTCGGGGTCTTTTTTTTCGTTCAAACTAGTTAATTGACTTTTTGATCCATTCAGATTGGAGCAATCCATAGAATTCAGTATCAGAAATCTCTCCCTCAACAATCCAGCGTTCACGCAGGTAACCTTCCTTGGTAAATCCGAGTCTTTGCAGGGATTTTGCCGATGCGTGATTCCGTGGGTCAATGTCCGCTTCAATACGATTTAAATTGAGATCTGAGAATCCACAATTCACGAGGGTATACAGGGCCTCATTCATATAGCCCTGACCCCATAAATCTGATCTCAGAACATAGCCGATCTCTGCCCGCCGGCATTGTTCGTTAATCTCAAATAGGGAGCAGGTCCCAATAAGCAGTTTGTCCGTTTTTCGCTCGACCCCCAAAATTAGGGATGCGCCAGTCTTTAATGCAGCTTGGTCGTAAGCTATTTTCTCGTATGCTTGATCCATGGAGGTCCAGGGTCTTGAACTCCAGTAGCGCATGACCTCAGGATCTGAGAAGATTTTGAATAGGGCTTGGGCATCTCCATGCTGAAGTGGGCGAAGCAATAAGCGTTCTGTGTTCAGTGTAATTTTGTCGAAATAAAACATGTAGTCATTCTTGATTAAAAGCCGGGAATATCAGCCTTTTCTTGATGGAGGGGGATACCGTTATCGTAATCAACGCGCTGCGGGACCGATTTCATCAATCCAGGAAATTGTTTATACAGACTACTGGCAAACAGAAAGTCCAGATGCTCGTTGCTTTCCGGACTCCAGCCCATGGTCCGCTCCCAGATCTCCGCCGATTCCATACAGAAATAGATAAACAGATCCTGGCCACCCACCTCTCGCAAGGTGTTGTAGACCGTGCGGTACATATCCAATCTCAAGGGCTTAGGGTAACGCATCTTGCCATCCATCCCACGGATCAACTCGGCAAACATGATCTTGGACCTGGGGAATTTTTCCAGCACCTTCTCCTTCATCTCCGGTGGGAAACGCAGAGAACCAATGGATATCCAGGCCACATTTTTGGGGTCAACCACGGCAAACAATTGGCGGATCAGATCCGGATAATTCCGCTCCCAGCCCTCATGATAGAGGAGGGGATCAAAATGAAACCCGATCTTGTACCCCGTCGCCTGAACCTGGGCCAGGGCTTCCAGTCGCTCATCCAGAGAGGCCGCCTTGTGCTCTTCCGCATCGATGATCACCTGGGGATTGACCGACCAGGAAACAACTGTATGCCCCTTGTGATCCAGCTCCAGCAGGTTTTCAATCTTGTTGGACTTGGTCTTGAGCTCCAGCAGGACATTTGGCAAGCTGGCAAAATATTCCACCACGTCCTTCGAATATTCTGAGGACGAATCAAAAGCCAGACTGTCTGAGAGTTCACCGGTCCCGATCCGAAAAAAGCGATCCGGCTGGGTGGCGATCTTGTCCTTTACCTCGGTCAGGAGTTTTTCCGTGTTGGCATAGACCGTCGTTACCGGATTATTCAAATAGAATTGCAGAATGCAATAGGTGCAGTCGATGGGACAGTTGCTGGTTTGATTGATCACGTGATAATTACAACAGCGATAGGTCCGGTCTGTACCGGGACACTGTTTGACCGTGTGCCCCTGCTTCTCTGTAAGGAGGATGTCCCGCTTGGCCGGAGTGGGTTCCTGATTGAACATGGACTCCTTGATCTCATCCGTCAGGTCTATCTTGATGACCTCAGCCTGGGGATTGTTCTGCTTGTAACGTTCGACCAATTTCTGATCGGCAACCTTCTCATCAACGATGATCCGGGTGATCTTTGGTTCTTTCATTTATATCTTCTTAAAGAGGTTTTTGAATTTATTGGTGGCCAGTTTTTCAAGTACAGCGTCGAGTTCATCTTCATTCCGGGCATGAAAGGCAATGTTCAGACCCTGCTCCTCGAACTGGGGATCCCATTTAACCCTGACTTTGGCAGGGAGTTCTACAGAAGCCAGCTCATCAGCCAGGTCTTCACCAGCCTTCGTCAATGTTGGATAGCGGGCAGCATTGATCTTTTGTCTGATCTCCATGACCGCCAGCCGATTGTCATCATACACAGTGTCGGCCATTTCCCAGAGACCCAATTCAACTGCTTTCGATTTGAAATCAACATCATCCAGGGAGGCCAGCTCCCATATATTCTGAATAATCTCAGCCGTCATATTGATACCGATCTTGAGATTGTCGATAAAGCGGGTCACCCAATCCAGATGTGGCTCAGCCCGCTGAAAGATCAAGGCCCGTTTCAGGCTGAGCTCCTTGTCAACGATAAAGGTCTGAAGCTGAAGGGGCAGATCCAGTAGATACAGGACCTGATCAATCAGTTTTTCCCGGGGCGCCAGTTCCAACAGGGGCAGGAGACTTTCAGCAAAGGCTGATCGCGGCAGACCGAGATCCAGGGCTGCCCGGGTGAGCAGGGCTTTGTCCATCAGGCTCATGGGGTGATAATACTCAATGATCAGCTGGAGCAGTTCCAGCGTACTCTCCGAATCTTCGATAAGATAGGCCGGAACCGTGGGCTGTTTGCGATCCTGAGCCTGGATAAAGCTATGGATATTCCCAACGATCTTGATACAGGAGGGAGATTGATAGGCCAGAACCGGTTTAAGAAGTGTTGAGCCTGATCCTTCATCTCGTTGAAAGGGAAGGGCACTAAAAGCTGAATGGATGGTCGGACCAATGGTCGTAAGTTCTTTTACACGAATCTTCATAGTATCAATATGCTAGGAATTGAAGAAAATCAAACAGGATTCCCTGAATGATCAGGAAGGGGAGATACTAATACTGGGATACGTTTAATCTCCAGAGCAAACTCAGGATCAATATTGATATCCCCAGACCATACAGGGTCCCCAAAATATCCATCCAGTCAAAGGTGCCCCGAGGGAGGATGGTCTGTAAGATCTCGTAAATGATGTATCCCACAGCCAGAAAAACTGCCAGTCTGTATGACCGGACCTTATCGGGGTTTAATATTGACAGTGTGAAAAAGATCTGCACAATGATACCACCCGAGTTGCCAATAGATTCGGTGAGTCCATGATCATTCCAGCGATGTTCACGAACCAGAGGCCGGAGATAAAACCGACCTATCTCAGTAAGGAAGAATGCACATACGGAAATACATAAGAACCATACTCTTCTGGTAGAAAGGATCAGAAAACGATCGGTATCGACAAAATAGTTTTTAATAGCTGACCCCTCGAGGATTAGTCTTTTTGTTTTCTCCTGGCCAGGGACAAGCCGCCAAACCCGCTGATGACTGCCATGTAGAAACCAAAATCATACCACCAGCCTGTATTGTTTGGGTCATAAACACGTGTGGTATCATTAAAAAATCCAACGATGAGGGAAAGGGGGGCGATCCAGCCATGCCATACCCCTTTGAAAAATCCAGCCGGTTTTGGATTCATGGCCGACTCCGCATTGGGCATGCAGGTTGAGAGCAGAGCAAGGCAGATGATGAGGACAAGCAGAATGGTGATCAGTTTTTTAAGTTTCATGATAGTCTCCTATAAAGTCTCAAATAATCCCTTGGCTTTGTTCTTCCTGACATTGTCGTGATGAAAATATAGTCCATTCATGGCAACATAAACACCTGGTTCCAGGGTTTGGGCAAATGCCAGAGCGGCTCCCATGTTAAAGAGCCCGTCAGAGCTTCCAAAAACGATGGGGATCATGGCCCCGGTAAGAATGATGGTCTTGTTATTGATGCGCTCGGCCAGAAATTTGGCTGTTTCCACCATGGTATCTGTGCCATGAGTGATCACGATTCGATCTACGCTGCATTTTTTACAGTGAGTGAGAATGATCTCACGGTCTTCATCACTCATCTCAAGACTGTCAATGAGCATCAGACTACGAAGACTAACTGAGAGGTGCGAACGACCCTGTGCGAGCATTTGTTTCAAATGTGTATCCTGGAAAAATAATTGGCCGTTAATTTCGTTGTATTCTTTATCAAAGGTCCCCCCGGTGATAAGAATCTGAACTTCCATTTAATGTGAACTCCTTTTGAATGAATTGCCCCTCAAATCTGACTTTTTTGCGATCTCGCAGCAAGTAAATACGGCATTTAACATGACCAAGTCAAAAGACTGAAAAAATAGCAGAAATAGGTTGAAAAAATATGTACACTTCATGCTGATACTAAAAAAGGAATTCTGCATGCTAGAGAAAACGGCAAGACGCTGGTTAAGAGTCATCCACATTGTCTTCATTGCTACCTTGATCGGTGGCCTGATCTCCATCTTTGCGATCAGCAGGATATCAGGACTGGATGGCAAGGGCCTGTTTATTGCCAACTATTCAATTTTCAAAATATTCAACACGGTTATCACCTTTTCATTCTATGGAATTGTTGCGACTGGCCTGATTTATTCAGTTTTTACCCACTGGGGTTTGACCAAACACTGGTGGGTAATTGGGAAATGGGTGGGGACCTTGACGGCCTTTTTTCTGGTGTGGGTCTGGTTGGGGCCGGCTATAAATGGCATGGTGGCCATGTCCGATGCGGCGAGAACCAGCGGTCATCTGGATCCACAGTACCTGGTGGCAGCCGGGAGGATCAGTCCAGTGATTTTTGTGTTATTGGCTGTTTTCATCATCCTGATCACAATCACCATCTTTAGACCGTGGGGGCAGCGAGAACAGCGCTATGAGTTAAAAAGGAGGACCATTCTGTTCCTCACTGGATTTGCTGTGATTGTGAGCATCGGTTTTGCGGTGTTGGGTTATTATGATCTTGAATCCTACCGGAACATGGAGATCAGCAGCCCTGATCTTGATGGAATTGCTGATGGCAGATATCAGGGAAGTGCCTCCTATGCCGGTTTTCATTATGTCCTTGAAGTTGTTGTCAAAGCAAATCGGCTTGTTGATGTGCAGGTAATTGAGAACCGGGATAGTCCTTATGCCCGGTATGCCGAAGGCGTGTTACCCCGGATACTGGAACATCAATCTCCGGATGTGGATGCCATCACTGGAGCCACGACGACGAGCAAATGTTTAATGAAAGCCGCACAATTCGCCCTGGAAGGAGCTACGAAATGAATGTCGATGAAAGAGTGGAACGTAAATTTGAGAAAAAAACCTGGAGTGAAGTAAAATCAAAAAATTCCTGGCAGGTCTTTCGTATCATGGCAGAGTTTGTGGAAGGTTTTGATGTCTTGACCGAAATCGGCCCGTCGGTGAGCATCTTTGGATCCGCCCGGACAAAGGTAGATGACCGTTATTACAAGATCGCGTACGAATTGGGCAACCTTCTGGCCAGGGAGGGATTGAGTGTTATCACTGGTGGTGGCCCAGGTATCATGGAGGCAGCCAATAAAGGTGCCAAGGAAATCGGTGGCGCATCAGCCGGTGTCGGCGTGGAACTACCCTTCGAGGCGTCCAACAATGCTTATTTAGATTCAGACAAGAACATCACCTTTAGATATTTCTTTGTACGCAAGCTGATGTTCCTGAAATATTCACAGGCTTTTGTCGCCTTCCCTGGTGGACTGGGAACACTGGATGAATTGTTTGAAGCCCTCACCCTCTCCCAGACCGGTAAGACGCCTCGCTTTCCCATTTTACTGATTGGTCGGGACTATTGGGCAAATCTGGTGGAATGGCTGAAGGAGCGAGCCCTCGCTGAAGGCTACATAAATAGTGAGGATCTGGAACTGTTCCGGGTGGTGGACTCAGCTGAGGAAGCCATGGACTCGATCACCCGTTTCTTCGCGAAATTCCGTCAGGAAATGGTGCCGAACTTTTAGGTTTCCAAAATCAATATGTCTCACAAGTAGCAAATATAGACACTCTACTATATATGGATATATCATGATGAATAAGTTATATGGAAATCTGTTTATCCTGACGGGCATCTTTGCCATTGTTGGGGGAGGCTACACCTGGGGAGATGGAAGTATTTTTAATCAGAGTCAATTGATTAAGGTATGGATACCCTGGGCTGATGTCCTGCTAACAGGGCCGCTATCCATTATTTGTGGAATTGGGATTTTCAAAAACCTTTCATGGGCAAAGATCCTGGGTGTGGCGACGAGTGGGATATATATATTCGGATCTACCATGGTTTTCATAAGTGTCATTTGGGATAAGAACTACTCGATCTACCTCATCATACCGGCTGTCTCTGGATTGCTAATAGGAGCAGGCTATATATTCCATAACTTAAAAAATATCCAGCCGTAAATCGGGGTGCTATTGAAGCGGATAGATGAGGACCTGCAGAACGCTTAACTCATTTTATGCTTGAGTTTGGCCACGTAGCGACGACTCATAACGTAAGGTTCTTCAATACCTTTGAGATAAACCCGATATGAATTGTTAAACCATTCTTCCAGTCTGTCGACAAATTCCATATTAACGATGGTCGTGCGGTGGATGCGATTAAAAAAACTGGTGGGCAATCTTGTTTCCCATTCTGCCATGGATTTGTGGACCAGCACTTTTTTCCTGGTCGTCGTGATGACTTCAGAATAATCACCTGCCGAGGTAATGCATATGATGGTGCTGATCTTGAGAAATCCCAGACTGGTATCAAGTTTTAAAAGGAGTCGATCATGATACTCAAGCTCCCTGAATCCGTGGTCAGTTTCATCTGAAGTGAGTTCCAGTCTTTCAATTGACTGAGCCAGTCTTTCTGGGTTAACCGGTTTTAAGAGGTAATCCAATGCATTTACCTCAAAAGCACGCAGGGCGTATTCGTCAAAAGCGGTTACGAAGATAACCTTAATGTTGGTATTGATATGTTCCAGAACATCGAAGCCGCTCAGGCCCGGCATCTGAATATCCAGAAAGACCAGATCAGGATTCAGTTCCTCTATGAGTTCCAGGGCTTTGTCTCCACTGGCGGCCTCTCCGATGACGTCAATATTTGAATGTTTTTCAAGCATGAGTCTAAGGTCATTGCGTGATAGGCGCTCATCATCCACGAGAAGAGCCTTATAATTTTTAGGCATTTTGTTCCTGCACATTTCTGGTGATCATGATTTTGACAACAACACAACCCTTTTCCTCGGAAGTGTTCAGCTCATACTTCCCGGGAAAGCGGTTCTCCAAGCGGTCCTTCACATTCTTAAGTCCAGTGCCTGTCCCTGCTGGTCTTGATCGTGCCGGGTCCTCTTCATCCAGCCACTTCCCGCTATTTCTCACGGTAACATACAGCATGTTTTCCTTAACTGCAGCCTGGATGCTTATTTTTAGGGGCATTTCAGAAGTCTTCATCCCGTATTTGACGGCATTTTCTACCAGGGGATGAATCAGAAAGCTTGGAATGGGATAATCTTCGGCCAGGGGATCAATTTCAAAACTGACCTGGAGATTTTCTTCAAATCTCTTTTTCTCAATGGCAAAGTAATGTTTGATGGCTTCAACTTCCTCACTTAAGGGTACATCCCCATTATTTTTACTTATCAGGGAGTATCGAAGGAGTTCAGCGAGTTCAGATACCATCTCCCGGGCCTTACCGGTATCCTCGACGATCAAAGCCCGGATTGAATTCAGGGAGTTAAAAAGAAAATGTGGGTTGAGCTGATAACGCAGCATTTGAAGCTGTGCACTTTGAGCAAGCAATTCTGCTTTTTCCACCTTGAGGAGTTGCTCATTCCATTGTCTCCAGAGATTGATCAGAAAGTATAGTGCAGACCAGGTGAACAGAATAAACGATTTCCAGTAGATGTCGCGTACATTGTCCCTCAAAGTCATTTTGTCCAATGACGTTTGAAATTCCTTTAATCCGTAAATGGGATAGGAAACCAATCGATCGAGATATAACCAAATGATAGCAAAAATGATGGAACTCAATAATACAAGGCCAGAGACTTTCAAAAGGGATTTATGCTGATAATCTATGGTCTGGTAGACCTTACGCATGACAATGGTGACTAAAAAGGCTACCACATAGGTTACTGCAAACCCAAGCGTGTTTTTTGTGTCCAAATCGCGATTGGAATAATAGACCAAATAGTAGATGACACCGTAAAGCAACCATCCGGATATTTGCAGGACCCAGAATAGAGACAATTTGTTGGTGTCGAATTTAACGTTCATGCGTGTCATTTTCTTTCAAATGGTTTTCATCCGAGGAATAAATTTAATTGATCAGGCTTTTGATGATATACAATTTGCTCATATACAGTCAATCTTGCCAGCATTTTATTTGGATCAGTAAGATTTTTCATCTCTGTTTGAGTCCTTCACGAGACCAAAATACAAATGAATCTAAGACACGATTTATGATTTAGCCAAACGGCCAATTGGCGCGGCAAGCGGTTGGAGTGATCCCCTATAGGATTGATGGTCTTGGGAAAAAATACCAGGACATAGAATACTCATGTTCAGGCCATCATCAGCCTGCCGGCATTCCTGCTAACACACATAAATTATTTCTTGGAAATTCCAATTCATTGAATATACTAGTAGCGATAAACAACTAGTAAGGAGAAATATATGCTTGCACCAGAAATTATTATGCTTATGGATTTGGGTTTTTCAGAGCTTGAATCACATGTCTATATCAAGCTCCTCCAGGGCGAAGGGCATACAGGGTATCGTATCTCACAACTCCTTAATAAACCGGTATCCAATATCTATAAGGCCCTGGATTCTCTTCATAAAAAAGGAGTTATCCTCCTTGATAATAGCGGAAAGAATAAACTTTATTCAGCACTGCCTATTGAGACCTATCTGGATCAAATGGAGTACACATTCAAGCGCAAGCGGGAAAGCATTGAGGATGCATTTGAAAAGATAACAACCAGTCCCCAGGCTGAAGGTGTTTACAATCTCGAAGACTTCGATCAGGTGTTTATAACTGCAGGGGCAATCATTAACGAAAGTCGGGAGATACTCTTGATTGACGCCTTCCCCGGTCCACTTGAACGGGTTAAGGAGTCACTCATTCGAAAGGCAAAGGAGGGCGTTGACGTCTTTGTAAAAATATATGCTCCGGTAGACCTGCCAGGATGCAAAATCATTGAACCGGATATAGATCTATACGGCGAAATGGATCTGAGCAAGGAGTGGTTCAATATTGTCGCTGACAATGCCGAATATCTGAATTCATTTCTGGACACGGAACATCACACAGTTTACCAGGCCGTCTGGACCAAAAGCCGCTTCCTGAATATGGTGATGTATAGTGGTATGGCCCATGATTTTATCCTGAATAATCTCTCAAGGATGATCAGGCAAAAAAAGCCTTTATCGGAGATATCTGAACAATTAAAAAAATACCAGACAGAGATCATGGACAATCAATATGTGCATCTCTCTCTCTCTGAGCTTTTCTCAAAATAGTATACGACCTCATGAGGGGGAATCATGAAAAACCAAATTTTACGTGCTTTGCAGTATTTCATTGCCTTGTTTGCAGTCTCAGGTTTTGCAGAGAATATGCATATCCTGGCTATCTATTCACAAAACTATGGACTGAATGCAAATTTTAATCGATACAACATGGAACAATATGGGTGGGAAGTAACCACTGCCGGTGTCGATTCTCTTATCCTGGCCTGCGCAGGTGGTCCTGCTGTTCGAGTTGATAAGCTGATGAGTCAAATATCAGACGTCGCAGTATTTGATGCGATTGTCATCTTCTCTTCCAATCGATTTGTTGAAAACCCATATGGTGATCTCATCGGGAGCCGGGCGACCATGAATCTGCTGGCAAAAGCGAATAACCTGAACATACCGATCTGGGCGACCTGTGCCGGTGTCCGTGTATTGGCGGCGGCAAATATCTTGAATGGAGTTTCAGTCACTGGACGCAAAGAGTTTACAAACGAATACACTGCTGCAGGAGCCAATTATCTGGGCGAGGACTGCAGACCTGTCATAGACGGAAATATTATTACCTGTATGCGGGGTCAATACTATAACAGAGTCGTGATGGAGGCGATTCTGAGTGTATGGGAAAAAAATTATGGTTTTCAAGCCGGGTATGAGATCAAGGAGGTTGATTTTCCATACACATCCTCAGCGATACACATCGAGCATGCTGATTGGGCGGTTTCATTGGGAGGTGAATTTGGTGAAGGAGGCCAGACAGTGGTGGAAACTGCCGATCAGAGTTATGTCGCAGTAGGGTATACCTACTCTGGAGGTTCCGGTAAGGCAGACATTCTATGTGCAAAATTTAATCATGATGGAACTCTCATGTGGAGCAAGACCGTCGGATCTGAAGGCTGGGATTATGCGTATTCTGTGGCAGAAGCTAAAAACGGAGATTTGCTTATAACGGGCTCAAGTACAGTTCCTGGAAAGATTCGGGATGTTATTATCATTCGCGTGAGCTCAGGGGGTGATCTGATATGGAGTCGGATCGTCGGAGGAGACAAAGTGGATGTTGGTCGATCCGTTGTTGAAGTTGATGATGGAAACATTTTTGTTGCTGGCTTTACTGAATCATATGGTTCTGGTGAAGATGATATTTTTCTGATTAAACTCGATTCAGCCGGCGACACGCTCTTTACAAAAACCTATGGAGGATCCGGACCGGAAACAGGAGATCAGATATTGGCTCTTAGGGATGGTAATTATTTGATTGCAGGCTCATCTGGATCGTTTACGGATAACAGGGATTCCTACATCATAAAAATCAAAAGCAATGGTGAAGTAATATGGTCCAGAGCAACGGGTTCAATTACAGGCGACAGCGGTGGCTATGATCGAATCAATGCTGCCTGTGAGACAAGCAACGGCAAATTGCTGCTCATTGGAGATACCAATGCTGAAGCCCCCCTGAACACATACTTCATAAAAGCAGATTCAACTGGTGCCGTTGAATACACCGATAATATGGGGGAATCATGGTATGATTTTGGGAACGGGATCACAGAAAGTGAGGTATGCGCCATTACCATTTGTGGTACAGTAGATTATAAATATGGGGCAACGGACGGATACATCAGAAAACTGGATCACGATGGAAAGGAACTCATGTATCTCACATTCGGGGGGGAGGGTAAAGATGGGTTCAACCACATATTGGAAAACCTTGAAAAGGATTTCATCCTGCTTGGACAAACACGTTCATGGGGAGCCGGAGCCACAGATCTCCTGCTTGTCAAGAGATCTGGAATAACACCGAAATTCGAAACGACACCTGCTTCAGGTCATATGCCTTTAAAAGTAAATTTTAAGGATAGAAGTCTTGGTAATATCGATGTGTGGGAGTGGGATTTTGAGAACGATGGGGTCATTGATTCCTACGAGCGAAACCCAAGCCATATTTATACTGATCCCGGTGATTATTCTGTCACGATGCGGGCATCACGACGCGATAACACTACATCACCCCAAACTGAGCTTATGGAAAACTGTATCAGTGTCTTCGATGGGGAAAGCGCATTGGGGTTTGATCTGCGTCAGACCCATGTCTCCGCAGAAGCCAATCAGAGCCTGAACTTGACCAATGCTCTGACCCTGGAAGCCTGGATTTATCCTGATGGATGGGGAGAGAGCACGTTTTGGGGTGGTATGATATTGTTCAAGGAGAGCATGAGCCTATTCATCTCAAAAAGTCATTTTGCCTTCAATAACGAGAGTCTGATATTAAAACTTAATCATAGCGATGGGACCCAGAGTTTTAGTTTTTCACCCCTTGGGTCCATTCATCTCGGAGAATGGTCACACATCGCAGTCACCTATGCTTCAGATAGCAGCGAAGTCTGCTTCTATGTGAATGGAGAGCGACAGGAAACAGCATCGACAGTGAGCCCTTCCGGCGAGATCAGGGCTAATGCTGATGAGGAGCTGGTCATTGGAAGCACTGGCAGCAAAATACTCATGTTTGACGGTATCATTGACGAGGTACGTGTTTGGAATCAGGTACGGTCGAATAGTCAAATTAGCACAGAATATAAAACCATGCTTTATGGTTCCGAACCGGGGCTTCAGGCATACTGGCCTATGAATGAAGGCAAAGGGGATAACCTTTATGATTTTAGTCAGCAGGGTAACAATGTATATATCGACGAGGCTTTTTGGGTGCAGGGAAAGACACTCGAGCATTTGGCTGGCATTGAGAAAGAATTATCCCTCCCCGTCCACCCTGTATTAAGTCAAAATTTTCCGAACCCCTTTAATCCGAGGACAACATTGCGCTATGAACTCTCAGGTGAAGCTTTTGTCACGTTGGCGATTTATGACATTCGCGGTGTTGAAATCAACAGTTTGGTCAATGAGCAGCAGCAGGCCGGGCAATATCGTAAAGTATGGAACGGCCTTGACCAGTTTGGGAATCCAGTAAGCACGGGTATTTATTTTTGTCAATTGAAGGCGGGAACCGAGAATAACACGATCAAAATGGTATACACAAAGTAACATTGACCTAAAGAAGTGGAGAGGATGGATCTCTCTGCGTGATTTTAAACCACCTGAAGATTTAGACCTGAGCTTTATCACGAATATGATCTAGGATACCTGATCCTCATCCGAGAATGAAGAGGCAGATAGATATGTCCTGTTTTCACTCAGGACCTGAGATCGTGCACAGAAAATCCTGTGAGGCAGCTATTTTCAATGTAATTGTTTAAATCGATATGCAACCCCTCGCAGAAGCAGTTTACCGCATATCGATATCCAGGTCAAAACAAGTGATACACATATAAACTGGGAACATGACAAACATCTGTGGGGGATATCTGTTATGAATATCAGCGCCATAAACCGCTTAATACTTCTTCAATTTCTGCTGCTCAATTTCAGTTTCTGCCAAAACTATCTGGGTGGTCCGGAATGTGTCAACTGGGATAGTGCTCGCCAGCAATATGTTGTCTCCAATTGGACCAATGGTAGAATTGTGACCATCGATACACTGGGTAACCAGACGATCTTCAATGATGACCTGCTCCACGCTTATGGCAATTGTATCCTTGGAGACACATTGTTTGTTTCTACTGGATTGGCAATAAACGCATATAACCTGATTTCGGGTGAACGTCTTTTTAATCTACCTATCCCTGGTGTTCAGCAGATGGATGGCATCGCCGTGGACCCGGCTGGTTTTGTCTATGTCATGGAGAATATTAACCCGACAATCTTCAAGATAAGATTATCAGATCTATCCTATTGGGTGTTCTGTGATTCAGGACTACAAGGCTCGCCCCAGGACTTATTGATTGAAAAGGAGTTTAGCCGGCTTCTCGTTGTATCATTTTTCCCTTCATCGCCAGTCTATTCTGTCAGCCTTTCGGATTCAAGCTGTTCCGAATTGGTGACCACTCCCATGGGTGATTTTGATGGTCTGGCCAAAGACACCAGGGGCAATTACTACCTTTCCAGCTGGAATACAGGCGCCATTCACATGTATAACAGACATTTTACAAATCCGCCGCTTCTGGTTTCCGATGGCCATAACGGACCGGCCAATATTGGTGCTAATCTGGATAAGGGGTTAATTGCGGTCCCGAACTTTAATTCAAACACGATCAGCTATATACCCTTTCCGGACAATTATCTCCGAGCTGTCATGAAGGGGAGTATTTTCTCCGGGAATGCTCCCCTCACGGTGCAATTCTCAGATGTTTCCTATGCAGCACCTGAAATCGAATCATGGGCCTGGGATTTTCAAAATGATGGTGTTGTCGATGCACAGGATCCCAATCCCACCTGGACCTTTACAGAAACTGGTTCCTATGATGTTAGCTTGATCGTTTCCACTGCCAATGGATCTGACACCTGTTTGATTCAGAACTACATTCAGGTCTTTAATGGTGAAAGTGCGATCAATTATAACGCGACGAATTCCTATGGGCGGGTCGCTGCAAATCCCGGTCTGAATCTACAGGATTCACTTTGTTTAGAGGCATGGATCCATCCGACTGGATGGGGAGCCAGCGCCTTTATTGGTGGTACAATCCTGTCCAAATTAAATTTCACGTTCTTTCTGACAGAGCGTGCCACATCCTACAACAACCATAGTCTGGTTCTTAAAATGACTCACGAAGATGGTTCCATCAGCCATCATTTTACGCCAGAGAACTCGATTGAACTGGACCGTTGGACCCATGTTGCCGTAAGCTATTGTGCTGCTGATAGTTTGGTTAAAATCTTTCTGGATGGTGTTGAGCAGGAGCCAAGTACGCTAGGTACAGCTACAGGACCGATCGCGGATAATTTGGATTTCGATCTATATCTGGGATCGTTTAGTAATGGTAGCCTGGGGTTTAAAGGCGCAATTGATGAAGTAAAAATCTGGGGTACCCTTCGTAATACCGAGCAGATTCGGGCAGATATGGATAAAAACACCGAGCTGAGTGAAGCAGGCTTGCTTGCTTATTGGTCCATGAATGAGGGAGGTGGGACCACGCTATCCGATGTGGGACCACATGGGAATACAGCATTTCTGGAGAACGTGAGTTGGACTTTTGGGGCGCCAGGGAGAATCTTGACAAACGTGAATCAGGCCACGGAAAGGATATCTCTGCAGTCCCATCTATTGCTAAGCAGTTATCCTAATCCTTTCAATGCCATGACCACGATCAGTTTTTCCCTGGGCTCACCAACAGACATCAAACTCGACATTCTTGATATGCGGGGTCGAAGGGTGCGAAACCTGGTACACGGGTGCGTCGAGGCAGGAGTCTATCATATTCAGTGGGATACAAGAGATGAACAGGGCAAGGAGGTGAACTCAGGTCTCTATATAGTGAGGCTGCTTGGCGGAACTCAAATCAGTTCAATGAAGATGCTATTCATAAAATAGTATCAAATGATACCCAAGGGATGTTAATAGTTTAGTTTTCTAATGGTAAAAGATCAATGTATTGTTGTACGACTCCTTTGGATAATCTGATAATGAGGCTGATGGTTTCAAGGTCTTTGAACACTGGGTACAG
>JAIPJF010000029.1 GCA_021734325.1 Fidelibacterota bacterium | reverse complement strand
CACAATCCCTTTGCTGCCAATACCTGTGTGATTGCTGCTGTTAATGTTGTCTTACCGTGATCTACATGACCGATCGTACCGACGTTCACGTGAGGCTTGTCGCGGTTAAATTTTTCTTTTGCCATACTTCAATTCCTCCGTATCGCTAGATGATTAAATGTTTCCTAATGAGGAAGCTAGAGCTCGAGAGCGGATTTGAACCGCTGACCCCCTCCTTACCAAGGAGGTGCTCTACCGACTGAGCTACCCGAGCATCTGACACAAAAAAGCCCCGGGTTCTGGGGCAATTCACTGTCATAATGAGCGGGTGATGAGGATCGAACTCACATAACCAGCTTGGAAGGCTGGTGTTCTACCATTGAACTACACCCACGGGTTCAGACAGCAATGTCTAAGAATTGCCTCCCCATTATTGTAAAAAAGCGTGGGCCGAGATGGATTTGAACCACCGTACTCGTACGAGAACAGATTTACAGTCTGCCGCCTTTAACCACTCGGCCATCGACCCATAAGAGCTCTGCTCGAGCCAAGGAAGGGACTCGAACCCCCGACCGGCGGTTTACAAAACCGCTGCTCTACCAACTGAGCTACCTTGGCCGTTTTATTGAAAAGCCGAAGAATATATATGCTATTTATCTGGAGGCAAGTACTATTGGAGAAGTATTTTAAAGAATATTTTTAGCCTATGTGGTGCTCTGCACACGCTGTCATCCTAATCGACATAATCGGGTGATCTAATAAACAAGGATAAATCAAACCGTAGGATGGAGAGCTTTCAATTACCCTACGCTTTAGTGCGGGGTTTAAAGTATTCTATATGGCTACTGGACTTTGGTCCAAGCGACTTGGGCTTAAGCCCTTTTTTAAAGGTTATAACCCCCAGCTTAAAAGCTGAGGCAATTGAATTAGCTTGGCTTTTTTTTGTGGGACGCACTTACCCCACCCTCCAGCGTGGAGTAAAAATGCCAATGCAAAATAAGGACTTTAGTTCAACGATAATCCTATTTCAGCTTCCATTTTGTGCCATCAGGCGTGTCAATCAATTCAATCCCCTGGTCAGCTAGCTCATCCCGAATGGCATCGCTCCTGGCAAAATCCTTATTGGCTCTGGCGGCATTTCTTTCAGCAATTTTGGATTCAATATATACGGTGTCTAACTTTGGCGAAGGTTCCTCTTTCATAGTGAGCACTCCAAGCACATGTTCAAAACTTTGAACAAGTTTGAGGATCTTTCCTGCCCCTTCCTTGCTCAGTTCTTCATTGTCCATGGCCCTGTTTCCCCATCGAACGAGTTCGAAAATGGCAGCCAGGCCTCCCGAAATATTTAGATCATCATCCATGGCAGCTGTAAAATCTGCCTTTGCACTCATCACACTGTTTTTTCCATCATCATGACCCTGTCCATCATAGTCAGCTAATTTCGAGACAAATTCACGCAGGCGATTTACTGCCTTCTGGGCCTCATCAAGACGTTCAACGGAAAAATTCAGTTTTTGCCGATAGTGGGTTGTCAATAACATCCAGCGAATAGCAGCAAGCGGATATTTTTTATCGAGCAAGTCTCGCAGAGTGTAAAAATTATTCAGTGATTTTGACATTTTTTTGTTATCGACAAGCAAGTACTCAGAGTGCATCCAGTAATTCACGAATTTACTCCCATTGGCACAGACACTTTGAGCAAGCTCATTTTCATGATGGGGAAAAATATTGTCCACACCACCGCAATGGATATCGAAATGTGCACCGAGGAGTTCCGTGGACATAACGGAGCATTCAATATGCCACCCAGGTCGTCCTTTCCCCCATGGTGAATCCCATTCCACGTCTCCATCTTCAGGCTTGTAGCCCTTCCACAGGGCAAAATCTCGCGCCCCCTCCTTCTCATAGCTGTCGTCGGTAACCCGTTCCCCCCTTTCCATCTCATCCGGTTTGAGATGGGCCAGCTTTCCATATCCATCGTATTTACCGATATCGAAATAAACACTACCATCGTCGGTTTTGTATGCAAAGCCCATTTTCTCAAGCTCCTGAACCATCTCAATCATTTCACTGACATATTGAGTGGCTTCCGGATATTGATGTGCAGGTTGAATGTTCAAAGATTTCAGATCAGCATGAAAACCAGCCTTGTATTCATTGGTCAATTCTTTCAGCGAAACACCTTTTTCACGGCTACGGCGAATGGTGTTATCGTCTACATCAGTGATATTCATGGCCTGAATCACTTCATACCCGCGAAACTCGAGATAGCGACGCAGCAGATCCTCGAACATGAATGTGCGATAATTTCCGATATGAGCAAAATCATACACGGTTGGGCCACAGGTGTACATGCGGACCTTTTTCTCTTCAATGGAGAGAAACTCCTCCTTTTGACGACTGATTGTGTTATAGAAATGAATGCTCATTTTGGTCAACCTAATTATACTTTTTCATACTTTGCTTAAGAATATCATCAATTAATTCCGGAAATGTCAAACCAAAGGCAGCTGCACCCATCGGCAGGAGCGAGGTTTCTGTCATTCCAGGTAGGGTATTAATTTCCAGACACCATGGATTGCCGTCGGGATCCAAGCGAAAATCCACCCTGCCATAAACCTGCACGCCTACAACATCCATTGCTTTTTTGGCAAGTTTCTGGATATGCTCTGTCAATGGCAAGTCCAAATTGGCGGGACACTCATAGCGGCTCATGCCTTTTGTATATTTCGATTCATAATCATATAATTCATGACCAGGGAATATTTCAACAATGGGATACACCTGTCCCCCGACGACCCCAACTGTCAGCTCCCTGCCAGGGATAAATTTTTCATAGATCAGATGGCTAAAGGCACCAGAAACCATTTTAGCTTTTTCCAGAGAGGTTCTGTCTGTGCACACCGAGAGTCCAATTGTGGATCCCTCGTTATCGGGCTTGATCACAAAAGGGAGTTCGAGTCTGGTCACTGGAAGATCGTTACCCGGAGTATGGAGGTGCAGCTCCCAATCGGCTGTTGGCACTTCGTGAGTTTTAAATATTCTCTTTGAAGCATCTTTGGAGAATGCCAGGAGACTATCCCTGACACCAGCTCCAGTATAGGGAATCGTACTGTTTTCCAACATGGATTGTAAAAGTCCGTCTTCTCCTGCTCGTCCGTGAAACCCCAATAGCGCGATATCAAATGTATCATTCCAATATTTTGAAACATCCAACTCGCTGTCCAGATTGACCCGAACATATTCATATCCTAATTCATCAACGGCGCGTTCCATGGCATCGGTTGAGCGCAGGGATACTTCTCTTTCATGGGAGCTCCCCCCACCAACTAGCAATACTTTCATTCCGGTTTCCTAATGTTCACATTTAAAATTATTCATCATGATGACAATCGCACGAATCTTCTTCCTCAGAAGTTCCTAAACCTTCGTACAAATTCTCCAGCATGCCTCGCGGACCGATGCGGAAAAGTGATCCCACAAACAGAAGCGCCAGAATCACACCCGATAGTATATTCAGCCAGGATTGATCCTGATGCAAATGCTCTGTCATTGGAAAATGAGCGGTATCCCCAAGCAACATATTAACTCCCAGGCCAACTATTATTGTCAAACTGACAATGATCATTGGAAAGATAAGCGCCACTTTTGTGCCGTGGAGTTTTTTCATAACACCAAGGGTGGTAATATTTGTTGCAGGACCTGTTATTAAAAATGCCAATACTGCACCTGCAGAAACACCATTCATCAGCATCACAGCAGCAATGGGTGTGGCACCAGTAGCACAAACATACAGGGGCATCCCAATAATGGCCATAAGCAGAATATCCACACCTGCCGGAAATCCTCCCCAATCCAAACGTGAAAGGAAGGGATTCATGATCGCCGCGATAATCAAACCCAACAACACCCAGGGGCCTAGATGATCAATCAGTTCATGATTGAGCGTTTTCCAAAAAACCTTCCATGGTGTTTGCTCAGGTTTCAATATCCTGGTTTCAATTTTCACTTCTACTCCCGTTTCCTTTCCTGGCAAGATCAGATCAAGAATATAGCCTGTAAGCCAGGCAATGAGTGCTGCACTCCCCAAACGAATCAGGGTCATTTTTAAACCAAGGAGGGGAACTGAAATTAGAATGGCATCGATACCCAACTCTGGCGTTGCCACCAGGAATGCCATTCCCGCACCAATGGGAATACCACGCCTTACCAGGCTGTGATAGAGTGGCACAACCCCACAGGAACAGATGGGCAGCGGTAAACCAAAGAGCATCCCCTTGGTGACTCGAACAGCACGACTTTTTGAGTGTAGCCAATCCATGCCAGCTTCTGGGATAAAATTTTGGATACTCGCTGCGATAATAAATCCTAGCAACAATGCCGGTGCACTCTTGAGAAATAAATCAAGGGTCAATTCCGCAGTTGAATGGATGGAATGATCATGGGGTAAATCTCCACCCAGGGGTAATAGATAGAGTAGAGCAGCTCCCAACAACGCGCCAATAGCAGCAGGGTATGGTTTTAGATGAGCAGGCTCATGGACATGATCACTTTCTGCATGACTCCCCTTGTGAAGATGTCGGTGGAAGAGAACATGTATCAAGGAACCTGTTACCAGTGACTGGAAGTAGGTCAAGGCCATTGTATTCGTAAAGGGAATCTCGCTGTCTCCAATGAGGAAACCAAAAATGGTAGCCACACTCATCAACCCAAGTACACTTAATATCGTCCTGGTCGAACTCAGCGGCTTTAGCGCCCACCAGATGAGTAAACCAACGGGCAGACGGTGCAATATTACTGCCACGGCGAGTGCCTGGCCAACTCCATGTTCTGTCGAGGACATGGAGAGCGCCATTCCGTCTAAGAGCGTATGAACCAGGATACCACTCAATGCCAAAGCCAATACCCCGCCATGGGTTACCCGTTCATAACTATGGAAAGCACGCTCAGCCATGTATGGTAACAAGGCTCCCAGCAGAACCATGAGCAGCGCCATGCCACCGATGGCAACAACTGCTTCCGGCAGAAGATGGGTCACCGCGATTCCTCCGATGGTCACCAGTATAAAACCATCCAGAAAACGATTCACTCCCGGTTTGCGATCAAAGATCTTTGCAAATAGCGGTCCGATCAGGAGAGCGGCAACGGCAATGATCAGGAGGGTCATTTATTCACTGCCTGTAGCTGTTCATGCTGCCTATATCCAAGATACCACACGAGCCCGGCGGCCAATAGCATTCCGAAGCAGAGGATCTGGCCCATACTGAAGTTCAGGATTACGAAGCCGAGATGGGCATCCGGTTGTCTGAAAAACTCAATAAAAAAGCGCACAAAACCATAGGCAAATATATACAGACCTGAAATAAATCCCGGGAAGGGTGATTTCTTCCGAAATACCCATACCAAAGCAAAGACCACCAGACCTTCAAAAAAGGCTTCATACAGCTGAGATGGATGTCTCAGGAGTCCATCTCGAGCATGAGGAAAGTACATGCCTATCCAACTTTCGGTGACCCGACCATAAAGTTCGCCATTGATGAAATTTCCGATGCGTCCGAAGGTGAACCCCAATGGTATCCCTGTCATGAGCAAATCGGTAAGATCAAAATATTTAACTTTTTGTTTCCGTGCGTAGAGCCAGAGAGCAACTGCCACACCAGAGATACCGCCATGGTATGACATACCTGAAATACCGGTAAATTTCCAATGGCCATTCACATGAGCTATGGGTGAAATAATTCTAAGTGGATCCTGAATAAAATCTGAAAAACCATAAAAAAGAACATAGCCAAGGCGTCCACCCAGGATCACACCAACAATAGCCCACATAATCGCATCAGCCACAAAATCAAGGCTGTAGGGCAGTTTCTCATTCTTGATTCTATACTTAGAAACGAGATAGGTTGTGGCAAAAGCAGCTATATACATCATGCCATACCAGCGTAAGGGGAAATTTCCGATGCTAAAGATAACGGGATCCATATGAGATGGCAGGTGCTGCCACCAGTCTACAAAACTGTTCAAAGATCTACTCCTGAGTAGGATTTCGTGTGTTTGAAATCCTGTAGAAAATTAGAGATTCATCATACCATATTCAAAAATAATAGGCCAACTTTGCTCTTTCGAATGAAGCCGTCCGTATCCTGACAAATGCTGACACTCGTCAGGCTAAAAAATAGACCAAACACATTCCATACCAAGAAAAAGCACACGTTTCTCATCTCTTGGTAGAAATCAAACGTGATACATAAACTATTGGTTCCCCAATCGAACAAAATGGAGAAAAAAATAGGCGGGGATATAAATCCTCGCCTATTGCTGAACCATACGGCGATCCAGGTATAGGGATCTTAATTTAGGATTGATTCTCCTTAAAAACTGAATCCCTCTGGTAAGTCAGATTCAGACGTTCCCTTAGGCACCCAGGACAAATCCATGATCGTGAAGGTGGGATTTTTCGTTTGAAAAATAGGGACAACCTTCATCCCAATCTTTGGTTCTCCAACCGACAAATACCCCATGAGGATCGTCGCGATCCCTTCAAACTCCACGTTGACAAATCGGATGGGTGTTTCCAGAGTATTAAATGCACCTGTCCGTTCGGTGATCATGAAGGTGTGCACACTTGCTCCCCTTTGAGCCAAGGCTGTGATATCAACTTGTTTGCAACGCTGGAGACAATCAGGGCAATGGATGCGATAAGGGATAAAGATCGAATTGTGGGCATCACACTTTGAATTGGTACATTTGGTAGCGAGAAGTTTACCCTTGCTGAGGTTCTCAAAGAAAGGTGCCTCACCACCATAGGTATGAATGTGAGTAACATCCCTGGGATTGGTCACGCCAAGAAGTTCGCCTTTACTGTTTCGGATGGGATCATTGGGATAAATATAATGGAAATTTCCCTTTACCCGATATCGTCCGTTCTCAACTTTGACAGTTCCTCTGTTTTCGATACTCATACTAGGCCTTCCTTTCCAGTTTGTGATCTGGATGCATCAGGATCGTTGCTGTTACATGAGATCCAACACCGGCATGGCTGATTGCCAATCCGCGCTTGGCGCCCTTGACCTGCAGATTGGTCCAGTCATCGGGCTTGGTCCTGTTAAAAAGCTTCCATTTTGCCTCATCACCATGCATTTCTCCCCAGCGACCCCAAATATGTTGAGCTACTTCCACCACTTGCATAATACCCGTTGCCCCAACTGCATGCATATTTCCAATCAATCCGCCTGATAGATTGGCAGGAAGTTTCCCTGGCTTGCCTGTGAGGGGATTCGTATGATAACACTCTCCCGATTCGACATAGGTTCTTCCCTCACCATAGGGTCGAATTCCAATATCTTCATAAGTTTGAATATCACTAATGGTGAAGGCATCATGCAACTCGACCAGATCCAGATCCTCATTGGGATCCACTATCCCTGCCATGCCATAGGCATAGTAAGCTGCCATTCTTGCTGCGAGGAAACCGGTAAAACCTGGGTATCTATCCCCTCCAGGGAATCGCTTTCCAAGGTCTTTGTATTGATCTGGGGTTTCGTTGGGCAGCAGCGGGATGTCCATGTTCCGTCGGTCTGCTACGCGCAGTGTATGAGAACCTGCTGCTGAATAAATGAGCAGTGGATTATCTGTCAACTTATATGCAGTCTCTTCATCAGCCAAAATCACACAGGAAGCCCCAACACTCATGAGACAACAATCCAACGCACGCAGCGGATGAGCTACCACTGGCGAGTTGAGCACATCCTCAACGGTGATCTTCATCGGGCTTTGGGCATGGGGATTCATCCGTGCATAGCCCTTATTCTTTACGGCAATCTCTGCTAGGGTTCGGCGAAATGAATCTTCTTCCTTACCGAAAACCTGCCAGTATTTCTGGGCCATCACTGCGTAGTAGCCTGTATAGATATGACCCATGGGAGTTTCCCAATCCTTGTCCGCTGCAGAGGCTATGTAATGATTCCCCTCATCTGTGGGCACCTCGTCCATCCGCTCCCAACCCATGGCCAGAGCCGCATCTGAATATCCAGAGGCTACCGCTTTATAGGCCTCCCAGATGGTCGAGCCACCGGTTGCACCCCCAGTCTTAACCCCCACATTTCCTAGTGGATCCAGTCCAAGTCGGTCATGGATGACTGCCTCCCCCAGCAGTTGATCACCGAAGTGATCTGCAAAGTGACCATAATAGCAGCTATGAATGTAGCTTTTCAGTTCTTCGGGGGATTTTTTGATAAATTCCGCTGCCTCCAGGAAGGCATCGATAACCAACTCTTCAGTCCTTTTTTCTGGTATGGCTCTGTCAAATTTGGACATTCCTCCCGTCACCAGATAAACCGGTTTGCTCATCTGGGGGATCTTGAGTTGTTGTTTGCTGAATTTGATCATTCTAAACTCCCATATTTAAGTTATGTGAAATAATTTTTTATAAAGACAAAGCATGGTTGATACCAAACCTCTAGTTCAAATAACGACTTCAATAATTAAATGATTATCGATTGTAAAGTAAGAAGTACAATCAAAATCCAAAATAGAATCGGGCAATAATTAGACCAAGCTAATAAAAAAGGCGTGGTATTGCTACCACGCCTTTTTTCACAAACATTTTAAAGGATTTTTAATACAGGTAGCCCAGACCAATATAGAGACCAGAGTTACCATCCTGTTCATCGGCAGCCAGACCGTAATCGACTGCAACAATGAAGTTTTCATTCAACACGATCCTCAAACCACCGCCGTATGACAGATGAAGCTTATCACTTCCTCTAGTAGATTCCGCGCCTACCACTATGTTACTATCATCCTGTGGGTCCAACACCATCCCCATATCAGTAAATGCATTCAGGGCGAGATAGAGGTTCTGACCGGCTATCGTAGTCCGGAAGAATTTCCAGCGCGGCTCCAGATTGGCAAATACGATCGAATTCCCAACAATCCTGTTCATCAGGATACCGCGGAGTGATTTAGAGCCTCCCAGGCCTTCTGTCATTTTATAACTGCTCTGGTACCAGGGAAGCATGAAGAAAGGTGCATCTCCAAACTGCTGCTGATATCCGATGCGATAGGTAAATGAAAGATCATTTTCCTTGAGTGTGAAGTACTGACGGTGGGTCATGGTAAGGGTGGAGAAATTGAAATCACTGCCCATAAAACTTGGATACAAGGTAAATAATGCTTCAGTCCATATCCCACGCATGGGATTGGGTTCATTATCACGCGTGTCATAGACAGCGCCAATTTTTAGAAAATTGGTCAATCCGCCTTTTGCTTCATCAGCCCCAATCAATCCTAAGCGGATATTTCTTTCATAGAGGGTCTCTACATCCAATGGCAGAAGGTCGTCATCTTTGCCTTCATTCAACCCAGATTCATCAACTGTATCAATCTGAGTATCAATATATCCGACCCCGGCAATGATTCTAAATTTTTCACTAAAAACGCTTTTCTGAAAGTCTGCAGTAAGGCGGAGCGTGTTCCTCTCGTGACGATAGAACATGCGTGTTTTATAGGCAGCAAAACTGGTATCTTCATATTCAGAGTTGTAGTAGGAGACAGCCCCATCACGTCCATAGTATGGGAGTGCCTGCTCGGTCAGATAGCCTGCATAGGCCGTAATGCGGATGTCATTTGGCAGCAGGTACTTGGAATCAAAAAAGAGGGTGTTCTCACCACTGCCTTTTGTGGTCCTGGTCCAGGTCGGTTTTATGGTGTAATCATAGTCTGGATAGTGGCTCCCATCGCCGAAATTATAGGCTTCAAAAACGATTCCATAGAGAAAACCAGTATCTGAGTTGTAAGCCACGGCAGGCACGCCACCGAATCCCCAACCTGTTTTCGCATCCTGACCCAAGGCAGAGGCCACACAAACTACGAGCAATATCACCAGCATTTTTCGATTCATAACACGGCTCCTCGACTTTTCATTGAATTAATCATCCAACAGACTTTCCATTCGCCAGGTCATTTCCCTGGCAAAGTCCTTGTCCGGGTCAAATCCCACGATCTTATAACGGATTTTTCCTTCTGGTCCTATTATAAACAAACTTGGGATACCTTCCACCTCAAATTTCGCTGCGGCTTCTGCAGCATAGCATACAGGAAATGTGTAATTCATTTCGGAGATATACGGGACTACCTTTTCTCTTTCGCTATCGGTGGAAGCGGCAATAAAAGCAACCCTGGGATTATCTTTATTCATCTCGTAGAAAGCCTGAAATTCTGGTAATTCACGGCGGCAGGGATTACACCAGGTCGCCCAAAAGTCAACAAAGAAAACTTTCCCTAACATATTCAAGTTATTGTAAATCTTCCCTGAGAGATCAGTGAACTCAAATTCAGGTGCATCAATAAAGAAGGCTTCCGCCAATACTGCTTCTCGTCGACTTTCCTGCAAACTTTCCTGCAAATCATTGAGGAACACAACTGCATCCTGATCTGGATTGAGCTCTGCATAAAGGGTTTTGACCTTGGAAGCAATAAGGGCTTCATTTGGAGCACGACTGAGAGCTGATATATAATCTTCCAGTGCAGCATCGAGCTCACCGGTAGCTTCCAGGATAAGACCTCTTTTCAGCAAAGTCTCCGGCTCCCCATAAAAGGCAATGGCAGTATCATAGGCCTCCAAAGCCTTGGTCGTGTCATTGGTGATCTCAAAAATGACAGCCTGGGTATCGTAGATCATGGATCCCAGTTCATCCCGATACTGAAGACCTGCTTCATGAGCTTTGAACTGATCAATGGCAAACGCTATGACAGCAGGGGCTTCATCAGGAAGGAGCATTTGACTTGACATGATCCAGGCAAACCGATTACAAATAGCTATCTGATCTATCATTTCCAAAGCACCTGATTCCGGATAGTGCTTCAAAAGCTCAAATATCATTTTAAACCGTTTGCTATCCTCTTCCATGATGGATCTCTCTGCTGCCTGTATAAGCACCATTCCCGAAACATACTCTTCTGGATAATTCTTCGCCAACTCGTATGCCATTTCCATCCAGGGCTCATATTCCAGATCCTGGGCAAGTGTATCGGCCAGTACTTTCATTCTCTCCGGTGAGATTTCCTCCTGCCTGCTGCAGAAACCAAACATAAGTACAACCAGCATGAGCAAAATCACTCTAATCGTTCTATTCATCATACCCTCTTTCTAATTAAAAAAATCGCTCTCAAAACTCAAAAAATACTTAAATACTGTAGGACTCATCCATGATTGCCCATGTTGATCAACAAAACCTACATGGCCACCTGCATCCGTTAAAATCGTCCGAAGTTGAGCTGTTTTACATTCGCCATTCGGCATGGATGCTTCGGGGATAAAAGGATCATCCTTTGATGCAAGATAAAGTGTAGGAATACTGATTTCGGGCAACACTTTTTTGGCACTCATTTCTTGATAATAGTGCTTGGCGTCATCAAATCCATGAAGGGGAGCTGTTGCAGCATCATCCAGATCCCAGAAGTTCTTCGCTCTGGCCAGGCTTGCCATCATTTCATCATTGCGTATCAGGTCTTTTTTCGCAGCATACTTTTTCAGGAGACTCTGACGAAACTTTAAGATATAAAGCCGGTTGAGTCCTGATTTCATAAAATCCGCTGATCCCTTCAGATCCAAGGGTGTGGAAATAAGCGCTGCTGCTTTCACCCGTCCCTGCGGACGGCCTTTTGCTAAATAATGGACGACCTGGCTGCCCCCCAGAGATACACCTGCAAGGTAGATATTCTCTGAAATTTTTCTTTTAGGCAGTAACACATCTAAAAAATAGGCGATATCCTGATAAAATCCGGCATGGTAAAAATTGCGTCGGCGATTGATCAGACCCCCGCAACTTCGCATGTGCAGCACGACGCCAGACCAGCCCAGGGCTTGGCACTCATTAATCAAGAGGCGTGCGTAACGGCTTTCAGAATCCCCCTCCATGCCATGGATGAGGACAAAAAGAGGTTTATCCAGCGTACCATCCACCCAATCAGCAGCAACAATGTCGCCATCAGGCAGATCGATAATTTCCCGCCGATAGTTGGGCATGGGAACGGACATCATTAGGGAGGCAAACACTGTCTGCATGTGACCATTTGGCAGCCATGGAGCAGGGACGAACACAGGAACAACAAAATGGGTTGGCAAATCAGATCCTATGACTTTCGTTCATCAGCAATAATGGGATATGAGTCCTTTTGTAGATGTTTTTAATCATTGGCCTCAGCTAGATATTGATCGAGGGATGATTGGATGTTAAAAATCTCTGCATGCCGTGGTCGGAAGGAAACATGTTGGTAATCATTTTCCTCATTGATGACATAGTATTGTGCAAAATCATCAGCTTCAGCGATGATCTGCCTGATGGCTGAAATGAGTATCTCGACATCCTTTTGCTTTGAGTACAAACCGAAACTGGCCCTCACCATACCGGCTTTCCGCATAAACTCTGGACTCATATTACCGAAATCAATCGCTCCAAAATCTTTTTCAAGGTCCTTTACCATCATCTCTTTCACATAGGGATGGGCACAAAAACACTGATTCCTGACCGCAATATTAAAATAATCGTTCAATATTGCTGCCACCAGTCCATGGTCCATTCCCCTAATATTGAAAGATATTGAGGCTGCTCGTGGACAGGCTTTATGATCAGTGCCACCGTAAACGATAAGTTCGGGAATCGCGGCCATCTCATTTAGCGCTTTTACCATGACCTCATCCTCAGCCTTCATGAGGAGCTCCATACCAATTCTGCCAAGAACCTCGATAGTAGCTGCCAGACCAATGGCACCTGGGATATTGGGTGTACCGGCTTCCTCACGATCAGGAAATTTGGTTTTAACCAGATATCGATCCTCCAAAACCCGATCCACCATGCCACCACCAACTTCCTCAGGCTCTATTCCAAGCAGGAGGTCTTTACGGGCGACAACCACTCCTGGCGAACCTGGAGTGTAGGTCTTATGACCTGAGAATACCAACGCATCGATACAGGCATCCGGGTCATCTGGGTGAAACATCGTTGTAGGCAAGTGGGCAACACTCTGGGCACCATCAATCATGATGAGAGCACCATATTTATGGGCCAGACGGGCAATATTGTGGATAGGATTAATGATGCCAGTCACGTTACTGACAGCGGTTATGGAAACGTAATTCACATTCCCTTTGTTTTCCTTCAGGGTATTTTCAAGTCTGGTCATGCTGATACACATGTGACTCTCTTCCAAACCTTCAACCGGAATATGTATCACCTTGTGCATGTGCTTGCGATGGGGCAAATCGTTTGAATGGTGCTCCATAATTGAGATGATCGCAATTTTTTTGTCTAGATTAAAGTCTCTGAACACTCTGGCCATGCGATTAATCCCAGCGGTAGTGCCCGCTCCTGTAAAAAAGCAGGTATAGATATCTGATGGGGCTCCCAGAAAATCAAGTACTCGCTTGTGTGCCCATTCATAGGCGGCGGTCGATATGTGAGCGCTATGATGAAGTTTGCTATGGGTATTTGAATAATGAGCCATAAAGTCAGAGATGACCTTGTACGCAGGTCTCAACATCAGTGAGCTGGCCGTTGAGTCAAGGTAAATTCGAGGTGAAATTTCCCCCCTGGCATTCTTATAAGCAGTGTTCAGACCAATAAAATCGTCTCTGATTTTATCCAGTAGCGCCTGTCCAGTTAATGAAGCTTCTGAAGAACTCATGGTGACTTCCCAATTGATTTATCGTTCGTAATGACTCCCCCGCATGAGAGGAATATAAACAAGGTCCAGTCTTAACAAATATTTCTGTTCAACCAGGATCAGCTTAAAAAAAGGAGGTCATCCTGGAACGACCTCCCTGTGCAAATCATTTTAATCAGAAAAGCTGAGAACTGATAGCGAATATACTTCGGCGAGTGGTCTCCCACCCTCTACCATTTCCCCAGGTTGAGTCAGGATTCAGCTTTCGCTAATTTTTTCCTTTCCTTCCCACTCTCAAGCATGGAATACAATACGGGGACCACAATTAGGGTAAGGAATGACGAAACAGCCAGACCAAAGATCAAACTTACTGCCAGTGGCCTCCAATATTCCGCCCCTCCAGCCAGATTCAGACTTAAGGGAATCATTCCCGCCAGGGTTGTGACTGTGGTGAGAATGATAGGTCTCAATCTGTTCCGTCCCCCCTTTATCAAGGCTTCATGAACCAGCATGCCTTCCCTGCGCAGATCGTTTACATATGCGATAAGGACAATGGCATCGTTCACCACTACCCCCATGAGAGCGACCACCCCAAAGAATGCCATTATACCAAAAGGAACTCTGGTAACCATCAGACCAAATATCACACCGATAAATGACAGTGGAATGGCCAGACCAATTATAAAGGGCTGTTTGAAAGACTGGAATTGAGCACTAAGGATGATCATAATGACAATAAATCCGATTATCATGGCTCTCCCAAGACTTGCAAAGGACTCCTTGGCTTCATCTTCAATCCCGCCATATTCAACCGTCACACCCTTGGGCACTGCCAAATCTGCCAAATATACATCCATGTGCCTTCTGATATCTGTGGCATCTACACCCTTGGCCAGATCACATGAAACTGAGATGTTGCGTTTGAATTCCTTATGCTTGATCAGTGTTTCGCTGCTGCTCAGTTCAAGAGAGGCAACATTCTCGAAGGGTATCATCTGACCCATCTGATTCATAATATTTAAATTCCGGATTGCGTCCACTGCATCATCCCCCCTGCTTTCCAGGCGTACAATAACGGGGATATCATTCAGACCGTCAGTATAGGTTGTTGCCTCCAAACCAATCATGGCAGCGGCAAGGGTATTACTTACCTCCTGGCTGGAAAGACCATAGCTGGCAGCACGGTCATGATCAACATGTGCTTGAAATTCGGTTCGGCGAACACCGATGCTGGATTCAACATTGATGGCCCCTTTCACTGTGGATAGATCTCGTTTAACCTGTTCTGCCACAAAGGCCAGAGCCTCAAGATCATCGCCACTGATATCAATGATCACATTACTGGACACAGGCGGTCCTTCCTGTATGGTCTCAATGGTCACGCTCACTCCAGGTTTCCTCGAAAGGTCCTCATTCATGATCTCAATAAGATCATCAACTGATTTATCCCGATCCTCCGTGGCAACCAGGTCAATATTGATCTGACCAATTTCAGCACCTTTGCTGCCCCCCTGCGCGACACGGAGATTCTGTACGCCACTTTCACCAATAGTCGACACAAATCGATCTATTTCAGGGAAATTGAGTAGATAGTCTTCAATATCACGTACAACACTATCCGTATACTCAAGTTGACTTCCAGAGGGAGTTCTGACGTTCAGAATAATCCTGGGTTTGGGAACCTTGGGAAAAATCTGGACCTTGACCAGTTTTATGTCGCTGACTGCTGATATGCCCACGGCGGCTATGGACATGAAGAAAACAATCGTTATGCTGAAGATAACGAGGAATCGATGATTCAAGGACCAGGTAACCATCCTTGTATAAAATCGTTTCCCTATCCACTCCCCACTCAGCATGCCGGCTCGTTTGGTGACCATCATCATTTTCGAAGCAAGAACTGGGATAAGAAAGTGATCTGCCAAGAAGGCCCCAACCAGTGTAAAAATCACCACCTTGGGAATCACAGATAAAAATTGTCCCATTGTCCCGGACATATATATAATGGGCGCAAATGCCACCATGGTGGTAAGCACTGAGGTCATTATGGGGATACCAACTTCATCGATGGCCATTATGGAAGCAGCCTTGCGGCTAAGACCTTCTTCCATATGTCGATAAGTCGATTCAGCGACAATAATGGCACCATCTACGACGATTCCCAACACGATAATCAGCCCAAACATGGAGATGCTGCTTCGATCCAAACCAAAGTAATACATAAGTGGAAAGGATGACATAAGCGCAAAAGGCAGTGCAACTGACACGATCAAAGCATTTTTAAACCCAATGCCGAGAAATAATACGATGATAACGAATACGATTCCCCATGCCGCATTCTGATTCAGTTGACTTGTCTGCTTCTCGATCTCAGTAGCCTGTCGGGCAGTATACGCATGATGCATACCCTCTGGAAAATCCTTGACCAGTTCGTCCACCGTTGCTTCGATCATTTCGGTCGCTTCAACAATATGGGCTCCTGGACGTTTGGAGATCAAAAGTGTCACACTATTCTGTGTTTGATATCTTGAATAGCTGGAGGGTATTTCAAATCCATCTTTCACAACACCAACATCACGGATACGTTTTACATTACCAGAAGCATCAACTCCCAGAATGGTGTTCTCAATATCGCTGATCTCGTTGTATTTACCCACTGTTCTGACAAAGATATCCTGACCTTCCAGTTTCACGGTTCCACCAGGAAAATTCATGTTACTGCGTTTCAGTGCCATCAATACCTGTGGGATGCTGAGATTGTTGGCCAGGAGAAGGTCAGGGTCAAGCTCGATGGCAATTTCTCGTTCTTCGCCGCCGAACATCTCGACCTGATTAACTCCTGATACCCTTGTCAACCTATCCTTGATCAATTCGGCCTGTGTGCGAAGTTCGTGTGGTGTAAAATCCCCATAAATATTCAAGATGCTGATGGGTGAGTCAGAGAAATCAATATCTTTTACTGTCACATTGTCGATCTCATCCCTGAGCTCAGGGATTGCTTCATTGACCTTTTCCTTGAGTTCATCAATACTTTTCTCAAGATCAGCTTCAGCAGTGAATTTGATGACGATCAAGCCAACATTCTGCATGGCATAGCCTGTAATGTCGTCCACATCCTGCAGCTGTGCCAGTTTCTCCTCAATCGGTTTGATAATTTCCGTCTCAACCTCAGACGGCGCTGCTCCCAGATAAGTTCCTGACACGAATGCATAGGGGATCTCGATGCGAGGAACCAGTTCCAGGGGGAGGATCATGTATGCGACAATACTGGTAATAAATAACCCCAGTGCAGTGAGGATAACTGCCGTGGGATGATTGATCGCTTGTTTTGAAATTTTCATGAACGGATCCTTCCCTACTCCACAATATCCAGCAGAACACCATCTTTTACATCATTGTGCCCCTTGACAATAAGCATATCTCCAGGGACAACATCTGCCTCAATGAAAACTTCAGAACCTGAAATAGCACGAATTTTTATTTCCTTTTTTTCAGCTCTACCGTTTTGCTCCGTATACATAAACTGATTCTCACCATCATCCTGAATCAGATTGAGTGGGATTACCAGTGCTTCTTTATAGTACTCCTGAACGATGCGTACATCACCAACCAGGCCCAGTTTCATCCCATTCATATTGCCGGACATGCGGACTTCCACATCGTAATTGTTGGACATGTTTTTGGGAGCCATGCCGATACGAAGTACGGCACCCTCAAAAATGCGATCCGGGAAGGTTTTGAACTGGATCTGCGCGAACTGGCCATTCTTGATCTGCCCGATACGGGATTCAGGGACAGGAACAATTATTTTCAAGTGATTCATATCTGCCAGAATCATGGGTGGCTGCATAGCACCACCTGGGGAAACCAGATCACCGATGTTCAAATTCTCGGCAACGATCCACCCATTGAAAGAAGCCCTCAGAACAGTGTGATCCAGGGAGTTTTTTGCCTGTGTATAGGCAGCTCTGGCGTTATCCAAACCGATTCTGGCCATTTCATATTGATCTGAGGATATCACATTGGATTCGAATAAGGCCTTTGAACTTTCCAGATCCCGTTTCGCTTTTTCAAACATGGATCTGGCCTGTGCATACATGGTGGCATACACATCCGTCTCAATGCTGGCCAGACGCTGATCCTTTCGTACATAATCTCCCACATTAACCCAGATGGAGTCAACCTGTCCAGATGACTGGAACAGGAGGTTGACCTGATTTTCAGAAACCACTCTTCCAATACTGTGATAGTCAATTTGAAAAGGTTTATACCTGACAGTATCCAGGGCCACTGGGATCTTGGTTTCTCTCATCTCTTCAACTTCTGCCTTGCCCCCACAATTGATCAGGAAAACTGAGCTAAGGGTAATGAGGGATGCAATAAACATTGCCTTGATTGATTTCATTATTCTTCTCCAAGGGCACGTGCCAGAGAAGCACGGGCGCTGTTATATTCAAAATATGCTTGATAGAGACCCAGTTCAGCCTGATCACTGGCACTTTGAGCATCCAGGACCTGTAACTGACTGGCCATTCCCTGCGTGAATAGACGTTGGGCCATGTCTACAGCCTTCCGAGCCTGTTCAACACCTTTGCGACCTGCTTCAATCTTCCGGGAGGATTCTTGTATACTTAAATAAATACTTTTTAGTTCAAGGAGTAGATTCTCCCTGGTATCCACTTGCTGATATTCAGATTTTCTGTGATCTGCTTTTGCCTTCTGGACTCTGGCAGTCGATCCAAATCCATTAAAGATGGGCACGTTTACCCCAACAGCAAGTGAGGAGGATTCTCTGAACTCCCCTTCCTCATACTCTCCATCATTGTATGGGAGCATTTGCTGATAGGACCCTGTCAAGGCAACAGAGGGCATAAATTCAGCTTTCACCATGAGAATATTTTCTTTCATGAGCCTGACATTTGCATCCAGTTGAGACAGTAGAGGCTGATTGTAGAGCATTTTCATTTCCAGCTCTTTCAAGATCAGATCATGATTAATTTCTACCTGTAATTCACCTTTGGTGATGATGTCCTGATCTATTTCCAATCCGCAGGCACGTTTGAGACCGGCATAAGCTAATTCTCGCATTTTTCTGGCATTACTTACCATGCTGGTCTGATTAGCAACCTGAACATCAGCGCGGATGACATCATACTCTGCAATTTTTCCCTGGGCATATAGCGCCTGTACATTGGCTAAATTTCTCTGCATCACATTGAGTGAGTTCTCCATGACCTCGATCATCTTGTCTGCCATGAGGACCCCATAAAAAGCTTTCTTGGTATTTTCAACAACAGTAAGGCGGGTAACCTGCGCTGATGACTCGGCAAGATCACCATAAACATTGGCCCCCCTAATGGCAGCAATGACCCTTCCCTCAAATAAAGGCTGAGTTAAACTTAAGCCGTAGACCATGGTGTTTTCCGATCCAAAGGCCAGATCGACGGGTACTAACTGAACGCCTGTTTGTTGCAGCATGCCAGTGGAACCATTTGGGAGCGTGTAAGGAACTGTATTACCTGCACCATCTCTGAGCGGAACAGGAACGCCGCCTGCATCAAGGACGCCAAATGGCACAGGAAAGGACATTGGCTGGGTAGCGATAGAAAAACTGTGTGACAACTGTCCAAATCCGGAGAGGACCGGCAGAGCAGAAGAAAAGGCTTCCTTTCGCTGAGCTTTAGCTTTCAATAGTTCTTCCCGGGCATTCTGCATACCAATGTTGTTTTCGAGAGCCATGCTAATTGCCCTGTCAAGACTGAGCTCTATGGAGTCTGCAAACAGGCTGGCGGTGAAAGCACTCAGGAATAATGTTAATAGGAGTAATGGTTTACGCATGTTTCACCCCTGTATAAAATATGTCAAAGATTTCATCTGAATGGACCTCATCTATGTCTAATTCACCCTGGTTAAGTGAGCGAATCTGTCCGTGGATCATCCCGCTTAAGTAGGATGCGTATCGGTTGGCATTTCCGGGTTTCATTTCCCCAAGATCCATGGCTGCCTGTATTTCATGAACCATTAATTTTCTTAGATGCATAAAGTGGAGATGGAGATCGCTACCTGACTCCTCATTGACACATTGACTGATGACACTCTGATTGGCAATGATCACTCTCAGGAAGTCCTCATGATTTCGGTAATACTCGAATTGGGATTCCACAATCAGCCGTAGACGTTCCATTGGCTTTTTGACTTCGTTTAATTGCTTTTCAAGAAAGTTGGCCATCTTGCAAAGGGCAAAATCAAAGGTTGAGATCAGCAGGTCATGCTTATTCTCAAAATAATTATAGATCGTCCCTTTGCCGAATTCGGCCAGAGCGGCAACCTCCTCCAATTTTGTTTCATTGAACCCTTTTTGGGCAAAGAGATGTACGGCAGCTTCCATAATGGTTTCTTTATTCCGAATTCTATCCCGCTCTTTTCGGCTTAAAGTTGTTTTGTCTGAATTTTCGTTCATATTTTGACTCCTCGGTCATAAGTAAACCCGACGGGTCATATCTGCAAGAGTTAACATCAGAATTTATTCAATAACCCTGGCTTAAAGGCCAGAGTTATTGAGACCTTTGATCAACACACAGAGAGACGTCTGATCTTTCCTTAATTTTTCTTGATAATTTCTCACTTATCCATGTCACAGGCACGGCTTTTGAATACCTTGTAGCATGATAAATATTTTAACGAGTGATCGATTTTTGCACCATGACACCGGATACGGTCATCCAGAACGCCCCGAAAGATTAAGTGCCTGCCTTAAAGGTATTAAGGAGATTGAAGCTGTTGATGCGCTCCAGTGGCTAGAACCACGTCGAGCTGAAATCGAGGAATTGGAGCTGGTTCATCCAAAGTCACACATACTCCATGTAAAAACCACAGCAGAAAGAGGTGGTTTCAGCCTGGATCCAGATACAACCGTCAGCCCGGAAAGCTATGATATTGCCCTGCAAAGCGTGGGTGCCTGGCTGGATGGTGTGGACGCTATTATTGACCGCAAGGAATCGTCCTTTGTCATCTCCCGTCCCCCGGGTCATCATGCAGAATCGAATCAATCCATGGGATTCTGTCTATTTAACAATTGTGCTATCGCCGCAAAATACGCTATTCAGGTCAGAGGTGTCGATCGTATTGCAGTCCTTGATTGGGATGTGCATCATGGTAATGGGACACAACATATTCTTGAAAGTGGCGCCAAAACTGCCTACTGTTCTCTCCATCAATGGCCCTTCTACCCAGGTACGGGTGCTGCCCATGAGAAAGGGGACCACAACAATGTTTTGAACATCCCCCTCTCCATCGGCTCAGGGAAGGATGAATATTTTGCTGCTTTTGAAAAAAAAGTAATCCCCTTTTTAAAAAGCTGGGAACCTGAGTTATTGATCATAAGCGCTGGATTTGATGCAAGCCTGAACGATCCCCTTGGAGGGATGCAACTCTTGCCAGAGCACTTTGCAGAATTCACACGATATTGTCTTGATATCAGTCCGCGATTGCTCCTCGGACTTGAGGGTGGCTACGACCTTGGTGATCTGGCAAAATGCACACGCGCGGTCACAGAAACCCTTATACAAAATGATGGTGATCAGCAGCTACTTTAACCCGTCAAGCAGATTTGAATTTATATCCTTGTATGAACATTATAAAACAATACCTCCTACTTCCCCGCTCAGGACGAGATCATGCTAGATACACGTAGACAGGCAGCCCGCTTATTAGGAAAACTCGAGATTTCATCAGCCTCCAGGTTGATAAAGCTCCTTGTTGCTGCTACTGTGGCTGCAGTCATCGCCCTGGTTCCTGAATACAGCAACCTTGATCCAGCTGCAATGTGGACGCTTTTCATCCTGATTTTTGCAGCCGGTTTATGGGTAAGTGAAGCTATTCCAGCGTTCGCTGTTGCCATTTTGATCATCGGATTGGAGATATTGATCCTGGGAAAACCGGGAGGCGTTTACGCGACTGGAGTAAAAGACTGGCAGATGTTTGTAGCACCCTGGTCAAGTCCTGTAATGTGGCTGTTTCTTGGTGGTTTCGTCCTGGGACAGGCTGCTGAGACTACTGGACTTGATCGGATGATGGCCCGATTCGTTCTGAAGGGCTTTGGAAAGCGACCATCAGTGATTCTCCTTGGAGTCATGGGCATCACATTCATTTTCTCAATGTTTATGTCTAATACAGCAACTACGGCCATGATGATGTCCGTCATGGCACCCGTTATTGCTACCATAGACAAGAAGGATCCATTCATCAAGGCACTGTTGCTCGGCATCCCCTTTTCAGCAAATGTCGGTGGAATGGCGACCATCATCGGTAGTCCCCCAAACGCCATAGCTGCTGGATTACTATCAGAATCCCATAACATTAATTTCACCCAGTGGATAATGGCAGGTTTACCTCCCGCCCTGTTCCTCTTCTTTATCATCTGGTTATACCTGAAATTTGCCCACCCTTCCAAGAATCCCAGGCTTGATCTGAGAGGGCTGGAGTGGGAAACAAGGACTGGATCTTTGTTACCCACCTGGAAACGTATCCTGGTATTCCCTGTCTTTATGATCACGGTTCTACTATGGATGACGGGCCCCCTCCATGGGATGCCCACCGCAGTTGTCTCATTTATTCCCATCACAGTATTTGCAGTTACTGGAATACTCAATACCACGGAAATAAAAAGATTAAACTGGGATGTATTGCTCCTACTTGCAGGTGGACTATCGCTAGGTATTGCAATTCAGAAAACTGGGTTAGCCGAATGGCTACTGGGTTTGCTCCCCATCAGGTCCTTGGGCATGATGGCCCTCGCCTTTCTTCTCGCCTATGCGACAACCCTGTTGTCTAATTTTATGAGCAATACGGCGGCAACCAATATTCTTGCCCCCCTGGGTATGGCAGTTGCCGTTGGTTTTGAGCCGATCGTGGTGATCTCACTTGCCATGGGGGCTTCAATGGCCATGGGTTTACCCATTTCCACACCTCCAAATGCCATTGCCTTTGCCAGCGGCGATTTAAAATCAACTGACTTTCTGAGGGGCGGGCTCCTCATGGGACTCCTTGGTCCCGCTGTGATCGTAATCTGGGTTTACTGGCTACTGGGCTAACCCAAGCTTACTGCAACACTTCCGATAACTTCTTTAGCATAGCTGCACCATTTTCATTGGCTGGATTAAGCTCTATAGATTTCATATAGTTCTCGACAGCCAATTCGTTATTGCCAGCGTTCATATAGGCTTCTCCTAAACTGTCATAAGTGTTCCAGGACTCTGGATATTCAGCCACATTCATTTGAAAAATAGTGATGGCGTCATTCAACTTGTCAGCAAAAAGATATTCGTAACCCAAAGCATTCATTGCTGCTTCAAAAAATACAGCTTTTCCCACTTGCTCAGTCTTGATCTTCTGATATTGCTTTTGGGCAACTTCTATTCCTTCGGTTTTAATTAATTGCACAAAGGATTTGCTGCTATTGATCAACTTCAATTGATCTTTTAATTGATCATTGGTCTGTTGTTGCCAGACTTTCACATCCAGTGATCCAGGTTGTTTAATGGTTTTTGACCAATCTGAAAGAACTGTCACAAAGCGGTCCGGTGCATCTGCAAAGATGTTGTGTCCTGAGGCTGGAATAACAGCAAGCAAAGCATTGGGATGATACTTCTTAAGTATTTCCGGTTTAACAGCTTTCCAGATAAGATCATACTCGCCTTCTACAATCAAGGTTGGGACAGGACAGGTCTCAAATACACGCTCAAAATCGTAAGCACCCCAGTCATTGTTATAGGCCGGGTCGTTGATAACTTCGTAGAGCGCGAAACGAGCAGATTGTTCAGGAGTCGGTTTTGTAAAGCGTCCCCTTTTCCAGTTCCCGTTTAAATCTGAATTGTACAGATATTGCTCCCGAGTGAGTTCACCCTTCCGAAACATGGCACGTAGTTCACCTATTTTTTGGGTTTCTGCTTCAGAGTAGAATTCAGTGGCTCGGCCTACTGTAAATTCATCCAGATTCATCATAGGAACTGAGCCAATGAGTACCTGACCAATTACCTGTTCAGGGTATTTCAAAGTGTAATACTGAGCTACTCCACCACCAAAGGAATGTCCCGCAACGATCCATTTATCAATCTTGAGGGCTTGACGCAATTTTTCCAGATCGGCAATAGTCTGCTCAAAGGAATATCCCTCACCAGGTGTGTAATCAGAAAGACCACAACCACGTTGGTCGTAATAGATGATCTTAAAATCTTTCTTGGCGCCTGATAACCATGGATGAAAGATATGGTGGGTTCCTCCCGGTCCTCCATGTATGAGGACAAGTGGTGTTCCAGAACCTTCAATTTCGTAGTACAGCTTGCAATCACCAATATCAACATACCCTTTTTCCACCTCCATGGCATCGCAGAGTCTCGGAACTTGCGGTATGTCAGTGACTATACTATCCTGGATATGAGTAACTCGATCCAGGAAGGTCTCCGGCTTGGGCAGTGTATGGCTACATCCCGCGATTAGAATAGTAATTACCTGCAGAACTGGTATCAGCTTGATTGATTTCATAGTCACCCCCTTTACAATTTTTTGTCTGGCTGAGATTAAATTAGATTCAATTTGTGAACCGACAAACAATGCTTGGTAAAAGGTTATATCATTCGCTTAAAGGTAATGTTTACCGTTGTCTAAAATCTACAGGGTGCCTAAAGGGTAGGCTCCTAATCTGATTTCTAAGACCAGCTGTGGCTGTAATCTGAGTTTCCCGGTTATTCAACTGAAGATTAATGCTTCAATTCTGTATTGTTCTAAATTTAGATACCCGAAGTCCTGATTTGCCTAAAATATTGATCCCAGACATGGATGGCAAAAATAATAACTCCCAGCAGTAAACCACTCACAAATAACGAATAGGGGTAATCCAGCGCAGACTCATCTGCTCCAATATTCTTAGCATTCCATAAGTAGCTCCATAAAATAAGCACAAGGGCAAAGAACTCAGCAAGCCATCCCAGGCGGCTCAGGAAGAATGGTCTACCACGATGTTCTTCATAATGCAAGATGGTACAAGCGGCGAAGATCAGAGCAAGTGATACAAGTACGGGACTGATCACCGGACCTGTCCAGGGTAAGGGGATGAGAAAAAGTATGTCCCATGTGAACAAAGACTCCGGCCAATTGATCAGGATTTTAAGCCAGATGTAAAAAAATATGTCCCAGACCCCAAACGCCAGGGAAAAGTAAGCAAAGCGCTCTGACTGCGAATGACCGGCTAAGAATGCCAATCCAAGGAGTAAGACAATAGTCGCTGCTTCTCTGCCTAGCTCCACAAGAATTAAAAAATGAGGAATTTCCTTGATCGGGAAATGGAATCCCTCCGGGTAGAATAATTCACGCAGATAGGTGACCACTGAACTCTCTATGAATGCGAAGGCAATGGAGATAGCTGTAATCAGTAATAGTTTTTGTTTTATCGAATGGCTCATCGAAATTCTCAGTATATGGAAACTAACATCATATCACTGAGAAAGTTCCGTATATTGATGTTAAGCTATTCAGGCGCTTTCAAGGCTTACCCATATGAAAGATGAGATCCTCAATCTTTCATGGCAATTTGCTGCTTAATTTCCTCAAATCTCGCCTCAGTCAAATCATACTTGCTGAATGGAATGAAACTGAGCAAGAACATCAGTGCTGGAAATATGCAAAAGGCAAGTCTGATACCAAATGCCACACTTTCAGGCTGGTGATCGCCCAGTTGCTCGTTGAAGTGGAATAATCCCAGAAAGATTCCGACGATGGCAGGGCCTAGTGAATAGGCCGTTTTCTGTCCTGAAGCCCACATGCCGGAGAAAATACCTTCCCGCCTCATCCCTGAATTTAACTGATCATACTCCATGGTATCAGGAAGCATGGAAAATGGGAAAAGCTGAAAAGCTGAGAAACCGATTCCCAAAAGAAATATCTGAATATAAAACAGGGTCATAAAATCTGGTCCGGTAAAAAAGAGTGAGAATTGCATGACTGATAAGATGATAAGGCCCAGTGTATAGGCCTTTATTTTTCCCAGTTTCTTGCCGATTTTATTCCAAATTGGAATAAAAACGATCCCTGTGATCAGAAATATGGGAAAGACGATCCCCATGGCATCCTCGGACTGTCCCATAACGTATCTGACATAATAAACAAAGCCGGCCATCAGGACTCCTGCCGCCAATGATTGGAGGAGGTAACTCAGCATGAGCATAAAGAAAGGTGTATTCTTCAAAGCGATCCTTATCTGTTGCCGGACTGGAAGAACATCCGAAGAGGCCGCCAGCCTTGGAGCTCGCTTTGTAGCAAAAAAACAGATGAGACTGGAAAAGATCATAACCGCCGAAAAAACTTTGGCCATTACGATAAACCCCTGTTCACCGCCACCCCCCATATTGACCAGGGGCATGGCCACCCCACCAGCGATCAGCGCACCAATGGATGCCAGAGACATCCTGAATGCGGTAATGGACATCCTTTCATTATAATCAGCTGACATTTCAGCAACCATGCTGGAAAAGGGGACTGCCACCACTGTGAAAGCAGTACATCCCAGGGCATAGAGGAGAACCACATAAATAGTTTTTGTCGTTTCCGAGTCAAAAGGAGGAGCCATAAATAGGATCAGAAAGGTGAGACCGAAGGGTACCGCGCCATAAAGCAGATAGGGTCTCCTCCGACCATGTTTTGATTTTGTGGAATCTGATATCTTTCCCATCAAAGGATCTGAGACCACATCCCAGAGTTTGGCAAAGATAAGGGCAGTTCCTGCAAGGGCCGGGTTAATCTTTAAAACATTCGTCATGTAGTAAAGTAGAAACATCCCGGTTGTAACGATGAATATATTGATCCCAATCTCACCCACACCATAACCTAATTTTAATCCAAGGGGCAGTTTCTTCATTGCCTGATCATTATTTGTAATATTTCTAGTATTCACAGGATACTCCTTGGAATCGATTAAATTTTAGTTCAAGTGGTTGGTTGGAGAAACATAAGAGAAACTTTTTAGCATACAACTGATAAAGCCTGTATGTGACAAAAACTGCTCACCTTCACGATCAATTAGTGACTTCAGGTCGGCAGAAACTACTGCTTAAGAAATAATGCCTCTGATATTTCCTTAATTCGAAGTTTGATGTAATCATCAAGAGTAGGGGTTATTGATTCGGTACTTGCCTTTTTATAATATCCCAAGGCTACCGATTTATCCTCATAATAACTGTCGTATGCATTTGCCAGGAAATAGCTTAGAAGTGCTGAATCAGGATCTAACTCCAAGGCCTTTTTATAGAATTGAATGGCATTTGGAAGATCTTCCTTTGATGAATAAAGACTTGCTACACTGTGATACAGGTCCATCAAATAATTTGGTTGCAACCGGCCCAATGACTCGTTATACCACCTGATCGCCTCATCATATTCCTTCATACCTTCGAAGCATTTACCAATGTAGTAATATGTCGCGGCATCTGAGTCACCCATCTCAAGTGCCGCGTTAAAAAGTTCCTGCGCCCGTGAGTAAGCTGCAATCGTATAGTATGCATACCCCATTCGTTTATAGACATCCTCAGACTTTAGCCCAGAAAGCCATAGCTTGTTGTAAAGCGGGATAGCCTGAATATACTCTTTCTTTTTGAACAGAATATCAGCCTCGACCAGCATGAATTTCATGGAACAACGAGTCTTCCCGTCCACTTTAACGATAAGATCCAGCGCTTCATCAAAATGGTTCAACGAATATTCATGTCGCGCAAAGTCGTAAATAATATTGGCATTATCCGGAGATAATCGATGGGCCATTTCAAAATGAGATCTGGCCAACTCAGATTCCCCCATATTCGCGAAACACTTCGCCAACATTCTTTGGCTGGAATAATCCTCTGGGAATTGGAAGCAAATAATTTTATACAACTTACTTGCGGCTAAATATTCACCAGCTTCATAGGTGATTCTCGCATATGGTCTAACAACGGATATATCTGTTGAATCTTTCAAAAACAAACTATGATAGATCTCTCGCGCTTTTGTTGTGTTTCCGATTTCTTGAAGGGCGGTTGCATATCGATAACCAATTTCATTCGATTGAGGATCAAGATTGTATACCTTCTCAAATATTTTTAATGCCTTTGTAGTTTGCCCCTTATAGAACAGTGCACTTGCTTGCAAGGTCATGGCGGATGTATTCAAACTATCTGTAGAGAGTATCTGCTCCGTTTCGCTGATCACGTATTCATAGTCGCGTGCAAATAGTTTTTCAAGCAAAGCCGTCTCAACTTCACTTGAAGCTGCATGAACACCAATGACTACAGTGATCAGTATGAGTAATAATTTTAACAATTTACCCCTCCTCACAAATTACCTGCTCATTTATGAACGGGTGATGCGATAAGGTTCACGATGCAAAAACAACCTTGTGAACAAGATGAATGAGAGAGGAATAGGTTTCATCCGTTGCATTCGACATACCCATCTCACAGGTTCGAGAACTAGAATAATAGCCTTGCACACTTTCCATTCTCTTAACCTCCTCTCCTTCACGCAGGGTTGCACTTTCTGTCAGCTCAGGAACCAGAAAACCTCGATCTCCTGCAAAACCGCAACACCCGACTTCTTCGGGGATGATCGCTTCGTGGGCACAGGTGCAGGCAAGATCGTGCATTTTACCTTCCAGACCCATTTTTCTGGTCGAACAAGTCGGGTGGAGAATGACCTTTTCAAGCTTTTCCCTGATTTCAAGGCGAGGAATAATTGTATCGTTCAGATACTCGATAATATCTATGATCTTTAAATTCTGCCACTGCTTCAGTGCTTCTCCCTCTAGCACACTATCATAATGCTGCATTTTGTAGGTACAGGGTGATGTATCAACCACAATGGGTAAAGAGCCTTTCCTCGAGGTCCTCCAGAGTGATCGAACGGTATTCTCAGCCATGAGCTTGTATGCTTTTTCAAACCCTTTGGATGAGTACGGAGTACCGCAACAAAGATCTTCCAGATGCGCCGGATAAATGGGATGGATGCGGGCCTCCTGTAAAAGTTCAATAAATGCTTCCGGTGTACTCAATTTATGGGTTTCCCCCGGAGTCTTGTTCATCCCGCGATTCAAACAGGAAGCGAAATAGACCATTTCCTCCTTCTCATCAGGATTCTTGAGCTTGATCAAAGGTAAACCTTTACCCCCGGTGGGCATATATCTATGCCAGACAGGAATATACCCCCTGCTCCACTTATGAAGTTTCATCGAAAATGAAACGATTCGTTCACTGCCAAGTCCACGTGCAATTGGGGTCGCTATATTGAGCCCCAGACGGATCATCTCCACCACGAAGCTGAAATACCGGACAGTCCACCAGGCAATTCGTCGCCCGAAGAGACCATGCTTCTCATGCCTGAAATGACGCGTTAAATCTCCTGTATCAATTTTCACAGGACAACCCAGCGCACAGAGACCATCGACAGCGCAGGTGTCGATACTCTCGAAAGCATAATCCTTTAATAGTTCTCTGGCCACTTCACGATCTGTAAAGTCACCCTGCTGAAGCAATTGGATCTCGCGCCAGGTGGAAATGCGCTGTCTCGGTGTCATGCTCAGATCTTTCGATGGACACCAGGTTTCGCAGAAACCACATTCAATGCAAGTATCAACAACGGTCTCGATCGTTGGTGTTGGCTTAATGTTTTTCAGATGCACTGAATCATCACTGTTGACAATCACGCCAGGGTTCAACAAGAGCTCAGGGTCAATTAATTGTTTCAAATCCTGCATGATACCTACGGCCACAGCACCCCACTCCGTTTCAAGAAAGGGCGCCATATTTCTACCAGTACCATGCTCTGCTTTTAATGCCCCATCATACTTGCCAACGGTCATTTCAACCACATCATTGATAAATCGCTCATACTGTTTGATACCGGTCGCATCAGCAAAGGTTTGGGAAATGACGAAGTGGAGATTGCCATCCTTGGCATGGCCAAATATGATGGCATCATCATAGCCGTGATCATCAAATAGCTTTTGCAGGTCAAGGGTGGCATCGGCCAGGTTCTCCAAACGAAAGCAAATGTCCTCAATAATGACAGTCGTGCCTGACTTTCGGACAGCACCTACAGATGGCAACAAGCCTTTTCGAATTTTCCAGTAGAGTAAGCGAGTCTTCTCATCATTTGTGAAACGAGCCGGGTACAGTAAGGGAATTTCATTCAACACACCCATCCCCCTGGCGATGTTTTCTGAGAGTTCATCTTTAGTAGATGCCTGAAATTCACAGAGTATCGATGCTGCAGTATCTGGGAGAGACCTTATTTCTTTCGGCATTCCGATTTCATCTTGAATAGAGCGTAGAGCGGCTCTATCCATAAGTTCCAGCGCATTGGCTCCTGCATCTGCCAGGGGAAGGACCGATTCCGTCGCTGATCGAATATCTCCAAAAAATAACAATGCGGCAGATTTATGGGGCTCATCTGCCAGTGTCTTTAATCGGACCTTGGATATAAACCCTAGGGTACCCTCCGAACCAATAAGGAGATGGGCCAGGATATCGATCGGTTTTTGAAAATCTGCAAAAGCATTTAATGAATACCCGAGAGTATTCTTGCGTGTGTACTTGTCACGAACCCTGTTGTATAGTTTTTTGTCTTTTGTGACTCGGTCTCGAAGTGTGAGCAAGCCCTTATATATATGAGGCGCGTTCCGCTCCAATTTTTCGTCAGCATCTGCTTCAAGGGTGTCATAGATCTGACCATTGGGCAGGATAAATCGCATGGAGTCCATGGTGTGATACGCGTTGTCTTTTACACCGCAGCACATTCCACTGGCGTTATTGGCTATAATTCCACCAATCATACAGGCATCCAGAGAGGCAGGATCCGGTCCTATTTTCCTGCCATATGGGGCTAATCGTCTATTAACCTGCCCCCCAATGAGACCTGGTTCAAGCTGTATGGTTTTTGTCTCAGGATCGAAGACAAAATCCTGCCAGTGACGGCCCGCTTCTACGAGTATTCCCTCAGTAATGGACTGTCCGGAAAGGGAGGTCCCTGCCGCCCTGAAAACCAACGGCATTTTCACCCTTCTTGAATAGTCAAAGAGTTCAATTATTTCGCACTCATCAATAGGCTGTACAACCACTTCAGGGATAAGCCGGTAAAAGCTGGCGTCGCGGGCGTAACGATAACGATCTATGAGTCTGGCTTTAATCCTCTCCTCTGGCAGTATGGTTTTCAGATCCTCAAGAATGCTCATATTTCACCTTCTAATTATATATGTACTCTGGGACGAACGATAGATCATCGATGGCTTTGGCTGGTCGCTTCCTCAAATTCATTTGAAGAATAGCTAGCTAATTGCTTTGGGCGTCTACTTTTCTGATTAATTCATCATGCATAACATGTACCAATCCATCAACCAGACCAAACTGAGGGACGTAGATTTGCTTGATGTTCCCCCATTTCATAATAGATCTGAAAATCTTGCTTGCAGGGATAATTACATCTGCCCGGTCCGGACGTAAAGATAAAATTCTGATCCTCTCCTCAATCGTATACGTATTCAGCAAGTTATCTATATCTAGGAGGGTCTCGTAATTTACCGGCTCTCCAGTCGCCTTCCCACTGAGCCTGAAAAGTTTATTCATATTCCCCCCGGAACCAATTGCATTTATACGAAGTCCTTCCGACATATTGGATATTACCCACGACTTCATTTCATCCCAGGAAGATCTCTTTACCTGTTTACTCAATATCCTCACAGTCCCTACGGGAAATGATCGCGAGGCGACACGCTGATTCTGCGAAAACAATGTCAATTCTGTGCTTCCACCACCTACATCGATATACAGGTATGCATGATCCGGATCAAGACTCTCAGCGATGTGAGATGCAAAAATTATTTCAGCTTCCTGTCCCCCATCAATAATTTCAAGATCAAGTCCACTCTCTCTTCGAATCCGTTCGGCGATAGATAATCCATTACTTGATTCGCGCATTGCTGAAGTGGCACATGCACGATGAGCTACCGGATTATAAGCCTTGATGAGTTGAGCATACCCTTGCATTGTGAATACCAATTTATCCTCAAGCACTGTGGAAATCGCTTTATGAGAAAATACATCCGCTCCAAGTCGGATCGGCATACGGACGAGCGACTCTTTTGTAAATACACAATGTTCACCGGTAGTGATGACTTTTGACAGCAGGAGTCGGATCCCGTTCGATCCAATATCGATTGCAGCATAGCGCTGCTCCATATCCGGAATCCAGTCAGCTTCAGGCTGGCGCTTGGTCACCCTGAATGTTTTTTTGGGTGGTGTCATCTAGAAGGGTTGGATCTGCTTTTTTGTCACGTAGGTAATCAACTTGCCTTTCGCTTTCCTAATCTTATTCCACTCATTGATATTGAATTCAAGACCTACCACTGCAGAAGTGGGCATCGCATCACGAAACTCATCACAAAGATGCCAGGCCAAAACATTAAAAGTTGGGTTATGACCAAAAAGCATCAAAACCTGAGTATTATCATCCACCTCTGAGATGATGTCTAGTGCGTTTTCGATACCACCAAAATGATACAGTGCCTCCTGACCTCTAATTTTTTTTTCCGGGTATTTTAGTTTTCTGGCAAAAATCTGTGCAGTCTCAAAAGCTCGGCAAGCAGGGCTGGTCAGCATTAAATCGACAGTCTCGATATGGGAAGCCAGATACTCTGCGATCCGAGTAGCCTTATCCACTCCATAAGGTTCCAGACATCGATTTAAATCAGAATTGTCCGGTGATGTTTCGGAAGCTTTTGAATGCCTGATGATGAATAACTTCTTCATGATTCCCAACCCAAAGGTGATTGGGTAAAATTTAGTCTAAATTAGGCAATTCTGACAGACCAATTTTCAGGATTTAGTCGCATCCATAAAAATGCCTTGAAGTGCATGAGCGGTATGTGTCCAGATACTAAATAACGCCAAAATCCTTACCAACCTCAGTAAAGGCCCGAATGGCTTTATCCAGATGTGCCGGCGTATGGGCGGCACTGATCTGTACCCTGATTCGTGCCTCACCCTGAGGAACAACAGGGAATGAGAATCCAATCACATAAATCCCTTTTTGCAACATGGCAGCAGCCATATCCTGAGCTAATTTCGCATCACCGAGCATGATGGGAACTATGGGATGCTCACCGGCTTTGATGCTGAATCCAGCAATTATCATTTTCTCCCTGAAATATGCCGTATTTGTGATCAGTTGCTCTCGAAGACTGGATGACTCTGAGAGCAGATCCAGCACGGCTATGCTCGCTGTCGTTATGGCCGGTGCCAGAGTATTACTGAAAAGATATGGTCGGGACCGCTGACGAAGCATATCTACAATTTCCTGTCTGGCAGAGGTAAACCCGCCGCTTGCCCCTCCCATCGCTTTTCCTAAAGTTGAAGTAATAATGTCGACCCGTCCCATGGCCCCGCGGAATTCGTATGAACCGCGACCTGTAGGCCCAAAAAATCCTGTTGCATGGGAATCATCCACATGAACCAGGGCATCGTATTTTTCCGCAAGATCGCAAATTTTGTCAATCTGCGCCACAAAGCCATCCATGGAAAAGACACCATCTGTGGATATCAATCGGGTCCGCGCCCCCTGTGCCTCTTTCAAGAGTGATTCCAACTCATCCATATTGTTATTGGCATAGCGGTAGCGTTCGGCTTTACATAATCTGATCCCATCGATAATGGAGGCATGATTTAATTGATCCGAAATTATGGCATCCTCTGGCCCCAGAATGGTCTCAAACAGTCCACCGTTGGCATCAAAACAGGATGTGTACAGGATCGTATCTTCCATTCCGAGAAATTGGGATATCTTATTTTCCAATTGTTTGTGTATGCTCTGAGTTCCACAGATGAATCGTACAGAACTGAGACCAAAACCCCATTTTTCCAACCCATCCTGTGCCGCCTTGATCAACGTGGGGTGATTGGCCAGACCGAGGTAGTTATTGGCACAAAAATTCAGCACCGTGCTGCCAGCGACCTGAATCTCAGCACTTTGCTGGGATTCAATGACACGTTCTGCTTTAAATAATCCGGCAGATTTTATTCCCTGAAGTTCTTGTTCCAGGCGTTGTTTGGTCTTACTCATAGCGACTCCTGATTTCTGGAATTAAATAATCTGAAAATGCTTTATCCAAATCATGGGTAGCTTGCCAACCCCAATCCGATCGTGCCTTTGCATCATCCACATCTTCTGGCCAGCTATCAATGATGGATTGACGGCTGTCATTAACGATAAAATCTATATCAGTTTTCGGATAATAATCCTTTACCTTTGATAAAAACTCTCCTGCAGAGGGATTAAAAGCTTTGACATTATAGACGATCTGACTCAGGTTCTGCTGTGGTGCTGCCATGATCAGCTCAATCGCGTAGATCGCATCGGGCATGGTCATAAAAGGAATTCGCGCATCACTGCTTACAAAACAATCGTAGTGTTCACCTTTTGCAGCGGCATGGATCATCTCCGGAGCATAGTCACTGGTACCACCTGCTGGCAATGTGTGGGCACTAATGATACCAGGAAAACGGATGGACCGAAAATCGACCAGCCCTTTCGAATCATTTGCCGATAAGCGTTTGAAATAGTGACTGTAATAATCTCCCAGACTTTCACAATAAAGTTTGTTGCAGCCATACATGGTCTGGGGGTGACGGTAGTCATCCTCTTTGACAGGACCAGCACTTGATTTCTCACCGAGACTGGGCAATCCGTATACGGCAATTGAGCTTGGGAAAAAGAATTTAACAGCCTTCCCCCTGCTTTTCGCCTGTTCCATCGCCAGATGTAGCATATTGAGCGTCCCATCCACATTAACCTCATGGGCAACAACCGGTGAAAATTCAGCCCGGGTGCTCAATAAAGCCGCCATGTGATAGATGCTCTCCACTTCATACTGGGCATTTATCCGCTCCAGCAGATTTCTATCGAGTATATCTCCAATCAGACAATCCAGGGTTCTTTCCTTTACAAAGTCATCGGCTGTGCTCAAGTCGATCCCTATCAGATTTTCATGACCCTTCTTGTGCAGTGAGCGCACCAGGCCATGTCCGATCTCCCCATTGACACCGGTGATAAGCACAATTGATTTACGCATTCATTTTCTCCTTTATAAACCACAAATAGATACCCCCGGGTAAACCCGGGGTCCTAGGGGCTAACGCCCCCGCTTCGCGAACATTACAAATCCTTTTGGATTTGTCCTGAATCCTGTCGTCCCTGATATTCCACATAATTTCTGATCACTTCCTCATCAACGC
>JAIPJF010000028.1 GCA_021734325.1 Fidelibacterota bacterium | reverse complement strand
AGGTACATTTGCTCCAAGCTGTTGATACATTGAACCATTCTTGTAGACTTCAACCTTCACATTCCCGCTTACGTCAGAGCTATTCCAGGTAATATTGTAGTCACTACCCTTGTACAAAGTCTCGCCACCGTTTGGATAGGTCACATCTAAAACAGGGATGGTGTATGTTACTCTTACATAAATGATGTTAATAGTTGCAGTGTAAGGGGATCCTGAAGCAAGTGTAAACCTGAAATAATAATTTGAATTAGCTTGCTGATTGTTCCAGTTATCAAATGAAACCCATCCATATGTCCCTGGATTACCCGCAGGAAGGTTCCCTAGCGATACAAGAGTTGCTCCACCAGAAGCACCAGGATCGGATCCTCTATTAAACCGTGCTGATACATGGTTTTGAACGACCCCGTAAGCTATATAATCAAACTTGGCTTCAACATTGGTTATTCTAGCATTACTTGGAGCCGAGGTGATGGGAACATAATAACTCCCGGAGCTACCGATTGGAATTTCCTGAATAATAGTGTATGAGTTTGATGCAGTTTGGGCATGAGTATGTTCAAAGATTAAAAACAGAATAAGAACCGCTATCCAATTATTTGAATAGGTTCTTTGAATTCTATCCATCGCCGAAGACCCCCTTTATACTTTTTCCACTTTCACTATAGACATACTCAAGTCCCGCCGCATTAGAAAGTTATTCACTACCTCTCTAATGCTGATTAGTAGAAGAGTGTATTAGCAGAATTTGATCATTACAAATCAAATTCTATGGCATACCACCGCCCATTAATTGTGGTGACCTTGGTACCAATATAGTTTCTGTGTCCTAATTTAATTCCATACTCAATGATGCCAAATTTTTCTTCATCTCTAAGATCGGGACCATCTTCGAGTATCGTAATCAGAACTTTTTTAATGCCTTTTATCTGTTTAATTCGTGACTTTGATGACCCTAGCTCCTTCCATCTTTCCATTTCCTCGTCATATTCACTTTGACACTCTGTAATGTTGTGGAAGACGACAGAATTTTTCTCTTTGTCTATTCGGAGGCAATTATCATCAAGCCAGAGATGAGCCCTAAGGTACCCCCAGTTTTCTTGTTCAATACATTTGAGGACGGAGTTGAATAGATCCGTCTCAGTCCTCTGGGGAAACTCAAAGGGATTGTACTTGATGCCAAACCGAAATACAATAGGGGCAAGACTATCAATTTTTGATGAAACAGATTTTGCTACCTCAGTTTCTGGGTAAAGTAAAACTACATTTTTAAAAGCATCATATGCACCTACAACGTTACCTGCTAAATCCAAGCTATCAGCCTTTTTGAAAAGAGTATGCGCATTTTCCTCGTCGCGACTACAATTAGTGATAATTAAGATACTGAATATTATGATACTACAAATTACAAATCGTGAAAACACAAATCCCTTTTTCATACCTATATCCTCAATAATGAAGTGTCATGTGAGTGACTAAAATAATATTTTGTTAATTTTGTACCTGCATTTTATCATGATTTTGGAGTGGTCTATTATTTCTGAATTGCCTCAAGCTCCTGTATTCCCCTCCTCCGGTCTAACTCATCAGCTACTGCTGAGCTAACACATTTTTTATTAACTGGGTTAAAGACGGTAGAAATGGATTTAGCAACGATAATTGCCATTGGAATACCAAGGATTGTAATAAACAGACCTATTATTTGAAAAATGGCGATAATCGCATAGATTAGGCCAATTGGGAAATACAGAATTCTGACGATTAATGCGTATGTTGCCCAAGCTGAATTTTGCTCAATATTTAAGTCTTTTTTACTCACCATTTCTTTGCCGAATGGCCAGAATAAAAACTTACCGTATTCCATGAGTCCAAGACCTATTGGAGCCCCAATCACTGTAATTGTAAACAATCCCCCTGTAAGCCAAAAGAGGCTAGCTGTGATAAATCCGAGAAAGGGTACGTGCCATAAAATGTTTCCAAGCGTTCTCATCTAAATTCCTCCTAGTTTATTTAGCATCACTCTTCAATAGATTGCGCGGTTGTTGTACTGTCTATGTGTCAAACTCCTTAATTGTTACTGTGTTGATTTCATCAATATTTTGACATCTGTTTTTCAAAATAATTGTATTCCTCCCAAATAGAAGATCAACTACTCAAGAGCGTATAAATAGTTCCGTATAGTAAAATATATAACACCATCTTCAATAATGGGCGATGTGTGAATGTGGTCGCCTGTCTTGAAATCCCATTTTAATTCACCTGTCATTTTATCGATTGCTTTCAAATGGCCATAGGTTCCCAAAAGAATATGGTCGCCTGAGATGCTGGGTGACTTAGTAATTTCAATACCAGCATTATACTTCCATATCACCTTCCCCGTCTCTATATCACACGCATACAGATAACCATCTTTACTACCATAATAGACCATACTATCTGCCACTGTTGGGGAGCAAAAAATATCTTTTCCCGCTCTATTTCTCCATAATAATTCACCATTAATTGCACTTAGGGCATAAAAAGAGCCCGTCAAGTTCCCCAAAAACACCATACCATCAACAACGGTAGGAGCATCTCGTATGATTGCATTGGTAGAAAATCTCCAAATTTCTTTACCAGTAGACACATTTAGCGCATATACGAGTCCTTCGTCACTGCCAAAGTATATTATGCTATCAACAATTGCAGCTGACGAGTTTCCGCCTCTTTCCGTGACGAACCGCCAATTTTCCTTTCCAGATTCAATATCTAAACTGTAAAAATTGCAGTCCCTAGATAAAAAGTAAATAGCACTATCCGTAACTGCTGGTGATGAGCTTATAGGGCCTCCAGCCTTAAACTTCCATATTTCTTCACCCGTTATCCTGTTAAGTGTAAATAGGGTACTATCCCATCCGCCAAAAAAGATCAAGCAACCCGATATTGCTGGAATTAAATCGCCTCCATTTTTAGTGGAGTATTTCCATTGTTCTTCTCCTGAGGAGGTGTTGATTGCGTAAACATTTTTATCTCTAGAGCCAAAATACAACATACTATCTATTACCACTGGAGCGCCGAACGCAACTGATGCAATTTTGAATTTCCATTTTAGTTTTGGTTTTTTTAAGATTGTGAAATCACCATAGACACCATCTCTGCTCAAACTCGCTCTATATAATTTTACCTTCCTACAATTAGTTGTGTCCTGAATCGCTGCAGGCAAAAATGCGCTATCTGATTCAATTGCTATTCCAGATTGTGACGAACTATCTATTTTTGTAAAAGAATCCTCTCCCGTAGAAATATTTTTTTCTATTGGATCGTCATCCTGGTTAGAAATCAAGATTTCTGGGATTTTCAAACTAACCCTGAATGCTCCACACCTTTTGTGATCAATTTTCCCGTCGTATACTGTTCCATCAGAGGAGAGGTAACCTTTCATTCCAACCATCCCAAAGCCTTGTGGACGGACTATCCATTTGTTGGATTTAAAATTTAGTCCTCGTGTTGCCATGTCATATTCACCCAACATTGAATATGTGCCTTTTGTCTCTTGGACTTGAAAATTAGCGATTGCTTCTATACTAGCATCCCTCACTGAAGTAATTTCTATCGTCAGAGATGCAACCATCTCACCACATGCGTATGAGCCCTCCCAAAACTGCCCTGGAGCTAGTAATATTGGGTTGTTAATTGATGCTCGACACGTGCCCATAATAGCTACTATTGGCACAAGGCAAAATACGAATAAATGTAAATACTGTTTCATGATGATATCTCCCCTAACTTGATGTAAATATTGTCGCTCACAGTTAGCGTATCTTTTTAAGCTTTGAGACTGATTTGGATGAATCTAAAAGAGTAATTGCGAGAATCCTAATCCTGTTTATGTTACCTCTAGGTAGAGCGCTCACCCCCACTAAATTAGCCACTCCTCCCAAGCCCAGAAATACACCCAATCCAAAGAGTAATCTATTCAGTCGCGTATACCATTTATGGTATATTTGTCCCAATTTGTCACTAATTGGATAGAAAACATGTGGCGAGAATTGGATAGAATACCGTGAGCAGGAAAGGGGCGGAGCCCTTGCTGGGAAAGCCTTTCCGCAGATGACAAACGAAGCAGAAACTGGATAGAAAACAATTCTAACGGACCGACTCTTAATCAATTGGTTCCAGGTTCGAGTCCTGGGCGGTGTACAAAGTAAAAATGCTCCGCCAGGAGCATTTTTACTTTGTAAGTGTCATTGGAAGAGAACCTCTTTAATGTGATGGCATACCACAATCAAAATCCCACAAGCCCAATTAATGCAGGTTCGACCACGACCGTAGGGAGTAGAGCCGCAGGAGCGTAGCGACGTGCAGGCAGTCCTGGGCGGTGTACATAAAAAAGGCCTTCCATTCGGGAGGCTTTTTTAATGTAGGTGTCGTCCTGAAAAAAGTTGACCAATTACGGAGGTCAATATGGAAGGACAAGGGACAGCTCAATTTCAGTTAATCCCCACAAATTATTAATGACTAAGGTTCGATGAGTGAGTTATAACATGGGTTACATACTTACGTCATAACATAGGTTACACATTTCGTTTAGTCAAACGTCCATAAGGGTCTCTGATTCGTCTGGTTTTGACATCCATAAACCCAATTCTTTTCCAGAAAAAGTAGACCGCCCAAGTATTATTATCGACTTCTTCAAGTCCAATGTGTTCACCAGCAAGGGCTGAGCATATTCCGACCCATTTTGACTCCCATCTGATACAGTTATTGGCACTCACATAGCGTACTTCAAAATGATCAGGGTAATCAGGTTTAGGAAGTTTATCAGGCATCACATTTTCAGAGGGACGATACAAATCCATTGGGGTATTTCCCTCCAATGCATCATGAGGTCGTTCATAATTATACTCAGATTTCCATGAGTTAAACCTTTTCTGCTGTGTATTCATGTGTCTAGAGGGAGGAATGGTACAGTCTGCTTTTAAGGTCCTGTGCATCCGCTCATGTTTACCATTTTGCTGCGGACTTGCTGGTTCAATTAAGATGGGTTCAATCCCAAGTTTAATCCATAGAACTGAGAGCTTTGAGAGTCGTGTGAGTCCATTAGTCGCAAATGGAATCCCATTATCACTTTTGATGGCTTTGGGTAAACCAAATTCTTTGAATAGTCTCACAAACCTAGGAATAGAGCCATTGTATCCAGTACTTTCTAGTCCTTTTACCTCTAGCACAAACCTTGAATACTCATCCATAACTGTGAGAGGATAGCAGTATTTACCATTGAGTAACTTGAAGTGTCCTTTGAAGTCAGTAGTCCAGATATCATTGGGTTGTTTAGGTGTAGTGAACGGTCTCCCAGGGTGTCCCGGTTTGTAGCGTCGAGGCTTCTTCTTGGTCATCCCTTGGAGCCTCATATACCTATAAACTGTAGACTCGCAGGGGAGGTCTAGATGAGATGCCCACTTCTCAGCATGCTGTCTACACTTTCTAGCTCCCCATTTTGGATGCTTCTGTCGTAGGTGCAAAAGATAGAGAATAGCAGTTGGATCTATTTGGTTAGGAATGTGCTTTGGAGCTCGTGATCGATCCATCAAACCAGAGGCTCCTTCAGCGTAAAATCTTTGCAGCCATTTATGACCTGTTTTTCTACTAATATTGAATAAATTAGAGAGTTCAGTTACAGTATGGTCACGATTTAAAGCGAGAGAAATGAACTGTTGTCTTAAATCCATTTTGTTGTGCTCCTTCCAAGGCATAGGCACCTCCTTTTCGGAACCTAAGCCTGTTAGTAGTGTAACCTATGTCATGACTGAAATGTGTAACCTATGTTATGACCTTATACCCGACCACCCCGCTAACGACGGGGTTCGGACTCCCCGTCTTCGCTAAAGCTACACCGGGCAGGGGAGCTCAACACAGTTCGCACTGCTGACACTTTAAATTGTATAATGGAATTTTACACTGCAGAAATGTGAAACATTTCTGCCAAGCACCCCGACAAGCGTGTCGGGGTGCCGTACTCCGGACAGGATTCGAACCTGTGACCTACGGATTAGAAATCCTTTTATAACATTCAGAATATGAATCTATATATAGCTTTAACGAGTGTTGGCGACGTGCGTTCCCCACAGGTTCACCAATTCATGCATTTCCTGCAAAGAAAAAAATGTTTGAAAACCCTTTGAATCCTGAGGTACTAAACCTCTAACTTCACTTTGCACAGAACACTTTCAATTTTGCTCCTACTGAAGCGACGTCTGACATTGTTGCATGAAGTAAATATGCCGCTTGTAGGATGTGTGGTTTCGGCGCTCCTTTTTTCAATTCGATTTCAAAATGTTTTCGCGATAAGAGGTTTCCGGTGAATAACCAAACTTGCTTATCAACCATCGGATTGTTAATGGTGGCACGAAATTTTTCCCATAGTTCGGATGGTGTTCCAGAGCCATGGCAAATCCGATGATCAACTTGTGCTGTATACGTTTTTGAGATTTTACCTGACCATCCATTGTCCCATGATTCTAATTTTGATGGTTTATGGTCGTTGAACATCGCCATATACCCCAGATTCTTGACAGCTTGAGCACAGACGTCGTGCAGACCACTTGCAGAACACTTTGGCTTTCTATTCCCTGATAGAGCTTTGGCTTTGGCGTGGATGAAAATGACACGTGGGTTATCATTATTACAGTTGCACAAAATAAAATCTGCAATTTCAGTACCAACATCATCACAGATTAGTACATCTTGTTCTCCGAGAACACCGAACTCCCCATGGACACCAGTCCCCACACCAAGCCTCGATATTATTCCGAAAAGACTTGTAGGATCCCAATCCTCAGAGTGATTTAAATAATACTGCTCTTTGCCCTTCTCTGATCCACACCGCCCAATATCATCGTTCTCAACAAAACAATTACCAAGCGGATATTGGGTAGCATCAAAATCATCACCAAACTTCATAGCAGGCTTGTAGAACTGGCCTCGAATGTAAACCTTGGTTAAATCCTCTGGTAAAATCCTGAAAGATTGTGATCGATTTAGGTAGCTCACCAGGCTACTTGGAACAGACTCACCCTCTTTCTTGACGTACCTACTGTCCAAACTGGCACTGGTAATTTGGTATCGCCCAGTCGCATCAATAAATGTGACCTTTGCCTCTGCCGAAACTCCATTGGCAGTCAGTTTAAACTCGCCACCAATCACTTCTGAACAGGTGTCCTCAATCTCCAGCAACTGTTCATTATCTTTCCTGAGCATATATATTTCAGACACATCGCCTAAGTCCAAAAGAATGTTCCTTGGCTTCGCTTTTTCGTCGATTGGCGGATCAGCCTTGAGCGCGTATCGTGATAGTACCGGAAGGAAAGAAGTTTTGCTTTCAAGTATTTTCCCGAGTTGATCTAACCATCGCAAATAATCTGGCAAAGCAACATAGCCACTTGTGCTTTGTGCAACTCTCCCCCTGCTAAATCCCACATATCGTCGCGCAATTCCTGGCCCGTCTGTACTTCCTGCCTCATCTTGGCTGTAACCCTCAGCTGTAGTGCAGATCTGCGCATAGTCGTCAAAATAAGGTATGGTGCTGGCAATTGAAGAAGCGGTTATTGTGCGCGATCGAATGGACGATGTGCCCAGGTTGGAATTATTTAGTGAAACAGTGGTCAACTTCCCAGCCTTACCCATATCAAACAAACGTTTTAGTTTATCTACATCAATTGAGCCTCCAAGACCAGCCTGAACGATACCAGTGAGTGACTGCCCAGAGCTATCATAGAGTGAAACGTGCTCAGGATACTCCCGGAGAATGGAAACTTGGAGTCCCGCTTCGAGGAATGAGTGGTTCCGTAAGTAGGGTGAATTCGTCAATCTGATGGACAGAATAACCTTTGTGTCTGCACCGATGTCGTAAATTCTAACCTGGCAATCATTCTCCAGATACCAAGACTTGAGGAGATTCCCAGTCTCTTCCAAGCCGAAGTCTGAGGTTTTTTGAATAAGGTTCGTTCTGAATGGAACCTGGATATCCTTTCGGGGATCTACATCTTCGAAATCAAATTTACGTCTAAATCGGCCTTCGAAATAACCCACTCGGGGTTGCTGTTCAATGAACCCATGCAGAATTCCTTCACCTTTTGAAAGGTTAAACGCTTTAGGACCTTCTTCATCGATGACTGTATCATACTCAATGAAACTTTGCCATAATTCCTCGTGATGGCCATTCCAATGATCAAGGAGATAGCCTTTTGCCTCCTTGGCTCGGCTTGGGTTTCTGATTATTCTTCCTACTTGCTGCACAAGAGATCGTGCAGATCTAATTTTCTGATAAAGTGCGAGTATCTGGAAACGTTGGTCATCTATTCCCTCCATCAGCTTAAACTGGTGTATCCAAAAGACTGCCTTTTCATTGTCCGGGTTTGGAACATGCTTCCGCTCCCAGGTTTCACCCCCAGAAATCCTAAACGTCTCATGTATTCCCGCAACTGTACGATTTCGAGTCTGCAACTCAAGTGCAAGTTGCCGTATGGAAGCGCTATCATCGCATCTAATGATGACCCGTGGAGGATTATCTCCAGGATCAGGGAAGGTCATGTCATAAAATGCAATAATATCCTCAACAAACGGTCCGGGTAAGCCGATCTTCGAACGAGGGACTATCACTACTGAACGCAGATAGCGATCTTCAGTTGCCTGATTAAGGGTGTAAATATATGAGTGAACTGGGTCAATGTCGAAGACCTTGAAGTCGTTCCGATAAGGTGTTGCGGTAAAAACCACCTTTGGTGTTTTGATTGCACGAATTACCCTGCTCCACTCAAACGCAGGTTCATAATGCCCCTCATCCACAATTATAAGAGAGGTTTCACTAACGATCCGCTTAAAGACCTCACTTCCAGTCTTTTCCAAAGTCATCAGCATCTGGATAGTCAAAACAAAGACCTGCTCCTTAGGTGGGTTGTCCAGCTTAAGATCTGCCCCCTTTTTGATAAGATGAACATCCTTTTGCATGTTTGTACTATCATAACCAACGTGATTAAAAAACCGCCCATTAATGTCATTATATAACTGTTTACAGAGTGATTTCCGAGGAGTGAGAACAATTGTAAGACCAACCTCCTTAGTACATCTTGCAAGAACAGCGATTACGCCGGACTTGCCACTTCCCGTTGGCATCTGCACCAGGGCAGAGTTTTTAGCTTTACTGCGTTTATAACTTTTAATGTACTTTGTAACAGAATTAACCGCATCTACTTGATGCGGCCACAGATTTAGGTCTTCAATAAGTGGTATAGTTTTCGACATGAGAAGAGGTATCCTTTGGCACCCTGACTCTCAGGATTATCAGTTGTTGGTTATACTTCTTTTACCTTGGGTTCTCTAGAACTTATAGCCCCGATATCAATGTTTGGGCTCAGGCTTCGGCAAATGGTTTTTCATAACTTTCCTGAGATTTTTCCTTCATCATTTCAGCAATATACTCTGGCGGAAATTTCGTGTAAATCATGGTGGTCTTAATATCAGCATGACCTAGTAGCTCCTTCACCGCAACGATATTTTTTGTTTCCTGCAGCATCCGCAAAGCATAGGTATGCCTCATTGAATGCAGGGTTTTTTCTATCGGGGGATCTACTTTGTCAGCATATTTCCGAAAAGCATGAGTAATTGTGTGTGGTTTAAATGGGTCATTGGCAGCAATCTCGTAATGATGTATCAGATCCTCATCAATTGGGATCATCCGGTCACGCCGGCTTTTGGAGAATTCAGCCGGGACAATGATAAATCCTCCCTCTCTGTAACTGTGATGCAGCTCGCTTAGCCTCATTCCAGTACCCTCATACACTTTGAGTGTTGAAAGCATTTTGGGGTTATTCACTTTAGCATAAAGATCATCCAATTCCTGTGGAGTCAAGAACTTTGGTAATGGTTCATCAACCTTAATTTCTGAGGCCTTGATGCGATCAAGGATGTAGCCTTCCTTGTGCAACCAGTTCATGAAAGTATTAACCGAGCGGATACGAATGTTTATGGTATTGTCTTTAAGCTTCTTTTTAGTCTCTCCAATCTTCTTTTCATGGAGCATATCCACCATCTTTTGGAAATGCTTTTTTGAAAGTGATTTCACTGGCAGTCTTGGGGAGTTCGCATCAACCAGGTTGTTCAAGGATAGTTGGTACGAATTTATGGTGGTCGGTCGTCGTCCATTTAGCTTGCATTCCCTGATGAACCGATTCACTGCATCCTCGAGATCCAGATCTTCCAGCTCAGCCTCGGTGATCAATCTGGCTTTGAGCAACGCTTCCTTCTGCTGAAAGACTTGCAGGAATTGCTCAGCCTGTCTCCGGTTCCCTATTTTAGTGGGGAAAGTCCTTTCCTTGCAACCAGGAAGACGGATCCGGACATACCATTTTTGGCGTTTTTTAACGAGTGAAGCCATACGACCCTGTTCTTTTTAGTTTTGTCAAAACCTAACCGCTGAAGCAGTGTGGACAAAGCGCATAAAGTTTACGCTGCTTGCAAATGATCATATTATTCAAAATATGCAGATCGTTTCAAAACTCATAGCAAACCAAGGTGATTGTGTGAAGGATATAAACAATTTCCTAGCATATCAAGTGATCAAAACTACGATATCTATGAAGCAAGTGCAGCAATCATCAAGCTGTTCAATTGATTCTACTCTTGTCCCATAAGTTCAATTCAATATCAATGATGTTTATTTTTTTCTCCTGAGTCGAGTCAATGCTCCCTTAAGACGTGAAACTGCAGATTTTTCCGAATCGAAGGGTTTTTTGATTGATGCCAGGATATGCTCAGTTTCATCCTCCGCAGCTCCAAGTTCGATAAGCACGTCATTGGCTAATTGCTGATCTTCCTTCCACTGCTTATGAACCTTATCAGCTCCGCTATTGTATATTCGCCACCTCTGCTCATTCCTTTTGGTATAAGGATTATACTCATTTATGCTTTCTGCAGATTCAGTTGAGACGGTGCGAAGTACACTACGGATATATTCCATGGAACATCCAATATGTTTGGACAACTCGACCGTCCTGATTTCTTTACGACAGGGAAAATACTCTCTTTCAAACGGATGTGCCTTATGGTAATTCTCGTAAGATGCTGAAAAGCCAGAGAACGACATTGAATCATCTTGAGGCATCGGATTTGGATTTTGTGTGATTATGAAATTCGTTCCTGCATGGAATTCTGATTGGGTTTCAACCTTTTCATTTTTCTCAGCTATGTCACTGACAGCTTGTTGAATGCTTCCCTCATAATTATCCGGTGTGCCGTAGATTATTTCCATTTTAGTAACCCCATAATTAAAGCATTCATCGATACGTTTCTCGATGATGGATACTGCTTCATAGGTGGCACATTTATGCAAGTCAATCCAGAATCTATTCCTATCAGCATGAAAATATTGATCAGCCATGATTAAGGCCTCCTTCTGTCACAGCAGAATGCTCAATTTATTGCATCGGATGGAACTGGTGGAAACATAATTGATTCTCTACCGCCGGGCAGGCTAACACGGATGTAATATTTGTTACGTTTTTTACTAGTGAGGCCATAAATTCCTCTTTAGGAAAAAATTGTTTCTTAAACGTAGTGACAATGTATCTGGTGAACAAGTCTGAATATAGCCTCAGCTTCACTACACGGAATTATTCTTTCGTCGCCACTTAATATAAATAAGAAATTTTGGCAATATGAATCTGCTGGATGTCAATTTCGATCCAATGGCTCCATGGCGGAATACAAGTATAACTCATTAATAGCTTCTGTTCTGATTCGCCAAAGAAATCCATGATCTTTAATGCGTTCACCTTCTTGCGATAGGGTCAGATCTAAGAATACTTTGTCATCCTCAACCAATTTGAGAAATTTGATAATAGATGGCCATTTGCAGTATCGAACAGATTCAATTGTACAATATTCAATATCTTTTTTTTTAGTGTTTGATAACGTGATGAAGGCTGTTTGACTATGCTTAGACAGTAATGCTGACTCTAAACTCTCCGCATCATACTCCATCAAATTTATATTTTTCTTTCGTATAGCTATAATGTTTCCCTTGACCCAGAGATTAAAGCCCATCGAGTCTGGTTTGTTACTAAATGATGTGTATAGTGCTTGTCTGTTTCTTGAGGAGTCAAAATATCCATACTTGACGACTAATTCCTTTTTATCTGCACAGCCAATGTATCTATCGGGCACTCTTGAAAACAATGTTTGAAGAGACTTGTCTTTTTTCGTTTTAAGCTCAATACCCATGAAATCTGCACCTTTGTCGCTATTAGCAGGGATGCCAAGATTTTCTTCTATCGTTAAGCCAAACCTACCCGACCCGGCAGCAGTAACCCGCAAGTGTTCTTTTTTCTTTAAAGCTCTTAGTTTCCCAAATAATATTTGGTGGGGTTCCTGGGGTGTTACAGGAGAGTGCTTTAAATGATTAAGCACTAGAACTTTAAGAAGATTTTGATAGTTGAAGCGCGGTTTTAGCCCATCACAGTATGGTAGATTCTCTTCGTACAGTATTGCACTAATGTTTTGGAATTTTAGTTCAAAGGCCTTGGGTGATCGGCCGGGGTGTTTTTCTGACAACTTGCGATATATCTCTGTTTTATTTTCTTTTATTCCTTGTTCTTGAGAGTTCAATAAATTGAAATATTCTTTAATCGTATCTAAAATCTGTTTCTTTAGCCAACCATTTTTCGACATAATTCAACCATAAATTTGTGCTTATCAAGATAGAGATGTGCAACCTTAGCGGTTAAGCAACTCTTCAGATTACAGCACGTTTTCTTCTAAGCACTGCCTTACAGATAAGGCCACCTGTTTTGCAAGAGGAACAGGTACGCCATTGCCAATCATCTTATATTTAGCTGTTAACCCTCTGCTTTTACTATGTTGCCCAATTAGACGAGGGAGCTTGTAACTATCAGGGACTCCCTGTATTCTGAGGGTCTCCCTCACTGATAACCTTCTTGGGAGATATGGATGTAGATGAACTTCATTATTTCCATAACATGCTGTAGGGCTGTATTTATACCTATGTAACCTTTTAAAGGATTGGGTTCGGGTATCTCCTTCTTCAATGGAATTAAACTTCTCTGAATATGCCTTAAATACCTCATCAGCATTAGCGATTGATTTATTCTTTTCTGAAACCAGGCATGACTGTACGCAAAGTTCCTTTGGTACATGGTTGGGCTTTCTAGGTTTCCCTTGATATGTACTTCTCTCTGGCCAGGAATATTTTGTAGTCGCATCCTTATAGATTGGGTTGGGCCAATTAAAGTCATGCGAAATATTGAACCCCGTTTTCTTAATTTTGCTCTTCAAAAACCCAATAACAAATAGTCTTTCTCTGTCTTGGGGAACACCATATTCAAGGGCGTTTAAAATTTTTTTAGTTACATAATATTTTTGTTCTACCTGTTTTAAAATATCGAGGAGTTTTTCCTTATTCTTCTTTATCCTCCAAAGACCCGCAACATTCTCCATCACAAAAAACGTGGGTTCTAAATCATAAATTTTCTCCAAATAGATCTTTGTCAATCGGCCCCGGCTTCCATTGAATCCTTGAATTTTGCCTGAGATACTGAAATCCTGACATGGTGGTCCCCCAATAATACCGAATACTTTAGGGTCTATATTATCGAAGGCGGAAGAAGTAATTTCGCTGCACGTAATCAGTTCAATAGATCTTCTATCTGATATTTTTACAGGCGTATAATCACTTTTCTTGTTATTGAGGCTATTAATCCCTGCTTCAAACATGTCGGCGAATAGCGGATCATACTCATTACTCCAAATTGTGCTGAAATCGGCTTGTCCGAATCCTATATCCATGAATCCACCGCCAGTAAAGAAGGACAGGATATTAATATTCATATCTTCGATGCCTCGAACAACATTGTTGTATTGATTACGTTAAATCTAGTGCTGTCTTCACATCGCTTCAGATTAAAAAGTTCAACATTTTTACCTACCGCACCCGTAAATTTTTCCTTCAACAAACCTTTGATTCCACCTATTAATACTTCTTTCCCCTCACATTGAAGTTTAGCGGTAAGGTTTCCGTTAATAAATTCTCTAAAGCTCAATAGTTCTCCCCGTATATTTAAAAAGAGGTCATCTTCATCAGATTCCAATCTCCAAAAGTAAGAACAGGCTGGCTTGTATGAACAATACTGACAATTACTTTTGGATGGCATTGCAAGCTTCTCTCTATGATCATTCATTGCATGAAGGTTTACTTCAGCAAGTAACCTTATTGCTTCATTAGCTGTGGCATAGCATTCTTCCATAGAAAATTCTATTACAAACTCCTTTTTTTCCAAATCTACGACTGATAATACATCTGGGGGAGAACCCTGATCTTCATTATACAGGTAAGCATATAGAAAAAGCTGATCTTTGTATTCCTGCTTTATGTTATCTCCGTCAAAAATGTGACCACTCTTAAAGTCCGAAATTTTAGTTTCTGTATCGGATTTTTTTATCAGATCCGCCTTCCCTACAATCAATCCATCCCTGGAATGCAACCACACTTCATGATTAAAATCCACTTTCCCTTTTCCTACTGACGGCAGGGGTTTAGAGGATTTTGTAAGCATTGCCTGAACTTGCATTTTTTTTATTGAATATTCTTTTACATTTCTCTTTATCGGGATTAAGAACTCAAACCCATTGTTGCGGAGAGTTTTTTCTTCCCTCTTAATTAGCACATCCCATTCGTTTTGAAACGCATTAATGGTTCGAATCCTGTTTGTGAGGATTAGGCGTATACATTCATGAACGACATTCCCTAAATGTGCATTTGGCGAATATGGCAACAATGGTTTTTGAAAGGCTTTTGCCAATAACGCTTCGTAGGGGCACCTTTTTAGTATTGAATACAGACTTGGATATATCTGATCAATGTTAGGTAGAGTTATATTCTTAATTTGGAGCCCCATCTAATTGAACAACTTCTGATAACACCATCCTGGACGTCTCTGTAAGTTAAATGTATCAATAAAATGAATTTTGTCTTTATCTCCTGCATGGGCAACCACCTCAACAATTTTCTCAGTAATCCAGAGATCCTCAGGCAATTCTAGCTCTCCCGAATCATGTTTATGACAATTCCAGAACGGGTGCACAACAATGATATAGTGATTCCCCGGTTGGTTTGTGATTACTGGAAGTGATGGAAAATCTTCCTCAAGTAATATAAAATCAAAGCTTTCTGCAAAACTTCTCCCTAGTCTCATTGCATCTATTTGCCAATCTCGGAGCTCAATGAAGCTATTAAAGTCTCCATCTGCCCCAGCCAAATAATTCACATCATTGAGTGTCCGTATAAGAGAGATCCCAAGCCTCCAATCTAATAATCCATGGTAATTCATGTTTTTAAAAACCTTCAGACAATCATAGCACGCATCCTTGCATGATTTAAGGTGAGCATCAGAATGAATATTCCCTAGATAAGTCCCTTTACTTTGCTCATTGATACACTCTGAAATAATTTCTTCCATGTTTTCAAAGAGATAACGGACAAAACCTGAGCCGTTGGGTAGCTCGTCAATTAGGATAATTTCTGCCGTATATTTTCCATCTGGCAGTTTGTGCCTTCGTACATCTGCAATTTCTATTTCCGTAGGATCCACATCGAGTTTATCAGCTAACACCCTTTGCAATAAAAACGCTGCTGAATAAAAAGCGGATCGCATCCCAGAAAAACTTTTACGATCACTATCAAACATATTTAAGTATATCCCATCTGGAATTGAAAGCGGTCTTAGCCGAAAAATTTCGGTGTTTTTATTGGATGCGAGAGCAATTGACTCTTGATTACCCTCATTTCTGTGAACTCTATAACTATATCCGTTCCTGTTATCCTCATGAGTATAATGTTCACTTATCCATTGATTGTTTAGCCTGAACGTGTATCCGCGGTTAAACGGAAATTGATTCCCAACCTCATTGGTTCTTCCTACAAAGAATCTGCCGTTGTTTGTGTTCACTCTCCATGAGACATCTCGGTCTGCAATTGATGTGTGAAAATTCTTTTTCACATTCGGCTTTACATCAGATTCATCGCTACTCTCCGCAAAAATTGGGGGTCGAGTTAACATTAGGTCTGAATTTTCCTTTGAATCCCTTCCAAGAGAGAAATCTGTGCGGTATCCCCTCGGAGATTTGATCTGGAATATATTCTCTGGAGAAACTATCGGTTCGCCACAAAACTCACACTCTAGTTCCTCAGGTCTTTCACGGCTAGTTTTGATAAATCCACACGCATTACAACGAGTCATCCATCTTTCATTGTAAAAAGGACCAGCATTCACTCTGATATCATTTCTCCCTCCCCAATTCGTCATAGCTAGATCTGCAGTAAAACCAATGGCCGTATGTATAGCTTTGTCTTTCGTCTTTTGTGCTCCCGGGGCAAACTCGTAAATAGCCATATCAGTGCTGCGATCAATTGATTTTGAGGATAATTCACCATCCTTATACTTAATTTCATGATAAAGATTTCTTACTGATGTGGGCATGCCAAACATCGGTAGAACGCCTCCTTCAGCGAGTTTTTCGGAGATATCGTCAGTTGATATTTCATCATTTCGAATTACAGAATCAACCTTGCTCATCAAAGAGTTTTCCACTGTAAGATCCGTGACCCAAGCTTTTAGCTCTTGGATTTCCTTGTCATTTGAGCTTGGTCTCAATGCAACAATAGTTCGTTCTATTTCACGGTGGTTATTATTTATCCAGATTTCTATGCTGCTTTTATATTCATCCCAATAGTCAGTCTTCCCAAATTCACCATGCACGCTTGTTCTTCTCTCAGATCTGTCCAATTGTAAAAAATGTCCTTTAATGGCAGCAGCTAACGGCATAAATGCCTCTCTTAAAATTTCTTTTGCGATCAGTCGTTTTGTGATTCTTAATTGCTGCAATGCAAGAAAAGGAGTTGGGGGTTCATCACCTGTTATTCTATGGGGATTATTGAAATAAAATTCATCATGGCTTCTGCCTCTACAAAAAGTTAGAGTAACTGAAAAAGCCTGTCCCCTTCGACCTGTCCTACCGACCCTTTGTTGATAGTTAAATCTCTGAGGCGGCATATTTGCCAACATTACAGCTTGTAATGAACCTATATCAACTCCTACTTCCAAAGTAGTTGTAACACTCAACAGATCGATAATTCTTGCTGCTGGTTCACCTTCTCCACTTAAAATGATATTCCGGAAGTGGCGTTGTCGTTCACTCTGGTTGTCTGTTTGTCCGGTTAATTCTTCACAATGAAGCCTAATTGCATTTCGATTTTGAACCACTGCATGATATGAAAGATAATTGCTATGCCAGAAATCTTTGCAGGTGGTATCCGCCTCCTCAGGCAACCTTGTTGTTTCAGGATATTGTGTACATACCCCACCTGATCGGTGAAGATGAGGCCGATTTCCACGACTGCTTATCCAAACAGGGTCATTCTTTTCTCCGACTCTTATATATAGCTCACGGATATCTATTCCTCGATTGGTTAGCACCCTGCTATCCGTTAAGCAGCTTAGAACCGCCCCCCCTAGCTCTTCTTCGCGGACTGCGTTTAAATCTGAAACTGCTCTAATATATTTCCTGAAATGCGATGGAAATGTTTGATATTCATTTACATTCATCAGGTCTGGAGTTTCCCACTCATCCGGTATAGGATGATATCTTGATTTATCTCCTAATATCCGAATAGCACTTCTTAATATTTCAAGAAAAGTTTCGTCTGCTAGACCAAGCCGTCTGGCGTTGGAGTGAATAGATACCGCTTTTTCATCCAATGTGAGATAGCCAAGTCCCGATGCTTCCAGAGAGTAAAACAAATTTCCGAAAAAGAGACTGGCAAGATTTACAAAAGATCCATCCTCGATATTCTGTCTAAATTCAACATCATTTCGTCTCCACTCTTTCCCCAAGAAATCAAACATTTCATACCAGGGTGAATCGGAGTCAGTTCTTGTTTGAAGATTGATGCTAGGTCCACCAGGATTGACACCTAGCTCGATCATTCGTCTAATTAGCGGGGCACATGTCTGAGTTCCCTCAAGGCTGATTAGGTTCTCCACTTTAACTATTTTGTTTTGAATATCCTTCAGACTAGCAATTGCTTTTTCTCTTCGACGAAGTCTGATTGGGTTAGAATCCTTCTTGTCGATATTTGATTCTCTGTATAATTCCTCTACATCATAATATTCTGTGGAAAACTGTTCTTTGAATCCGTCTGTATCCGTCCCCTTTATTAGAGCATCATATATTTCAGCTTTTATCAATAGTTTTTCATGAAGTTCTTGAATTAAAACCTCCCTGAGTAAGTCAGTGAAGTGGTTCCTCTCAATCCCATTTGCAATTTGAGCAGCGTCTTCCCTACTGTCAGAAAAGACAACCAATTTTTTCTTGTCCTCACCTGCAGGTAACTGATATATCAGTTCTTTTGCGAATAACTGGGTGGTTTTAGAAAAACCAGTTCTGAAACCCCTAATTGAAGAGAATCTGCTGCGATAACGTCCATCTCTCAACCTGACTAGTTCGTTGGTTCCACAGGCTGGGCAAACACAAGGTAAAGCTTTGTGTGTATTTATTAATTCACCCTTGTCGTCGAGATTTATTGGACTACCATGATTAGATACATCTTCATTAGAGTTTTGATGATTTACAACAAAGAGCATACCCTTTATCCATTTATCAGGATCCATCTCAGCCTGTGTATTTTCAAATCTTACACCCCCACTAAATTTATTTAATGAAGCCTCAGTCCAATTGGCTCTATAGCTTGTTGATGCAGTTCTATTTTCAGCTACTGTTGCCTGCCTCCAATAACCATTGGGGGGAGGGTCATGTGGCATGAAATTTTGTTCCCCATTTGGCCAGAAAACTGCATATTCCTGATATGTTCTTTTTTCTACTAATTTTGCTGCTGTTTTTTCTGGTATCCCTTCAATGTTTGGATCAACGGGAAGCATCTGAAACTTTTCACTTCCACCTCCCGGTCCACGGCTTCCGCCAAAAAGTGTTGTACCGCAATTATCACAGTATAGTAACTCCAGTACTCTATGTCCCTCGGCTGACTTAATCCGTGGCGTAGAGTATAGTTTCCCTGCAGTTCGACCATCTTCTGAATTCGTTGGATCTATGGAAGTCCATATACCCTCAATATTTCTAAAGAAATAATGGAACCTGAACCTTGGAAGTTCACGATTAGAATCTTTGGGTCCCTCCCTAAACTCTACTTCATCGAGGAGAGATCTGCATATTAATAAGCCACGAGCCGCTTGTCGCAAATTTTCGGACTTGATTTCCTTTCCGAATATCGACTCGAAAAAATAGTCGATGTGCTCTGGGATCCCGTCATTAGCTTTTCGGAAGGTTGGTCTTGGCTTATACTTGCTCGTACCATTCACCTCAGAACGACAAGCTGCAAATAGCCTTTCTCTAAGGAATAACCTTGGATGTAGCAAAAGGGAGGAGAATGCTTGAATTGTGGTCACCTCTGCCACCTCTAATCCAAGTTCTCCACGAAGCGTGTTGCCTGCTTTCAGACAGGCATTATGAAACTCTTGGTTAAAAGAGTCGTAGTTACCTGCTTCATATGCCTCAGCTATTTCAATAAACGGGATTGCAGGGAGGACATTCGTATCTGAGCTGAGTCTATCAACAGGAGTATCCTGTCCAGGAATTATTGTAAATTTCTCCTTGACATCCTCAACACCGGCAAATCCAAAAAAATCGCTAACATATTCTAAGCTTTTGCTGTCTAGCGGGTCGAGTGATGCACTTGAGGCTAAAATCTTTAGTTGCGGGTGATTGGGATGTAATCCAAGTCTTTTCAATAAAAGCTGTAAAAGGTATGCAACTTCAGTCCCCTGAGTACCGCGATAGAGGTGTAATTCATCAATGATGAGATGGAATACTCTGTTTGGTTTTTCCTCTCGCCTTTTTTCCTCATCAATATCCTGGCATTCAAGCCACCTTTTAGTTTTTTCAAAAATTGCATTGTCTATTTCCCTCATAAGCATTATGCCAAGCATGGAGAAATTTGTGATCAAAATATCAGGAGGGGCCACCTGCATATCAAAACGACTTCTCATCTCAGATCCATCTAATCTCGGGAAATAACTCCGAAGCTCGTCAGCATCTTTTCCTTGGAGTTCTTTTTCTACAATGTACTGTTCAACAAGATGTGCATTCACTTCTATTGTAGACAATGCATCCTTTAGGGCAGCGATCTTGTATGGGTTAATTTCAGAATGGCCGTCATCATTTATCCGCTCTAGTCTACCGGCAATCGGGGTTTGCCCGTTATACCTGCCAAAGTAAATTGAATTTCCTTGAGCATTTTTTTCGAGCCACTCTCTAACAGGATCCGAATCGAGGGCAATTCTCAACCGTGTCATCTGATCTTCCACAAGTGCATTCATTGGATAGAGAATCATTGCCCTCATACCAGAGGGTCTCCTTTCGTGCCCTCGTTGTTGTACTTGCGAATGCATTGAATATCCATTCGCAATATCAACTAATTCGCTATCTTCAAGTCCACTATCTGGCCTCCACCAATCATTTACGCGGGGTGCTACGGCATTTGGCTTATCCCAGTGTGCTAATTCTTTTGATAGCTGCGCGAATAATGGCAATAAAAATGCTTCAGTTTTTCCGGATCCAGTGCCGGATGTAATGATGCAGTTTTTTCCACCTAAAGAATCCTTGAGCATTATAGATTGATGATAATGCAGGAGAAAATAGCTGGGAGCTAACCCGGTTTTTCCATCTCCAGAGACGAGACCTTTGAACAGGTCTATTTCACTTTTTGTCATTTCTGGCAAATCATTCGTTTCTAAATCATTAATGTATTTTCCACTTGATAAATATTCTGGTAATGACTCAATCCAGGGCTCTCTATAAAAAACTTTATCTTGGTTGAGCAAATCAAGCCGCTCAACTTCGATACTTTCAAACTTTGTTTTAAATGCAGTTCGTATGTATCTAAGAAAATTATTTTTAATCGTATCAAAGGCTCCGATGGGATCATACATTGACATCACTAGGTACCTCTTCTATTAATTGACCTATCTTTTTGAAATAATTTTTTGCAAGTGGGAGAGGAACATTTTTATAGATATTATACATATTTATTCTACCTCCTATGGTCAAACTCTTTGTGGAGGGGGCCCTACCACTCAACAAAATTATTGCTTTTGCAATTAATCTTGGCAAGGGGATACCTGCTGGAATCAAAACGGTAATTCTGAAGTGGGCAGTTTTAATATATTTAATAACATGTTGATTATATTGTTTTAAAATTAAGTATCTCCCCCAATTCTTATCTACTTCGTGAGCAATATTATTTATCCAAAGCCTATGATGGTATGTGTATTCGTTCAGTTTATACTCAATAAGGGCGAAACTTTTGTCGATCGATTCGAAAGTTGGCCTAACAAACTTTAGCAATTGGGAATTGAAGATTTTTAAACTCCAATCTTGGTCGTTAAAATTATCATCCGCGCGTAACAATCCTCTATACTGGTCAATATCACCTGAGTAGCCTGCAAGTGCAACTTGTGGATACTCATCTGAATCATAAGGTATACCGCATCCCCCAGCAACTTCCCGGAATCGATTTTCTATATCAAGCGCACAAGTATTACTATAGCCACGAATTGTTATTGTACTAGGGAGCATGAATCGATTGTCCAATTCATCCTGGGTAGCCGCATTAAATTCAAGGCCGACCTTTTCTACAAGCTGTTTCATACGCTGTATTAACTGTGGCGTGCGCACCCCAATAAGCAGAGCCCGCCGTCCAGCTCTTGCAGGAACTGGAACTAGCCTTGGTGGGAGTGCAATAATTCTTTCTGTTTGATAGTCATAATCGATGAAACCCATACTATCCAAGAGGTTTAGCGAAAATCTTTTCAACTGAGACAGTGAGATCGAATAATCACTTTGAGAATCGTCAAAATTATTGTAATAAATTGATTCGAACACATCGCCATAGTTTTTACGCGAAGCGACCAACTTTGAAGCGAAATAATGAAGTAATATATCATTGGTACTGTCATAATTGGATAGCGCAGTGTCATCTTCAATCTTTGATATTTCTGAGGTTTGAAAAAAATATCCGTATATCTCCTGCCTTTTTATATAGGCTTTTTTATCCTGCGGATCTGAAAATATAATTTGGCTACCACTACAGTAGCTTTCCCCAGATTCCTCATCATAGCTAATTTCACCAAATGCATTTCGTTTTGGCAATATGATACCGCCAAGTTTAATCTCATTGTAGTTATAGTTGACAATCGTAATACCAATATTCATTCTGAGAGTTACATGTTCAACGATAATAATGTATTTTGTATTTTTTTGTACGGTTCCGGGAATATTCCAAATGGGAAGATCTGTAGATTTACGAATTAATTCAATTTCATCGCCATTCACCTCATCGATCAGATACACTCTTTCATTGCCATGACCATTTTCTAAAAATACTTCAGGTAGATATGCTGGCAGATATTTCCTAAACCCAACAGAGACCCCTCCGCGCAGGAAAATTTTTATGGTCGACTGAATGGAGAGCTGAGCAATATCCGGATGACTAATTGTAGGATTTTGTAGCTTAATTACGTGGTAGTTTTCAGGCAAACCAACCAATTTTAGGTCTTCGTAGTTCGACTCTTCCATCATAGCACACCAGGTAAGTATGCTTTCGTAGAATCTTTCATGTGTTACCAATAACATAGGTGAAGAGAATACCATATGGGGGACTTCTACCCAATCATCGATATGATAATTTTCACCATCTATCAGGATCCTTACATCTTTGGTCGGAATTGTCGCTCTCCATTTATTGTCTTTATCCTCTATGTAACTGCCTTCTTCAAAGGGGAGGTTAATTCGTTTTGAGAAACCTTGAGTTTGATGTATACACTCATATAAGTCATCGAATTTTAGGTCACTTGGATAGTCTTCAGTACTATGGAGTCTAAAATATTGCTGCGCTGTTTCATTAACTCTATCTATTTCCAGGCACAATCTAAGAGGGGAGATAGTTATTCCCTTTTGTACTGCATGACTATGTCGATGAAAGACATTAGTTTCACCATTCCAGGAATTGTAGTGATTTAGTACAATTTTAAGAATCGATTGTCCAAGCTCATTTGCTTCATCCTCAATTGCGGAAACGGCAGTATTATTGAGCCTTAGCTCAGTTTTTCCGAGCTGACCAAGGAGATTCCTGAACTTTTTTAACCCTATCTTTTCACCTGGCACAAGCCCCGCCACTTTGTACAGCTCTGGTAGATGAGAGTGTGCATAACTTGGGAAAATGCATTGTGACATGGGGTATCCGACATGCACCCAGGCTTGGTTCGAAAATGGGTGTAATTCGAAATATCCCCACTCCGTGGCTTTGTAATCTATTGACCACTCTTCCAAATCATGCCATAGTTGATCAATTTTATAAAAATAACTTTTGATAATTCTTCGAGAAGAGTTGCTTGGAAGTATTCTATTCTCTATGAAAAAATCATATACCCGATCGTAATAATTACTAGCTCGATACGTGGGATTTCCTTCAACAGTTAAAGGTAAAATAAATAAGATTAAGTATGATAAATAGTAAGGATAATTTCGCTGATAATCTTCTTCATCCTCATCATGAAATTCACGGTTTTCCCAATCTCTATATCGGATACATGCCATTTCAATGGGCGAGACTATTCGACCCCCTGGTATATTAAAGTCCTTATTGTAGATTAGCGCATTATAGAAATCCTTCAATACATCCTGTTCGGAGCCCTCTACACCATTCTTTTTCCCTATCTCCATGATATCCTGCAAAGACGTGAATAAATAAACCTCCTTCTCAGCATTCTGCTCATTGAAAAAGAAGCTACCAATTGCTCGATTCCATTCGAAATATTGCAATCATCCCTCCATTATAGAACGCTTGAGTTCACACTATTTTCTGAAGGAAGAGAGAGTATGGGTCCCGATCGTCTTTCCGATTTCAATCGATCAGGTGAGTCAGGGTCATGGAATCCAGTGAACGTTAGAATGATATTCATAAGAGTTTAAATTTTTCTGCACATTACTAAATCATTCCCCACCAGTTTTGGCCGCGCCAGATTTTACCCAAGCATCAATTTCAGCTTTATCAAATTTCAACAGACGACCAACCTTATGGGCCGGCATGTGTTTCTTTGCTACCCACTTATAGGCCGTATCCTTCTTAATTCCTAAATGCACAGCTATTTCTTCAACAGATAGCCAGCGATCTTGTATATGCTCCTTCTTACCCACGATAATACTCCCGAAATTGTTCAGCTAAGTTAGTTCCAGCTATTTAGGATGCAATGGGATTGGCTGTGACAATGTACAGGCTTAATTCAATCGCCCCTCAGTCAGGATTAGCAGAATATCCCCTTGTGTTCCAATTGGAACACAAAAAGGAAAGGAACTGTCAAAAAATCTTGTCTGGCATTCACTGTCAGCATAGTCGCCGTGATAAAAATGAAACGCCAGCTGCAGCTTGAGAAACTCCCGATGCTCTGCCATATACGATCCCAACTCCCACAGGCCTTTGAGCAGGTTCTCTGCAGTCCTGTCGCCATAGTCCGCCATGAATGAGTGGTAGGGTCTTGAAAAGTAAGGGATGTGAAGCCCTCCGGTGAGACCGGAGTATGGGCTGGTGATCTTTAGGGAAATATCAGATTCATTTCTAAAGGTGATCTCTCCTTTGATGGTCTTTCCTTCTGCGACGATTGTAATCTCTTGACTCTTTGACATGTGACTGCCTCCTCGTATTGTGAAGATCTGCGGGACAAACATGTCTCAGGGTATGAATTTACCTTGAGGGTTTAGCACATGTTTAGAGTGGTTGCAATCCTCGCAAATCACCACTGTTTCTGTTATCAACACCACCAGAAACCAAAAATGACACCCGGAGATGTCATCTGCTCCCGGTTTAGCTCTTTATTTTACGTCGCGGCAAGTTGAGTTAAATGACGACCCGCAAATATACTGGTCAATAACGGTAGATCAACAGAAATGCTTACTTGGCAAACCGGTACAATGTTGCCTTCGACACTCCCATGGTTTTACATATCTCATCAATTGGGATTGTTCGATCATTCATCAACTTCTTCGCCATCTCGACCTGTTTCTTGGAAAGTTTCCTGGGACGTCCACCTTTACGACCTCTGGCTCTTGCAGCTGCTAAGCCAGCCAATGTTCGCTCTCGAATGATATCCCGCTCAAACTCAGCCAGTGCGCCAAAGACATGAAAGATCAGCTTGCCACCAGGTGTTGAAGTATCCAGACTTTCCTGAACGCTCTTGAAGTAAATACCACGTTCATCAAGCAACTGCATTACCTGAATCAGATGTTTTAGTGATCTTCCCAGTCGATCCAATTTCCAGACAACCAACGTGTCACCTTTTCTTATGAACCCGAGGATCTCCTCCAGACCAGGGCGTTTCGTTTTTGCTCCACTCATTTTATCCGTATAGATATTCTCACAGCCGGCAGCTTTGAGAGCATCGTTCTGTAAATCTAGATTTTGATCTTGTGTTGATACTCGTGCATAACCAATATTCATGATTGGTTCCTTTCCGTATAATTGATTTGTTAAAAATGCCTGAGAAGTACTCAGGCATTGTCTTCCATGTCTCATATACGGTAAAAGCTGTTAGTTTTGATACTTTGATTTATAGACGGGTTCTGAGACTCAATTTATTGGGTTTGGAGGGGGTTTGTGGCGAGCTCTGAATCTGTCTCATAAACGGTCCCCTTTAAAGACCAGGGGAGCTGGAAACGTAGACGCGGTAGTGATCTATGCTATCTATCCCCCTGACACGACAACGAGATTTTCACCTCTTTATGAGGCGAAAGCGTCTCAAATACGTTTCATAATCAAATGTGGATGTTGAGGAGTCTCATAAACCCCGGTTATTGATATCTGAAACTCCCCTATATTAAATTACCGTCAGCGGTAAAATATTTTCCTTTTTATCATGTTAAGTTATTATATATTCCTTTAATATAAAATATTTTCCTTATTGCCATGGTTAAGAAAATATATTTGAACATTTACATGAAAGAGCGGTACACTATGGAAAAAAAATTACCTGAAATTATTTTTGGCAGCTCAGATTCGAACAGGTCAAAAGAGATAATCCGTTTGCAGCGCAAGAACCTTGTTCGGAAACTGATTCCGCGAGTTTATACCAGCAATCTTATAGATAGTGACGAAGTGATCGTCAAACGTAATCTATGGATTATACTAGGTCACCTGTATCCTGGTGCCATACTCAGTCACCGTTCAGCTTTAGAGGGAGGCCCTACTTCTGATGGTCATATCTTCCTAACATATAAGTACAAAAAGATTATCAACTACGCCGGTTTTACTATCCATCTACTACCTGGTCCCAAAGCCACGAGTAATGATCCAGACTTTATTGCCGGATTGTATATCAGTTCTCAGGCTCGTGCATTTATGGAGAACCTGTTGGATTCTCGTCAAACCAGTAGCATAACCAAGACACTTGAACGTACCGTCATTGAAGACCGCCTGGATCAGTTATGTCGTATCAAAGGTGAAGGTGCTTTGAACCAACTCCGCGATGAAGCTCAGAACCAAGCAAGCAACCTTGACATGGAGAAAGCATATCAGAAGCTCACTCTGATTATCAGTGCTATCCTCAGCACCCACTCTGATACCAACCTTCACTCTCCCCTTACCAAAGCCAGGGCACAGGGATGGCCATACGACCCCCAGCGTCTTGAACTTTTCAGCATGCTCTTTAGCAGGTTACAGAGCAGCCCATTACCAACACTATCGGAATCTCAGCATTCAGATGAAGCAAGACGTCTTTTTGCATTCTTTGAAGCATATTTCTCTAATTACATAGAAGGAACAGTCTTTGAGCTTGAAGAAGCCAAAGATATAGTTTTTAACCAATTGATACCTGAACAACGTCCAACTGATGCCCATGATGTTTTGAGTACTTTTAAGGTCATTAGCAATTCCATGGAAATGAATCAATCCACAAAAGATTATGAGTCCTATCAAGACCTGCTTCAATCCAGGCACTTGACTGTAATGGCTATGCGAACGGATAAATCACCAGGGCAATTCAAGTTGAAATCCAATCGTGCTGGCAGGACTCACTTTGTGGAACCTGATTTGGTCAAAGGTACCCTACTTAAGGGCTGGGAAATGCAGCAAGGTTTACCAGATGCAATATCCAAAGCTATTTTTCAGATGTTCTTAGTATCAGAAGTGCATCCATTTGAAGACGGGAATGGACGTATTGCACGCATCATGATGAATGCTGAATTATCACAATCAAATTTGCAAAAGATTATTATTCCAACGGTCTATCGAGAGAATTATCTCTTGGCATTACGTGCATTATCAAGAAGTCAGAATCCTGGCCCTCTCATTGAAGCACTACTCAAAGCTCAATCTTTTTCAAGCCAAATAGATTTCGGGGATTGGGATAGCGCTGTTGAAGGACTTACCCGCAGTAATGCCTTTGAGGAATCAGATGAGGCTCGCTTGATATTGCCAGGCCAAAACCCTTAAACAAAGATTTTCGGCACATTTTCAAAAAGGGTGTCGCAAAACCAAAGGCATATATCGCTGTCTCATAAACGGTGGATATTGAACACTATTGCATCACCAATTGCACATGCTGTTTCTGTGCTAACTATAATTGGCTGTGGGATATAGCGTTACGGGATATCGCCTAGGGATTGGGAATCCCTATTCAACAAAATACCCCCAGCAAATGCCAGGGGCTATTATTCCATGAGGTAGATTTACTCTATTTGAGGTACATCATCTTGATGACCTTGCTATACTCCCCTGCTTGTATTCTTGCGAAGTAGAGCCCTGTGCTGACCGGTGCTCCGGCTCTATCTCTACCTGACCATAAAATCTCATGATATCCAGCAGACTGTGACGTACTCATCAAAGTCGTAACTTCACGTCCTGAAATATCATAAATGACCAACTTAACTCGAGCCTCCTCTGGTAATCCATACCTAATAGTCGTACTTGGGTTAAATGGATTAGGAAAGTTTTGCTCCAGGGAGAACTGGGTTGGAATATTCACTGGATCATTACTAAGCACTCCAGGTGTTACTCTCAATGTAAACTGACTGTTGGCAGCAATTGTTAAAGAGCTAATGGAATTAAGAAGCTCAAATTCTCCATTACCATTTGCATCAATCAGTACATCATATGTCTCTTCTATCTGCGAAATATCCCATGTTAGTGTGATATCACTATCTGAACTCGAGGCATCCACAATCCAGTCATTATAGGTTTCCTCTTCAGGGAATGAGCGGATATCTGCAACAAACATGTCACCCAAAGGAAATTCCCATTCAGGATGTGGAATACTTAATGCAGCATATTGGGATAATGGCGAAGCTGGTGGCCGCACATTGTCAAATGCATTATCAAAAGTGTCGCTTGCCTCAGGGTGTTCTCCGATAGTCAGCAGATTATCTTCAACTCCATTCGATGAAGCATAGAAATGAGCTCTCCAGCCAGTCTCCGTAGCCCTCTTGGCAAGAACCACTGCACCATCGCCATGAATGGGGAAAGTGACAGAAAGACTATCAGTAAGGACACCAAACCAATAGCCGCTCCATGGTTCCAGTGTGGTTGCTTGATAATAGCCACCACCATCAAACCCATAAACAGTGTTTACCCAGCCCGCATTGACAGCATCAGCATAGGTATATGATTGTCCTGAGTTGCTGGTGAATGTCAAACTATCCAAGCTGACATTCAGTACTAGTGGATTGCTTAACAGATCCCACCCTTGAGATAGCTGAACTTCAACATCTTGAGTATTGGGAACACCCAGAACATCAACTTGCGTATTCTCCAGGGTACCAAGCCAGTACCCTTCACCGGAGTACAGGAATCCATCATAGGTGTATCCATTGTCTACATAATCATAAGTAGTCCAGTAGCCGGCGAAATCATCAGCAATATTCACTCTCATACTATCCACGTTTGGTACGATGGGTGCACCCCAGAGGGTCCAACCGCTGCTCACATCCGCAAAGAGGCTATCGGAAGCAATAGTCAAGAAGTGATCACTGCCGGCTACAGTAGAGTTTCCAGCGAAATCTACCGCCTTGAGTTGAAGCGCTGCACCGTACAGCACATTCTCAAACGAATCTGGCGTAAACCACGAATGGTGTGCGCTGTCTTCAAATGTTGCGAAAGGTAAAAATGTTATACCACTATCACCTGAGAAAGCCAGATCCATATAATCAAGCATATATCCATCACTCGCACTGAAGTCTAGATCATGTGGATGACCTGCTCTCAAAATACGAGGACCGGAGAATGAACGGCCTACCACGACATGTGGAGCAGTTGTATCTCCAACACTAATTCTAAAGTTGAAGCTGGTGTTCGCGTTGGCGTAAACCGAGTGCGTGCTCCCATTCTGGAGGAAAGTCTTATACCCTGTACCAACATCTTCCAGAACAACGGGTAGTGATGGAATATCTGTGAATAGAAACTCCAGATTAATCATGCCTGAATCAGTCGTAGCTACATGCAGATCCCAGACCTGCATTGAGTCACTAACATCTTCCTCTGGTAGAATATCAGATGAGAAATTGTCACCGAGTTGATTATTCCATTCTGGATGTGGAAAATAGAGACTCAAACTACTGCCAGGCGCTGCAGGTGGCTCTACCTCATCAAATGATGCATCGAAGCCCTTTGTCGCAGTTGGAGCAACACCTAGATAGTTATCTACATCATTGAGTGAGCCCTGGGTTCCTTTTACCTGCATTTTCCAGGTCAAAGAGGAAGAAATAGATGAGCTAAGGAAGGGTACATCTGTACTCCAACTAGCTCCATAGATTGTACCATTATTATTATTATTGCTCAAATCAGAAACTGTATTACCAGTACCCTCATCAAAATTCCAGTAACTAACTAGTCCTGCTTCTGAACCAAGAAGACTATTATTCAGAGTATTCTGAATTTCTGCTTGGCTAAGTGGTCGGTTCCAGATTGAGAGTTCATCCAAAACTCTTTCGTTGAAACCATATTCAAGATTATATCGGCAACCAATTAATTTATTCCCACCTGATGTCAGCGCGATCGATTGAAGCGAAATACTAGTATCAGCGACCATTACCCCATTTAGATATAGCTTTGCAACTGAATTTGCGATATCAACGACACCTGCAATGTGAACCCACTGATCACCGTAAGAATTAGCCAGATCGATTGAATGCTCAAGACGAAAGCTTCCATCTTGAGATAATACAATATCTCCATTCTCCGCAAGAAAGAAGTACCGGTTTCCAGAGTAGAAGTCGAGAAAATAGTCTTTGGGTTGGATCCAATTTGATTTAACCCAGAATGAAGCTGTGAGCCCTTCATCAGACTGAATTTCGAATGTATTATCTATATTGATATAATCATCAACACCATCAAATTGGAGAGAATGGGTGTTCGAAGCAGTAATATCTATTGTAGGTTTACCAACGGGGGCACCTGTTGTCCAAGTTGCATCTGAGATTAGAAGATCTAATCCATTCCCAGAAAGATCCTCACATATACTCCCTATACCTTCATCCATATTCCAGTATGCCACAATTCCATTTGAATCAAAATTGTAACCGGAGATCTCTTCGGCGGAAACAACTCTGTCCCAAATAGCCAACTCATCTATACTGCCCTCAAATGGTTCCATTAATCCTCTTGAACCAACATATAACGGATCATCATTTGGAATTATTGAACCAGCATATTCTTTCTGATTGTCAAGGGTACCATTTATATACATCATCATACTGGCCCCATCATAGGTAACAACGACATTGTACCAAGTATTCGGCTGTGGCACTATAGTACTCGTAAGGTCTACATAATTTGAGCCAGTAGCCAGTGAAAATACAATATTCGCGATATTTGGCCTAAATTGAAGAAGATATCCTGAGCTGGTATTTGGTTGTTTATCGACGATACCCTGCCACTGTGATGAGACATTAGATGAAGGTTTAACCCAAACGGAGATTGTGAGCGCGTTCACATTGAAGGCGTCGCTAGTGACTGATGCATAATCATCTATTCCATCAAAATTTAAGGATTGGTTGCCATAAGCGTTCGTTACTCCTATCAAGAGTATTAATATGATGTGAATCCTCACTACGTGCTTCTTCATACGACTTCCTTTCAATTACTTGGGAGATTGTGATCATACGTTATCCCAGTATACAATAGTAGTGTTCTCATTTACCTCTTTTTCCGATTGACATTAGGCCCTGATTAACCAATCTAATTCACGAGTTGGATTTTCCTATTACGTGACATTATCCATCTCATTTGCTAAAGATAGCACTATTGGTTCTGTTAAATTCGGATCACATCGCCAGGGACATTAATCCTTCCTATTTAGCTAATATTACTGCACACCCAGTGCACACGCTATTTCATAATTCACTGTAGTTCACTGATACATAGATACTTACAAGGAATGGTCATTGGACTTAAAATCCCCCGACCCTCTGTTCTAGGAACTGACACATTTACTATGCTCAACACCCAGTGTACTTTTCTGTATGATAAAGTGTCAGAGGCCATGCAGTAGTAATGTCTTCCTGTCTTTACCAATTCGATTGTCTCTCAATTACTTATAAGAATTATTTTGACATATTTATTTCCCTGATATGGTGATGATGAGAAAAATAAAACTAACCAGACATATTACATTCCATATATGATTAACTTTATTTCTGGTACGTAGTCAGTCAGAACAATTCGGGTAATGGTAATTTCTTTCGTCATGATACCTCCCCATTTTAAATATTCTTTTCTGGCGAATTTAATTTTAGATCGGTATACCCGATTGGATATACCAGTTTAGGTAATAGAGGTAACTACAACTTTGTGCTGAGAATTAGAGAGATTTTTTTTAATACCTCTGAAGCTGCCTTTTGCAGTGCATGCTCAGCTGCCTGTTCGAAGCGTTTACCCCCATCATTGACCGTAAAAGCGATTGCATGAATATTGTCGCTGTCACGGTCCGCTCTGAACTTCAAATTTACATCTGCATCAACGTAATAGATGCCATAGGCTACAGAAGATTGTTTCAGAATGACCTCACCTTCCAGTAAGCCCATGGGAGATGTGTCAGGATCGATCAAGAACACTACAGGGTCCAACACCTTGAGCAATTCACCTCTGAATGAGTGCCTCAGGTTCCCATCCTCTGCGTTGACCGTCTCAACATTCAGCCCGAGTACATATTTCAGGGCAATCTCCAGATTTTTTCGCAGGAGAGCGTTTTGAGAGAGGGAGCGCACTGCTGGTCTGATGACTAGTGACTGTGTATCTCCTGGGCGAAGGGATACGGCCCTTTCTATAACAACCTCTCCAGATTCACTGGTCAATCCCAAACCTGAAGCAACGGATGAATTTGTAAGATCGATCAAATATGGAAAATTCCTGATCGGAGTACCATCCTGAGCGAGAAACCGGATTCTGGTATGGGCTGCCTGATTTATAAAGGGATTGACCAGGATTCCCGTTGAAGAACCCTCAATTTTCAAATATTTAACATGATCGATCACCAGTTTCTCAATAGCCCTGCGAATGTTGGCGATTTGCCCCGCGTACATGGAGGAACTTCCGACCTCAATCAGGGTTTCATACTGCGCCGAGGCCATTTCGAGATAAGTGAACAGCTCCCGGAGTTGCTCAGCAGTCGGTGGTGTGACATACCTTGAGGCTTTCTCTTCAATTTCCTGAACCAACAGCTCAATATCACCGACATTTTGTAATAACCACATATCGTACTCACGTTTATCGAAAGCCATGAGTACATATTCCCGAAAGATGATATCGTTTCCTGCAAAATCCTGCTCAGCATAGGCATCCACCTGGGACGCCTTAACATAGCCACTCACTGTCATTTTGGAGAATTTAGAGAAAGTTTCGTCATTCTCGAAGGTCGATTCCATGACGCTCATCTCCGCCACACTGTTTATCGTTCCGCCATGGACGTCCAGACGGACCAGAGTCAATGCATCCTCGGTCGCCCGTTTTCGCGCCTCTTCTTTTGAATCAGCCTCCCCGATGCCGACATAACGATTCCTTCCTGGAGTGTTGATCCAGCCCGGTTTGGCTCTAGGTTCTGCAACCTGACTGGAGCCTCCACAGCTTATAATCAGGAAAATTGAAGAAATAACAAAGAGTAGCAGATTGTGATATGGTATGCGGATCGTATTCGCTTTCATCATGCGGCCCCTTAATAGAGAAATTCCATGGTAGTAATGGTTTGGTCAAAATATTTTTCATCCAGGTAGGCAACTTCAAGCTTGAGCTTGAATCCGCTATTCAGCTCCACCAATATACCTGTCCCTAGTCCCCATTCTTCCATGGCAGAAAATCTGGAGGTATTATCGTCTGGGTCATTACTCAACAAAAGGAACGCAGGTGTCCTGGCATTGATAAATGGTATGGCTGCCTTTGTAATAGGATATTTAAGATGCAGACCCAAAAACCCAGTCGTCCAGTGGTTGAACTCAGACTGGGTGGATCCACAGATATGGAATGCAGCTGCCGGTTTTGACTTGAAAATTGGTATATCAGCTTCAAAAGAGGTTCGAAGTCTGGGCAAGCTCCGTTCACCGTCATTGACAGTAAGCAGGGATTGGGTACTGACGCCAATGAGGAAGATGTCTGAGTGACGATAGATGAAACCATAATCCAGACCGTAGGCCATATCTTCCAGTCCACCCTCCCCTCCCTTGATACTCAAGGAAGCAGCCTTCAAATTTATGCCCACGCTGAAGGGCTGGATCATATCTGTACTGAGTGAAACATTGACCAACCATTCCGCTAGACTGTAATAATCGGTAAATTCTGCCTGCTCGTTATAGCCCTCGATCTCACCAACGTGGTAGGTCATCCCTCCAACGCCCACACTGAATTTCTCCCCCAGTCGTCTTGTTGCAGCGTAACTCATGAAATCCTGATCCAAATTCGGTTTTAGCCTTAGGTATGTGAATGAGAGCTGATTTTCCTCCAGCAACTGCATGCCTGCAGGATTTAGGAACTGAACGGTTGCTGAGCCAGTGGACAACAGGCTTGTGCCCAGCGATGCTTGACTGGCGCTGGCGTATCGATTGAATGAAGCAAATGCTCCTACGGGTCCCTGCTCCTGGGCAAGAGCTGTGATCCCTAAAACGGACAAAATGATTCTGATAATAGTTATTTTATTCATCATAGCATAACTTACTTATTCACGATCAGGATTTTAACATAGACCTGTGGCAAGTCTTTCACATCTAGCACGCCAAAATAAACACCAGAAGCGCAGGTCTCGCCCCACATATTCTTTCCATCCCACGGAAGTTCATGTCGACCAGCCAGCAAGTCATTCTTTTCAAAATGTTTGACCATTGTGCCTGAGGCATCCAGAATGATGAATGACACATCTGGGCTATCCCGTTTCAGCAGGAAACTGATGCTTGTACTGGCACCTGCCCTTGGGTTGAAAGGGTTCGGATAATTAAACAGATGTTCATGCACTGGATCACCGTCAGCAGGCACCAATGGATATACTCTCTCATCTATGAATTGGTTACCCGCCATATCAGTTAACAAAACAGTTACCCCAATGCTGTCCGGCAGATTCTCTAACAGCCGCAAATAGCTCTGCACGGAGTCAATGCTGGACAGAGAGGTGTTCTCAGCAAGCTCCTCAACCGAGAAATATATCGGATCAGGGTAAATATCATAAGCTGCACTCGTATCCATGATCTCAGAGCCGGGACTCCAGAACACCCTATCCACGCTAGGTTTTATCCAGTTGGTGTGAGTGAAGTCGGAGATCAAACGTATAGTGTCAGGTGCGACGGTACTGGTGCTATCCCAAAACAGGAAAGCATTTTTTGATCCTGGCATGGGAAGCAGATTTTCGTGATAAAAGGTCGTAATAACCTCTTTTTCTGAGATGGGATGCAACTGTTGGCATGCCCCCCATTTGGCGGACCAGAAGTTAAGTTAGTCTGATGGCTAAATTAATGGAGGTAGCAGTATGTCAAAAAAGCGGTACACACCAGAGCAGATCATCAAGAAACTGCGCGAAGCAGAAGTCCTGATCGCAC